>CAKQQY010000080.1 GCA_934271245.1 uncultured Clostridia bacterium | reverse complement strand
CGCCTATCTACCGCCCTAGGACAAAACTATTAAAAGTATAAGAAAAGATTTTCATATACAATAGCGGTAATCTATTGGTATCGAATAAGGAATGTCCCGCCGACAGCGACAATTCGCGGGCGGGACATTCTTTTTCGCGGTGCTACTATAGATTTTCGTAGTAAGGATAGAAAGGAAATGTTTAGATGAACGATATTTTAAGGAAAGAATGTAAACTGCTAAAGGCATTGTAGAACATCAGCTATAAGGAAATAGCTGAATATCTAGAGGTATCATAGGATAGCTTTTACTGCTGGATAAAGGGATACTTTGACCTAGGGGAAAAGAAGTAGAAGCGCCTATAGGAAATCATAGAAAACTTAAAGGAGATATAAGGAATGAAAGATACCAATAAGTATTATCCGCTCCAATAGCTAGGCTATAGAGAGGACTACGCTATTACATTGTAGGGAGACATTGTAGAAACGGCAAATAAACAGCCTATACGAAAAGGCAAAGGTGAGAGGTATAAACTCACTACCGCCGACGGAAAGAGCGTATACAGAGCGATTAAACCGCTTTATCGTCGTGCTTTTGGTAAGGAGTATTCGTTAGACCTTATTGAAGATTTAGAGGGCGAGGAATGGAAACCTATCGACCGCCGAGGAAAGTATTACATCAGCAACCGAGGGAGAGTTAAGAGCTTTTAGGGAAAGCGGACACGGCTATTAAAGCCTTATTCAAATCAGCGAGGATATTTAAGAGTAGACATTAGGGACGGACACCGCCGAACCTACCTAGTCCATCAGCTTGTAGCATTGTCATTTATCCCTAACGACAATCCAATAGAGAAAGACACCGTAGACCACATAGATATGGATAAGACAAACAACAGCGTTGAAAATCTGCGTTGGCTGTCTCGCGCGGATAATGCCAGAGCTTACCAGAAGCATAGGAAAGAGGTATCCGCCGATGAATGAAACGAATCCTAATCAAAAGACTGTGCGCGTAGAGAAAGAACGGTGTGATAAGAATAACCTTTACGCTATGTATAACCTCTAGGCGTTATCGTCGGCTATGCTCGACCTAAAGGGCGAATCATTTAAGCTGTGGTGCTACCTGAATAAGAACCAGAACGGCTATACCTTTGCTTTAAGTAAGGTTGATGCGCTGAAATGGGGCATAGGCAGTAAAAGTTCATACGATAGAGCCGTCGCGGAATTGGTCTAGAAAGGCTACCTTGTAAACACCTAGGGGAATAGCTATAACTTCTATGAACGCCCTAGGCGCGAGGAAATGATTATAACAGTAAACAAAGATGGAGCTTTCACCTTTTGACCATAATGAGTATAGCTATATCCATTTTGGATATAGCTATACTTTCTTTGAATAGAGAAATACTACAGAATATTACATAAATAATACAATGAAAGGATTTTTAAGATGTTTTCAAAAGAATAGGTTGAGTATTTACGCAATACGGGTAAAATGCCAGATTGGGCTTACTACCAATAGAACGGGAATGGTATAAC
>CAKQQY010000079.1 GCA_934271245.1 uncultured Clostridia bacterium | reverse complement strand
GTAGTTGCAGTGAAATCCGCGAGAGATCTCGCAAACAATTAGGCGGCAGCATTTTTGCAGAAGCCTGGCTTATGACAATGCTTTGTTATCTGTTGTATTCGGTGATTATCGGGGCGGTTTCGTTTACGGTCGTCGGCACAATTTTGCTTGGAGGGCCTTTAACTTACGGTATGTGCAAAATTACGTTAAATAACGCAAGGGGAACGAAAAAAACCGATATCGTTGATTTATTCGATGGATTTTCCAAAGATTTCGTAAACACTTTCTTGCTCGAACTGATGAGCACGATTTACGTTTTCCTTTGGACGTTGCTCTTTATAATCCCCGGCATAATCAAAGGCTACGCATACTCTATGGCTTTCTACATTCAGAACGACTCGGAAAACAAAAACTGGTCCGACTGCCTTACCGAAAGCGAAGAGATGATGAAAGGACATAAAGCGGAACTTTTCGTTCTGGATTTATCATTTATCGGTTGGTATATCGTCGGCGCGCTCTGTTTAGGTATAGGAACGTTATTCGTAGTCCCCTATCACTTGCAGGCGAGAACCAACTTCTATCTCGAACTTACCGAAAAAGACGCGAACGCCGTTCACGAAACCAAGACCGAAGAACCTTTCAAAAATATCTGATAGTTTTACCCGACCGTTTCGTAAACATTTTAGAATATATATAATATATTAATCGGAAAACTATAACGCCGCGTAAAAGCGACGACCGTTTCCCATCAAAAAAACCGTTTCTCTATAAATAGCGGAAACTTTCACAAAAAACACTAACGCCGTGGCAAACTCAGCCACGGCGTTACTTTTAGTTAAGAGAGATATCTTTAAGTCTGTTGTATTTTTTTATAGCGACTTCTTTTACAGCCGATCTGTCCGTCTGAGAAGAGAAGAATTCGTCGCTTATCTTTTTAGCAAGGAAAATCGCTTCTGTATCGTAATCCAGAAACCCGAGATCTTTCATAAACTTTCCGCTTTGTCTGTTCCCCATAAAATCGCCGCTTCCGCGAAGTTTATAATCGTACTCGGAAATCTTAAATCCGTCCGAATTATCCTTAATAATTTTCAGTCTTTCGAGCGACGGGCCTTCCGTTGCTTTCGTCATTAAAAAGCAGTAACTTTTAATATCCGAACGCCCTACTCTTCCCCTTAACTGATGAATGGCGGAAAGACCGAACCTTTCGGCGTTATAGATAACCATAACGGACGCGTCGGGAACGTCTACCCCGACTTCTATTACGGTAGTGGAAACCAGAACGGAATACACTTTGTTCTTAAAGTCCTGCATTATTTTATTTTTTTCGGCGTCTTTCATTTTGCCGTGCAAAAGTCCCACGCTCACCGTCGGGAGTTTCGTTTTAAGGTCTTCGTAAAGTTCGGTAACGCTCATTATCGAACCTTCTTCGTCGCCTTCTATTTTCGGGCAAACGAAATAGGCTTGTCTGCCGTTTTCCGTTTCGCGTTTTATAAACCCGAGCATATCGAGATACTTTTCTTTGGGAACTATATTCGTTTGAACGGGTATACGCATTTTAGGCTTATCCGTAATGGAAGTAACGTCTAAATCGCCGTAAAAAATAAGAGAAAGAGTACGCGGAA
>CAKQQY010000078.1 GCA_934271245.1 uncultured Clostridia bacterium | reverse complement strand
AAAAGTTTAAGAAAAAAAGGACATCGCGCCGACGGAATTCCGTTGCCGTATCCTTATAATTCGCCTTGCGCGGAAGGGATTTTCGACGAGTTTTATTATTGGGATACCTGTTTTATCAATAAAGGTCTGATCGTCGACGAAAAAATCGAAGACGCGCTCCACAATGCTCTCGATATGGCGTTTTTGATACAAAAGTACGGATATATGCCCAACGCCGCGGTGACGGGAATGCTCAATCGCACGCAGCCGCCCGTGTTCGGCATTATGGTCTGCGATCTGCTTCCGTATATCGACGGCGAAAATGCCGCGATTCTTTTGTCCGCTATGGAACGAGAATATGATTACCGGATGAGAGAACGCGTTTTACCGTGCGGTTTGAATCATTACGGCAATTCCGCGGATGCGCAGACAAAAATATTTATGGCGGACGAAGCCGAAGTGCGGTTGAAACGTAAATTCGAAAAAGCCGATAGAGAAATGATAGGAAATAATATTCTTGCCGAATGCGAATCGGGGTGGGATTTTTCACCGAGATTCGATTTCCGTTGCAGCGAATTCGCCGCCGTCGATCTTAACAGCCTGTTATACCGTTACGAAACGACGCTTGCGAAATTCGGCGAAAAAGCAAAACGTGCCGGGTATATTGCCGCATCCGAAAGGCGGAAAGAAAAGATGTATCGTTTTTGTTTCGACGGGCAAAAACTTACCGACGCCGTTCCCGGAGGACAATTCGGTTGCGTTACGTCCGTTGCGGACATGCTTCCGTTCTGGGCGGGAATAAGTAACGATAAAGACGTTTTATTGCGGATTCTGAAAAAATTAGAATATCCTTACGGTATTGCGGCATGCGAAAAAACAGATGAGGATTTTGCCGGGCAATGGGGATATCCGAATATGTGGGCTCCGCTTGTATGGTTTGCTTTTTACGCGCTTAAAACAGTCGGCGAGACTGAAGAAGCCGAGAGAATAGGAAGAAAATATCTTTTAACCGTGGAAGATTGTTTTGCAAATACGGGAAAGCTGTGGGAAAAATACGATGCGGTAAACGGCGGAAAAGCCACGGCGAACGAGTATACGGAAACGGAAATGTTAGGCTGGACGGCGGGAGTTTATAACGATATTTATGAAGAAATCAATCAATGAAAAAATAGTTGCGGTAACGGGGCGGGATAATTGGTCTACGGCGGAAGCATGCGGACTCCCGTCTCTCAGAGTTTCCGACGGCCCTCACGGGCTGCGTTTTGTAACCGAAGAGAAAGACGGCGAACAGATCGCCGCAGAATCGGTTTGTTATCCTACGCTTTCCGCGCTCGGTAATTCTTTCGACGAGTCGCTTGTATACGCCGTAGGGCAGGCTATCGCAGAAGATTGCGTAAAACATGACGTTGCAGTCATTCTCGGTCCCGGCGTGAATCTTAAACGTACGCCGCTTTGCGGACGAAATTTCGAATACCTTTCCGAGGACGGAGTTCTTGCGGGAAAACTTGCAGCCGCTTATATCGAGGGCGTTCAAAGCAAAGGAATAGGCACGTCGCTGAAACATTTTGCCGCAAACAATCGCGAATACGATCGTTTTTTTCAGAGCAGCGAAATGGACGAGAGAACTTTGCGCGAAAC
>CAKQQY010000077.1 GCA_934271245.1 uncultured Clostridia bacterium | reverse complement strand
TCTTTAAGCAGGAATTCGGTAAGTGGTCTTCTTTCTTTTTTCATCTGTTATTCTCCTGATGTAAAGGTAAATTTTTATATTCTGTTTTTATTTTGTCACGTTTCAATGTTAAGATGCAAGCGGAAAGGCGCAAGCGCGAAACGTTTGTAAACTAAGTAATGCTATAATATCATAAGGACAAAATTTTGGCAACAAACTTCTCGGCGCTAAGGCATGGAAATTTTAAAAAAATTTTTCCGCGCGCGCTTTTATATAAATGTTGTATTCTGTTTTACGATTAAGTCGGCGAAACAAAGAAAGATTTTAAGATATAAACTTTTTTTGCGTACGACTTTTTTTGGAAACAAAAGTTGAAAAATTTTTTAAGTTATGATATAATCATAAAAATTTAAGGGAAAAGTCTTTTGTTCGGGCTATATCGCAGGGGGTGTTCCCGCAAATAATGCCCGAATAATTTTAAAATAAAGATTTTTTCGTCGGTCGGACGATTTTTGAGAATAAAAAAAGGAGAAAGTTTATGGATAGGAAAAAAAGACGGAACAGAATAATAACTCTTATGATTATTATGGCGTTGGCGTTGACGGTGGGTTTTGCCGCGTGCGGCGGAGAATCGGGTAAAATCGAACTGCAAACGCCTACGAACATTCGTATGGACGGAACGTTGCTTACTTGGGATAAGGTAGAAAACGCCGACGGTTATATGGTATCCGTTGACGGAGTGGAAAAACTTACGTCCAAAAACAGGTACGATTTATCTATACTGTCCTTACCCGATACGTACGGAGTACAGGTAATGGCGTTAGGCGACGGGAATAAATATGCGGATTCGGGTTGGTCGAAAGTTAAAGAATACGTAGTGGAAGGCCCGGAATTTACCTTTAACGAGCAGATGAACGGGTATATAGTAACGGGTATCGGCACGATAACTTCCGACGAAATCGACGTTCCCGACGCGTACAAGGGGCTACCCGTTTACGGAATAGGGTACAGGGCGTTTGAAAACAACGAGAAAATAACGAAAGTGACTTTACCGTTTTATTTGCACGTTATATCAACGTACGCTTTTTCGGGGTGTAAGTCGCTTAAAACGGTTGAAATTTCCCATAGCGGAAAGTTAAGATATATATCAGGATATGCCTTTGCGGGTTGCACGGCGCTCGAATCCATTGAATTGCCGTACGGTTTAAATTTTATAGGCACGGAAGCGTTTGCAAGCAGCGGATTAAAAGCCTTTAATCCGCCGGACTCTGTTACGCTATTGGGTTCCGATGTGGTGAGTAACTGTGTGAATCTGGAGTCGTACAGAATTTCCAGTCGCTTGGCAATAGCGCCTTTAAGAATGTTTCATAATAATCCGAAACTCAAAACCGTAACGATTCCCGACAATTTTGGTAATATACCATCTTATATGTTCGTAGGGTCGAGTATCGAATACATAACGATTCCGAAAAATATCCAACGCATAGATTCAAGCGCTTTTGAAAACACAAAAATCCGTTCCGTGGAGTTTGAAGAAGGCAGCGCGTTAACCGAAATCAAGGAGAGCGCATTTAAGGGTTGCAGTAATTTAGAATCTTTCGTTATCCCTGCTAACGTAAAGACTATAAGAAAAAGCGCGTTCAGAGGGTGCAGTAAATTAAAATCTCTCGTTATACCT
>CAKQQY010000076.1 GCA_934271245.1 uncultured Clostridia bacterium | reverse complement strand
AAAAATAAGTTATTTAAAAATAATTTCCATATTTATAAAGTTGTCGAGCCTTTTCTTTTTAAGGAGCAGTCCGCTTCGTTCGATAAAGAACTGGTCTACCGCTTCCCATAAAAACACCCAGGCAAAAATGTCTACGCATTCCACCCATAAATCGTTCACGCCAAGTCGTCCTATTAAAAACATAAACGCAAGGGCGACGATTCCCACTATCGAAAACCAGGTTGCGATAACGGTTTTTCTTTTCATATCGCGGTTTACGTCGTTTTGCTGTAACTTAAAGTAGTTTCTTATCGCGTTGTCGTAAACGGTTTTTTCGTTTTCGTCTATACAAGTCGAATGAATGGTGAGAGTGATTTTTTCTTTCGGGTGAAAAGCGTTCGCCGCGTTTTCCAAAAAGCCCGCCACTTCCGAAGAAATTATCGGTTTGCCTGTTTCGGCGTAGGGGGATAGAAAGGAAGAATCGTCGTTTATCGACATATCGATTTTCGCTTCGACGAAAGGTGTGTCGTTTTTCATAAGTGCTGTCTCGCTTTTTTAATATATTGTTCGCCGCATACAGATTCGGCGTTCAACCGGAACGGCGCGGCATATACGGATTGTTTTGTTTAAGACGCGCTTTTCCGCATAAAAACGCGACGACCGACCCGAAATTACTCGGATTTATCGTCGTTTTGTTCGTCTTTTTGGTTTTCGGCTTTGTTTTTGCCTGCGGATTCCATTATGTCTTTTTGAAGAACGTACTGCGCGTCTGCAAACGTTTTAACGGACGGGTCTATTTTCTTCGCTCTTGTCATAATCGACTTATAATTCGGAAGCCAGACGGCAAATACAAAAATAAGGGGAATGGCGATAACCGCAACTATCGTAACAGCCAGAATAATCTGAAATTCAACAGGCATAAGTGTTCTCCTTTTGTTTAGTGACACAATTATAGCAAAGAGAAACACCGCTGTCAATAATTTAATTTAAATACGGGTGTCTTTGCCGCTGTTATTCTGATTTAATTTACGGTGTATATAATAACGATTTTTATGAATTTGAATATCACACGCGATTGTTAAGATTGAGTAAAAAAGCAAGGTTGTTTTTACGTTTTATGTAAATAAACGGCGTATTCTTTGTTGCCGAATTTTTCGGGCTGAATCCCGTCGTGAAAAATAAAAATCCGACCCGAACCGTTAGGTTCGGGTCGAAATCTATTGGGCAAGGATAGAATAAGTTGAAACGATAATATTTGATTTGCGTTTGTTCTTTTGTAAAAGACTAAAGCGGGCTAAAGTTTTTTCGTCCCTGATTTTTTAATTTAAATTCAACCCGAATCGTCGGGTGAGCAAAACTTCTTTCCAATGACTTTCACGGCTTATTATGTATTCGTTACCAAGATTCATGTTGCAAACTTCTAATATGGAATATTTGAAATTATATTTATAATCTTCGCCGTTTGTTTTAAGAAGTTCTTTCAACTCTACGTTTCCGCCATGACCGTCTTTAGCATAATTTGCCCACCGTTGCCATATACATTCGTCACCGTAAGCGCTTCCGACATACTGTTTTCCTGTATAAGTATCAACTATCAGATAGATTCCTTTAACGTTAGATAACGCCGATTTCCAGGATAAAATATTGTCTGAAACGATATATTTCAGGGTTTTATAATCTATATTAAC
>CAKQQY010000075.1 GCA_934271245.1 uncultured Clostridia bacterium | reverse complement strand
CGCGGACAGAACGCCTAAAATCGCGAGATTTTTCGAAGTAAAAAACTTCTTTTCTCTTTCCATAATACCTCCAATCGAGTTTTTTAAAAAATACCCGTTGAAAAAAATAAAAAATATGTAGTCGAATCCGTAAAGGTATTCGCGTTATCTATTATATACCATTTTGAAAATAAAATCAATCTCTTTTTGCGAAAGAATTTTAACGACTACAAAATTAAAGCATTTTTGCAAATTTAGGTACGTCGTCTTAAAGTCGACATCCCGAAAAATGTAATCGTAGGGGACGGCGCCATATAGAACTCTTAAAAATGCTTGCATTTTTAAGAAAAAGGCCTCCCGAAGAACACAAAATTTCAAATAAAAACACATAAAAACAAGATACCCGATTTTTGTTCGGGTATCTTGTTTTTTACAGTCCGAAATAAAAGTTAATATACAAGCAATCTCACGTTGCCATAGATGAGGTTATGAAAATCGTCGGAAGATAAATATCCTTTGGGAATATGGTTTATTTTATAACAATACCTCTCCATTATTCTAAGAAGTTCTCCTGCAAAAAAATTACGCTCGGTAATGCCGCTTTCGGAGTAGTACTCAGACTCTATTGAATCAAGTTCTGCGTTTTGCGACGAACGCGGAAAGAAAATATATTTAAGATAATCACTACTCAACACATCCTTTCCGAATAAATTTCCGCCGCTATAATCGTACGGGAACAGGCACAAATCGCATTCTATAACTTCTTCTATATTCTCACCGTATACTAAATCCATCGATATGTAGGCTTCGTGGAAATTTTCCTGAATAATCTCGGCGATTTTCCTGCATATATCGTTTGACGGGACAAACAATTTAAAATTTAACATATGAGTTTTGGGTATGCCCGTTAAATCTTCAAGCATCCTCCTTCCCTCCGAGGGTGATAACATAATCGGTACCATTATCTCGGAAAAATCTCCCATAAATTCTTTTATGAGCACGTCGGTCGCCCAACTGCTTTTTTCCTTTACGGAATTTTTAAACGCTTCTGCTATTCTGTTGAAATCAATCATTCTGAATAAAATCGGTAGGAAATTTTCGCAAATGAAATCCTCGTCATACTGTTCAAAAAAATCCGAGTTTTTAACTACGCCGAGAAGTATTCTTACCCTGCTATCATATTTATGGAAAACACTTTCGGAGTTATCAACAAACCCGTCAACGTCATTTTCTATCATATTGAAATAAGCGTCGTATTCCCCTGTTTGCCACCTGATAACCGACTCCGCCGTAGTGTTCATAATCTTTATATTTACGTCGGGAGCGTCCGTTTCGTCCGCGCGAGCATAATACGGGTTTGCCGTCAGACAAATTTCGTCGTAATTGTTATAATCCGATATTTTGTATTTTCCATAACTCGGGAAATAACCTTCGAGACAAAAGTTATTCGCTTCGTTCGCAGACGTCGCCGCGGTAGGGCCGTGGGTCGGGTCATGACTCACCCAACTCGTCGAATACGCTCTAAATTCATGTAAAAAATACGAAATATTAAGATTATTATCGATAAACTCAATCTGCAATTCAAAATCCTCGCTTGTCACGGAAGAGATAAACGACCATGGCGCAGGCAATTCCTCATCCGCATAAAACGAACGAACAAGGAGATAATATGCCTCGAAACACTCCGCCCTAA
>CAKQQY010000074.1 GCA_934271245.1 uncultured Clostridia bacterium | reverse complement strand
ATCGGCGGGCAGAAAGGCGACGACGGAAGCCGCTGGTTTATAATAGAAAAGGACTTAAAAAACAATATTTTGTACGTGGCTCACGGAAGCGAAGAAAGACTGTATAGTAAAGGACTTATAATGAACGAAATAAACTGGATACCGTATAAACCGCAAGGCGACGTAATAGAGTGTACGGGCAAATTCAGATACCGCCAACCCGAACAGAAGTGCAGAATAATCGTTAAAGAAAATGGATACGAAGTAGAGTTCGAAGAAAAGCAACGCGCCATAACCGAAGGGCAGTTCGCGGTGTTTTACCAAGAAGAAAAATGTATCGGCGGCGGCGTGATAGAAAAGGCGATTTTTTAGCTCCCGCCAACGGCAATACCGACGGAAACACCGACGGAAACGCCGCAAAATCTCCGACGGGTTCGTTCCCCGAATTGTCGATGGCTTCGGTAATATCACTCAGGTGAAAGAAGGCGACACGATTATAGAAAGTTCGACATATTTCGACACGCTGTTGAAAGAAAAAACTCTTGCCAACACTAAGTATCTGTGATATAATTCAAATATAGAAAAAATTATTTTCCAATGAAAAACTTAAAATTCAGAATGTGGGCGGGGGTGTTGCAAATTATTTTTGCGGATATCCTTATAATGCCGATAACAACTTTTTTAATATTGCAATGGCGTGATGCCGGACAATTGTTATATAAACTGGGCGTAGTTCTGGCATTTGTTTTAATTGATTTAGTCCTTATTTACTATACGGTTTGCTCGTTTTTTATGTATATTGAAATTACCGACGAAACGATAACGTGGGTTGGATTTCATTGTTGGATGAGAAAACGTAGTTTTTTACTTAAAAAAAATAAAATCGCTATTGCTGACATTGCCGTTCTTGACGTAAGGGATGGCGTGTCGGACGTTGCTAAAGGGTCTCTCGGCAAGAATATTTACGTAACGACAAAAGCAGGAGAAGAAGTCGGAATAAATTTAGGGTCGTATTTCAATTTTGACAGAGAAGAAATTATAAAAAGGGTATACGAAATAAAGAAACAAATCGAAGAAAAATCTAAACAAGAAGAAATTGAACTTTTTGACAGAAGCGATTTGCAGCAAATCAATAAATCCTAAGCCTGAATCATAAACTTCCTTATCATCAGATAGGAGAAGATTTTTGATAAATACTTCATCAGGAAGGAGCCGCGAGAAATTCTCGCGGCCCCGTTCCTTTTAAAAAACTCTTGCCAACTCTGGCAACCGTTCTTAACCCCAACCCCCGAGCGATTTTTTGCACCTGATTCCATTTAATTCCAAAACCCCTTGCGTCCAAAAAAAAGTTATGATATAATTTTACAAAATAAAAAGGGAAAAGTAAAAAAAGAAGGCTATGGCTAAAAGGAAAAAAGAAAAGCCTGTTGTTGATATAAAATCAGATGAAGAAAAAGGGAAAAAAATAGCCCCTTTACGGGAAAAAGTGTTTTATACATTTTTGACATTGATTTTTGGTACACCGGCAGTTATATTATTCATAAAGCAGATAGATTCATATGTTTTGGGATTTATATGGGTAATATGTGCTTCATGTACTGTGGCTTTTGTGTGCAAATTGACTATTTTTTCGTCATATTTTCTTGTATTTAGTTATAGAATAGAGGCAGATGATACTCCGATTTCGGCAACGAATAAATTTCTTAAAAAAAAAATAGACTTGATTCAGTATAATAATAATATATTTATAGAAGAAATAGAAAGTATAGAAATAGTCAGACTCACAAAAGATGAGAGAAAAAAATATTTAGGGTTTAAATATCCGTTTGGCAAATTTATGAAGTTTAATATTAAAAATGGAAGACCCAAGTATATCTGCGTAGGGCA
>CAKQQY010000073.1 GCA_934271245.1 uncultured Clostridia bacterium | reverse complement strand
CCTTTTTGCTTGGTGCACCATAAGGAGTTCGAATCCCTAGCCTTCGGTTCCGTAGTGGCACGAATTTTATTCTTTTATATATTTTTAATCCCCTATAATCATCATTAAACCCTTTTAAAAAACCGCACTTTTACTGACGATTCCTTAAAAATATATCACAGTGATACTTAACGATATATAAAAATAACGTGCGATACAGGGTTTTTCCTATATTGCACGTTATTGGCATTTCTACTGTTACAGTGACATTATCTTGCCGCTAATTCGCTATTTCCGATTAAATATAAAAAAGCAAATGCCGGAATTCTATACAACGATGTTTGCTCTCTTTGCGACAATCCGAAATCTGTATTTTCCTTGCTTATCACATACCCCGGCGTTCCTTTTATCCCATAAAGAACTATTCCGTCATCGTCCTTTATAGTGGCTCTGTTACGCATTTTTGCCTCGATATATTGCAACGGTTCTCCCGCATACTGTACGGCAATATCTATTTCCGCGCCTTTTGCATTCCTGATATAACCGACATCGTATAAACTATTAAAGTTAAAATAATAATCCTTAACGTGTTTAAATACCGACGTTTCCGTAGCATACCCCAACTCTTCCGGCTTAGATACAATGTCCGCTCCAAGGACGATTGCCGCTCGAATCCCGCTGTCCGCTACATATATCTTATTTTTGCTTTTTAATATTCTCTTTCCATCCGTATTCAACTGCTTACCTATATTAATAAGGTTTGCGCTTTCTAAATATCTGATATACTTTTCAATCGTAGGCTTCGATACGCCCTCAAATTCCTTACTCATCGCATCCACGTTAATTACGTTTGAGCTGTGATAACATAAATATACGAACACTTTTTCCAGTTCATCAACGCTTCGTATATCGTATACTCCCGGTAAATCGTGTTTTATCGCACGTTCTATCACATCCTCTCGTAAAACTCTTTGCGCATACGCTATATCTTCCGTATTGACAAACTCTGGAAACCCGCCTATCTGCAAATACTTCATCAGATGAATTTGCAAATCGCTGAGCATCATTATAATACGAGTCTGTTCCTGTCTGGATAACTCGTGCATTTCAAATACATTGATTTTCGGAATATCCTTTTTTATCCCTTTAATCGCGCAATATTCGTAAAAGGATAAAGTAGGAATTTTAATAACCGTCCACCTGCCCGCGCCGCTCTCCTTAACCGCGCCTTCCACCATAGAACTTGCCGAACCCGTTGCAACAGCTCGAACCCCTGGATTTAAATCGTAAAGAATTTTTAAGAAATTCGTCCAGTATTTATTGTATTGAACTTCGTCTAAAAAAACGTAAAACTCTTCGTCATTTGAAATATTGTTACGGTAGATATTAATAAGAGAGTCAAACTCGGTTGCCCTTATCACAGGATGATCGAAGGTAAGATATAAAATATTTTGCGGTTTTATGCCGCTTGTTAGCAATTCGTCAATAAGCTGATAAACTATCGTAGTTTTTCCTGTTCTTCTCGCACCGCTCATAACGACTATTCGTTTTATTTCATTCAAAAAAGCTTGTTTGCAAGTATAATAGCCATTCCGCTTGAACTCTTTGACAAAACCTTTCGGCACTACTCCGCTTTGCCACCAAGGATTAAACGAAGCCATTACTGATAAAACGTTTTCTTGACTTACTATTGCCATTTATAAAACTCCTTTTTATACATCATACAGCAACATTAAATAAAAGTCAATATTATTTAAACTATATTTATAATTTTTTGCCGAAATTATTGTAATTTGCAATGAAATTTCATATTAAATGTAACTGCGAAAAAGAAAAAGTTGTATGGAGCTATAATGAGCTAAACTTTAACACCTAAACAAAACCAAGCAGAATGACATAAACTATCATTGTTCGGCAACTGGAATAATTTAAAATAATGTCTTCTTAAAACAAAAATAGTATGCAAAATACTTGCTATATACCATTCTTTTCTCTCGTGAAAAATTTTTTTCACATTTTTTTAATAGTTTTTGCTTTTTACGATTACTAAATTCTACTTATTCCTTTTTAATCATT
>CAKQQY010000072.1 GCA_934271245.1 uncultured Clostridia bacterium | reverse complement strand
CTTTTTGACGGAATCGAATTTTGCGACGAGGGTTACGTTTTCCGTAACGACGTCCGTTTCGAAGTTCCATTCCGTTTCGCCGTTATACCAACCTTTGAAAGTATAAGTATATTCATCGTCTTCTTCCTTTACGGGATCGGTTTCGGGTTTTTTCAACATCGTGCCGTACTCGATGTCGACGGGAGCGTTGTCGCCAATCGTAACGGAATACTTATTTACAGTTCTCGTTTCCGTGTAAGTAGCGTCGTTTATGAGCGGAAGTTCGGTCGGTAAATCGTTTGTATATGTATACCGAGCGTCGTTTGTTCCGAGGAATTTCTTAACCTCCGCAAGCTTTTCGCTTCTGTTTTCGATCGTATAAGAAAATTCCTTTTCCGTTCTGTCGGCTAAAGTCAACTTCGCTTTGTATTCGATTACTTTTTTATCGAATTCAGCCGTTAAAGTTAAATTGCCCGTAACGATATCGGTTTCGAAATTCCATTCGGTCTCGCCGTTAAACCAACCTTTGAAAGTCTTTTCATAACCTTCTTCGGCGGGAATTTCCGGATCTTCGGGCTTTTCGAGTTTTGCTCCGTAGTTGTACTTCTTCGTTTCGCCGTCACCCATTTTAACGTCGAAAGTCTTAATTGTCTTTTTCAAGGTTACGGTAATGTTTTCGGCTTTGATTTCGTTACCCGTCCAGGTGTAATCATATCCGACTTCTTTTTCGATTTCGGGATAAACGAGCGTTTCGTCGGCTACCGTAAATTCAGATGCACCGAGAGCATTTCCGCTTTCGTCTACAAACGTAGCGACGAACACCTTATACCAACCGTCGTTTACCTTTTTGAATTTACAAGTTTCGGTAGTTCTGTAAACGGTGCTTCCCATTCCGCTCCAAAGCGCGTAAGACGGGAATTCGCAACCCTCTTCGATAACTATTTCCGATGCCGAGACGAATGCATCCGATTTAAAAGCAAATCTGTCAATGCTGTTGTCGAACATATTAAGGTAAGGATCGGTCAAAGTTCCGTCGTAGCCCGCGCCTGCCGCCACGCCGTCTATCTTTATTTTAGAAAACGTGTTAAGTCCTGCTACGGTCGCATAATCTTTGCCTTTGTTATACGTTCCGTTGCTGTTTTTATAATCAACGCCGTCAAGCTCCAATCTCGGATACGAAAGTAAATCTCCGTTTACGGAAACACCTGTTACGGAAGTGTTTTCATAAGTGTAAACTATCGTCTTTTTCCACATACCGTCAACTTTTTTAAAGGTTACGTCTTCGGTCGTTCTGTAAACGGTAGTTCCCGTTCCGCTCCAGAGCGCAAATGACGGGAATTCACAGCCCGCTTCTATTATGATTTCAGTCGCCGTCGTAAACGCGTCCGACTTGAAAGCAAATCTGTCCGTACTGTTGTCGAACATATTAAGGTAAGGATCGGTCAAAGTTCCGTCGTAGCCCGCGCCTGCCGCCACGCCGTCTATCTTTATTTTAGAAAACGTGTTAAGTCCTGCTACGGTCGCATAATCTTTGCCTTTGTTATACGTTCCGTTGCTGACTTTATAATCAACGCCCGTAAGTTCCAATCTGGGATACCCCGGAAGATCGGCGTTTGCCGTAACGCTTATAACCGATGTGTCCGCATAAACGTAATCCGAGGTTTCGTCAGCTTTAGCCGTAATCGACTTTACCGCGCCGAGCGAAACAACCGTTGTCACTGCGCATAAAAGTGCAATAAGCATAGTTTTTAACTTTCTCATCTTTCTCCTTTCTGGATTTAAAGTCTCCCGACTGTTATTTAATCGATTTTTAGCCGAATAATCCATATATTTTAAGGCAGATTACCCTTTCATGGCGTGTCTTTTGCTAAATTAGCCTTTTATTCCGCCAACCGAAGTGTTATCCATTATCTTTCTGCTGAAAACCGCAAAAAAGATGAGCGTAGGAATAACAACCACCGTAGTTCCCGCAAAAACTTTCGGCCAATCGCCCGTAGACTTATACTTGGACATGAGCATGTACGCTCCGACGGCTATAGTGGGTTTAGCGCGCAAAAACAGGTATTGCGAGAAATAGTCGTTCCATA
>CAKQQY010000071.1 GCA_934271245.1 uncultured Clostridia bacterium | reverse complement strand
CGTACTTGCCGTACATTTTCGTTAACGTTCTTTTTAGTTCCGACCCTTTGCAGTTCGGCACGGTAAAAACAACGTGATATATAGCGTTATCTTGTAGCAGTTTATCCAGTTCGGGGCGATACTTCGCGTATCTGGCTTTACTTATAAGGTTTTGGCAGTTCGGACAGAATTTATCGTGACATAAGTTAACGCGTAATACGTCCTTAACTTTTTGCAAACGGTAATAATCTATATCCCACATTTTCAAACAGTTGCGGACGGCTTCCGCTCTTGCTTCGCTTCTGCCCGTTCTTTCCGCCATTGTTTTATAGTAGTCGGCAATCGTGTCGTTGCCTGCAACCTTTCGTAAAGCCTTTTGCAACCCCGCGCGGGTTAACTCGGCTTGCGACAAATCCATTATGCGCCCCCTTGTTTCTTTTTAATTTTGTGTAGAGTTATTTATATATATATCGAGACCGTCCCCAAACGCCCTTGCGGGGCGTTTGAAAACGGCGTTATATGGGTACCCCCGTAGGAGATCCGGGGGAAAGGGGGTTACTTGAATTCCGGATTATCTTCGAGCATATAATTTATGAGTTTTTTATCGTCCTTTCGGGGAAGCAGGTTAAACGTCTTCCCGTCAATGTCGATTTCAAAACTCGTGTAGGCGATTTCTCGCCCGTCTTCGCTCTTAAATTTCTTTTTAGTGATTTCGCAAGGTACTTTCATTTTTAATTACTTCCTTTTTTATATTTCTCGCCTTTCTTTTGCCTTTTTTCGGCGAGTTCCTTTTCTGTCGGGGGTTCGGGCTTCCAACCCGCAAACAAATGCTTTAACCGCATTTCTTCGCGGTGTAGTTCCCATTCTGTTTTTTGGTGTGTCGGTACTTTGTACCGTCTTCGTCTATACGGCATTTTGTAACTCCGAAACTCTTTTGCCGAACTCTTCCGAGTGAAACCTTAGTTTACGGATATAAGCGTTTTTCAAAGATTGCGCGCCGTTAATGGTTAAACCCATTATCGCGCCAACTTCTCGCGCCGTTAAATCCGTATAGAAAAAATAATAAAACGCTTGCTTTTGTTTCTCGGTCATATAGCCTTGCGCTATCTTGTAGACAGCGTCCGTTATGGTGTTTTTCGGCTCGATTTCGTCTATAACGTCATTAGGTGCAGGCACTATTTCGCCTAACGTTACGTTTTCTCCGCCGTGGCGTCGCCCTTTTGTTACTGGCTCATCTAATATAGTCAGAATCTCGGTTTCGCCCTGTCGTACTTGGTGATACACCCTTTCACCGCCCCAGCGAACGTAAACCGCTATATCGTAAACCGACCGAATAAACGTTTTTTCACTTTCAAACTTGAATTTCGGGAAATATAGTAAACATTCTTGGGCAATGTCTTCGTATAAGGCATTTTTTATAAGGTTTCGTCTGCAATACGCTTTCGCTACCATGGTTATAAATTCGTAATTTCTTACGTAATACCCGTTTATAGTTTCCGCATCGCCCTTTCTTATTTTTTCTATCTCTTCCGAATTCGGCAAAATTAGTTTCATATCCTTAGGCTTCTTCCGTGTATTCGTCGGGGACGATTTTTAAAAGACTGTGATAAATCGCGGGTTCGGGAATTCCGCTTATATTCTCCAAATACTTCGCGATACTTTCGCGGTCTTCGTCGTCCAACTCTTCGGGGTCGCCCGAGAATTCGTCGTAAACCTTCATTAACATTTTGCTACGTCCGTAAATTTCCAAATACGCCGTAAACCCTTTCTCGGCTTGCTCTTCGCTCGCTTCTGTCTTCGCCGTTTCTTCGGCTTCCGTCTTCGTCACTTCTTGCACTGCTGCGGTTTTCTTGTCTTCTTTCATTCGCTTTTCGCTCCTTTGCCCGTTCCTTTCGGGTCTTGTGTTTTATTAGGTCAATAAATTGACCGTTGGTAGTATTATAGTTCAACAAGTTGACCTTGTCAATAGAATAGGTCAAAAAATTGATATAATTTTTTTAAAAGGTGAAAAATGGATATACTTTCTGTAAGATTAAACAAATTGATTAAGGAAAATAAAATTTGGACTGGTTATAATATGGTAAAACAATTTAATCAGCCTGATGGGTCAATTA
>CAKQQY010000070.1 GCA_934271245.1 uncultured Clostridia bacterium | reverse complement strand
GGAATCTGGGTCACGTTATCATTCCGCCGGACGAGTTGACGAAAATAAGAGCCGAAGAAGCGAAAAAAGCGGGCAGAATGGCAGGAATAAAAGAAGTTTTCTGCGCCGGATTCAACGATTTGGACGTTTTTTCCGACAACCGAAAAGCGCGTGATAAAATTGTGGAGGTTATAAGAAAGGTAAATCCCGATTTTATAATAACGCATAACCCCGACGACTATATGCCAGATCACGCTGCCGTTTCGAAACTGGTGTTCGACGCGAGTTTTGCCGCTACGCTTCCTAATTATCCGCCGAAAACGGATAACCCCGCAAAATTAGTGCCGATATATTATATGGACACGCTTGCGGGCGTCGATTTCGTTCCTACTGAATTCGTAGATATTACCGAAGAAATCGACTTAAAAACGGAAATGCTGAAGTGCCACGCAAGTCAGTTGGTATGGATGAAAGAACACGACGGTATAGACTTTGCCGATATGGTGAGAACGTGTTCGAAATACCGAGGATATCAATGCGGCGCAGGGTATGCCGAAGGTTTTCGTAGTTGCAACGTTTACTTAAAAAACACAACTAAAAGATTGTTGCCTTAATTTGCCGAAAGAAAGGGAAAACGGATTGCGGGTAATAAGAAAAACGCCGGTTGTTAAAAACGCCGATTTATCAAAAAATTAAAAAATGGAGAGATATCATGGATTTTAATTCTACCGTAAAAGGAAGTTTATTGGAAGGGTTTTATCCCGAAGGCTGGGATATGAAAAAAATTGACGAATGTTGTTCTCATTCGCCCGAAGAAATTTTTGAAAAACAAAAATTCTGGAACGAAAACTTTACTCCCGTCGAGTGCAATAACGTAGGCGACTTCGACGTTATGATGGGGCATGAAATCGCCAACGAAATCAGAAAAGCGAAAACAGATAACAGAAAAATCGCGTTTATTCTTCCCGTAGGTCCTATGGGAATGTATAAATGGGCGGTATACTTTCTTAAAGAATGGCAGATAAGTTGCGAACACGTCTGGTGTTTTAATATGGACGAATGGGCTGACGGAGAGGGAAACACTCTGACGGGCGACGCGTCTTTCCAGAGCGCTATGGAAAACGCTTTTTATAATCCGCTCGGGGGGCTGACCGTTCCTAAAACGCACAGGAACTTCGCTACTAAAGTCAATTTGCCGACTTATCCCGAAAAGATAGCGTCGCTTAAAAAGGAAGGGGCAAAACTCGTTCTCGTCTACGGTATAGGCAGAATGTGCCATATCGCTTTCTGGGAACCGATGATAGGTTCCGAATTCGCCACGAACGAAGAATGGCTCAATGAACCTTACAGAATCGGTGTTAAACTTCACCCGCTGACGATAGAGCAAAACGCAATCACTTCCTTTAAGTCAAGGACGACTCTCGTTCCTTGCAGAGCCAACACTATAGGGCCTGAACTTATGTTTTCCGCAGATTACGCCATCGGCGGCGCGGACGGAGCGTTGGGGCGCGGTATGCAGTGGCAGGGGATGAGTTTATGGATGACTCTTCGTTACGGACCCGATAAATGCGTTACGTCGAGTTTTATTCCCACTCTCCCCGGGAAATTATTTTTCTTAAAAGAACTTGCAGGTCCGCTCGTCGCGGAGGCTAACTGATGAAAGGTATAGCCGTTGCGGGAACGATTCTCGTAGACGTTATAAACGAAATCTCTTCTTATCCAGAAAGCGGCAGTCTTTGTAAAATTCTGTCCCGCGCTTATTCTACAGGAGGAATGGTCCCTAACGTAGGAATAGATTTGAAAAGATTGGACGAAAAACTTGACGTTTTCGCGATAGGAAACGTCGGAAAAGACGAGTACGGCGAATTTGCGAAGAAAACTCTTTCGGAAAACGGTCTTAACACGGACGGGGTAAAAGAAATCGATTTAACGACGGGGTTTACCGACGTTATGAGCGTAAGAGGCGGGCAGAGAACGTTTTTTACTCATACCGGCGCAGGCGATTCGTTCGGCTTTCGCGATATAGATTTCGATACGCTCGACGTGAAAATGTTTCATCTCGGTTATTTTTTACTGCTCGATAAAGTAGACCGCGGCGACGGGGTGGAGATTCT
>CAKQQY010000069.1 GCA_934271245.1 uncultured Clostridia bacterium | reverse complement strand
CTTAAATTGAGTTTTATGCGCTAAATCTTTAAGTTGAGTGCTAAAATTATTTTATTATAACCAACAAAAAGTTCAAAATGACTTTCAGGCTTTCCGCCAAGTGAAAAAAAGCAAGCGCAAAATTTATTTGCTCTTGCTTTTTTCTTGCCGCAAAAACGCGGCAAGGGATTTCTCGGTACAATCGTTCCGCAAAACGCGGTTAAATTTTCATCGTTTCATCGGAACTTAAATTCTGCTCGTTCCGCTAATCGACGATAATTATTTTTTCCACTCGACGACGGAATTTCTCTTATCGTAATACCAGAAGTTGCCGCTTTCTTCGGGTTCGGTTTCGCTGTAATAATAAACTGTGCAACGACCTAAAACGCTCTTAACCTGCGGTTTTCCGTCTAATTCCTGCGCCGTTCCTTTATAATACACGACCGGCGCGTAAGTAATCCCGTCGAACACGTTGCCGGCTATCGAAGTAACGCTCGAAGGAATTACTATGCTTTTAATCGAAGAATATGCAAACGCTCCGCCCCTTATTTCTGTTACTCCTTCGCAAAGTTCGACGGATTTAAGCAACGCGCAATTTTCAAACGCCATTTCGTCTATAACGGAAGCGGTTATCCCCTTTATTTCTTCAACCAACAAACAACCCGTAAAGGCTTCTTTTCCGATATAGGTAACTTCGGGCATTTCGATTCTCTGCATTTCAGAATGATCGAACGCCTTTTCCCCTATTCTCGTTTTGCCGAATATTTTTACGTTAAACGGCCCTAAAACGGAACGGAACGCTTCTTTACCTATTTCCGTAATCGTTTCGGGGATTTCTAATTCGTATATTTTTTTGTACTCAAAAACGTTATCGCCTATTTTAGCAACCACCTTGCCTTCGTGAAACATCGGTATGCCAAAACTGGTACTTCCATAATAATCTTCGCATTTAGTAATGGTATAGGTGTCCGTTTCTTCGTCGAGTTCGAAAGATAATCCGCCGACGGGTTTAAGTCTGCCGCACCAGGGTTCGGTACATCTGATTTCGTTCGTTCCGTATGACGAATAATTATGCCCGTCGTCGATAAATTCGGGTTTTTCAAGAATTTCTCCGCAAACGTTGCATTTTTTGCCTTCGGTATGTCCGGGCGTGGCGCAAGTCGCTTCTAACGCCGGGATAACTTCCTCAACGTGCGGTAAACGCTCGACCGATTGTTGCATAACGAAAATTTCGCCGCAATCTTCGCACATTTCCCCTTCGGTAAGACCGTTCGACGAACAAGTCGCCTTAACTTCGGGAATAGGAACCTTTTTATGCTCGTTTGTTTTTTCTATATCGCGGTAATCGCGGTAGTTGCAACGCGAACAAACGCGATATTCCGCGCCCGCGCGATAACAATTAGGCTCGACCTGAACGATAAATTCGCCGAAATCGTGAACGCCGTCCGCGCACAAAATCTGTGAACCGCTACCGCCGCCCGAACCGTCTTCGCCGGAATTTCCCGAACCTTGACCGCAAGCGGAAAGCGTGAACGCGCAAAACGACAGCGCGCAGATTAAAGCCAAAATCAACGAGGAATAAGCCTTTTTAAGCATTTCAGTTTCTCCCGCAATAATTTATTCGCGAATAAAAAATTTTATAACGTATTAGTAGCGTTATAAATATCCGCATTTAAATTTTACATTAAAACGACGGGCAAGTCAAGGGGTTAATTACAGAACTTACATTGCGCGGACAATCGGAAAGAAACCGAAATAAGCCGCGGGACTTTTCGTCCCGCGGCTTATTTCGTTATAGAGATTCGATTGTTATTTTTAGTTCGCCTTTTACCCTTTCGGTTATTTAATATTTCTGCGTTTATCCGTAACTTTACCGATTACGAGAACCGCGGCTAACGCAACGACGGCAACGCCTAAAAAGATATTGATAATCATAAAGATAGTATCGTTTTTCTCGCCGTTTTCTTTTACGGAATTAAGTCTGCTTTCTAAATCTTTATCCTTTTCTTCGAGTTGACGTTTCGCCTCATCGAGATTATCCTGAACCAACTGTATACCTGCCCAAAGTGCTTCGTGCGCGTCGCCGCAAGTTTTGGTTAAGTCTTTTATCATCTGTTCGAGTTTTCCGTCTTCCGTTTGCAAGTCGCCTATATCGGATTTTAATAACGTGTCTGCCTTTTCTAAATCGCTCTTCAAACTACTTAAATCCGTCGTCAACTTCGATATATCCGTATCGTTACTCTTTATATCTTCTATTGCTTGGTT
>CAKQQY010000068.1 GCA_934271245.1 uncultured Clostridia bacterium | reverse complement strand
GCAAAGACAGGAATAAACGACTATATAGAGTACGCGACGGAGAAAGCCTCTGTTTCCGAACTCAAAGAGCAGCACAGCTATTTTATAAATGCGCTGTATAAAAGCAACGAGGAGGATACTGCTATGAACTGAGAATTCTCGTGCCACTTTATACGGCAAAGGAGGAATTATGCCTTATGGCGAAACCAAAGTATATTTTGACGGAAGTCACTACATTGCAATACCGCACACAACCAGACCTGTACGACCGAAACGCTACCATGTGGAAGAAGAAATAGACGTTGTGGATACCGATAGCTCCCCTTCCGCCGCTTGCGAATCGGACGCAGAAAACGGCTTAAAATCGGCTGTAACTGACGATAATGTTTTAGCCGAAGAAGTACCTATCGATGGCGAAAATACCGCTACGGATAGCGAAAACAAGCCAAAGAAAGCTCGTCGAATTACTCGTAAAGAATTGTTTGACGAGTTGTACCAAGAAGCACAAAAAAAGAAGAAACACGAACGTAAAAAGTTTATCTTTAACGGCATGCGACCGTATTTTGAATCGGACGAAGAAACCACTCTTTATGTAAACAACAATATGGACCGCAAAAAGCGAAATGTTATATCTCGCCGTATAAGAATGACTCGTAAAGCGAACTTGCAGAGATTCAACTATTTTTGCACTTTCACCTACGATAGTAAGTTGCATACGGAAGATTCGTTCCGTAAGTGCTTGAAGAAAACGCTTTCCAATTTCTGCTCCCGAAAGGGCTGGAAATATATAGGCGTTTGGGAACGTTCGCCCGAAAAGGATAGACTTCATTTTCACGGTTTGCTTTATATTCCCGACGGCACAATGCCGGGATTTATGTTCGAGGACAACACATATAGTTTCAGCGAGCATAAAAGGCAAATAACGCTTCAGAATATGTACTTCAAGGAAAGGTTCGGAAGAAATGACTTCGAGGCGATAGAAGATCAGACAGGACTTCGTAAAGCAATGCGTTACATAATGAAGTATATTGAAAAGTCCGGAGAGAGAATCGTCTACTCCAAAGGACTTCCGCAATTCTTCATTTCGGATATTATGGACGAAGATATAATCTGCCCGATAGGTATGGAAGATCAGAAGCTCCTACTCTTTGATGATTTCAACTGTTGGGACGAAGGTTGTCTTATGGGGCAAGTATCGCCCGAAGTAATAGCGCAAATGCGAACTGTAAGCTAAACAACGGTTGCGTATAAACGCAGGCTTAAATGAAATTACGGCGCACGGCGGTAAAGGCGAAGATCGACAAGCGGTTTAGCGGCGACTTCGACTTTCGCCGCGCGTATTCATTTGATCGGTTTAACGCAGTTTAGTTTACAGGGCGTGTGCTTGTCTCGGCGGAGCGAAGCGACGCCGACTTGTATCAAGACAAGCACACGCCCTGTACTCACGTTGTAACCTCAATGTGACATTGCGTAACCTTGACGTGACATGAAAAAAAGACAAAAAAAGTTTTTAATTATGACCTACGTATGGCAGGATTAGTGTGATAAAATAGGTGTAAAGACATTCTTGTGTAACGGAAGAATCGAGTCAATAAATTGAAAAAACGATTCTTTATTTTGATACCCTAATAGGTATTGATTTTTTCTGCAAAAAGTGCTATAATGTATCATATAATGAGAAATTCGCTGTTGGGTGAAGATTTATGAATATTGATTACGCAAAAATGATATTGGCACTCCGGGTAAAAATGAATATTTCTCAGCAACAGTTGGGAGAATTGCTCGGGGTTTCTTTTAGTACGGTAAACCGTTGGGAAAAAGGACATCACGAGCCAACCTTACTTGCAAAAGAGAGATTGAAAAATCTTTTTAAAGAAAACGGCATTAACACTGAGGAGATAAAATAATGACGATTAAAGATATACAAAAGCAAACTAATATAAACATACAAGAAAAGGCAAATCTCATTTGGAATATAGCCACACATTTGGTTGGATTATATAAGCCTCATCAATATGGCAATGTGATACTTCCGTTTACTGTCCTTAAACGTTTTGACGATATTTTGAAAAAGACTAAAGCGGCAGTTGTTGCAAAAGCCGAAGAACTTAAAAAAATGCCTATCGACGATAACCTGAAAGATACCGTGTTACGAAAGACTTCCGGTTATGACTTTTACAATACGTCTAAATTCGATTTTGAAAAGCTTATTTCCGATTCCGAGAATATCGAGTCCAATTTCAATGATTATCTTTTAGGATTTTCCGATAACGT
>CAKQQY010000067.1 GCA_934271245.1 uncultured Clostridia bacterium | reverse complement strand
GACGCCGCAAGCATAATTACGAAAGTGACGGGGTAGCCGCTTCCGTATGCAAGAAACGAAAATTTCGGTTCGGTAAACAGAAAATTGAAAACCAGCACGCTCGCAACGGACGAAAGAACCCAACAGATTTTGCTTTTTGTCAGTATAGCGGTAATCAGAACGCCCAGCATATAAGTCGTAATGATATTCGCTTCGGTAAAACCGAGGCTTGAAAAAAGATACCCGAGTAAAGTAGAAAGTAACAGTAAAGCCGTTGAAACCGCCAATTCTTTGAGTGTTTTTACAAAATGCGGTTTTTCAAAAAGTTTTTTCTTTCCTTTTTCTACAACGGCATCGCTGTCGGGAATGATATGTATATCGACATTGGGAGCAAGCGATATCAATTTTTCGGTTAAAGTCGTCTTGCCTATAAATTTTCGCTTACCGACAACGGTTCTGCCGATTACTATTTTCGTAACGCCGGAAAGACGAGCGTATTCCGCAATCTGAAAAGCAATGTCGTTCCCGCATACGGTAACTATCGACGCGCCGTTTGTTTCGGCAAAGCGGGTATTTGCAAGTAACCGCTCCGCGTCTTCCGTTGTCATAGATTCAGACGCGGGAGTTTTTACATATAATGCGGAAAAAGTCGCATTGAACGCCTTTGCCATGGCTGCCGCCGTCTGAATTATTTTAGGATTTGAAGGCGCGGAAGACAAACAAACCAAAATGTGTTCCTTGTCGTTTTTATGCTGCTTCACCATTCGGTTAATCCGTATCTCCTTCGTTTTATATTTCCTGTATTATATCATATTTTCCACACAAAATCTACTTACGGCTAATGTAATCGGTTAAAACATTTGTGAATTCCCGATTTTCTTTGTCAAAGACTATAATTGCCGCTTTTTTATGGCTTTTTTTGAATTTTTCAATACCGGAGATCATATTCTCATAATTTTCCGAATCAATGAATTCAAGCGGACTGCATTCTTCTTCTCGTTTCTTTTCAATTGCTTTTTTGTTTTCTTTCAAGAATACGTCAAGCCTTTTCATAATAAAAAAGCCAAAAACCATAACCGCCGCTACGGCAATGATAAGTATTACGTCTTCCATAAAAGTCGCCTTGTTTTACAGTGGTTAAATATCGAAGCATTTCCTCATTGCCTTAAAATCCCCAAGAACCAAAAGCGTTTCGTCTCCGGAAAGAACAGTGTCGGCGGTAACAACCGCATTGATTTTTCCGCCTTTCTTCGTGGCAATGATATTTACGTTGTATTTTCTGCGAATATCGATTTCTACAACGGACTTTCCAACCCATGCCGACGGAACGGAAACTTCGGATATCGAGCAGGAATCACCGAGTTCTATATAATCGAGAATGTGGTCGGAACTGTAACGGATTGCAGCCCATGTGGCAAGCTGTTTTTCGGGATAAATAATTTCATCCGCGCCGTTACGCAAAAGAAATTTTGCCTGCACGTCCTGTTCGGCACGCGACACAACCTTTTGCGCGCCCAATTCTTTCAACAAACAGGTAGTTTCAAGAGAACTTTGAAAGTTACCGCCGATAGTTACAATACACACATCGTAGTTTTTTACACCGAGCGATTTCAGCAACTCTTCGTTTGTGCTGTCGCCGATTTGTCCGTTAGTCACATAAGGCATAACGTCGTTAATTCTTTCTTCGTTTTCGTCCACCGCCATGATTTCGTGTCCCAATTCGTGCAGTTTCA
This sequence comes from uncultured Clostridia bacterium, assembly GCA_934271245.1. Lineage (GTDB taxonomy): Bacteria > Bacillota > Clostridia > Christensenellales > Borkfalkiaceae > UBA1259. The sequence goes on along the minus strand of CAKQQY010000067.1, from coordinate 745 downwards.
TTGCGATGTATTTTCCGAAACGTCCGAGACCTATCAATAAAACAGATTTTGTTTTCATGTATAAAACCTCCTTAGCCTATAAAAACCTCAACCGACAGCGATCGTATCCGTCGGTAACTTTGCCGCTTGATTTTTGTTTGCGCCGAACGTGGCATATATCAACGTCAATCCGCCGACGCGGCCGAAAAACATAGATAAAATCAAAATCAGTTTTGATGCAATTCCTAGCGTCGGCGTAATTCCGAGCGTAAGTCCTACCGTACCGACGGCGGAAGCCGTTTCGTAAAGACAGGACGTAATAGGCAAATTTTCAATCGCGCTTATAGCCATTCCGCCAAATAAAAACAGGGTTACGTACATTATAAATATCGCCGAAGCCGTCTTGACCGTTTCATCGTCGACGCGCCGTTTCATAAGCTCCGCATTGTCTTTTTTTCTGAATACCGAAAAAGCGGAAGAAAATAAAACCGCTATCGTCGTTGTTTTCATACCGCCTGCCGTCGAACCGGGAGAGCCGCCTATCAACATAAGAATAATCATAAGATATAATCCCGTATCGCTGATCGCCGTAAGATCTACCGTATTAAACCCTGCCGTCCTCGGCGTTACCGATTGAAACAAAGACGCAAGTATTCGCTTACCGACAGGTAAATCGCCGAATTCAAAAAAGAAGAAGTATATCGCGGGCAAAACAATAAGCGCGGCGGTTACAATCAACACCACTTTGCTTTGCGTGCGATATTCT
>CAKQQY010000066.1 GCA_934271245.1 uncultured Clostridia bacterium | reverse complement strand
TCGGCGCCGATTCGATTGCCGTAGAAATATCCGACGGCGGTAAAACGCTGATTAAAATAACGGATAACGGTTCGGGAATTGAAAAAAGTCAGTTGAAGAAGGCTCTTTTGCCGCATGCGACGAGCAAAATAAGCAAGGTGGAAGACCTTGACAATATCGTGACTTTGGGGTTTCGTGGCGAAGCGTTGGCGAGTATTGCTTCCGTTTCGGAAATAACGATAGAGTCTAAGCCGGTAGAACAAGAGATCGGCGCGGCAATAACGTGCCGCGGCGGAGAGTTTGAAGACGTTATCGATAGCCCTGTCGACGGCGGAACGGAAATTACGGTAAACAATCTTTTTTACAATACTCCCGTAAGAGAAAAATTCTTGAAAACGGATAGAACGGAAGAAAACGAAATAACTTCCGTTATGGCAAGATTTATTTTGGGTAATCCCGATATATCTTTCAAGTATTCGGCAAACGGGAAAACTGTATTGCAATCTTATGGCGACGGTCTTGAATCTGCCGTAGTAAAAGTATACGGTTCCACCGTTATAGGCGACTGTTTTTATATCGATACCGAAAAGAACGGAATCAGAATAAAAGGGTATATCGGAAAACAATACTATTCCAAACCGAACAGAAGTTACCAGACCGTGTTTATTAACAGAAGATACGTTGTCAATCAGACTATTTCGTCCGCCGTTATGAACGCTTACGCGCCGTATATGATGAAAAGACAATATCCGTTTTACGTTCTCGATATTACTATGCCATCAGAGTTTATAGACGTAAACGTTCACCCGAACAAAATCGACGTAAGATTTATAAATAATCAAATCGTTTACGGAACGCTGTATACGACGATCACAAAAGTGTTAGACGGCTCTCACGAAGCGGTGGAGATTGCTTCCGTAAAAGAACTTGCGCCCCAAAACACAGAAACGGAAACTAAAAACGAAACGGTTAACGACGCCGGAAAAACGGAAAAGAAAGCCGAAGTCGAAACGAGTCTGTTTACTGCTCGCAAAGAGAACGGAAACGTAAATCAAAGTAAACCGTTTGGCGGTAGCGCGCTTTTTTCGGATTTCGGCGCGGCGAGCATATCGAAGTATAACGACACGGAAAAAATAGTAAAAGAAAGTTTTTCGGGTAACGTAACCGATATATTCGCGGAAAATAAAGCCTTTATAGAAAAACTTGAAAAAGAAAAAGCAGAAAAAAGCCTTTCGAACGAACAAACGTATCAGACAAAAATTGACTTAAATAAAGATTTCAGGGTAGTCGGTCAAGTTTTGACAACATATCTGATACTCGAAGACGGCAAAGATTTATATTTTATAGATCAGCACGCCGCGCACGAAAGGGTTTTATTTGATAAATTAAACGAAGAATTAGAGAACAAAAAACTTGTGTTGCAGCCCATGCTTGCGCCGTACGTGTTTACCGTCAATAACGCCGAATATAATTTCCTTTCGGAAAATCTTTCTTCCGTAAGAGAAATCGGTATCGGAATAGAAGAATTCGGCGCTTCAACTTTCAGGGTGTCTGAAATGCCTGCTTTTTTAAGCAATATAAACCTTAAAAAGTTTTTTGACAATATTCTTTCGGAAATGGACACGCTTAAAAAACTCACGGGGAAAGAAATATTGAAAGACAGGCTTGCAAGAACCGCTTGTCGTTCGGCCATTAAAGCGGGCGACGTTATGACCGAAAGCGAAATTAAATGCCTTATCGAAAAAATGAAAGGCGATATGGGATTAAAATGTCCGCACGGCAGACCCGTGGTTGTAAAGATATCGGGTACGGAAATAGAAAAATGGTTCAAAAGAATAGTATAGAGAATAAAATTATTATTATCTGCGGACCTACGGCTTCTTCAAAAACTTCTCTTGCGGTTGCTCTTGCCGAAAAACTTAACAGCGAAGTAATATCGGCGGATTCTATGAACGTGTATAAACGTCTGAACGTCGGAACGGCAAAACCAGACGCCGAAGAAATGAAGGGGATAAAGCATCACTTGATAGACGTGGTCGAACCGAGCGAAGAATTTTCCGTTTCCGATTATAAACGACTTGCAAAGCCTGTAATCGATAATCTTTTAGCGGAAGGCAAAATTCCGATAATATGCGGCGGAACCGGGTTTTATATAAACTCTTTGCTATACAATCTTTCTTACGGTAAAGGAAAAGGCGACGAAGCCGTTCGTGAAAAATATAAATTGCTGGCTCAACAAAACGGCAATATGTTTGTTTACGATATCTTAACGGAAAAAGACCCTGAAACGGCGAAAAAACTTCATCCTAACGACGTAAAAAGAGTTATAAGGGCGTTAGAAATATTCGAAAGCGGCGTCAAAAAATCAGATATCAAAGACGATATGACGCCGAATTACGATTACGTTGCGTATTCCGTGGGGTATCCGCGCGAAGAACTTTATAATCGCATTGACAAGCGAGTAGATATAATATTTGAAAAAGGTCTTGTCGATGAAGTAAAAAGCCTGATAGATTGCGGTATTACCGAAAAACATCAGTGCATGCAGGGAATCGGATATAAAGAAATTTTCCCTTACTTAAACGGAGAACTTTCGCTTGACCAGACAAAAGACTTAATAAAATTAAATACAAGAC
>CAKQQY010000065.1 GCA_934271245.1 uncultured Clostridia bacterium | reverse complement strand
GCCGTGTATTACCCGAAGAATGCTTACAGATTGATTCTTTTCGCTTATCGTGTAAAGTATCAGATAATTTTCAAAAGGCAAAACTCTCACGCCGAGTCTTTGAAGTTCAGGGTACTTTCCAATCCTTCCCAACTCGGGATTCTTTTGCAAATGTAATATGCAGGCTTCTATTTTACCCAAATATTCGCTTGCTCTTATTTCGCTATCCTCCGCTATATAGTTAAATATTGCGGTAAGATCACGATCAACTTCTTCCGAATAAATTAAATTATACATTCTTACTTCCTGAATTTAGCAAATACTTCTTCGTGGGTTTTTATTCTTCCTTCGTCTATATCTCTTATCCCGGCCGCAACTTTTTCGTATAAATCAAGCCTTGCATATAACTCATCGAGTACGGCTATATCTATTATCGCCGTATCACCTTTTCCGTTTACGGTTATATAAACTGGACTCTTCGTTTCTTTACACAATTTTGAAATTTCGGGATAATTATTTCTTATATCCGCAGATGGTCTGATTGTTGGCATAATTTCGCCCTCCTTATATCATTATTATATCATAACAAAGATATAATGTCAATAGTTTTTGTGTTTTAATTGCATTTAGGCATTTGTCTTATTGCATCCTCGCTTACCGTTCCAACGATACAGCCTTCGTCTATACATTTGAAGTCGTCGAAGAGTAGTAGTTTCTTTTCTTCCTGTCCGACCTTCATAACTACGTCCTCGGGGAGAATATCTGAAATAAAGTATTGCGGAAGCCCTCTCGAATAAACGATTCGCTCGCCTGACTTTTCTATGTATTTCAAGATATAAGCCACAGCCGCTCCCATTTTGCGGTTATCGTCTATCTTCTCAAAGTCGTTTCTCCCGAACTTCTCGTTGAAATATGTATTTTGTATGGTCGTTTGCCTTTGATGAGTTATAAGACTAAAATCGTTGACCTCGGTTAGTTCTCCCGGCATAGTTCCATCAGGGATATAAAACAACCCATGAAAATGCAACCGCTTCTTTTCGGGAGATCTTTCCCAAACACCTGCATACTTCCATTTTTTACGCGAACACAAATGGCTCAACGTATTTTGCAATTTATCCTTAAACGATTCTTCCGTATGCTTTTTGCTATCGTAGGTAAACGTAACGAAATAATTGAAATTTTGCAGGTTTACTTTTCGCACCAACCTCGTTCGCCGACAGATAAGATTTCGCTTCTTGCGTTCGAGGTTATCGTCAACGTAAGTTTCCGCCTGTTTTACGTCCTTAAACAGCCCCGCCATACCGTCAATTATGTGCTTCCGACGAATGTTTCGTTTTAGGTCGAAACTCTCCTTGTAGAGCCTTTCAAAGACTTCTTTTTTTGTTGTTCTTACGCCTTTTGCTTTAACTTTTTTCATAACGGGAACAAGTTCGCCGTCAACAAATTCGACTTCCTGTAAAACGTGCCCTTCCTCGGTAACGAGTACAGATGGTTCGAGTTTATCTTCGGCGGGTTTTCCGCCCTCGCCGACCACAATTTCTTTTTCCTTGAATTTGCGACGGGGTTTCAGCCACCTCGTCGTGTGCGGAATCGCTATGTGGTGCGACCCGTCATAATATACTTTCGCTTTTTCATATATCAAATTTGCCTCCTTTGCCGTATAAAGTGGCGCGGCGATTCGCCTTAACTTACTTATCCTCCTCGCCGTCGCATTTATACAACGAATTTATAAAATAACTGTTTTGCTGTTTCAATTCGGTTACCGTTGCCTTCACTGCGAAATATTCCGCGTAATCGTTTAGCCCGACCTTCGTTTTCCGAGCCTGTTCGTTGAAATAGTCCGAAAAGCAGTCTGTCGAAAATCTTCTGTTATAAATCTTTCGGTTACACAAATAATACTTTTGTTTCTTTTTCTTTCCGTCCTGAGTTCCACGTTCCTTTTCTATTTTTAGGACGGAATACCCATATAAATTGTAATTTATCGCATTACGCTTATACAGCCACGCCGCAATCTTTTTAAACGCATAAATTAGTAGCGTATTATCGCCTCTTTTAAAGCGAAAGTCCTCGTATAAGTCGATAAACCGCATATAAACCCATTCAATAAACATTTCTTCAAGCGTGTAAAACGGGAGTGAAATATACTGCTCGGAGCAGTCTCGAATATGAATTATATCGCATAAATCCCTCGCATCCGACCCCCAACTTTCGGGGCGTTGCTCATCTGTAAAGACCTTAATGAATGGGAAACTATCCACCGTGGCGGAATGTCTGCACATTTTAAGCCACGAGTTGAAAAGGTCGTTTTTCTGATTAGTTTCGCCCGTTATTTTCTTTACCTCTTTCAGTTCGAGATTGTTGCAGCGTTCCTTGCCTATTTCAGTTATAAGGATTATTCCGAACTCGAAAGAGCCTGCGTTTTTATTGTTTTCGATTACTTTTCGTCCAAGCCTTAACGTATCGAAATCAAGAATATGCGAAAATCTTCCGTCCGTTTCTTTACCGAAAAAAGACAAATTCCATAGCGGGAAATTACCGAGCGAAATTTGTTCGTTCGTTTCCCGAACGGAGTAATTACTCACAATTAAACTACTTTCTATAACGTAAATAAAATACAACCTCGCGTAAGTGGATAGCACGTCGAAAATATCTTCTTCATATAAGCCGTTTTTATATACCGTAGGATATTTTCCCGTGTCGTATCCGTATAATTGCAAATCGCTATTTTTATGCTTTTCGTAGCGTTTTCGCTTCTTTTCTATCCACGCTTTTATTGTTGCGAGATTGTAAATAACTCTGTATCGCATACAGATTTTTATTTCGTCCTCGAATAAAACCCAAGGGAAATGAGGGAATTTCATATCCGCGATTTGAAGCCTTTTCAACGCTTCTTGCCGAAACATTACTTCCTGAGATAATGCCATATCCGTAATA
>CAKQQY010000064.1 GCA_934271245.1 uncultured Clostridia bacterium | reverse complement strand
GTAAAGGTATACTCGGCGGTCATGATTTCTTGTCCGCAATCAATCGTCAGAAGATCGGAAGAATTCACCCGTAAATCTACAAGCAGAGCCGAAACCTGCGCATTGTCGCCTCCGGTTGAGGAGGAAAGATTTTTCGCAAAAGAAACGCCGCTCGCCGAAGCGAGAAGAACTACGAAAAAAATAACGAGCGCAAAAACCGATCTTGCGCCGTTTTTCATTTTCGTTTCTTCGTTCCTGAACATCTTTTTTCCTCCGTTAACGCGGTTCGGTTTTTTCGGGATTGCCCGCCGCGACTTCTGCACGATCCCTAAAATTTGTTTTCACTTGCTTTCGGGATCGGCAGAGTCCGTCTTTCTTCGCCGTTTGTCATCTATAACTTTTATCAGAATCAACAACACGATGAATGTTGCCGCAAAAATGATTCCTACGGGCGATTTCAGCCATTCTATAAAATACCCGACCTTATCCAGCTTTACGGCGACTTTTCCCGCTATCTGCTCGATTAACACGGGGTCGGGGTCTTCGCTCTGATTCGCGTCTCCTTTCGTGTAAAACCTGTCGTCTTCCATTCTCACGATTCTGTGCGTTACCGAAATCCTTTCGTCCGCGGGAAAATACGTTATCACGTCGCCCACCGCGTAGGAATCGGATTTTTTGATTATAATCGCGTCACCCGCTTCAATCGCCCCCGTCATAGACGGCGAAGCGATAATCAGCACAGAATACCCGAACACGGAAGGCAGTTTCGATTTTTTCACGAATTTATCGTAAGCGAGCGCCCCCGCCATGATCGCTAAGACCGCTGCGAGAAGGACCAGAATCACCCGCCATAACGCAGAAAGAACTCTGCCGCGAGGATTCTTGCTTTCGCTTGTTCCGCCCGTTTTTGTCGGAGTATTGAATTCATCCATCTTAGTTTCCCTTAAATTTCCTGGCGGTTATAAAAATTTCGCACTCGTATTTTTCGCCCTTCTGCCCCATTTCGGTATCTTTCACATCGCTCTCGCCATCAAACTTCCATTCCCACGCAAGCATAAAAGAATTTCTTGCGTTTTCGTTTAAAACCACGTCGTTTACGTAGTATCCGTTCTCCGTTTGATGAACCTCTGCTTTTTTGCCGTTCACCGTAAGCGCATATATTGTTACCGGAAGATTTTTCGTCTCGCTTCCGTATGTAAAGTCTATCTTAATATCACATTTCAATCCGAACGCATTCGGATTGTACACAGCAAAAAGATATTCTCCTTTTGCTCCAGGTCGAAGCAGCTCTTTCCCGAAGATATCGAGTTTTGCGTTCGCTTCCCACCCGCCGTCTTTATCGATTATGCGGATTTCCTGAATCTTGTTTTTCTCCGCAACACAGGTCGCGACAGACATTGCCACGATAGCCACCATCAGCACGATAAAAAACGTCACTAAGGCTCTGAAACCGTTGCTCTTCCCGATTATCCCCGCTCTTTCGCCGTCAAAATAAACGTTTTTTCCGTCTTCGCAGCATCCGCGCGTTTCGGTTATCTTTTTTTTGGAAAACCCTTTCACGCTCACGCAAGGCGCGATCATCTTTGCGTTAAGGTCATATATCCTGTCTTTTTTTAAAAAACACAATAAGTCGCCGTTCAGGTTAAAAACCCGTTTAGAGCCTTTTACCGTCTTTATATTGCCCGCTTGGGGATTTTTGGTCAACTTAAAGTCGTATTTCATTCGTTTTTTTATCGTTCGGCAATAGCCGAATCGCTTTTAAGTTTTTCTTTATTCGGCGCGCCCGAAAAAATCGGGCGCGCTCCCGAGTGTTCTTTCGTTTTTTATTCTGTCCGATTACTGAGCGAGTTGCGATACCTGAATGGTAAATGTAAAAGCAAGTTCCGTAGAAGAAGTCGCGTCGATATCATACCCGGCGGGAGTATATCCCGTTACTCCGGCTGCCATCTGCCCGAGAATGGTATCAACCTGATCGATGGATAAGTCCAAAACGCTTCCGGCGGTATCTTGGAACGCCCACGCCCAACTGAGTTCGTAAGTGGTCTCAGCCAACACGTCATTCGGAGCGTACGTCGTGTTAATACTCTCCTCAGCAATTTTCTCTGCAACTTTCGCAAGAGTTACGTTTTCCGCTACGGTAACTGCACCGCCGCCTTTTTTAAGCGTCCACTTAACGGGGTGGTATTCCGTATAAGCAGTTTCGCCCGTTTTCTTTATTTTAAGCACGACGTCTTTATATGTATGCGTGTCAATACCCATACTAAGCAACGCTCTTACTTCCGCCTTTCCGCCGACCGTAAAGGTCATAGAACCGGTCGTTCCGGGTGCAACGAGGTTTTTGCCCGTGGTGTCCGCTTTAACGGTAAGGTTTGCGCCGGTGCCGTCAACGGTGCTTGCTGTTTTTGCGGCATCGTATTTATATTCCTCGCCGAAGAGTTTCGAGGTGTTTACGCTTGCGGTGTAACCCCACTTTGCCACCTTTGCGGTGCCGCTACCCTTGCCGCTCGTTACGTACTTGGAGAAGGTGTATCCCCCAAAGCACATAAGTGCGATTAACGCAAGTAACAAAGCTACGATAATCGCTGTTTTCCTGTTGTTCTTCCTTTCGGTTTTGATTTGTGTCATTTTTGACGCCCTCCATAAAATTTTTTATTTCAAACGGCTTAGAGCCTGTTTGTTCTTTTTTTAGCCCGTCCGCACGGTTATCGTGCCTGCTCTAATGGTTTTGGAATAAAAAGTTGCAATTTAGTATCCGTAAGATGCCATATTGATTACGAAGTAACATTTACAAGCGGTTGATACCGCTCCTCTCCCTCCGTTTTTGATGATACATGACACAAGCCGCCGTTATTATACACGATTCAAAACGCCTAATCAAGTACTTTTTATTAATTTTTTTTAATATAATTCGCACGTGCGACCGTTTTGACGGCAATGTTGGACATCAGAATCTGCGCCGCAGGAAACAAAAAAACATAACGAAACAAAAGTTCTGCAAACCTATTGACAACGCGTCTTTGCCATGATATAATAACAGAACAATGAGTTCTGAAATTATCAGAGGTGCGTTTATGAGAGTCATGAGTGAA
>CAKQQY010000063.1 GCA_934271245.1 uncultured Clostridia bacterium | reverse complement strand
ATAACAAATTCCGCAAGTGTAAAAGGTTGCGGTGTACTGATTTATCGTTTTTCCGTCTTCGACGGTAAATCTCCATGAATACGGATTTTTTGCAGCCAAAATCTCGCTTTTTTCGGCTTGTTTTTTAAGTAATTTCCTACCCTTCTCGGTGTACGCCTTACTTTTCTTCGATGCGACTTGCGTCAAAAAATTGTCGCACATCGCGCCTCGATAATACGCGCGGACTTCTTCAAGCGAATATTTGTTTTTTACCGTCAGCAATACGGACGCAAGCATTGCGCAACTTAAAATATTGATTAAAAATCTGTCGCCCTTTTCGAACTCCGTTACGTCCGACAAAATTTCTTTGTACTTAACGTGAGCCTTTTTCATAACTTCTTTGGGGTTTTCTTTTGAAAGCGTCTGCGTAAGTTGCTTACGGAACGTGCCTTTATACCCCGTCCACATTAACTTTTCTATAAAACCGTATTTCATAGTTATCCGCTCCTTTACCGCGTTTTATTTTATCGGAATCGACCACCCGTAACCGCTCAGTTGTTCATCCAGTTTTCGATTGTCTGCAACATTTTGTTTTCGATATCAATTCTCGTTTCCTTACATTCTTTCGGAAACTCTTTCGCCGCCTTGAACATTATTTTCAAAAGCAGTCCTGTCCCTACCGGAAAAATCTTTTTCAAAAGACTTTCCGGAAAAACAAAATGCGTACCGTGCTTATAGGTAATAAACTGCGCGTGGCAGTCGTGCGGCTTAGAGTTAAGACGCTTTTCTGCGCGGCGGACATATCTTGCAGCTTCCCACAAACTGTCGTCTTCGGCACCGATTAAAAGCAGTTCGCCCTTGATATTTTCTATTTTTATAAACTCGTCTTCGGTTATGGTGTGAGCGGCTTCGGAATCGTTAAAAATCTTGCACGAATCCGCCATGTTATGGTGCGCTTTACTTTCCGCACGCATAACCAGCCAATACTCGGGATGTTTGTAACAAAACGGCATATACGGGAGCGGGCTTCCGCGATATGTAAACAACGATTCGCCCTCGACAGGCCACTCGCCGCAACCGTCTTTCTTGCCTTGTTCAAAGCCCTGCCATATAAAATCGCTCGCGTCATCGCGATTGTAAGCGTTAAATCGTTAAAATACGAAGCGGCAGTCAGTGCGAGCGTACCCGTAGTCGACGCGCCCGCTATGCCGATTTTTTTGTTGCCGTTATCTTTCAGCCACTTAATCGCGCTTTCTATCCTTTCAAGCGGATAATTATGGTGGCTGTAATCCTTTTTGCCGGGCGACATGGTAAGCACGTTTACGCCTTTTTTCATGAGCCACTTAACGCAACTTCTTGCCATATAATCCTCTGGATCGTCGCCGAGCATGGCAATTATCGCGCTGTTCGTACCTTTTCTATTTTTCCAATACGCACCGTAAAACCCACCCGTTTTAACGTCGAAATGAATATGTTTCATTGCGCTCCTCCGAAATCTATTCGCACAATCTGCATTTTCATAAATCCGTCGCCGAGCTTTGCCATAAATCTGAAAAAGCCGCTTATGGACGGATCTTTCAAATTGTTATAACCAAGCATATAACCACGGCTCGAAACGCTTATTTTATCGCTCCAGGGCGTTAATTCTTTTGCGGCGTTCGATACGGCGAAAAATGCGCCGACGTCTTTGATTTTTACGATCTTAAGCCATGTTTTGCGAAGAAGTTTCCCCGCTTTTTTGTTTGCCGCGTCGAACACGAGTTTTCCGTTCGGGAAAGCATCCGCCATTTTGCGGACAAGTTCTTTCACCTGCTCAGTCAAAAAGTAATAAAATACGCCAGAAGCAAAGAAAACCGCGCCGTTTGAACCGTCGATTTTTTTAAACCACGACGTGTCGTTAAGGTCGCATGCGACGTTTTCTTCACGCTCGCCTGCGGGCAGAAGTTCGTTACGCATTTTTATTACGTCGGGAAAATCGAGGTTATATATCTTGCATGTTCCGTTATCGCACTTTCTTCCCATACCGTCTAACCCGCAACCGAGATTAACGACAGCCGCATTCGGGTGAGTCTTTAAGTAATCTTTTATCTCGTAAGCAAGGTCGTTCTGTCTCACCGCGACCTCTAAAAAGCCGAAACGATACATCGTTTTTTTCGCTTGTTTTTCCAAAGCCGAAAAATCGTAATCGATTCTCTCCATGAGCTTTTGCGCGGTTTCATCGCGATATAAATTCGGATAAAGTTCCGTGCATATTTTTCTTCCGTAAAGCGGAATTACAAGCGTTTCCTGCACCGTATTCTTCTCTATATGGTACTTCATTATTCAATTCTCCTTCAAAAAAGAGAACCGCGGAATTTCGTTTTTATCTATAACCGAAACAAGCATTTCGGCAAAACCTTTCGTGTCTTTTATCTGATATTGCATATGATTATACCCCTCGAAAACGGGATAATGCGCATACGGATACGACTTTTTAACGTCTTCGCGATATTTATAATGGTCTTCTATGCTTCCGAACTCGAAAAACGTGTGCTTCTGTAAATTCTCGCCAATCGGCGGAAACGGTTTATTTTCAAGACTGTCTGCCATTTGCCGACGGATATTTCCGTACTTCAATGCCTTGCCCGCCGCAACGAAATACGGTTTTACAACATCGTCGTCGCACCACATGATTTTGCCGAGATTTTCGCCGTTCTTTTTATACAGACTTCTTATCGCGAAATACAAAAACGGAGTCATTATACGGCGCGCGAATTTACCTATTTTCGCAAACTGCCCGCCGTCGAAAAAAGCATGACCGACGGGAATTTTTGTTTCGGACAGAAAAGTTACGGCTAAATCCGCGCCGATAGACGAAGCGACGACAAGCGCAAGGTTATTTACGTCGTTTTCCTTTAAAAACTCCTCTATCTGACGAAGTTCATCTGCTTTCGAAACGTATTTCTGTCCTTCGCAATAAACGGTTGACGTGGGCATAATGCAAAAATATTCGTTTTGCAAATATTCGGCGACGCGTCCGCTGCTCTCTCCCGTCACGCCCATTGCATGAAAGAATAATATGACGGGATTTCCCTTTTTGCCCTTAGTTTCAAATAACA
>CAKQQY010000062.1 GCA_934271245.1 uncultured Clostridia bacterium | reverse complement strand
GCATAGAACCGTCGCTGAATTTATAATCGTCAAACAATTCAATCGTTAAAACATTGCCGTTCAATTCGTGCGACCTAATCAAATCGAAATTTAACTCGTACGAATATCCGCCGATTGACAACCTCGACAAAGCGGGGAATAAAGACTCCCTCAGCATATACGACAAATCGCTTTGACTTACGTCGCCTGTTCCACAAAAAACATCCGGCACTCGCATTTTATCGCCCCTCATATTGTATACCATTTCCAAAGGCGTTCCGTCGAAATAATCCATATTCAAATTGCTTTTCCATTCGGCGTACACGGTAACGCTTTCGGCGTGAAAATCGGCAGGTAACGACTCTATAGCCGTATAGTTCCCGTCCTCATCCATTAAATACCATGCGGCAAGTCTCCTTGCAACTTTATGCGCTTTCGGAAGCGTCGTAGTTTCGGTAAAAATATGCTCGTCCACATAATCGTCGCCGAAATTGCCGCTGAAATAATCCTTGTCCTTATCGAGATAAATAATGGGCGTTAGTTTTACATATATCGTAGAGTTATTATACTCATCCACGAAACAATACTCGGATTGCGGCGTAATTCTTACAGATACGCTTCTTGTATTTCTCAAATTAAACCCGCTTATTCCAACGATACGCGTGTTTCCGCTACCTTGTATATACGTTGCTTCTCCGTCTGAAAACGCGAAATCCGACGCTCTCAAGTTTCCTGGATCTTCGCTGAACGTAAAAGTAATCTGCGTCGTTGTTTCCTGATTAAGACTACCGTTCGGCGTGACGCTCGTTACCTTTATCGACTTCCATATCTCCGGTAGTCCGCTTGTATACCTCCAATAATGGGACCCATAGGCAGGTTTTCTCCATGAATAATAATACACGTTTTCATCGTCAAAAATCTGGTGGTTCACTATGTTTCTGAATTTACTTTGATCTCCTTTATAGAAAACTTTTTGAATATATCTCCTATCAAATGCCGCTACTTCTACAGTGTTTACATACTCAGGAATTATTACTACTTTCATTTGCGAGCAATTATAAAATGCTCCCGTTCCTATTTTTTGTAGAGACGACGGTAAACTAACAGAATTTAAAGAAACACACCCGTTGAAAGCATTGTTGCAAATTTCATTTATCCCATACGATATTGAAACCGAAGTTATATTGCGATAGTCCATAAACGAAGCCTCTCCGATTTTAGAAACAACTTTATCTCCAACTCTGTACGGTATAGTTACCTCCCCTGATAGCGAATAGTTTACCGTTAAAACGCCTTCATCGTCTACACTATAAATATCCTTCAACGTTCTATGCCCACACTCGCCGCACCGAACCTCTCTTTTATAACCGCTAAAATTTTTACCCGTATCTATATTGTAGTTGTGTTCATGTTTTGTTTGTACGGATAAATACTGCGCGCACCACGAAGAATTTAACCAAACGTTATGAGACTCGCCTCCCCAACCGAAATCGGTTATAAACCCACTGAAAGCCTCGTCTTTCCCCGGGTATGTGTAATCGGCATAACCATACGCAACGGTGAAATGATTGGGACCTCCAAGAAAACTGTTCGTCAATAAAATAACAGGTCTGTTGCTCTTAATTTCATTTCTTATATCGGCGTATTCGTTCTTAGACAGACCAATCGCACTCCCGCCATCGTTTAGCGTGTAATTGCCACTACCGATTGAGTTATTTAGTATTGTTTGCACTCCTTTCTTTACGTCGGACATATATGAACCACTATGAGAATGTTTTGTTTTTACACTACTTTTTTCATTTTCTTTTCTTTCGCGAACCTCCACAGTTTTTTCTTTTAGATATGTACCATCGATATTTTTCACCTCAACCGTGATTGTCGTCAGGTTCTTATCTTCGTCAACGATTGTCGTAGTTACCGTGTCAACGCATTGCAAGGCCCCGGGCTCGTTTATTGAAATGATATGGTTGTAAAAATCATTGTTGGTCATTAAAATATATTCGTCCTTTGAAGTAGGATCTGAACATGCATTAGGATCTTTTGATGGTGAATCGTAATTGTTTCGATCAAATCTATCCCCATTGTTAGGCGATTTCCACGCGCCGTTTAAATAATTCGGCGAAACAATCCTCCTGTCAAAATAGTAGTTAGTGTACGATAGTAATATTTGCGTGGCTACCGAGCCGCAGGTATTATGGGAATTTGCTCCATATTGCAAATTATAACTAAAATAGTCTCTATTGTCCATGTATTCGGTGCCTGAAATTCCGTCCGCATTTGATTTAATGAGGTTATCACTGTCAAATTTTTTCGTCTTTCCCGTTTCCGCCTGACTATTGCCTTCGTTATTTTCGGCTACCCGAATATTATAAAATTGCCCGTTTCTTTTCTCAATATATGCAAATGGCCCGCCGTAATATTTTCTACTACCGTTATCGTATGGCAAATTGTTTATCTTTGAAAATTCAATCGGTTCTCCCGTAACTGCGGAAGAAATCCCATAACCTCCGTCTTGAAAACTTGTAAGAATAAAACTCGGTTGCTCATTGATATCGTATAAAAACTCTTGCAGATTGTTTTGAGTATCACAAGCCTCTACCTTTATAGGTTCTCTGTAAAAAATAAAAAGCACGCTCGCTGAAATTGTGATAAATGTAAGCAATAATAACAATACTTTTCTATTTTTCATCCTTTATGTTCTCCTTTTTAAACTCTTTTAACTTCGGTTATATCGTGTTTGTCCATCTTCATTACAAGGCAATTTTGAATTCCCGGTTCAATCCCCGTCGCCGTACCTTTCAGCACACGTGATGAAAATTGAATTTTTAAAGCAGTTCCCTCTATATTTGCGTAGTGGACATAGCATGAACTGCCATTATAATCGGTAAAAAAAACCATTACTATCATTTTTGTTTCAAAATCCACCTCATCAAAACGTGTAAAATAATCATCTATTTTTTCCGAGTTTTGTATAATTATATATCTTTCTCGCGGAGACTCTCTATCCCTTTCACCTATGCTTCTCACGCCCCCCGATTCATCAATTTCATCGTGATAAGTTATAACTCCATAAGTTCGGTAAGCGGTCTTTATATCTTCCCTGATTATATATTCATAACCACTATGGAACACCTCTATAT
>CAKQQY010000061.1 GCA_934271245.1 uncultured Clostridia bacterium | reverse complement strand
TGGCTGCCGCTGTCTGAATTATTTTCGGATTTGAAGGCGCGGAAGACAAACAAACCAGAATGTGTTCTTTGTCGTTTTTATACTGCTTTCCCATTCGGTTAATCCGTATCTCCTTCGTTTTATATTTCCTGTATTATAAACTATAAGAAGCAAAGTTTTTGTCTTACGATAAAAACTTTTAAAACCCTGACGGGTTTCAGCAAAAACTTGCGTTTTTGCCTTCTTAGTTTGAAAAAACATCAGTTTTCCTTGAAAATGCGCTTCGCGCGCTTTCAGACAAAACTTTCGATATTATAGTATAAGCATAGAAGTGTTCAGGGAACACTTCGGGGCTAATCGCCCCACGCAAATTTTTATTCTAAAAATTTGCACGCTCTCTTGAAATACTGCGAAGTTCCAAACCCTTGCAAGCAAGTTTGTAACTTCTTGTATTATAAACTATAAGAAGTAAAGTTTTTGTCTTACGATAAAAACTTTTAAAACCCTGACGGGTTCCGGCAAAAACTTGCGTTTTTGCTCTTCTTGTTTGAAATACTGCGAAGTTGTAAACCCTTGCAAGCAAATTTACAACTTCTTGTATTATATCATATTTTTTGAATAAAATCTACTTGAAACGACTTTTGTAATCGTTTAAGACATCGGTCAATCCCCGATTTTCTTTGTCAAAGATAATAACTGCGGCTTTTTTATGACTTTTTTTGAAATTTTCAATCCCGGAAATCATATTCTCATAATTTTCCGCGTCAATGAATTCAAGCGGACTGCATTCTTCTTTCTGTTCCTTTTCAATTGCTTTTCTGTTTTCTTCCAAAAAGACGTCGAGCCTTTTCATAATAAAAAAGCCGAAAATCATAACCGCCACTACTGCAATGATAAGTATTACGTCTTCCATAAAGGTTGCCTTATTTTACATCGGTTAGATATCGAAGCATTTCCGCATTGCTTTGTATTCCCCGAGAACTAAAAGCGTTTCGTCTGCAGAGAGAACCGTGTCGGCGGTAACAACAGCATTTATTTTTCCGCCTTTCTTTGTGGCGATTATATTTACGTTGTATTTTCTGCGAATATCGATTTCTACAACAGATTTTCCTATCCACGCCGACGGAACTGAGACTTCGAATATCGAGCAGGAATCGCCGAGTTCTATGTAATCGAGAATGTGGTCGGAACTGTAACGGATTGCAGCCCATGTGGCAAGTTGTTTTTCGGGATAAATAATTTCGTCCGCGCCGTTACGCAGAAGAAATTTTGCCTGTACGTCCTGTTCCGCGCGAGAAACAACCTTTTGCGCGCCCAATTCTTTTAATAAGCAGGTCGTTTCGAGAGAACCTTGAAAGTCGCCGCCGATAGTTACAATGCAGACGTCGTAGTTTTTTACGCCGAGCGATTTCAATAGCGCTTCGTTTGTGCTGTCGCCGATTTGTCCGTCAGTCACATAAGGCATGGCGTCGTTAATTCTTTCTTCGTTTTCGTCTACCGCCATGATTTCGTGTCCTAATTCGTGCAATTTCATTGCGATGTATTTCCCGAACCGCCCGAGACCTATCAATAAAACCGATTTTGTTTTCATATATAAAAACCTCCTTAACCGACTGCAATCGTATCCGTCGGCAACTTTGCCGCTTGCTTTTTATTTGCGCCGAAAGCGGCATATATCAACGTCATTCCGCCGACGCGCCCGAAAAACATAGATAATATCAAAATCAACTTGGACGCAATTCCGAGCGTCGGGGTAATCCCGAGCGTAAGACCTACCGTGCCTACGGCGGAAGCGGTTTCGTAAAGGCAGGACGTAACAGGCAAATTTTCAATCGCGCTTATAGCCATTCCGCCTAATAAAAACAAGGTTATGTACATTATAAATATTGCCGAAGCCGTCTTAACCGTTTCGTCGTCGACGCGCCGTTTCATAAGTTCCGCATTGTCTTTTTTTCTGAATACGGAAAAAGCGGAAGAAAATAAAACCGCTATCGTCGTTGTTTTCATACCGCCTGCGGTAGAACCGGGCGAACCGCCTATCAACATAAGAATAATCATCAAGTATAATCCCGTATCGCTGATCGCCGTAAGATCTTCCGTATTAAACCCTGCCGTCCTCGGCGTTATCGATTGAAATAAAGAAGCAAGTATTCGCTCACCGACAGGTAAATCGCCGAATTCAAAAAAGAAAAAGTATATCGCGGGCAAAACAATAAGCGTTGCGGTTACAATCAATACCACTTTGCTTTGCGTGCGATATTCTTTTATTCGCCACTTGTGTTTGCAAACGTCTTCCCATACCAAAAAACCGATACCGCCGATAATAATCAGCAACATAATCGTAATATTGACGACGGGTTGCGCCGAATATTGCGTGATAGAAGTAAATTCGCCGCTTTTCGTCCCCATAATATCGAATCCGGCATTGCAGAATGCCGACACGGAATGGAAAATCGACAGCCAAATTCCTTCGGCGCCGTAATCTATACAAAATACGGGCATCATAACAAGCGCGCCGATAAGTTCAATCAAAAATATACCTTTGATAATAAATCCGGTCAAACGGACTATACCGCTAACGTTTGGCGCGGAAATTGCATTTTTCATTGTTTCGCGGCTGAACAAACCGATTTTTTTGCCTGAAATAACGGCGAGAGACACGGCTATGGTAACAACGCCCATGCCTCCGATTTGAATCAGCAATAATATAACGATTTGCCCGAATATCGTCCAGTGCGTTGCCGTGTCGAACACGATAAGTCCCGTTACGCATACGGCGGACGTCGAAGTAAAAAGGGCGTCGATAAACGATGTCCATTCGTGAGTTTTTGAAGAAATCGGCAAGGTAAGTAAAAATGCGCCGAGCAAAATAACTCCCGCGAATCCTAGTAGTATTATCTGAAAGGATGATAGTTTCCTTTTTAGTATTCCCATGCAAAAGCCTCGATTCCGTTTATCGGTATCATAATATCATTTTTTTCATAAAGATAGCATTAGGATTCTCGTGAAAGGTATTAAGATTGTATAAAGATTACAAGCAATATATATTCATATTTTTTTATGAAAAAAAGCTCTCGGATAACTTTCCGTGAGCCTTTCTTTTTCGTTTAAAAGCGCAATTCTAAAATTAAAATTTTAATAATTCCCTATGGAAACTGCGCTTTTGAAAACCCGTCTTTTTCTATGCTTAACCCCCGCCGAATTTATCGGCGGGGGTTAAAAATAAGTTATTTAAAAATAATTTCCATATTTATAAAGTTGTCGAGCCTTTTCTTTTTAAGGAGCAGTCCGCTTC
>CAKQQY010000060.1 GCA_934271245.1 uncultured Clostridia bacterium | reverse complement strand
TCGCCTACGCTGTCTGTCGCTTTTATTTCTGCCGGATAAGCCCCCTCCGAAACGTAAATTTTATCGTAAGGTAAGACTATAATCGGATTATCCTCTACTACCTTGGCGAGAGATACTTTTACCTCGTCGATATACATAACCGTTTCTTCGTTTGTCCTTAAACAAACGACAAATGCTTTGAGAGTATCGTCCACACATAACAGATCAATTTGTTTATCCGTGAGTTCCAGCGTTATCCATTCATTTGTTTTCGTAGCAACGCCTTGTCCGCCCGTCACCCAACGATTTGCATCGTTCGGTACGGGAATACGAAAATCAGGATATTTAGCGTCATCAGACGAAGTTGATTCTATATAAAACTTAATTGAAATACCCGTTATTTTTGCTCTTTGATACTCGGAAACAGAAAAATCGAACACAACATCCATTCCGAAAGAATGAATGCTTTCCATCTTCAAAATATTTACGTTCTCGGTATAACCTTTCGGAACGCCGGCGTTTTCTGCTTCCGCCCCGTCGATAACGCATAAATTACAACCGCCGTAGAGATTTAATCCGTCGACTTTTTCCGAATAATTAAATGTGCCGTCACCGAAAACGGTGCCGTTATCTGTAGCTTTAACGACCGATACAAACGACACGAACGAACCGAAACAGACTGCAAAAAGAAGTATCGCAGCAAAGAGTAAGCCTTTTATAATATTGATTTTCCTCACTTTTATACCTCCTATCCGAGCAATATTTTTCTTATCGAATCGATTTCACGATCGGTTACGCCAAGTTTTTTTACAACGGTTGCCGTTTTTTCCGCAAAGGTTTCACCTTCAAATCTATCTATATAGTTGTAAAGCGCATTTATATTGCTTAAAATTACTTCAAACTGATTCCCGCTGCCGACAGACCCTTTCTCAGACAAAAAAGAAAGCATATGATCGCGTACGAGAGCTTCTTTTTCCACACCGCAGAGTGCTTCCAATATGAATGCAAGAGTTCCCGTCCTATCTCTTCCGAGCGAACAATGAATTATCATAGGATAATTTCCCGAATCGGCGCACGCTTTCAGCTCGTCTCGAAAAGCGTTCTTATATTCCTTGCTTCCGTCTATTCCCGTTTCATAGCCGCTCGCCGCATAATACGCGCCGTTAAAAGCCAAAACCTTTAACGTTTCGCCGAACGGAGAACCGTTCTTTGCCGCCGAAGCCCCCCTTAAATCGAAATCGACTTTTATACCGAGTTTCTTTATAATTGTTTTTCCTTTTTCGGTAATCTTTTCACCTTCGCCAGACCGATATATCATTTCGTATTTAATTTTTCTTCCGTCTGACGTTTCTTTCCCCCCGATATCGCGAACGTTTGAAACGCCGTCTATCGCAAAGGCTCTCACGTTTCCTCCCGTGTTAAAATTATATATTTTAGAAAACTTTTTGTTTCCTTCGTCATCGATAACCTTAACCTTCCAAAAATACTCTGCTTCGGGTATTAGTTCTTTAAGTTCGAGATTGCCGTCAAGACAAACGTATTTTTCCGCGTTCTTAAACAGAGGATTGTCCGCAACGTAAACTTCGTAATATCTTCCTGTTTTTGTAGTCCATTCGAGTTTTATCGGTTTTGACGGAAGTTGCTCCCCCTTTCCATAAAATTTTACCGCCGAGCCAATGTCTTTTTTAAAAAATTCCTCAACCTGATCACTGTCGATTTTTACAGTTGTATTTTGCAACGGGCTTTTTACCTCGATTATATCGGTAGTTGTTTTGCTTTCTACACCGTCGACAGCAAAAGAATTCACTTTCCCCGCCGCACACAGTAAAATCATTATCGTCGCAACTATAAATATGGCAAAAAATCTAGGTCTTGACTGTTTTATCATTTTTCTGATTCCCCTTACATAAAATTCAAATACTGTAAATTTTTTAATAGTTATTTTTGCAACCCCTCATCCCAGTTTTCTGTTTTGATTATTCTTTTATCCATCTTACTTCCATGGGTTTAAGGGTAAGTTCGGTTTCTACGCCTTTTTCATCGTAAAACTCCGTTCTCTGCTCCGTCTTCGCGTTGTTTATAACCGCGTACTTCCCGCTCGCGGGATAATAGTTACATTCCGTGTTCTCGTTCGTCGAATAACATTCGTATAGGTTTTTGTTCGCTACCCTGCACATCGCTTTGTATAAGAGCCGCGAATTTTGGAACGAATAAGGGATTCCCGTTATATAAAAGCTTCTTCCCTTCCCGTACTCGTTTATCGCCATCTTTACTTCGCCGACGTTTACGTTTCTCTTAAAACGATCGGAAAAAATTATATCAAGCACCTTCGTTCCGTCAAGAGCGAATATATTCTTCTTATCCTCTCCGTAGTCGATTCCTTTTAACCCTTCCGTCAACTCGTCCGCTTGCTTCTGTATATTATACTTATCGTTAGAAAGCGTAAATCCTATCTCTTCGTCTACCCCGAGTACGTCCGCTAATTGAAAATACCTTCCGTTCCCTTCGCAAGCCGTAGGTTCTCCTACTCCGATAAATCCTCCGCCCTCGTATACGAACTTCCTTATCGAAACCTGTAATCTCTCATCGAGCCACTCTTTTCCACCGGAAGACGCGGTATATGCGTCGCCCGCGTTGATTATCACGTCTATTCCTTTCGGCACTCCGTTTCTCACATCGTCGAACGACAAAAACTCTATATCCACAGGAAGTCCCGAAATCGCTTCTAATATCCCCTGATACGAATATATCTGCTGATACCACAGCTCGTGCGCCACCATATGGCTCATCCAACTGCGCTTCTTTCCCCAAGCGTTTAAGAGTCCTACTTTCAGCCTGCACCAAGGCTTTTTGTTATCTATCGCTTCGTATATCGTTCTGAACTCGTCCGCTATTTCCTCTACTCTGTCGATAAAAGAGGGGAATTTTGCCGCAAGCGAAAGGTAACCCCCGAAGCCCATTCTGTCGAGCGGTTTTCTCATCATCGCACGGCGCGCCGTAAGCCAGTTTTTATTAAGCTCCGCAACCGCGTTTTCCTCGTTTCCGTCAAAGAACGTATCTGGGAAGAAGTACGGCAAAAACCTCCCTTCGCGGTATTTAACGTGCGGTATCTCGGACAGCATTCTCACGGTGACTCCGCCTCCGACGGAGCCTACCACCGCGTCCAAGCCCATTTCTTTGAAATGTTCTCCGTAAGGCTCGCTGCCTATCCAGTCGTCGCCTAAAAACATCATCGCTTCTTTGCCGTATTTATGGCATATATCCACAAGCTCTTTTATGGTTCTCGCTACAAACCGCTCCACGAAATCCATGTATTTTTTGAATTTCTCCGTGGGGTTACGGAAACAGTTATTGTAATATCCGCTGTCTACGAAATCCTCCGCAACGAGCTTTATTCCGCTTTCTTTTTCAAAGTCTTTGATTAAAACGGGGTTCGCCGTCTGCGCGTACCCGAACCATTCCACCTGCTTTTCTTTTCCTTTTTCGTTAAATATCAAAGTAAATTGATAAAGGAAGGTAGTAAACCGCACGACGCTCGTTTCGGGGTGAGCCTTGCACCAGTTCTCCATATATTCCTT
>CAKQQY010000059.1 GCA_934271245.1 uncultured Clostridia bacterium | reverse complement strand
ATTCATCTTCTCGCGATGTCGTTTTCATCCGACGAATTTACAAGCAAAGGCGTAGTGTTTCTTCTGCCGAAAGGGTTTACGTTGCAAGCTTATCAGTACCTTCTGCAGAAAAACGAATTCTTTACGTCACTCGTGATCAGCGTGATGAGAGTGATAGTCGGCACGTCGGTTTCGTTGATCGTCGTGGTGCTTACGGCATATCCCTTGTCGAAAACGGACGGAAGATTCAAAGGAAGAACAGGATTCACGTGGTTTTTTCTTGTCACCATGTTTTTGAACGGCGGATTGTTTGCTACGTATTTCTTGTATAAGCAACTCGGATTGCTGAACAGTTTTCTGGTTTACGTTTTGCCGGGAGCATGCGACGTCTGGTTCGTGCTGATGCTGATGAATTTTTTCAGAGGCATTCCGCGAGATATCGAAGAGGCGGCTTTATTGGACAGGGCGGGGCAATTTACCATTTTGTTTAAAATATATATTCCGCTTTCGATGCCTTCGATCGCTACGATTGTTTTATTTACTGCGGTGGGGCAATGGAACAGTTGGTTTGACGGAATCATGTTTATGAACGATCCGTCTATGTATCCGTTGCAGTCTTACTTATATACGATGATCGTTTCGAGCGATCCTACGAAGCAATCGGGCTTTACTCTTACGCCCGAACAACTGGAAGCCTTGAAAAATATCGGAGGGAAAAATTTGCAGGCGGCGCAGATATTCCTGGGCGTATTGCCAATCGCGCTCGTATTCCCGTTTTTGCAACGTTATTTCGTAAAAGGGATTACCGTGGGTAGCGTAAAGGGGTAAAAAATGAAAATAACAAAAATTTTAGCGGCGGCGTTATCGTTGGTTCTTATAACTTCCTTATGTGCATGCTCGCCGAAAAACGAAGCGGACGCAAAAGTTTTGCTTTGTTATGCGGGCGATAGCAACGACGAATTCGGCGGCAAAGTATATACAGCCGCCAAAGAAGAGGCAAAATGCGGATTCAAAACGCTTGAACTCGGAAAAAACACAGAAAATTATCGGCGCGCGGTGGAGGAAGAAATAGCAAAGGGCGGAATCGAAACGGTTGCCATAGTCGGGAGAGAGGCGTATAACGGGTTGTCCGGTTATGTTAAAAGTTTCAAGGGAATGAAATTTATCGTTCTGGACGCGGCTCTTCGCGACGTGAGAGACAACGTTTGCGCGTTGGAATTTCAACCTGAGGAATTCGGATATCTCGGCGGACGGGCGATTGCTGAAAACGGCGCAAAAAAAGCGGGATATGTTTCCGTATATGAAAACGGTTTCGATAATCGTATGTTGTACGGCTTTTTGCAAGGCGTCGGCAACGCTTCGGTAAGCGTGAAATATATCGAAGAGCAAACGAACGTGGTAAAAGCCGAAGATTATGCTTCTTCGGTATATAAAAACGGGGTAACGGCGATTTTCGATACGAGCGGGCGTAGCGCGCTCGGCAGTCTGGACGCGGCAAAGAAAAAAGGCGGAACGATATATTTCGGCGGAGTAAACCTGAATAAGGCGGCTAAAGAGTCAAGGGATAACGCCACGTTGGAAACGATTCGCGGCGGAATCGAAAAAAACTATGTCGAGGCGATGAAAACGATACGCGATATGGCGAAAAACGGATTCGAAACCGGAACGACGAAATATCTTTCTGCAAAAGACGGCGCTTTCATTTGCGACTTATCCGCAGAAAACGTAAAGTATTTATCGGATAATCCGCAGGATTTTGTGAGATTAAGAGATGAAAAAATCGCTAATGACGAGTCGGCGTACACGCCGAAACATTCCGTAGACAGCGCGTATCACGAAGCCGTACCGTCTTGCGCCGATACCAACGACTGGAAATATCATCCGAGGGCGGGTTCCGGTAACGGCAACAAACCGCTCGGCTGGAAGGCTGTCGGAATCTGGTCTACGATTTATCTTCAGAACGGACAAAATCCCGTTTCCAATACGGGTATCGAATTTAAGAACATGAAAATATGGGCGTATACGAAATCTTCCGGATGGGTTTTGCTTGAACATGCCAATCCGAAAGGATCGTTTTACGATGAAAACTTCGGAAACGACGCACATAAAAATTTCATGTCAAACAGTATCAATTATGCCGAAGAAAAGCGTACCAGAATCAAACTCGATTATGCTACGCTCGGTTATAACTATCATCCGTTCGGAAGTCAGATCGATCTGGTCGGAACGGGACTTCTTAATCAGGACGGCAGCGTAAAAAATAACGAAACTTTGTATATTTTGTCCGAGATGGATATAAGACTGTGCGTATGGGACGCGTCGCAACCTTCCGATATCGACGAGGCTAAATACGTAGCGAATATCGGAGCGGACTGGTGGCGTGAAAAAGGTTTGCAGTGGACGCCCGACTGGAACAGCAATAAAGACGTTTGCATCGGACAATTCCGCACAATCACGCAGGACTGGAAACGTTTGTACATGACGAATGTTCCGTCTGCAATCTATGAGGAGATCTTTAAAGATTTTCCGTTTAATCAATGAGGCCTTAATTAAATTTATATATCAGGAGGAAAACTAATATGAACAAAAAAGGCAAATTTTTAGCGCTTGCGCTGACGCTCGCGCTGTCGGTAACGTCGGTCTTTGCGGTCGGATGCAACCAATCTCCGAACGGGAACGGAACGACTTCGTCGATTACGCTCGATAAAGAGAACCTTAACCTGGATGCGGGCAGAAGCGAACAACTTTCGGCAAGCAGCGCCGAAGTGAAGTGGAAAACAAGCGATCCCGGCGTGGCTACCGTAGATGAAAACGGTAACGTGACGGGTGTAAACGAAGGTACGTGTAAGGTAACCGCGTCTACTAAAGACGGAAAATTCGAAAGCGAATGCGTCGTTGTGGTTTCCGGTTATCGCCTCAGCAAAAACGTCGTTTCGGGAATCAACAAAATCGAGAACAACACCTATAACGGAGAAATCAATTACGCCGTGAACGGCAGCGACGACAATGCGTTTATGGTTTCTTACGACAGAAGCAAAATGACGAATACCTGGACAAGCCTTATCCTTTGGTATGACGCGACCATGGAGGCAACGAGTTTCGAACTCGATTTCGAAGTGACGAAAGGAAGTTTGCCCGTCATTCAGTTTGAATTCGGCGGCGAAAGCAGTTTCAAACAGTATCAGCGTTATGCCGTTAAACCCGGGAAAAATTCGGTTCGTCTGAATACAACCGACGTTGATCTCGACGGTGAAGGAAGCTGGAAAGCCGTATATCTCGAATTGAATAATCCTTGTCCGTTGGAAGGTACGACCGACGAAACAAAAGGAGAAACCGAAATCAAGTTCACTAAGATCGCTATGGTAGCGGGTGAAAAACAGGCTCCGGAAGCGCCGGGTTACGCCGAAGTGAGAGAAGGCGTCGTTTATTGGGAGCGTGTTTTTGCGGCTTCGGGATACGAATTGGAAGTGGACGGAAGCGCGATTGCCGACCTTATGCAACGTACGCGTCCTTCGGGCGACGCTCCGATGATGTGCCGTGCGTACAGTCCCACAAAAGAAAAAGCGTTTGCCGCAGGCCCGCATAACGCAAAGATTCGCAGTAAAAACAGCGCGGGCGTTTCCGAATGGAAAGAATTTACGTTCACCGTTGCTGCAGGTTCGCAGGAAGACGCGAAAACCTTCCGCGGGATAACGGGACATGAAAATAACGAATATAGTGCCACGAAAGACTTTTATACCGCAACGATAAATGCGGACAAATCCGTAAAAATCGGATTTACCGGACTCGCGGATAAGGATAATATGTGGAATACGTATCTCTTTAAATTCAATACCGCTACCATAGAAGCAACCAAGTTGCACATTAAGATGCGTCGAGTCAGCGGAAATCTTGAAAAAGTAAGTTTCGGGATAAACGGAGGGTCCGGACCGATTTACGAAGGAGATCTCACGTTTGATAGTGATGACGGGGTAGCCGAACTGACGATAGCCGTCGAAAGCGCAAAACTTGCCGCTTCCTACGGTTCGGTTATGCTTTATCTGAATAAATTCGCTCCTGCGGGAGAAAAAATCGAAATCGAAATAACAGACGTTTCGCTTTTCTGAAAGAAATGATAACGGCGGCGGGCTTAACGATATGCTAAGTCCGCCGTTTTTTCTGGGGGTACTATGACTGTTCGTGAATATATTCGTAATAGTTGGGAAAAAAGTTTAAGAAAAAAAGGACATCGCGCCGACGGAATTCCGTTGCCGTATCCTTATAATTCGCCTTGCGCGGAAGG
>CAKQQY010000058.1 GCA_934271245.1 uncultured Clostridia bacterium | reverse complement strand
CCGCCGCAAAGTAAGTTCTGAACTTTTCTCTTGCGGTTGAAGGCGGTTTTGGTTGGTCGATAAAAGAATGCTTTTCTTTTTCTTCTTCTTTTTTTGCCGAGCGAAAACTAATTCCGCCTTTAACGCCCGACATATCGCTTATAGTGGAATTATCGTCGTAATAAATGACTTTTTCTTTTTTTTTCTTCTTTTTGTCAGACATATTTATTTACCGCTACATAAGTGGCAAGCAACGAAATGCCCTTCTTCAACTTCCGTATAAGGCGGAGCGATATGTTTGCATATTTCCATGGCTTTCGGACAACGAGTATGGAATTTACACCCCTTCGGCGGATTGGCCGGCGAAGGAATATCCCCTTTAAGGATTTCTCTGTTGCTCTTTTCGTCCGGATTCGGATTAGGAACAGCCGAGAAAAGCGCGTGCGTATACGGATGAACGGGGTTATCGAAAATTTCTTTTTTGTTTCCGAATTCAACCATAGATCCTAAATACATAACGCCGATTTTATCGGAAATAAATTTTACGACCGACAAATCGTGAGAAATGAAAATATAAGTTAAATTCTTCTCTTTTTGCAGTTTTTTAAGAAGATTTATTATCTGCGCCTGAATAGAAACGTCGAGCGCGGAAACAGGTTCGTCGCATACGACGAGTTCGGGGTTGACGGCGAGCGCTCTCGCAATACAGATACGTTGACGCTGACCGCCCGAAAACTCGTGCGGGTACCTTTCGTAATAATAATCGCGAAGACCGCAACGCTCCATTAAGTCCATAACGTACTCTTTTACCTGTTCTTTCGGAACGATATTATGCACCAGAACGGGTTCGGAAAGAATATCGCCTACAGTGCTTCTCGGCGGCAACGACGAATAGGGGTCCTGGAAAACTATCTGCATTTTCGTTCTGAGCGGACGCATTTCTTTCGGTTTGTATCCAGCGATATCGGTTCCCTTAAAGAAAACCTGACCGCTCGTCGGTTGATACAACTTCAAAATAGTTCTGCCCATAGTGGTTTTACCGCAGCCCGATTCGCCGACTATACCTAACGTTTCACCCTGTTTTACCTTAAAAGATACGTCGTCTACCGCTTTAAGCGTCGATAACGGTTTACCCATTAAAGTCTTTTTAAGGACGAAATATTTTTTTAAATGCCTGACTTCTAATATAGCGTCGGGGTCGGGCGGCAGTTGAGCGTCTTTTTCTCTTTGCGCTTCCCTTTCCTTTTCTTCCGTTTCGGCTTCGGCAATATCGTCAAAATCGGCAAACTGGTTATTTTCGGCGTTTTCCGTCAAAATATCTTCCGTTAAGTTTTCCGTTTCGACTTCGTTTTTAACGTTTTTAGTTTCCATATTATTTTTCCTTAGGATTATATAAGTGGCACGCTACGAAATGGGTCGGACTGATTTGTACCATACAAGGATAATCGCCCGAACACTCTTTAATACATTTAGAGCATCTTTCTTTAAAGTAGCAATGCGACGGCATATTTATAGGATTAGGAACGTTGCCCGGAATATTGAACAACGTATCGGAATTCGATTTCATCGTCGGTTTGGATTTTTGCAAACCCTGCGTGTAAGGATGACACGGGTTGTGGAAAATCTCCGACGCGGTACCCTGTTCGATAATTCTGCCGGCATACATTACAACGACGTAATCCGCCATTTCGGCGATAACGCCTAAATCGTGCGTAATTAAAAGTATAGACCCGTTTATACGCTTTTTCAAATCGTTAAACAAATCGAGAATCTGCGCCTGAATAGTAACGTCGAGCGCGGTAGTCGGTTCGTCGGCGATAATAAGGCGAGGTTCGCCTGCAAGCGCCATAGCAATCATAACACGCTGACGCATACCGCCGGACAACTCGTGCGGATAAGAAGCGTAAACCCTTTCCGGCATAGCTATTCCGACCATGTTAAGCATTTCTATCGAACGTTTTTTAGCGATCCCTTTCGTTGCGCCGGGAACGTGAAGAAGAGTAACTTCGTCGAGTTGGTTACCTATCGTGAATACGGGGTTTAACGACGTCATAGGTTCCTGGAAAACCATAGACATCTGTCTGCCGCGAAGTCTGTACATTTCCCTTATAGGCATTTTGGCTATGTCGTATACGGTTTCTTCTTTTTCGTATACGCCGAGACCGCTTTCCGTCTTTTTCTGAACGGGACGGGTAACGGGTTTGCCTTCTTTATTGAGTTTAACGTTACCGTCTTTATCCAGAACCTTTTCCGTTATAACGTTACCGTTTTCATCTTTTTCGTAAACGGGAATATATTTGCCGTTAGCGTCGGTTTTAAAATCGTACGCCTTAAAACGTATAGAACCGCTTACTATCTGACCGGACGGACCTTGAATAAGTCTCATAACGGACATAGAAGTTACGGATTTACCGCAACCGGATTCGCCTACGACGCCGACGGTGGAGTTAAGCGGAATGTTAAAACTTACGCCGTTTACCGCTTTAACCACGCCCTGATCGGTGAAAAAGTAAGTATTTAAGTCTTCGATTTCCAGAATATTGCCGTTATCTTTCATTTCGGTAACGTATTCGGATTTAGGCGCCTTGCGATTTTTGGCTTTTTCGAGCCTGCGCATTTCCGCCATGTTGGCTTTGGCGATTTCTCTTACTTCTTTACCGCTCAGATAGTGGCTGTTTATGCTTTTTTCTTTTTCCGATTTATTCTTTTTAAGAAAGTCAAACACGCCCATAATTATCTCCTTTGTTTAGGATCGAGCGCGTCGCGCAATCCGTCGCCGATGAAGTTGAAACCTAAAACGGCAATAATAATGCAAATACCGGACGGAATCCATACAAACGGATAAGATTTAAGAATATCCGTTCTCTTGGATATAATTTCTATCATGGTACCCCATGAAGCGTACGGCGCTTTAACGCCCAGATTAAGATATGAAAGCGTCGATTCGGACAAAATCATACCGCCGAGCGACAACGTCATAGAAACCAGAATTTGCGGTAAAATATTAGGTATTAAATGTTTGAAAATTTTTCTCGGAGTCGAATACCCCATTGCTTCCGCGGCGACCATATATTCTTGTTCGCGAAGGAAAAGAATTTGTCCCCTGACAAGTCTTGCCATACCGGGCCACGAGAAAAGGGACAGTATCCCCATTAACAGGTATATGTAATAGTCCTGCGGAACTTTATTTGCTTCAAGAACGGTACCGATAATAAGCATCAGCGGTAGCGAAGGCAAACATATCAGAACGTCGCATATACGCATTATAACGTTATCCACAACGCCGCCGTAATACCCCGCGATGCCGCCCATTACTATACCTAAAGCGGACGTCAGAAATACCGCGATAAAACTTACCGCCAAAGATAATCTGCCGCCGTACATAAGACGGGCGAGAATATCCTGACCCTGTTCGTCCGTTCCTAAGGGGTGACTCCCGGACGGACTTGCGAGAGAGTTAACGCTGTTTCTGGTAACGATAACCTGCGTAAACCCGAGATCGTTTTTATCGGTATCTTTCGTAAAATAAGTATATTCGTATTTACCCGAACGGTCTACGTCGATTTCTCCCCATTGCGAATAGAATACCGGACCTAACCAGCAGAACGCAAATAAAGCGACCAACATGATAAGCCCCGCAACGGAAAGTTTTGAACGGAAAAAACGACGAACAACCATGCGCGTAGGCGACATGAGTTTAACGTTTTTATCCAGCGGAATTTCCGTATCTGCGTCGTCGAGATTTGCTTCTGCGTTGACAGGCATTTCGGAAGCGACTTCTTCGAACAATTCGGTTTCTTTATCTATCTTGTCCATAACGCCCCCTGTTAAGCCAATTTAACGCGCGGATCGACAACCGCATACATAAGGTCGGCAAGCAAAACGCCTACTACCGATAAGAACGCAAGGAACATATTATAAGTCATAATAACGGGAATGTTGCCCGTAGTCATTGCGTCCAAAGCATATTTACCTATACCCGGCAAGTCGAAAACCGTTTCGGTAATCATTGCGCCGGAAAAAAGCGACGGAATTAACCCGGCAAGACTGGTGACGAGCGGAATCATAGTATTTCTGAAAGCGTGTTTATAAATAACCGTGCCTTCTTTAAGACCTTTCGCTCTCGCAGTTCTTATATAGTCGGAATTCAACACTTCGAGCATGTTGGTTCTCGTCATTCTCATACGCGAACCGATACTTAAAATAACTACCGTCAAAATAGGAAGTATCATATGTCTTATGTAGTCGTTCACCGCGGCAAGACCGACAAGCGTTTGCGTTTTATCTCCCGTACCCGACGGAGGAAGCCAGCCGAGTTTGTTGGCGAAGATATCTTTCAGCATCTGTCCGAAGAAGAAAGACGGCAAAGACACGCCTATAAGAACAAGCACGGTAACGACGTAATCGCGTATGGAATATTGATGAGTTGCCGCAGTAATTCCCAAAGGAATGGCAATCA
>CAKQQY010000057.1 GCA_934271245.1 uncultured Clostridia bacterium | reverse complement strand
TCTGCCCGCTTTTTTCGCTTCTTCGGCTCTTATTTTCGTCAACTCGTCCGGCGGAATGATAACGTGACCCAGATTC
Organism: uncultured Clostridia bacterium; assembly: GCA_934271245.1. Lineage (GTDB taxonomy): Bacteria > Bacillota > Clostridia > Christensenellales > Borkfalkiaceae > UBA1259. Next base: position 4,473 of record CAKQQY010000057.1, on the reverse strand, counting down.
CCCGTAGAAACGTGACATACGTATACTTCGTCACCGCGTTTAACGCATTTAATCAGCGTACCCGAACAAGCGATTTCCACGTCGTCGGGATGACACCCTATTGCCAAAACTTTCATAATAATCTCCTATGATTCTTGCTAAGTTACAGTTTAAGTTCAAACGGCTTGACGCGCAATATCTTTTCGTATCATAAAAGGGTAAAAAAATCTACTTGACAAAATAAACGGAATATTTATACTTATACGTATGAACAAATACTTCAGACATAAAGTAAATAATCTTGTATCCGTAAGCGATATAATAACGGTACACTACTTCGAATTCGATAAGAACTTTTGCTCCGACGGCGAATCTCATAACTTCTGGGAACTCGTTTATGCCGAAAAAGAAAGCATTATATGCCGGGCGGACGGCAAAACGTTCGAATTGCAACAAGGCGAAATGTATTTTCATAAACCTAACGAATTCCACGCGCATAAAGCCAACGGAAAAACCGCGCCGAACGTGTTTATAATCTCTTTTGAATGCAATTCGAAATCGGTTTCCTTTTTCAACGACAAAAAAATTCGGCTCGATAAAAAATATCTGCCGCTGATTTTCGCCATTTTATCGGAAGCGAAAAACACGTTCGATATACCCGTAAGCGACCCCCTTTCGAAAAAAATGGAATTAAGAAAAAAGCCGTCGCTCGGCGGACTTCAGGAAATAAAGAACTATCTCGAAATTTTACTGATAAATCTTATGAGAGAAGCCGACGACAACCCCGAAGAAAACGGAGTTTTTTTACAGGACGAAGAATATTCCAAAAAGCTGGTCAACGACGTGCTTAACATACTGAAAAACGGAATTTACACGCGACTGACCATTGCCGATATTTGTAAAGAGTCGGCGTATTCGCGGTCACAGTTATTCAAGCAATTCCGTAAATATACCGGCAAAAGCATAATGGAATATTATAATTTGCTGAAAATAGAAAAGAGCAAACAACTGCTCAGAGAAAACAACCTTACCGTTGCGGAAATAAGCGACAAACTGTGTTTCGACAGTCCGAACTATTTTACGAAAAAATTTAAAAAGACGGTAAATCTTACGCCGCTGAAGTATAAAAAAATACATAGCAATTAACCGCCGAACGAGATAAAAAGCAATATATGATAAAAAAACGGCTATATATGGGTAGAAAAACGCAAATAACGATGATATAATGCGATTAAAAAGCGACAAAATTAAAAAACGGAGAACGGAAAATGAACGACAAACTCACGTTAGACGAAAAAATAGACCTTTTAACGGGAAAAACTTCCTGGGAGACGAACGATTTGGGCGGAAAACTTACTTCCGTTTTTATGTCCGACGGGCCGAACGGATTAAGAAAGAGAGAAACGAGAACGGTCTACGATAAAACCACGGGAGAAAAAACGCAGGAAGAATACACCGTTCCGGCGACGGCTTTCCCGAATTTATCGGTTATAGCCAACACATTTAGCAGAGAATCGGCATATCTTATGGCGGACGGAATCGCCGACGATTGCGCCGAGCATAACGTGGATATTCTGTTGGCGCCGGGCGTAAACATGAAGCGCACTCCCTTATGCGGAAGAAACTTCGAATATTTTTCCGAAGACCCGTTTTTAGCCGGCGAACTCGGTTTCGAATACGTTACGGCGTTACAAAAACGCGGCGTCGGAACGAGCCTTAAACATTTCGCGTGCAACAACTCCGAAAGATACCGTTTAACCGAGAATTCCGAAGTGGACGAAAGAACTCTTATGGAATCGTATCTGCCCGCTTTCAGAAGAACGCTCGAAGCAAAACCCTATACCGTAATGTGCAGTTACAATATGGTAAACGGAGTATACGCGAGCGAAAACAGAAAACTTCTTAAAGGAATACTCCGCGACAAGTTCGGGTTTGACGGAGTAATCGTTTCCGACTGGGGCGCGACGAAAGACAGAGCGAAATCGTTAAAAGCCACGCTCGACCTTGAAATGCCCGACTTTGACCAAAACGCAAAATGTCTTAAAGACGCCTTAAACGCAGGATTTATCACCGAAGAAGAAATCGACGAGTCGGCAGAAAGACTGTTGACGCTTATAAAAAAGGTAGAAAAAGACAGAAAAACCCGTAAAGTAACCAGAACGAAAGAAGAAAGAAAAGAACTTGCCGAAAAAATAGCGGAAGAAGGAATCGTTCTTCTTAAAAACGAAGGAAACGTTTTACCGTTAAAAGCGGGCGCTAAAATAGATTTATTCGATATATGGGGCGCAAGTCAGATGTTATCGGGCGGCGGCAGCGCAAAGGTAGAAACGGATAAAAGACCGCCCTATCTCGGCGAAGCGTTGACAAAAGAAGGATTCGAAGTAATTTCGCACGGGCAGGCGACGTTCAGGGTCGATTTAGACGGCGAATATAAAATAGTTTGCCTTAACACCACGATAGAAGATTCCGAAGGGCGCGACAGATTAAACATAAAAGCCGACAGAGAAAAAGAAGACCTTATCTTTAAACTTGCGGAAAAGTATTCAAACGTAATAGTCGTAATCTACAGCGGAAGCGCGATAGACTGTTCGAGATTTGTAGACAAAGTAAAAGGAATAATATACGTCGGTTACGCAGGCGAATGCGGCAATACGGCGGCGGCGAAAATTATTTCGGGAAAAGTAAATCCGTCGGGAAAACTTTCGGAAACCTTCCCCGCGTCGGAAGAAGATTTACCCGTAAACATAAACGACGAATACGAAGGCTCGGTTTTCTACGGAGAACGCTTCTACTTCGGCTACCGTTGGTACGACAAAACGGGCATCGCCCCCCTGTTCCCCTTCGGTTACGGACTGAGTTATTCGCAGTTCGAATATTCCGACTTAAATATCGAAAAAATCAAGGAAGACGAATATAAAGTATCGTTTAACGTTAAAAACGTTTCGGGCGTTGACGGAAAAGAAGTATCGCAAATTTACATTTCCGACCCCGTTTGCTCTTCGGATAGACCCGTAAAGGAATTGAAAGGGTTCGCGAAAACGTTTATCAAAGCGGGCGAAACGAAAGAAGTCACCGTTACTCTCGATAAAAACGCGTTCGCTTATTATAATCCGTCGGTAGAAGATTTTTACGTGGAAAACGGAAAATATATAATATCCGTCGGCGCGTCGTCTGAAGATATAAGGCTTACGGGCGAATTAGAAATCGCTTTACCCTATTACACGCAGACCACCGCCAAAGATTTAAGAATCGGTTACTAAAAAACAAAAAGCCGCGACCGAGAAAAACCGACGTCGCGACTTAAAAATCTTAAAAGCAAAAATTCTTATAAAAAATCCCGCCGTCAATTTTCGGCGAGATTTTCTTTATTCTTTCTTTGTCTGAAAAAATGCGATATAACGAAAAGAATTAAATCGATAATAATTAAAAGGTAGAAACTACCGACTCTCCATAAAACCAGCACCGCGCCCATAAATTCGTCGGGAATAACCGAAGCGAAAATAAGCGTAAAAATTATCTCCGAACTACCCACTCCCCCGGGAATCGGAACGAAGTTGGTAACGTACGCCGAAGCCAGCACGAGAATGTAGAAAATAAGCATACTGTCAAAATCGAATTTATTATGCGACGCCAGAAGATACGACAGGTACGCCGAAGAAGACGACATAAGCATAAATACGGCGTAAAAAAGAAACGCAGGTATAAACTTATAAAATCCGCCCGCTATAAGAGATATTTCCCTTCTGTACACGCCGAGTTTTTCCGACTTTTCGGCAATAAATTTATCTTTATCGAAATCTTTTTTGAATTTTTTTATAACGTTCGCGGTAAGCGAAAGAACTTTTTCCTGCAACGGTTTTATATAGGCTAAAACGACTATTAAAACGGCAACTCCGAGATGAAAAAGAAGTCCTAAGGAAATCACCGCCCAGAGCGGAACGGAAACGCCGTTTATCGTAACGAATAACCCTTTCGCCGCAAGAATAATCACGACGACGGTATAAACCGCAACCGACGTGAAACTGTAAATTATCTGGCATTTGATAAGTCCCGCGGCGGTGTCCCGATAAGGCACGCCCGAGTTTATCTGATAATAAATCATCAACGGAAAATGCCCCGTTTTATAAGGCGTAACGCCGGAACCCAGATTGCCGCTGACGGTGTTGAACAAACACTTATAATACGGCATTTGACGGGTAAACGTACGGTAAACCAGAAAATCCACCAAAGATAAAAGCGCAAGAGCGAGAAAACAGTAAACGGAAACGATGAGAAAATCGTAAAAATCTATAACGGAAAGTTTTTCCGCGGTAAAATATCCGCCCTTTATAAGATAGAAAAGGGTGAATAAGACTACTAAAACGATAACTATTCCGTCGATAATATATTTTCTGTTTTTTCTGCAAAATATCTTCATAACCGCTCTTATAAGATTATTTTACACTTAAATGAAAATAAAATCAACGTAAAAGCGAAAAAATGAAAAAGAACGGA
>CAKQQY010000056.1 GCA_934271245.1 uncultured Clostridia bacterium | reverse complement strand
ATATTAACTGAATCAAACCCTAAAAAGTCTGTTAGTGCCACACGTTTGTCAAGGATATGAGATAACGGCATTTCTGCTACCGGTTTGCCGTTTTTAGGGGCTAATTCTAACACGGGATAAGACGCCCTGAATTCTTTTTTGAATTTAAAAAACGCTCTTCCTATGTACTCGGTTGCTTTATGAACAAGTTGCGTCTGATATTTCCAGCCGTCTTTGCCGTTGTCGAAGTTTATCTGGGTTGGATTTTGAGATAAAACTTCATAAATACCGCCAAACATCCAGATATCTTTGTCGTAATAAATTAATGACAAAATATATTTTCTTCCAAAGTTTTTATTTGTCTGATGTTCCTGCCAGATCTGGAATTCGTCTATAAGAAAAGAGTTATATGGTTTTTTCTTGTCTAAGGAGCCTGTCGCAAAGTGAACTTTGTAGTCTGAAAATTCCTCTTTTTTAATTTGAAGTAACTCACATAAATTTATCATTCTTTCAGCCTCTGAAACTTGTTTGATTTATTATACCGTATTTCAGAAAAAACTTCAAGTCGGTAAATTATAATCGTAGCGATTGCCAGATAAAATGGGTAATAATCTCCATTTGCTTTTTGGGGGTTGTTTGACGAATTGTCCACACGGCTGGCAGGTTTTGATGGTATAAATCCGCAGTTTCTTTAAGGTTTCGGTATAGAATTCAATAGCTTTTGCAAATCTTTTTTTGTAACTTAAAAAATTTTTGTTTACCATTTTTTCGTTATTTGTTAAATGTAAAAGGCAAAAGCAAAAATTAGTAAAACACAAATATGGTGGAAATAAAGGACCTTGAAATTTTGTTTTAAACAATATATAATAAGTATGTAATTTAGATTAAATACGAACAAGTTTTAAGGAGGAGGAATTATGATAATAAAAATGCAAGATGAAAAACCGTGGTATGCCGAATTGGAGTTTGAATCTTTTAAAGAATTTTTACACTGGAAAATAGATCAAGTAGCAATCAATTTTGATGGATTCATATTTAGAGGTCATTCCAGGGGGTCGTATAAACTAATACCGTCGGCGCTGCGTAAAGATAAAGACACGGAGTTTCCATTAATTTTAAAATATCACCCGACAGGGTGTCATAGTATAATGATTGCACGAAATTGGGAGAATATAATAAGATCTGAATATAATTTATTGACAAACTTTTATAAGGAAGCAAATAAACAGGGATTGACTGTTCCGGTTAATAATTATATTTCTAATAACTATTTTATGAGATATAATAATGAATATTTTGATAATTTAAAAACATGGTACGATAAAGATATGTGTGCATTGGCATCATTGGCTCAACACTACAAACTTCCCACACAAATGTTGGATTGGACCTTTAATATTGATGTTGCATTTTATTTTGCACTAGAAGGAATAGTAAAAGACTTGTTTTTGGAGAAAGATATTGAAAACACATTTAATATTTGGGGTGTACGAGCAGAATATATAATAGCAAACTATGATGACTTTGATAATGAGTGTCGTTGTCCCATTAAATTTTATGTTCCTAATTATATCGGGAATAAACATATTAAGCAACAAAAAGGATTGCTTACATATAGAGAGATATTTGATTTTCAAAGCCAACAACATAGTCAATATGATGAAAAACCGTTTGATGAAATTTTTCTTGATTATTTTGAAAAAATAAAAACAAAAAGAAATATAAATGGAGATGGTGTTCAACTTTTTAAAATGACGTTTCCTACAGCTAGGGCGGTAGACGAATTCAAAATGCTAAGCGAAAACGGGTATAATGCGGCAAGTATTTTTTCTGAATACGAAGGGGTGATTCAAAAATTAAAAGAGGATGAGTGGATCAAGAAATTGCTGTAAAAAACTAATATTTGATTAAAACGAAAGCAAAAAAATCCGACCTAAACTTTTCGGTTCGGGTCGGACTCTCTTGGTGCGCCATCGGGGACTCGAACCCCGGACACCCTGATTAAGAGTCAGGTGCTCTACCAACTGAGCTAATGGCACTTTTAGCATTATTAAGCACACTGAAATAGTGTGCTTAATAATGCTTTTTATTCTGGTGGCTCATCGGGGAGTCGAACCCCGGACACCGTGATTAAAAGTCACGTGCTCTACCATCTGAGCTAATGAACCGTATATGTTTTGGCAGGGGTGGCAGGATTTGAACCTACGAATGCTGGAATCAAAATCCAGTGCCTTACCGCTTGGCGACACCCCTAAAATTAATGGGGCGGGAGATGGGAATCGAACCCACGACCTCAAGGACCACAATCTCGCGCTCTAACCAACTGAGCTACACCCGCCGTATTGGTGCGCCTGAAGGGATTCGAACCCCTGACACCCGGCTTAGAAGGCCGGTGCTCTATCCAACTGAGCTACAGGTGCATATAAGCCTTCGCATATTTTAATGGAGCGGGTGATGGGAATCGGACCCACGCATCCAGCTTGGAAGGCTGGAATTCTACCATTGAATTACACCCGCGCGGATTCGTTTTTTTCAACGCTAAACCATTGTAGCAAAATGATTTTTTATTGTCAACTAATTTAGGAAGTTTTTTGCAAAAAAATAAAATATAATGTAAAACGCTCGGTTATTTGTCTTTCGGTCGCGCATAAAATGCGATATTTTCTGCATATAAACATTATATATCTCATTAAAGCGAAAGTTACGATCGATTATAAAAAAAGCGGTATCTCGGCGATATGTTTGTAATAATCCGACAAAATAAGCGTTAAATCAAAAAAAAATAAAAAATCTTTGACATACGCGGGCATTATGTATATAATGTTATCATTGACAAGTGCGTGCGGAAGGCGATTTGCTTTTTATGTCGCGGTTATCTAAATCACGGCGGCAAGTTAAGTTTCTTTTCCGTCGGGTGACTAAAAGGTTACATTTAAGGTAACCGAAAAACTACGTAATCGACAAAAATCGACGTATGCGTTTTTTTCGCCGACACTCGTTATAAACATTATTATAAATAAGAAAGGTTAAAATTTATGTATAAAGATATATATCAATCCTGGCTTGAAAGCAGAAAGATAAGCGAAAAGGAGAGAGAGGTTCTCAAATCTCTCGAAGAAAACGAAATAGAGTACCGGTTCGGAAAAGACTTGGAATTCGGTACGGCAGGTATGCGCGGCATAATCGGGCTCGGCACGAATATGATGAACAAATACACCGTTTCGCGCGCAACGCAGGGGCTTAGCGATTATATCAAGAAACTCGGCGAAGAAGCGATGAAAAAAGGCGTCGTCATTTCTTACGACACCCGTCGTTGTTCCGCTGATTTTGCCTGGACGTCCGCGGTGATTCTCGCGACGAACGGAATCAAAACCTATTTATTCAACGACGTTCATCCCGTTCCTATGCTTTCTTACGCGGTAAGAACTCTCGGCACGGTCGCCGGCATAATGATTACCGCAAGCCATAACCCCAAAGAATATAACGGTTATAAGGTGTACGGTGAAGACGGCGCGCAGATGTCGCCCGAAGCCACTGCCGAAATCGTCAACTATATCAACGAAATCGGCGATTGCTTGTCCGATAAGATTCTGTACAACGAAGACTGCGCGAAGAAAATCAAGACGGTAAGCAAACGTATCGACAGAAAATATTACAAAACCATTCTTAAACTCGTTCTTTCGCCTGCGGAAGTCAAAGCCGTCGGCAAGAAAATAAAACTCGTATATACGCCCGTTCACGGCAGCGGATACGTTCCCGTAACCACGATTTTCAAAAAACTTAAAATACAGGCTACGCTCGTTCCCGAACAGATAGTTAAAGATACGGAATTTTCCACGGTAGAAGTTCCCAACCCCGAATATAAAGAAACTCTTTCGCTCGGAATCAAAATGGCGAACTTCAAAAACGCCGACGTGGTTTTCGGCACCGACCCCGATTGCGACAGATTAGGCGTCGCTATTCGTAACGATAAAGGGGAATTCGAAGCGTTGTCGGGCAACGCGGTCGGCGTAATTATGCTCGATTATATTCTCCGCAGACTGAAAGAAAGGGGCGAACTCGATAAAAACGGGTTCGTGGTAAAATCTTTCGTCACCACGTCTATGGCTAAACTCATAGCCGACGATTACGGCGTGGAAATTATGGACGTTCCCGTCGGATTTAAATATATCGGCGAAAAAATTAAATTGTACGACGATACCGGTAAACGCAAATTCATTTTCGGATTCGAAGAAAGTTGCGGATACCTTCGCGGAACTCACGCGAGAGATAAGGACGCAGTCGTCGCGAGCATGTTGTTCGCGGAACTCGTTTGCTATTATACTTATCATAATATCGGCGTTTACGAAAGATTACAGCAACTCTACGCGAAATACGGTTACGTTTTCGATAAGTCGGTTTCTATACAGTATTCGGGGCTTAACGCGATGAAAGATATGATAGCCGTAGTCGATAAGATGAAAGCCGCCACGGTAACCGAACTCGGCGGAATAAAAGTCGTCGCGACCAGAGATTATTCTTCGCTCGAAAGAAAAACCGCCGACGGTAAAACGGAAAAAATAGACTGTTCGCCCGCGAACGCGGTTTATTACGAACTGGAAAACGGCGGATTCGTTTGCATTCGTCCTTCCGGAACCGAACCTAAACTCAAAGTTTATTACTCTCTTCCCGCCGCAGATAAAACCGCCGCGGAAGAACTTTTCGACGTAGTCAGGGAAAATACCGAAAAATTGCTTAACGAATAATCGTTTTTTATCGGTTTTCTTCGGTAAAGTCAAAGCAATGTCGACGATTTAAGAAAAATGAAAATTTTTTAAAAATATTGAAAAATAATTGTTTTTTTACTTGACTAAAAAATAAATAAATGTTAGTATATTAAGGCTGTCGGAATTCGATAGCCTTTTTCAAAGCAAACTTTTAAGAATAAAAGTTTTGCGCTTAACCGTCGTTAAGCATCGTAGATTGACAACTGCATAGATAGAAAGAGAGATACATGCAAATGTAAATCTCGAGAAGACTTATAAAATAGAGTACATTAAGGCAAAAGAGCAAAAAGACT
>CAKQQY010000055.1 GCA_934271245.1 uncultured Clostridia bacterium | reverse complement strand
ACGACAACCGTTCCCTCGCACGGACCGGGATTCTTTATAACGAGTTCCGAACTATCTGAGTTGTCAAGAAAAACGTACGGAGAGAAAGAGTCCGTCTCAAAAACAACTTTCCCGTCTTTGAACTCGCAGTCGAGTTGCTCGACTTTGGTTTCGCTCTTGATGTGGAAAACCAGATAATCTTCAACGCCTTCTATGGGCGCGGGTACGGATACTTTAACTCTTCCGTCCGGTTGCACCTTTACTCCGTCGGATTCTACCGAAATGTCGATTGTCGCCGTTTTTTCGTCGGCGAGCAACCTGAACTCTTCAGGCAGTTTGTCTATCGTGCTTTTGACGGTTTCTTCCGTCATTTCCACTTTTTCGGTTATCAGGTTTGCCTTTTTTCCGAAGTTCCCGCCGGTAAGCGTAACTCCCGTGCTGCTTTTCAGTTCATCCGTTTTGCCGCCGCAGCCGTTGCAACTTGCAAAAACGCACAGGCTTAATGCGACAAATATTACGGATATGATGCAAAGTAATTTTTTCTTCATAAATCTCCTCCTTTTTTGTTTGTTTTTTTAAATCGCGTCTGAAATTTGCGACTTAAAAACTTACACTTTGGGTTTTTTGTGTTGCAAACGCGAATTGACTTCCGCGCCCATATATGCTATACTATATGTGCCTGCAACGTTTTAGCATCGTGAGTATATCAAAATCACAATAGCCTTTCCCCCACCCAAACCGCAAAAAGGTGGGGAAAATTCAAAAAAAAAATAAAATTTTTAAAAAAATTCGGGTGGCAGACGCCCACGTAACCGAATAACGGAAGATTAATATGAAAAGTAATACCAAAAAAATTATTTCGTTGTTTATCGTCATTGCGACGACGCTTTTAATGCCCTTTACTTTTTTTGCTTGCAACAATAACAGTACTTTGCTCGACCCCAAAAAACCGACGACTCTTACCATGTGGCACGTTTACGGCGAGCAAGTCGATTCTCCCATGAACGCCTTCATCGAACAGTTCAACACAACCGTCGGCAGAGAAAAGGGAATTATTATAAACGTTACGCTGATGTCCAACGCCTCGCAAATCGGCAAAAAACTGAAAGACGCGCAAACAGACAAAGCGGGATCCAAAGAAATGCCCGATTTATTCTTTTGCCATTCGAGCGACGCGCGCAGCCTCGGGGCAGACAATCTCCTGAACTGGAAGGATTATTTTTCGCCGTCCGAACTTAACGATTTCGTTCCCGATTTTTTGAGCGACGGAACGGTCGACGACAAGCTTTCGGTTTTCCCCGTTTCAAAATCGACTTATATGCTTTTCATCGCAGGCGGAGTTTTTGACAGATTCGCCGCAGAAAAGAAAGTTTCGCTTTCCAACCTCAGAACCTGGAAAGGCTTTTTTGACGTTGCCGAAAAATATTACGAGTGGTCGGGCGGAAAACCGTTCTGCGCGATAGACTTTCTTATCAGACTTGTCGAACTGTGCGTCATATCCGACGGAGAAAATATCTCTTATAAAGACGGCTGGTACGACGTAAACAATCCCTCGTTGATAAAAGCATACGATATGTTTGCCACGTCTATCGCCAAAGGTCATATCGTCGTATCCGATTTGTATTCCAACACGCAGGTCATGACGGGACAAACCTGCGCAGGTATCGGTTCTTCGGCTTCCATTCTCTATTACAACGACGAAATCACCTACCCCGACAATACGTCGGAACCTATGAATCTTAGAGTTTTGCCTATGCCTCAACAGACAGGCAAACAAAAAGTAGCCACACAGGCCGGCGTCGGTCTTTGCGCTTATAAAACGACCGACGTAAAAGCCGAAGCGTCAACCGTTTTCGCAAAGTGGTTTACCGAAGAACGTCGCAATGTGGATTTCGTTCTGTCAACGGGTTATATGCCCGTAAGAAAAGGGGCTTTTGATAAAATCGGCGAAAATTCTTTTAAGTCGGAAGCGTACAAGAACCTTTATACGACTCTGACCACAACCGTAGAGACCTGCGCTTTCAAAAAAGAACCCGATTTTAACGGTTATTACGTCAAAGTGTCCGCTTTGTACGACAAAATACGCAATATCCAGAAAGACATTGAATCCAGATACGAAAAAGGCGCAACTTGCGAACAAATAGTTGCGGAAATGGAAGCCGCTCTTAATAACGTCGGCTGATACGAAAACAGCGGAGCGACCGGAATATGAAGCTCACAGAATTCAATAAAAAGAAAACTTCTATGCATCGCAAGCTTTTATTTTATATGCTTGCGCTCGTTCTTGTTGTCGTTATGTTTATCGGGGTCGGATTGTTTTTTGTCGGGCAGTTCTCGACAACTACGGAAAAATACTCAAACAATCTGACTTTTCAAAACGAGTTTTATACAAGACAAATAGAAAAATTTTTTGACGATATTTCAATGATGAGCGAAATGCTCGCAACCGATTCTTCGTCTATAATAGACGATTATCTGACCGAAAACGGAATTCATTTAAGTACTCTCAACGATTCTCAATTATATACGGAAGGCGTACAAAAAGCGCTTTTCCCCAAACTTAAAGAGGAGTTATTAAAAGCCGACGCGTCGGGCGCGTTTATAATGCTTAACGCAACCGTAAATACGGGCAAACCAAACTCTGATAAATCCAAAACCGGGCTATACTTTCAACGCAGCACCCTTGACCGCACGGACGAAACTTTACTGTTGTTCAGGGGCAACGCGGAACTCGGAAGAAAAAACGGTATAATGCCGCACCGTAAATGGCGATTAGAATTCACAATCGAATTCGTGCCGCAAACGAAAAAATTCTTCAACGAAACAATAGTCAAAGAAAAAAAATCGGTGCTGACCGACGTTTTCAGACTTAACGGAACAAGCGAAGAAGCAATGGCTTTTCTTACCCCTCTGTTCGGAGCAGACGGTTCGTATTACGGCATTTGCGGATTTGAAATCTCAAAAAATTACTTTAAAGATTACTTTGCCCAACCGACAAGATTCGAACAATTGACCTGCACCTTTTCCAAAACGACCAAAGACGGCAAAATCGACTGTGAAAACGTCTTTTGGGCGGGTGTTCTCGGCGGCTACTCCTTGAAACCGAGCGGTACGCTTGTTCCAAAAGGAATAAACGACACTCTCACAGAGTTTTCCGGCGAAAACAATTTCATTGCCGTTAAAAATAAAGTTACAATCTGCGATACACCCTACACCCTTGTTGTAATGCAACCAAAGAGCGAATTCGACAAAACCGTGGCGGTCAACGTTACGAGAATCGTATTAGTATGCTTTTTACTGGTGTTTTCCACCGTTGTGCTTTGCGTCATATTTTCGCGAAAATTCGTTTCTCCCGTAATAAAAAGTCTTGAAAAAATACGTATGCAGGAGCATGCCGGAACAAAATCCGACATTATCGAAATCGACGACTTGTTCGTCTACCTTGCCGAACAGGACAGGCTTCGCGATCTCGAAGCGGAAACCCTGAAACGTCGGAACGACGAACTTGCGATCGTAACCGAAACCCAGACCAACGAAATCGATAAACGACAAGCGGAAATCGAACGGCTTGCTTATTCCCGTAAAAACGAGATTGATCCGGACAACTACGAAGTATTCAAAATCGGGTTAAAAGAACTTACGAAAACAGAGAGAACCGTTTTTAACCTCTATCTGCAAGGCAAAACCGCAAGCGAAATAGTCGATTTGCTTAATATACGCGAAAGCACGCTCAAGTTCCATAACCACAACATTCTGGAAAAACTCGGAGTTTCTTCGCGTAAACAAATGCTGCGCTACGCAACTCTTCTGAAACAAGAAACTCAGAATAAGTGACGTAACGAAATAGTCGTAATTTTCGCTGAATACAGAATCGTCTTTTTAACTCCGACACAGGCAACTTCCGAAAAAATACCGGCTTAACGGGTATGAAAGCAAGTTCGAAAATAAATTCTTCTTTCATTTTAAAGGTCTATTCAACCTTTTGCCCGATTGCTCGGCACAGACCGTCTGCGTATGTTTGCCTTACAAACACGAAACTTTAAATATACAAAAATGCGCCTGTAAAACAAGTTTTTTACTCGTTCGACAGGCGCATTTCGATTTTTCCTTTTATACAACATTTACTTGTTTGTAAATCTTTCTGATACACTTAAATGTATCGTCTCGCTTTTATTGCGAAATAAATCTCGCCCTGTTTTTTCGTTAAAACAATAAAAAAGCCCCGCTTTTTGAAAAACGAGACTTTTTTATACCTCAGCGATTTTTAAATAAAAAATCACCGCTTTTATTTGTTAATTTTCTCTATCTTTTTATCTGCCAAAATCCTGTTTTATCCGACCCGACACGCACTATAACGCCCTGTGCCTTCAACTCTTTTATTGAGCGCATCACCGTACTCCTTCCCTTTCCAATTCTGCTAATAATTTGGTTTACTGTAATATAATTATTTCCCTCTATACACTCGAGCACACGCCTCTCCGTCTCGGAAAGTTTAACACCAAACCTCATTTTTTACATATTTTTAATTTACTGCGCTTTTCTCCCATATTTTCCCGTGCGTTCCCATTTTTTGAGAGTGCGGAGCTTTTATTAAATATTAAAATAGTATTTATGAAAGGTTATGCTTACGAAAAGTCGTTAAGCGAGAAAAAAAATCAAATTCTATCAATTTCGGCAGGCGCTTGAAACCAAACTTTTTTCATAAAAAAGCACCCGTAAAAGTTTTTCACATACGTCCGACTTTCAAGAGTGCATATTATTTTTTATTGAAACTAAGATTTTTTCTTCCTTCCTACGAAAAGCAATGCCGCCGCATATAATACAATCATAGTCATAACGGAATTTTCACTTATACTGGAAGAACAACCGCTCCCGTTACATTCAGAGGAATCTGTTTTTTTTTCGTAAACCGCTTTAACGGTAACGTTTTCAAAATCAAATTTATACTCTTCCCATTTTCCTATATAACCTTCCTTTTCGGGAACATCCGGAGCTTTGAATTCGTTCAAACTGTCAACAGTATACGAAAGTATTTCGACTATCTCACCATCGACTACAAACTTGACCTCGCAAACTTTCGGCAGATAAATACAATTTACGATTTTCTCTTTAAAATCAAGCTCATATTTTTCCCATTTGCCAAAATATCCATACTTCTCCGGAACTTCCGGAGATTTAAAATCACTCATATCCTCTATCGTATAAGTAAGCGTTTTTACAATCCGATCTCCTGCTACAAACGTGATCTCGCAAACTTGTGGAATATAAATGCAATTCACGGTCTGATCGTCACGCTTTTCAAAAGTAAAGTCTTCCCAATAAGAATCGTAATGTTCCTTTTCCGGAACCGAAGGAAGT
>CAKQQY010000054.1 GCA_934271245.1 uncultured Clostridia bacterium | reverse complement strand
TCCGAAATCTCTAAATATGAGTTCTTGCAATTGTACTTGGATACGATCATTCGCTCGTCTATCAGCTTCATAAACTGGAGATTGTTGATTCGTTGCTACAGAAATTTCCTCTATTAATTTCAATTTTTCCGATGTAGAACGTTTCGTTTCTTCTGCATTAAAAGAAATGATTTTAAGTAGGACTTCCTTTCCACTAAAAACATTCAAATCAACATCTGCTTTACAAGATTCATATATTAAGCTAAGAGTGTATGCCGTTTGACCACCGTTTATTATTTGAGGATTAGTCACTACAACTTCTGCTTTATTCTTTTTCCCTACCTTATCACTGTATATGGTTTCATCAGATAACATAGTAATACCATTGTTGAACAAAGCAAATTCATTTGTCTTAATGTTTCTGATGGAGCTTGCAATTTTCTCATTTACACTTCCTCTAGTCAACTCCAAATAACTTCGGGGATTAAATCGGAGTATTGAGTTCTTAAACTTAGATAAGATCTTTGCTATTTCCAAAGTTGGGACATATAGCAGATTTACAGTGCAATCACCATATTCTGTCTTCGGATAATACTGAATCCGATGACCCGCAGATTCTTTATCTACATTTAATGTTATTTTGATTTCCTTGGTATTATAATATGTACCAGACACCAAAGGAAAGACTAACTCATCATAAACTCTTTGATTGTTGTAAATTTCAGCACTATATCCACCTGTAACTTTTTTAATTTTTGCCTTCAAGCTATCTTTGACATTAGCCAAGACAACAACAACTGGTTTATAACGAGGTACATCAGATATATCGGCTAGCTCTTGTTCTAATTTGAGAATTTTAGAATTATAAGAATTGCCATTTTCATCAGTTTTTTCACCATCCAAAACCCGAGTTATATCCATGGCAAGGAGCTCTTCTAGCTCAATTTCTTTATTCTCAAAATTATCGTTTGTATGACGAAACTTTGATTGCAGGAAATACAACTTTTTGTTTTCCTTATCTATATAATAAGCATCAATACCTGCATCTCCAGGATCGTCAGTTATATACTGTTCCCTACTCTCAAAATCAACAAGTCCAAACTTAACCTTTAAATATAAATGTATATAAGTTCTAGACAACGCCTTACGGTAGCCGTAAACATCAGTATTCTTAGGATAATACCTCTTATAGGATAATGGTGCTTCCTTTCGTAAGCTATCTATTATATTTACCAAATCATTATATTTGCTCATGATAAACTTTACTATTTTTTTCGTATTTATATACTCGTTAAGGAATACGCACTCATTGTGGAATTAAATAGTATATCACCAATACAGCGTCCCCACTATATTACAAGTAGTTACACCTATCAGTTTTTTGAAAAATAATAATCTTGCATCATTATTTGGGTGAAGGATAGGTAAGCACACTACTTACCTCATATAGCAACATGGATGCATAGTTTTATTGGAAAGTTTACTTATACAAATCTACATTGATATCGAATGGAGAATCGAAGTCCTTCAGCATGGCATGCTTTGTATCTTTTTCTGAGAGATTAGCATGCTCTGTTGGGATTTTCCAATCAATACCGAGGGTATCATCAAGGATGCTGATGCCACCATCGGCTTCTGGATGATAGAAGTTATCACATTTGTATTGGAAGACTGCTGTTTCTGAGAGGACAGCGAAACCATGGGCAAAGCCCTTAGGGATGAAGAACTGGACATGATTATCTTCTGTCAACTCTACAGCCACATGCTTGCCATAGGTTGGTGAACCCTTGCGAATATCTACTGCAACATCGAGGACTCTGCCTTTTACGCAGCGTACCAACTTGCTTTGTGTATATGGTGGGCGCTGGAAGTGCAAGCCACGCATTACACCATAGCTGCTCATAGACTCGTTGTCTTGGCAGAAGTGAACACTATGTCCCAAGATTGGGGCAACCTTTTCTTCAAACTCTCGCTCGCTGAAACTCTCGAAGAAGTAGCCACGAGCATCACGGAATAGGCGTGGCTCAATGATGAGCACGCCATCAATATTAGTTTTTATTATTTCCATAAATTAAATATTTAATTTTAAAAGGTAGGCTCCACACCAAAAGCAAAAGTAGCTCAAGAATGCTAATGGTGCTTCGCCTACCGAACATGATAAAAAGCCTCACCAAAACATAATGTTTAGTGTTTAATGGTATGCTAGAGACAGAAACATAAACCATATAAACCCCTAACGAATTTCTTTACTTCGTGTTGCTGTAGTTTCATCAGCCTTTACGATAGTGCGAACTCTCGACAGTCTGATTAAACTGTAGCAACTGTGGTTGGCACCACAGGAATATAGTTAGGCGATAAACAAAGATAAACAGCCTGGTGGAGTATTCGCACACTGATTGCACAGAGAACACGGAGAAAGACCTGTGGTCTATGAGAAAACACTAATTACTTGTTTTTAATAGAACACGAATAGGGCAAATCTACACGAATAGCCCTGTGGGCTCTGCTGCTTGAGATATTTAAAACAACAAATACAACATGTACAACGGATACAACCGTTGGGTCTTGCTTGAGGTTTATATGAACATGAATTATGCGAATTGCTCGAAGTTAACGATTAACATAAACCTATATAAACACCTAACGATATTCTTTACTTCGTGTTGCTACTGTTTAAGCAGCCTTTACGATAGAACATCATCTGAGAATCCTAAAGTTTCAACTACTTTTAATAAAGAATTATAAGTAAAAGGCCAATTATTTTTTATAAAGAGTTGCCATCTATTAAAGCTAAAAAGTGCTAGAAGAACTGTCGGCTGTGAAAACAGAAAACTATCCTTATTAGAGTTAATGCCTAATTTAATTGATGCATTGTTATTTTTAATAAAATCAACAATACAAGAATTCATTTCCTTTATCTTTTCTGAATCAAATAGATCAAGAAACAGATAAAGTACATCAAAATCTAATTTATCATAGGTATAAGATATGTTAAGCTTTTTATATTCATTCTTAACTTTATCTATTAATGATAATTTAATATCCTCACCACTCTGTTTCATTTTAAAGATATTATCAAATTTGTTATCCGCCTCTTCTATAAAAGCCATAGAAGCTGCTAGTTTTCTCACAGTAGCAGTTGTTGCTTTTTCTTGTTTTTTGTATACAAAAGCATGACTAACCTCAGAATAAGCATGTTGTAAAATGGTTCTTATTTGTATTTCACAAGTTAGATAATTGATGTCTTCTGAAGATTTATAACTAGCACATGGCTTTACTATAAAATGATCAGACTGATATGTAAAAACCTCAGGATTTTCATTCCTAATCTTCGATATATCTTGCGATTTTTCCTTTATATTCCAATAAACACCATTCTTTGATTCTATAAAATTAGAGATTCTCTCAACAGCCTCATTACACAACAAGACTAATCTTGTGCCAACTTTATCTGTAATGTCCAATAATGGATTTTGGTAATTCTTGTCACGATAAAGAGCTTTAGAAATAAATGATTCAACGTCTTTTACTCTATTATTTGCAGGGATTTGAACGATTTCTTTTATTTCTGGATATAATTTTGAAGCATAAGCATTAAGTTTTTCATCCACATATTTTCCCCAATTATATAACTCTGGCGTAATAAGACGGAATTGATCACGTAATTTTTCTTCATCATTTTTAATCATTTGTATCAACTGTTATAATCTTAATTCCAGGTCTATCTCTGTCTTCTTCAATTGTAACCTTATTATCAAAAAGCATAGATTTACCTACGAGTTTAAGTCCATCACAAATTTCTACGTTCTTCTTATTTAACACATTTAACAAGCTAGATCTATTCTTGGGAAAAGAATGTGAAAATTCATCATTACAGATTTTATTTAAGAAATTATCCCTTTTTTCTAAAGGTATAATATCATTAATTATATCACGAGGATTTATAGTTGTTCTTTCATCATTCATTCTCGATTGAAGAAGGTCCTCTATACGAGCTTTTTGGTCATAATCAGTTTTGAATTCTTTCTTAATTAACTTAACCACATTCTCATAAAACATTTTTGTAAGAACAAAAGAATTTCCTTCTATTGTAAGTCCTAAAAAGTCAGAATAAAAATACTTTGCCAATGAAGACCCATTCGCAAATTGATCATCAAAAAGCATATATGAGAAATCATCTTTTGTGCTACCAGGCTTATCATTTAGCATCAGAAAAGCCTTGTACAACTTTTGAGAAGGACTTAATATTATATCTTTCAAAGCATGAGCTTGCCAATTTGAGATATTCAAAGCTGAATGTGGTTCTGCCTTGATAATTATATAAAGCTGTTTATTATCATATATACAATCTAAAACTAACAAAAATCCATTAGGAATACTTCCTCTTTTAGAGTTTTCTGCCAACAAATTTACTATAGACTTACTTCGTTCTATAAACTCTGTATCGTCTGTATCACTTAAATTATACAAATAAGAGAATACACTACCTTCTGCATCATTGTTTAATAACAATTCAAAACTTCGACTTTGTAATCCAAAGGCTGTACGTAATCTATCCATCAATATTTTTCGAACATCAAAATCTATAGGTATCAAGCTATCACTATATTCACATCTAACATTTCCGTCTTGATCCTTACCCAAAATGTGATGCATTATTGCTCTATTAATTGTTGTTAAACCAAAATTGATATTCATATTCTTAATTGTGTATGATAAATTTGTTTTTAAATGTTAGCACTCTATTTAGGGCATAACCCTTTGTACAGGCACTTTTGCAAGTGCCTATATGTTGAGTTGTTAAAAAATCATTTGTTTATTAACTATTAAATAAGTTTTCTGCATTCGGCAATTTGAAAAGTTATTTTCATTGCACTCATTTATCGAAAACTTTGGCATATTGCCAATCCGATTTTATCTGGTCGCAGGTTGAAAAAATCCCTGCAACCGTTAAATATTTTAAAAAAAACTTACCAAGGTATTCCCATGCTGACTTTCCTTGCATCTTCACAGTACTGATAATGCTATGATAAGTCGTTAACAAACTTTAATTTTGCCTTCAAGTCATCCACTTTACGCTCTCCAGCCTTGCGTCTCTTAACCTCATCCTTTAATGAAGATTCCAGAGAATCAACACGAGAAAGCACATCATCCAACTTGGATAAGCGTTCTACTAGGTTTTCTTTTTCATCAAGAAAATCCTGCAGCACAAGTTTCATTGCACGATTCTCCAAATCAGCAGCATTAACACGCTCGGCTAGATGTAAACCACCAATACAGCGTCCCCACTATTTATTAGCGGGTTAACAATACCTGTATTTTTGAATAAAGTTCTGATTTTTAATATTTAACTATTAAGCAATGGCTTGGGATGGTTTTGTTACCTCAGCATCCGTACCATCTTCAAAATGGCGAACATAGTCACATGGTAGGAACGAGGCATCAACCTCCTCGCCACAAAGAATGCGAGTAAGGATATCCTCGATGTACTCACCAAAGTTCACTTTGTTCAATTTGCAACTTTCCAACAACCCGAACATAAACGCCATATTTTGGGCTGAGAAATGACTTCCTGTCTGAAGCCAATTGCGTCTTCCCATAGCGATATGTCTAAAACATCTCTCTATGGCTATATTGTGCA
>CAKQQY010000053.1 GCA_934271245.1 uncultured Clostridia bacterium | reverse complement strand
AAGGCATTTTTGTGGAACGACGGGGTATGCTTACGGGGACGAGGGCAGAGATACGTTAAATAAACTTGTGGCGGACGTTTTCGGCGCGGAAAGCGCGATATGTTCCGCTAATATCGTATCGGGAACTCACGCGATTTCTTTGTGTCTTTACGGGGTTTTAAGACCGGGCGATTTATGTCTTTCCGTAACCGGCGAGCCTTACGATACTCTGCAGGAAGTTGTATCAAAAGAAGGCGGCGGTTCTCTTAAAGATTTCAATATCGAATTCAAAAGCATACCTCTTAAAAACGGTAAAATAGATAAAGATAAAATTAAAGAAAGTTTTGCCCGAAAAATGCCTAAAATGGTTTATTTGCAACGGTCAAGGGGATACGAATGGCGCGACGCGTTTTCTGTAGAACAAATTAAAGAAGCGGTTGATTATGTCAGGAGCGAAGGCTTTGACGGCTGCATAATGCTCGATAACTGTTACGGAGAATTCGTAGAAAAAACGGAACCCACCGAAGTCGGGGTAAATCTTATGGCGGGTTCGATGATAAAAAACCCCGGCGGCGGAATAGCGCCTACGGGCGGATACGTTGTCGGCGACGAAAAATACGTTGATTTAGTCGGAAAAAGGCTTACGGCTCCGTCTATCGGAAGAGAAGTCGGCTCAAACTATTCGGGCTATCAATTATATTACCAGGGGCTGTTTCTTGCTCCGCACGTAGTCGGGCAGTCGTTAAAAGGCTCCATGCTTTTCGGTAAGGTTTTAACCGAGTTGGGGTATGAAGTTTCGCCGTCTATAGATAAAATTCCGTCGGATATTATTAGGGCGATAAAATTTAACGATAGAAACGCAATGGTTTCCTTCGTTCAGGGAATACAGATTTATTCTCCGATAGACAGTTTTGCTTTGCCCATGCCTTGGGATATGCCGGGGTACGAAGATCAGGTTATTATGGCTGCGGGTTGTTTTGTCCAGGGGGCAAGTATAGAACTTTCTGCCGACGGACCTGTCAGACCGCCGTATATAGCGTATCTTCAAGGCGGTTTGACGTACGAACACTGTAAAATCGCATTAAAAAATCTCGAATTATAATATTTATTTTGCGATTTTTTGAAAGATGAATTTTTAAAGAAAAAACCGTCGCTGACTGCGGCGGTTTTACGTTACATTTTTAACGATAACTCGTCTAAAACGTCTAAAAAACTATTAAAATTATCTTCGGAATATTCTATTTCGGCAGAATATTCTCTTGAGACGTCTTCTAACACTTCTAAATTATCGCCTTGAAATATCTTATCGATAAGAAAAACCGATACTATGGCAAATAGCGTTTTGGAAATTAAATCGCTTTTATCTATCGCGGAAGAAGCGTGTCTGAAAATAAAGTAACAAAACAGTTGTTCAAAAGGTATCGCAAATTTTTCGTTGATAAAAAGTTTTTTATCAAAATCTGTTTTTTTCACTGCTTCGACCCAGTCGTCGGAAAGGGATTCGCAAGAGAGTAAAAAAGATTTCCAATCGTAACTTTTCACAGTATCGTCGTTTAATCCGCAAACAGATAAAACTTTTAACAGACGCGTTTCAAACGGTATTTTCCTGTTTTGAACGATTTTTAATATATTTAAACGAAAAGAAATAATCTTCCTTTCAAACGCCGTTAAGTCGGTGGATTTTTTCCTGTTGTTTATTATAATTTCTTCGGCTTTGCCGGTAAACTCCAGAACGTTTTTGCAAGAGTTTTCACAAGCGATTCCGTAGCCGATTTCCGTTCTGTCCGATAAAAAATTTCTGTATACGGGGTGGTCGTTGCATATACGACATAACTTTTCTTTTCCGAGAGAAATTATTATATCGCATAAATTGTCTTTGTTTAAGAAAGGACATCTTTTATCGTCGGTCAATTTAAACGAAGAGTTTTTATAATCTATATCGTTTTTTAGTCTTTCCGAAAGGTTGCCTTTAACGTTTTTATAATATTCAAGCGATTTACGATTTATATTTATCGTCCAACCGATACAGCAGTTGTGTTTACAATTCGTGTTCGCGCACTTAAAGTCTTTATAAAAATTTACGCTTGTTATCATAAAGTTTAATTATTTATTTTATCCAAAATGTTAAAAATTCCATTTAAATCGAAAATTTCATAATCGTAAAAAACGTTGTCGGGGTTACTATCGTTAAATCTGTTTATTCTGCACGCTTTAATGTTGTTCCGTGTTGCAAAGGGGATATCCGTTATAAGGGAATCTCCGACCATAAGTGTTTTTTTAGGACTGAAATTCGGTATGTGTTTTTGCATATATTCAAAATATTCTTTACTCGGCTTGCAAAACCCGATACTTTCGGAAATAAAAACGTCGTCAAAAAATTTGAGAAGACCGGATCCTTTCAATTTTGCGTTTTGCGTGCTTGTTACTCCGTTTGTAGCAAGATATAATCGGTAACTTTTTTGTTTTAATTTTTCCAAAGAGGGTATTACGTCGGGGAAAAGGATTGCCGAAAAAGAAAGTTGTTTTTCAAAATAATCGTCCGTATCTTTAGCGTTCAAAACTATGTCTTTTTTATTCGCGTAGTCCGTAAATCTTCCGTGTAAAGCGTCGGAAAAACCGCAATTTCCGTCTGTATATAATTTCCACCTGCGTTTGCTTAATTCTGCAAAAAGAGAAACGTCTATTTTGTTTTCGGGGATTCCGAAATGTTGCATAGTGCTTCTGAAACATATTCTTTCGGATTCCCGAAAATTCAAAAGCGTATCGTCTAAATCAAAAATTATCGTATCGAGTTTCATTTTTTTATATAAAAATTGTTTGATGATTAAGAGTTTTTTTACCGCCGCCCGTAAAAAGCCTAATCGGGAAGTTTTGGATAATCCTCGTATAAATATTCGTGTTCTTTTACGGGTTTCCAGATGTTATAATGCAGCCTGTGCATTTCCTGAACTATTAAATCCATTTTAACAACGACGGGCGCTTCGGGAATAAAATCGAAATATTCGTCGTCGATATAAAGGCAAAAGTTGCGAGTGTTTATGTTTTCTATTAAACGATAATAGTTTTTGTAAGATAAATCGAATGAATAGGGGTTACCGTTTCTCGTGCCGACAAAGTGGATCCCCGAATGGTTGATTGTAAAATCGCCTTCACCGACGACTTCCGACGAAATTTCTCTGCTTTTAACGAGGTGGTCGGTCGGAATATTGCCTATTTTTAAATGTTTACTAAATGAATAGTTCGGGTTCTCTCTGATTTCTTTGATGATAAGTTTTCTTTGCCATAAAACCCAATCGGAAAGGTGTTCCGGCATGTAAACGGCGGGTTTTCTGTTAGGTTCGTATTCGAGATATTCGTTCATATGTATGGTAAATCCGCACTCGGAACATCTAATCTCGTCGCCTTTTCCGATCATCGTAAACTCTTTTCCGCAATCGGGGCATTTATAACATACTTCGTGCATATTTTCGCACCCCTTACCGAGAGTATCCCATTTAAATCGGTTTTGTTTCTGCCATTCGCTGTCGTCGTTAGAAAAAGCGTCCTGAATTTTTTCTTCGAGTTCGCTTGCGGATAACGATTTTATTTGTTCTTCCGTAAACAGTTTATATACGGTGACTAAGGTCTTGCCGCCGTTTCTGTAATAAGGGGAGAATACGGGCGCGGCAAGGCTTTGTCCTTGAAACTTAAAGCAGTAAACAGGAACTTTACAATGTTTCAATAGGCTTCCGATACCCGGTAAAATTCTTTCGTTATAACTTGAAACGGTAGCGAGCGCTTCCGGCGCCATAGAAACCCAGCCGCCTTGTTTAATAATGGATAAAATTGCTTTCATGCCCATCATATCGACGCAAAAATTCTTTTTGGGTAAAATATGCATCATTTTAAAAACGGTCGCAAGGTGACTTCTGAAAAATTCATTATACGCCGCTACCATAGAAAACTTTCTCGGATAAGTGGCTTTTGAAATATATGCGTGGTCAAGCCTTGAAAGATGATTCCATATAATAAAACAAGGTCCCTTCTCTTTTTTTATATCGTCTTTATAAACGATTTCCGCATTGTGTTTACTGAGTTCAATGTCAGCCATTATTAAATGGTAGAACCAGTTATATAAAGAATTAGGTTTTTTGTAGGTGCGTTTTGCTAACTTTTGTTGAAGAGTTAAATTCGGTTTTTTCATAATGTTCCTATGTAAATAGAATAATTAATTTATTATAGCATTTTTGATTCTTTATTTCAACAATTTTCCCGTGTCGATAAAGCGGAATTTTTATTGTAAAGAATTATTGTAAAATTTAGTAACGTTTTTTGGTAACATTTTAAAATTATCGGACATTTTTAAAGTGCGGAATATAGCAAAAACCGCTGTTTTTAAGCATTTTTGGCTCAAAAACAGCGGTTTTTTGACGTTGGCGGAAAAGATGGGATTCGAACCCATGTGCCCGAAACCGGACAACTGCATTTCGAGTGCAGCTCGTTACGACCACTTCGATACTTTTCCTTGCTTTTACCATTATACACGTTTATTGCGAGATTTGCAAATATTTATCTAATAAATTTTATATTTCTTGACTTTTTTTAAGGCGAGATATATAATTGCGTATATAAGGAGATTTGATTATGTATCCGAATCCGTTATTTACATTTTTAGGGCAAGGCGTTACGTTATACGGTATTTGTATCGGCGTAGGCATTTTAGTATGCTTGTTATGTTATTTTCTTTTTACTAAAAGATTAGGCATGTCTAACGGCGTGCAGGATTTTTCGTTTTATATAGCGAT
This sequence comes from uncultured Clostridia bacterium, assembly GCA_934271245.1. Taxonomy (GTDB): domain Bacteria; phylum Bacillota; class Clostridia; order Christensenellales; family Borkfalkiaceae; genus UBA1259. The sequence goes on along the minus strand of CAKQQY010000053.1, from coordinate 1,204 downwards.
AATCGCAATCGTTTTAGGCTTCGGCGCCGCCGCATTATATCAATCTATATATACCTGGATTGCTGAAGGAGTATTTAAATACAACGGTATAACCGCTATGGGCGGTTTTGTCGGTGGGGCGGCAGTGTTTATTTTTGCTTACTTTTTTATCGGGAAATTTATGTTTACGGGAAACAATAAAGGACTTCCGAAAAAAGAATTTCCGATTATATTAAATACCGCGCCTTCTTGTATAACCGTTGCGCACGCTTTCGGAAGAATAGGTTGCCTTATGGCGGGTTGTTGTTACGGAATGGAAGCGTCAACGGGATTTGTTATTTATAATCACGGGGCGTACAGGGTTCCCGTTCAGTTATACGAAGCGATATTCTTGTTTATTCTGTTTGCAATATTAACGATACTTTTATTGAAATATCGTTGCAATATCACGATGCCTATTTATTTAATTTCTTACGGCGTCTGGAGATTTATTATCGAAATTTTCCGTGGCGACGTTGCGGAGAGAACTTTCTTTATGGGGTTGTTTCCGTCGCAATGGCAGTCGATAATATTTATTGCCGGCGGTATCTTTTTGCTGGTGTTTTATGCGGTGAAAAAAATTCCGTATTTTTTGCCGAAACAGGAATTAAAGGAAGAAATTGTTGAAAATTCCGCAGAAGACGAAACGGAAGAAAAATAATAAGAAGAAAATGTTTATCAAAAGGTCTTACCGAAAATGGTAAGACCTTTGTTCTTTTTAAATTAAATCGGGCATAGATTTGTATAAATAGGTTTTTGTAAAATGGATATTGAAATATTTCCGTCGAGCGTTCAGAACGCTTTGAGAAAGTTAAATTCGGAAAAGGTGAGCGAAATCCGATTCAGAAAAGGGTATCCCGTAACGATAAAATTCGATAACAAGTTCTATTACGTGTCGGACAAGGGGGTTTCTTCTTTTTCGCAAAATTGTATTTTGTGTACGTCGGACGAAATCGAAAAAATTATTTCCACTATGACGGACAATTCTCTGTATGCGTTTAACGAGAGATTAAAAGACGGGTATTTGACCTGGCGTGACGGGACAAGGTGTGGCGTTGCCGGCGAATGCGTCTATGATAAAAACGGTATCGTTACGGTAAAAAATATTACGTCCTTAAATTTTCGTATTCCGCACGAAATCGATGGGTGTTCGAAAAAAATAATGCCTTTTATCAAAAAGGACGGT
>CAKQQY010000052.1 GCA_934271245.1 uncultured Clostridia bacterium | reverse complement strand
GCAAGAAAGATTACCATATTGTAACCCATGCCTTTCCATACGTCCGATAAAATTACCAGCGTCCGAAACCAACCGTTGTCGAGGAAAAACATAATTCTCGTACCGAATATTTTTTCGATCATGGTATTCACAACGCCTCCGTAAGCAAACATTTCAAGCAAAATACTGCCTAAAATGATCCAACTGAGAAAGAACGGCAAAAAATACATTGTCTGAACAAACCGCGAAAACCATTTTTTCCCGACCTCGTTGATTAAAATCGCCAGCATCAACGGCACAATGATTCCGAGAACTATCTTTATCCCGGAAATCAGTAACGTATTACGCACCGAGTTCCAGAATTTTTCCATTTTAAAAATATAGATAAAGTTTCCGAATCCGTGATTACTTGCCCACTCCTGACCGAAAAACGTTCCTTTAAAAATATCGAATTTCTGAAACGCCATCACGATGCCGAACATAGAGCCGTATTTAAAAACCAACGTGAGAATAATCCCCGGCAGCAGCATCAGCCACCATATCCATTGTTTCTTTACGAAACGCACGAATTTTGAAGAGGTATTATGTTGTAATATATTTTCTTTCATTTTTATTTTGCCTGTTCGGCATACCAAGCGTTAACTTCCGCGGTAACTTCGTCTCCGCCGATTTTTTTCCACGAGGAAACAAACGAATCCCATGTGTCGTCGATATTTTTCTCTCCCATAATCGCTTTCAGATAATATTCCGAAACTTCCTGAGCCATCAACGCGCCTTTACTTGACATGGCGGGCGTCGAAATTCCATAGAATTCGTCGTAAGACACACGTTTTTCTTCATCGTAAATCTTCAGAATCTGCGCCCATGCCCCGTCTTTATTCACGCGGGTCATAATGTTCGCAAACATGTTTTCCTGATATTTCGTAGCGAAATGATCATCTTTCCACACAAGATATTCCGGATAAGCGTTCCACAATTTTTTCATGTGTGCCGTCCATGTTTCGGGTGCTTTTCCCTCCGCTTTCGGGTCGCTCTCCAATTGCTTGTTAATATTTATATATTGTTCGTTGATATCATACGGATCATAAAATTGCGTAGGACACCAACTCCATACGTAACCGTTTTCCGGCGCCGCTTCCGGCGTGCCGTCGAGAGCGATATACATATTGATCATCTTGAACAAAGCTTCCGGATTTCTGCATTTTTTATTCACGACATAGTAGAACTCCACCTGCTGACGATCGATTACTACGTTTTTACCTTCGGCAAGAGGCATCTCAGCGGCGATCCAGTCGTCGTCGTTTCCGATTGCCGTACCGAGAGGATATTCGAATTGCCACCACGGTCCGATCACAACGCCGCACTTATCGCCGAGGACGTCCGCTTGCACGGCATCAACCGTCGCCGCGGCAACGTCTTTCGTTAAAATGCCTTCGTTATAAAGTTTGTTCAGCCATTTCAAGGCAGTCTTACTGTTTTCGGATACTTCGTCCGCATGCAATTTCCCGTCGCTGCCCAAAATCCATGCATAAGGACTCGCCCCGAATATATTCATATATCTGTCTATCGAAAAATAAGACCCGGAAATCGCATTGCTCATCGCAAGTCCGCACGTAGCCCCTTTCTTTTGTTTGAACGCCTTTAACACTTCGTACAATTCTTCCGGATTTTCGGGAACGGAAAGTTTAAGTGCGTTCAGCCAATCCCGACGGATATACATCACGGGAACGCCGCGTCGATTGTCGGAATACTGAGGCACGGCATAAATTCCGCCGTCGGCGTCAGTAAGCCTTTTGATAACCTCGGGATCGCGATTCAAAAACTTTTTTACGTCATCGGACGCATATTCGTATGCCGTGGAAAGATTTTTCAGCATACCCGCCTTTTTCAGCGAAACATAATCGCTTGAAGTGACCTTAAAAATATCGGGCAGTTCGTTCGACAACATGGAAAGACTTAATCTTTCGCTGTATTGCGTGGGCGGAACTTTCCACAAATAGGAAAACTCCAGATTCAATTTTTCCTTCATCAACTTGATGAACTGCTGGTTATCGGGGGTTATATTCTGAGGCACGCGGCTGTCATTGTGTGCCTGATACTCCATTACGCCCGTAATCTTAACGGTAGTTTCGTACTTTCCGAACGGATCGCGGCCGGGGTCGTCATAATCCGTTCCCGCGTTTCCCCCGTTTTTGCCGCAGGAGCAAAAACCGATCGCGCATAATGCCGCCAGAACAAAACTGACGAGTTTTAAACTTTTTTTACTCATAATCTTCCTCCGCCGATTATTTTCTTTGAATTAATTATGTCATGAAAACACTTTAAATTCAATATCCTGTTTTTTTACATCCTTCTGTTTTTTTTACCATTTTAAGCAAAAAAAAACGGCTTTTCACGAGAAAAGCCGAAAAAATCATCTCTATTTCGTTTTATATGCGCTAAACGTTCTTTCTTCGATAAGCCATCGGCGCGCAGCCGTGCAATTTTGCAAAGGCAATCCCGAATTGCGCGGGATTTGCAAACCCGCATTTTTTTGCGATATTCGACACAAAATCATCCGTTTCGACAAGTAATCTTTCCGCAAGCCTCATTCGCTGCCCAAGAATATACGAATGTATATTTTCGCCGACGACCGCCTTAAACTTACGCGATAAATATGCGGGATTATAATATACGGTCGAAGCCAACGTCGTAAGCGAAAGGTCGTCGCCGAGATGCGTATCTATATACTTTTTAACCGCCCCGATAATTTCGTCGCCGCAATCTTCCGAAACGTTTATTGCCTCCTGCCCGTCGCCGATAAAACGGCACCCGTTCTTGTTTCCGCCGCATAACCTTTCCAGACGGGAATACCGTGTTCCGTCTCTCTCGCCGCGCGGCATATCTACGGCAAAAACGGAATAGTTACCGTCCCGCTCGAAAATATCCTGTTGCAGTCTTTTGGCTCGCTCGATCGCCACGTTCGCATTTTCGGAAACGGAAATTGCCGCAAACCACCCGTTTTCTTTACAAAACACCGCTACGTCTTTTCCGAAAGTATTGCGGAGAACATTCGCCATATCCGTCTTACGTTCCGAAAAAATCATAAACAAAAACAACCGTTCGGAATATTCTTCGCCGTTTTCTTCTATGGACCGCCACAATTTCATGCCGTTGACTTCCGACGATAACTCATCGTTCAGCCGTACCTGAAAAGCCAATTCCGATTCTCTCCGTCTTTGTTTCTCCGCTTCGCTGATTTTTTCGTGAACCGCATTCAGTAAAACGGCGTCATCCTCTAATTTCAGCACGTAAGACGCCTCCGGAAACTTCAATGCCTCATACGCATATGAAAAATCGCTGTACCCGGTGAGAAAAATAATTTTCAGATCAGGATACGATAATAAAAGCGATTTACATAGCGATATCCCGTTGCATTTCGGCATATCGATATCGCACACGATTATATCTATATAATGCGTTGCGGAAAAATCTTTTGCCTGCTGCGATCCGTAACAAACGTGCACTTCGGCATCCGTGTTTAACTCGGCAATCAAAGTACCGGCTATCGAATCGGCTATATTTCTCTCATCGTCAACCACCAATATCGTCACTTTTCAATCCTCCCGTCGAGAAGACAGATAAATCGTCACTTTCAATCCCCCGAGATCGCTTCGCTTCACAAACAACTCGCCGCGCCCGCCGGCATAATGCAGTAATCTTCTGCTTACGTTAACCAATCCGGACGTTTCTTCGGGATTGACAAGTTTTTCGGATAACTCTTCGATCTGCGAATCGAGGATATCACCGTTATCGTCGAATTCTATTCTCAGATTGTTTCCTTCAGCAAAATAACGAACTCTGAATACCCCGCCCTCTTCTTTATTCGCAAATGCATATTTATAAGCGTTTTCGGCAATGGGCTGCATGCATAACTTCGGAATAGGCATTTCACGAAACGCTTCCGGCGGAGAATCGATTTGCAAATCTACCCGCTCGTTAAAACGTATTCTTTGTATTTCGAGATAATCGCGCATATTATCGGCTTCGTCGCGCAGTTTTACGATCGGCTCGGCATTGCGCGTAATATATAAGAATAATTTCGACAATCCGCCGGTCATGCGCTCCACGCTCTCTATGTCGCCCATTTTGCAAAGACTGCGGATATTCGCAAAACAATTGTATAAAAAATGAGGATTTATCTGCGCTTGCAACGCCTTGAACTCGCTTTCTACGCGCATCGACTTCTGTCTGTAATTTTCTTCGATGTAACTCGATATCGAAGAAGTCATATAATTGAATCCGTCGTATATATTCTGAAAATCGGACGTAATGTTGTCCTCTATGCGGACGTCGAAATCTCCGTCGCTCACCTGCCGCATCGCGCCGAGCAACCGCGAATACGGGTGGCTGAAAAAATGCCGGAACATCAGAAACAAGGCAAAAGCCACAAAACAAAGCAATACGCATGCAACGATGAAATATATTGTAAACGCGCTTAACGCGGGATCTGCAGACGCGGCGTCGAAATTTACGTATAAAGGAAGCACACTCATCAACTTAGTATAGTAGACAATCTTTCCGTTTCTGAGTATCGGTTTGTCCGTTTCTTCTTCCGATAAAACAGTTCCCGGCGCGACTTCTTCGTCCGAACAGATTATCAATAAAGAATCATCTTCCGCATAAGGCTTCGTCTGCACTTTAGGAAATGCCGTAAGAGCCAAGGTTTTTGCGATATGATCCGCATCGAGCAATACCGCCAATACGGAATTATCCTCTTCGGAAAGCGACAGAGTGATCAATATTTCACCGTTATTTCTGAGATTGCCTTCGTATGTAGGCGAATAGCGATGTTCTTCTATGGCCTTATCAAGCAACTGCTTACGATAATCGTCGCTGACAAAAGTATATAGCGTGTTATACGATAATTCCCCGTCGGGAGCAATCCATAGCACGCACGAATCGATTACGTCGTAATAAGTCGTCAACGACACAAGATCTTTCATCGTTCTGTTAATCGCGGTATTGCGCGCATAGGAATCGCCCGATATTTTATCGTAATAATAGGCTTTAAGGCGAACAACGGTTTCGCTTTTCATCAGCGAAAATCCCGCGCGCGATATGTTTTTGATATCGTTCGCAAGATTCTCCGTTAACGCGGCATAGCTGTCTTCCACGATTTGTCTCGTCCTGTTTTTTGCCGTTCTGTTCGATACGAATAGATTTACCGATATCAGTAAACCGAACAGAAAAATGATTACTATTTCTATCAAAGCAAAAACGGTAACTAACGACAATTTCCTTTTTTTTGCTCTTACTCCGTTCATAATTCCTCTCTCAAATATTTTGACGACGCAAATTTTAACTTTTAATATCTATCGATTCTCCATTCCGACAACCGTTTTTTATAGTATAGCATAAATAACGGTCTTTTTCAATCGCTTTTAGATTTTACGTCATAATTCAATTTTATTTTCAGTGAAAAACTCGCTTCGACTTTTTAAAATTTTAGTTTTTGTTCCCCATAAATCATTCCTTTATCGATATACTTTTTTAAAATGTACCAGTTCGGATTTTTCGCCGCTATATCGTCATACCACTGTAGTCGATTTTATCTGAAAAATCGTACCACAACAAAACCAACGCCGAAATCTCTCTTTTTAACGATTTCAACGCCCGTCGCGGAATTGCTACACTTAACTGCAATTCTATGGTAAACGACGGTAATTGTCCTGTCCGAATCCACAAAAGGGAACGAACAATCGGGCAACATCTTTACGCCCTACAACGCCTTATTTACGGCGTAATGGCTTGACCTTATATTAAGTCAATTTTATTATAACATAGAAACGTGACAAAATAAGATTTTGTCGGCAACTATCGTTGCCACGCTTTGCCTTTGTCAAATCGCCGTTTCCGTTGAAATACTGCTCTCGAAAACCCTTGCGAGCAAATTTTCTCGCTTGTATTATAACATACGAACATTTGTTCGTTAAGTGTTTTTTACTCTTTTAGAATATCCCACAAAAGAAGCAGTTTGATTTTGTTGTTTTCGTTAGCCATATCCGCTCCTGTAAATCAAAATATCGCCTTTTAGAATTTGAGCCGTCCGCATTGACTACGAACGGCTCGTTGTTATTATGTCATCTTATTTCTTTTTGGTGAACAATGCTTTGATT
>CAKQQY010000051.1 GCA_934271245.1 uncultured Clostridia bacterium | reverse complement strand
GTTAAGCTCACTTGCGCCGAAAATACTTAATTGGAGACGATTCGGGAAGATAGGTAGTCGCTGCATCCAGTAAAAAATGGATTTTGTGAAAGCAGAATCCATTTTATTGCCCCTTAGCTCAGTCGGTAGAGCATTCGGCTGTTAACCGAAGTGTCGTCAGTTCGAGTCTGTCAGGGGCAGCCACGTGAATAGACCTTGAAATATGAACCATTGTTGTTCGGTTTCAAGGTCTTTTCTTATGCAATAACATATATATTTCCTGTTAAAACACTTGATTCTTCGAATTAAATCAAACTGAACACCGTTTGAAAGAAAATTCAAAATCGGCTGTGAGAAAATTTTTGACCTTGCGCTCCGGAACCGTTATTGTTCAGTTTCATCTGTTTGTTTTTCCTTGTGTTTTCTGAAATATTCGGCTTCGTACTTGTCAGGTGTTTGGCTCATCAAAACAGAATGCGGTCGGCTGTTGTTATAAAATAGCATGTACTCGTCAATGCTCTCAAAAAAATCTTTTTCTGTCTTAAACCTATATCGGTATAACGCTTCACGCTTGAAATTCCCGAAGAACGATTCCATTACGGAATTATCATAAGGCATTCCGGGATTAGAAAAAGACTGTCTGATGCTAAGGGCTTTCAGATATTTTCTGAATTCGTTGGATGTGTAGTTGCTTCCTTGATCGCTGTGAAACAGTAGATTGCTGTGTGGCTTTCTTTTTTCATAAGCCGCTTTAACCGTGGCTTTAGTCAGTTGTGTACTGTTGTGCTTTGCAATTTTGTAGGCTATAACTTTCCTTGCGTATAAATCTAAAACGACGCAGATATAAAACATTTTGTTAAATATACTGAAATATGTAACGTCGCTCACCCAAACCTCGTTCGGGTGCGATACGGTAAACTGTTGTTGCAGAATATTCGTTTTACGCTCCTGCTGTTGCTTGTAAAGCGTTTTGGCGCAGGCTCTTATTGAAAACATCCCGTTATTATGCATTATTTTCGCGACGGTTGATTCTGAAATAGCATAGCCCCTGTCTTTCAGTATCGCATAAATTTTACTACTTCCGAAAATTTCACTGTTTTCATGAAAGATTTGTTCTATTACAGGCAACATTTCGGATTGTTTTTGAGCGGCTATTGTTGCTCCGTTTTTATTTCTCAACAGATAATTATAATAACTTCCTTTTGCAACTTTAAGTGCTTCGCATAAGATGTTTACATTATACTCGTTGGAAAGATTTTTAATGACTTCGTATCGTTTTGACAAAGGTGCGCTTGGAGCGCAAGGCGAACATTGTAGTATTTCAATGATTTTTTGTTGTCTTTCGCATTTCTGCTGTAAATCATGAAGATAACGAAAGTTTGGCTCTTTTCCGTTATGAAATGTGTTGTTGTATTCTTTTATCCAAGCATAAATAGTTGTTCTGGAGATTTTTAAATCGTGAGAAATTTTGGAAATTGTTTCGCCGTTTAAGTACATGTTGACAACGACGGCTTTTTCTTTATCCGTGTGTTTGTTCATAAATTTGCTCCTAAAAAACAGTAAGCAAAATTATAGCATATTTGAAATGATATTGATAGCGGACTGTAAATATCAAAATTTCTAAAATATTGAAGAAGATTAAAATGCTTGTTTCAGGCTTCATTCTTCGTATGGATGAAACGGCTTGAAAAAAATAACACAATATGGTATAATACATTTAAAGACATATGTAGTTATATGTGAAATGAGGGAAGATAATGTTAGACAATTTACATAATAATATTGAAAGACATATCAAAACACATTCGGAGCGTTCTGTTGATGATAGAGCGGCAGTATCTGTTTTGGAAACATTCCTTCGCTCAAACGGAAGGATAAATACTTCATTTGCGGCAGATGATAAGTGGCCTAATCACGACGGAACATTTGAATTTGTTCCAATCCCGGATATTTCTAGACGACCTAAGCAAACTTTCTATGTCCAAATAAAGGGAACACGCAATTATACCGAGTGTGATGGAGTTATCAAATATGCACTAAAAGATCTTGCATTTCCTGCATTTATTTGTGGTGAAGCGTCATTAGACCCGGGAATTATATTTGTAGTCCTCAATCCGGCGGAACGAGGAAGCGAAAGGGTTTTTTGGAAGTATATGTCGGCCAATTTCCTTAATGCTGTTGATTTTGCAAAAGATAGTTTTACGATCAATTTTTCTCCGGAAGAGGAACTTTCAAATGATGACAAAAGCATCTCTGCTTTTTGTGTTAAGTTAGAAGAAATAGTAGAGCAGCATTCGTTTGTAAACCAATTGGAGCGGCACAACTACTCTTTCGAAGAAGTCAAGCGGATTGTCAAAGTTTGTGATGAAGAAATAACGGAAAGCATTGATGACCTTAGTATCTTGAATAAGAATCGTGACAACATATCTCGGAGAATTTTAACGAGGTTGAACGACTTATGTATTTCGGCTTTGTTACTGAATGCAATGGGAGACGGATGCCAAAATCCAAATGCAGGATTTGCTTGGGAGTACGCTCTTTTGAAGGCAGATACCAGGTATTTAGGCGATTTTTATCGCGGGCTGCAGTATATCGGACGGCGGATTCCGGATGATGGACAGTCCGAGCGACTGATGCGGAAATATTATAGCTTTATGTGGCAGATTCGCAAGATGTTATCAGAAAGATATAATATTACTGTACTTCAAAACTTAGAGAAATTTCAGAAGCATACAGAATCCGACGAACTGGATAAGCAGTATTATGAACTGATTGCAAATGCTTTTTCTGCAAAAAGCTCAGAGATAAAACATAGTCGCACGAGATATTATATTCAAAAGAAGACTCCGTTTTTTGTTGGGACAGAACGATACTTTGAGGTGACATTGCAACAGGCCGGGATGTATGCGTCAAAGTATAACCGTATTACAGCATATACCCAATTGGATATGTCTACAGATTATTCAGTGCAAGTCGATTATACGCCGGCATATATTAATTTGTGGGGAATTAATACAGAAATTAAAATCATCACATCTTGGATGGTATCTGTAGATCCAAAGTGTCTAAACAAATTGGGGAAGATACTTTGTATGAATCTCCAGCTTTCCACAAAATACGGAGAGTATGATGCTTTGATGCGCTTTCTTACCGTAACAGGTATGAATTTCTTGGAAATGATTGACCTGCAAGAGATACAATTTTCACATCTTTTAGAGATGATTTACAAAGATGTAAATACTGCCTATTTTAGGGCTGTCTTGCAAAAACTAAGAGATAACTATTCTATGGGGTCTGAAATCTTTGGCCGATATACTGTTCGGTATTTACTGCTCAACCTGCGTGAGGAATTGTTGGAAAGGGTTATGCCGTCTCAGTTTAGTCCCCAATGGCAATGCAACGACTTGTACCTGTCCAAAAAATGTTATCCGTTTGAATGCAACCCGCTTGTTTCCGATTTGGCTGGAAGTAATACAAGTACAATCGATAAGGTAAAGTACTTGGCTCGTGTGGTTGAAAAAAACAGAACGGATGCAGTCATTCCATATTGGACTATTGCAAAAGACACTCAAGACACAGGAGAAATATATTGCAACCTTGATGCGAATTTAACAGAACAAGCAATCCAAAAGTACAATGATGGCTTGGATGATTGGGAAAAGCAACAAGGGTATGAGATTATTCCGGAGGGGAATACTGCTTGTATCGGTTCGTATGAAGCCTCGACGATTTTCATCCTAAATAAGCTGTTAGAATTATCTCGTATACCGAACAAAGGTCAAAGAGAATATAACGAAAGGTATTTGAGGAACTGTGGGATCACTTTTTCGGATCACCAAAAAAAAGAGGCTTTAAAATATGCTTTTGTGAACTCTCGTGTGCTTCTGGTGTATGGGGCAGCCGGCACAGGAAAGACAACATTGCTCAATATGATCTCAACAATGTTGACCGGACGTCGGAAGTTATTTCTCACCAAAACACATACGGCCTTACAAAATTTGCGGCGGAGAATTGAAAATCCGGGGGTAGACGCTGACTTTATTAGTATTAATAGCTTTACAAAAAAGGTCAGCTTACCGGATTATGATGTTGTTTTTGTGGATGAGTGTAGCACGATAGATAATCGTGTTATGAAAGCCTTCCTTGAAAAAATGCGTTCGGACTCATTCCTTGTACTTGCGGGAGATATCTATCAGATAGAGTCCATTGATTTTGGTAATTGGTTTTCCTACGCTAAAGATGTTGTTAAGGCTAAAGGATCAAATATTGAACTTTTAAGCAACTGGCGAACAGATGACCGGAGTTTAAGAGAACTATGGAAGGAAGTTCGGAACAAGGGAGCATTGATAACGGAAAAACTTGTTATAGATGGTCCGTTTTCCGAAAATATAGGAGAAAGCATCTTTCATTCCGATATAGAAGATGAGGTGATTCTGTGCTTAAATTATGATGGAAAGTTTGGCTTGAATAATATAAATAATTATTTTCAAAATGCTAACGCCCATACTAACGTCCAAAAGCCGGTTAGCTGGGGAGATTGGACATACAAAGCCGGAGATCATATTCTATTCAATGATACCGACAGATTTTCTCTGCTTTATAATAATCTAAAGGGGCGTATTGTACAGATAGAATTGTATAGCAATAAGATTGAGTTTACAGTTGATGTACAGATTATGTTAACAGAAAAGGATTGCCAAAATGACGGCATAGAATTTGTGGATGTAATTGGCGATGTAACTCGCATACGCTTCGATGTACTTGCTTACGAAGAGGAAATGGCAGAAGAAGATCGTCCTAAAACTATTGTCCCTTTTCAACTTGCTTACGCAGTTTCGATTCATAAGGCGCAAGGTTTGGAATATAAGTCGGTTAAGGTTGTCATTCCGAGTAGCAATGCGGAGAAAATCTCGCACGGCATTTTTTATACCGCAATTACACGCGCAAAGGAAAAACTAAAAATCTACTGGAGTTCCGAAACTATGCAAGAGGTTGTTGCTGGATTCTCTGTTGATAAATCGAAGCAAAAGAGTTTAGCTATTATAAAAGGCAAATTGCAAAGTGATATTTAACTTACATTTATAAGGCTATTTTGGAGAGAAGATCTAATTAAATAGTCCCTAAAGGCAAAAGTTATTCAAATATTAAGAGACGTCAACTGAATTATTAATGCAGCTATTTCGTATGTGATAGCCATCTTTGTAGTACGAAAAAGCTACAAAACAAAAAAAGCACAAGATTTAGTAGGTCTTGTGCTTTTTTTTGTTACCATATCTTGTGGCTCGCGCACTTTGCGGAATATTTGAATTCAGGAGCTGCATTTATGCGCGTTTTTATATGACTAAGCCTTAATCAATATAATCGCTTGATTGTGCATCTTTTTAGCAAGTAAATGTATAAATCAGAATTGACAGGATTTCTTTTTAAGTATACTATATAAGCCATAGAAAGATTTTTTATTAAGAATGTCAATAAGGAGATTATTATGAAAAAATCAATTAAAAAAGTTTTAACTTTATTGTTGTGCGCCGTAATTTCGATGAGTGCGTTTACGTTGTTCGGTTGCGGGGGAGAAGATACCGGCGGAGTGGATACCGGAAAACTATCCATACAGATCTATTGCAACGGAAGTTCCGAGATTCAGCTTGCTTGGGCATCGGTAATAGACGCGTTCGAGGACGCTACCGAGGATGCCGGAAAACCCATAAAGGTGCAGGCAATAATAAGCCCGAGTGCAAATACTCAGCAGTCCGAAAACTGGAAAAGCGATACTCCGCCCGATCTCGTATTTGTTGACGGCAACGGTCTTTCAGATGCTAATCTCGTTAAAAACGGTAAATTCCTCGATATTACGGAGTGGTACGATACTGCCACCGTTTACGGCGAAAATACTCTTATAAAAGACGTTATAAATACTTCCGTTATAGAAAACTTCGGGGACGGAAAGATTTATGAAATTCCGGTAATGAATTGTTCGAGCGGATTATATTACGACGGTGGGTACGTTCGCGAAAAGGGATATACTCTTCCTAAAAATTATGAAGAACTCAATGCGGTTTGTAAAAAAGCGAATTCCGATAATGCAAATATTTACGGGCTTACTTATCCCGGAAAATACCCAAGTTACTGTCTGGACGCTCTTATTTTGCCTGCGATGGCTTCCGAGCTTTCTGAAAACGAATTTAACGACCTATTAAAAGGCAACGAGGCTTCCGTGGCGGTTATTCGTTCCGCAAAGTTTAAAGAAATTTTGCAGAGATGGAGAGATTTTTGTGGGATAAAAGGAAACCTTATGGCAGGTTCTATAACTCAGGACCATACAAATACCCAGACCGCGTTTTTAAACAACAGAAGTTTGTTTATGTGTAACGGTAT
>CAKQQY010000050.1 GCA_934271245.1 uncultured Clostridia bacterium | reverse complement strand
CGGCAGAGCCGAGCCATTACGCAACCGTAAAAGTTATGGATAACACCGTTACCGTTACGGACGGCGCGGGCGAAAAAGTCAAAAAATATAAGAGCGGCGAAACTGTCACGATAAAAGTTACCATTCCTACGGGCAAAGAGTTTGTCAAGTGGTTGTGTACCGGAATATCCCTTCCTGCCGCCGAGCTTGAAAAGGAAAAAATTACCTTCACGATGCCCGATAACAACGTTACGCTTACGGCAACGCTTGAGGACATTATTTACAACATAACGGTAACAAACGGAACGTCGAGTGCGCCTACGGCAAAATATCAAGAGGAAGTTACCGTAACGGCAAATGCGCCTGCAACCGATATGTATTTTGACAAGTGGGAAGTCACCGGACTTGACACCACGGGTATGGACTTGACCAAAACGGAAATCAAGTTCAATATGCCGGCAGGTAACGTAACCTTTAAGGCAACTTATTTGACGATTGAAAAGTTTGAAATAGTTGTTGTGGATGGCACGAAAGATAAAGAAGTTGCAAAAGCCGGTGAAACCGTGACTATAACCGCAAACCCTGCAAAGGAAGGCAAAGTCTTTGACAAATGGACTTGCGAAACGGCGGGCGTAACCATTGTGTTTGAAAGCGCGACAAGTTCTCCGACAACCTTTGTAATGCCTGCAAGCAACATTAAGATTCAAGCGCATTTCAGAGATATAGAGGAGGCTCCGTCGATTGAAATCAAAGTCAACGGCGGAACGGGCGCAGGAACGTATAAAGAGGGCGATGAAGTCATCTTAACGGCAGAAGATAAGGACGGCAAAGTTTTCAAAGGTTGGAAAGACGAAAGCGGAAAAATCGTAAGCACCGAAAAGAGTTATAAATTTACGGTAACGAAAGAAACAACCCTTACGGCTGTGTACGAAGATAAAACTTCGGGCGGTGCGATTGCGGGTATCGTAATCGGTTCGGTAGCGGTCGCGGGAATCGGCGGATTTGCGATTTTCTGGTTTGCTGTCAAGAAAAAGACGTTCGCAGACTTGGGCGTTGCATTGAAGAAAGGCTTTACGGCAATCGGCAACGGTATAAAAACCGCTTGTCGCGCTATCGGAAACTTCTTTAAAAATCTCGGGGCGAAAATCAAAGCGCTATTTACCAAAAAGAAATAAACCATAGCGGTTAAGCAAAACCGAATAACGGAAAAAAAGAGAATCTGACCAAAGTCAGACTCTCTTTTTTGTTGCGATTTTATATAATATTTAATCGGGTTAAGTGTTCCGATAAATTTTATAATTACCGAGAGGAGCAAGACCGTACCTTCAATAATAATTTTCCCCCTATCAGGCGAGATAAGTTGTATTATTGCGGCCGTCGCCGGGTATTTCGGGTTTAAGGAAAAACTCTCGGTAAAAAAACAATCGGGCTTATTGCGGGGATTGTTTCCGTAATAATTATAGTTATCTGATTTTTAAGGATATACGGTCGGGGTTTCGGTATTATTTTAATTCTTTAAGTAGTGGTTTACGTGTTTTGTGCAACACCTGAATTTAAAAGATACATTCAGTTAAGTGTTCGCGTGAAACTTTCGGGTAGTCGGGTTTTAACCGTCTGCCCGTTTTTATTCCGTGTGGTTTTTGAATTATACTGCGGTATACGATTTGCAGAGGATATAAAAAATAACAACTCATAAAAACTTTTAAAAAACGAAATTTTATTAACAGCGCAAAAAAATTTGAAAAAACAGAAGAAGAGGGGTATAATACCATAATAAGTAAAAGTTTTGTCTTGCGATAGTCTGAAAGCAGTTGAATAAAAAGAGATAAAGATTTTAACGAACGGAGGGTGAAAACATATGTTAAGAAAGAAAATATCCGTTGTTGTCTGCGCGATTTTTTTAGCGATAACCTGTGTCGGATTATTCGCATGCGGAAGCAACGATGAAGGCGGAGGAAATCAAAAACCTCTCCATGACGCCACGAAGTGGTTTACCGAAGAAGAACTGTCGGCAAAAGGACTTGACGGTCTGACCGCGCCGACAGGTTTGTCGGGAAAGATGAGTTCCGACGACGCCTGGCTTAACGACGGATACTCTTTTTCGCAAGTTTGCCCGGACAAAGAAACGTTCGAAGCAAACGCGGAAATATATTTTTCGTATTTCAAAACACATTACGCCGGCATGTTCGGTAAACCGAGAATCGAAAAATTAGGCATGGATACAAATGAAACTTGGTTTATTATAGAACAAAAGAATGATTTGTCCGATTTTTTCGATGATAATCCGAGTAAATTGTATAAGTTCTATTACGTAAGGAATAATAATCTGGATAACGGCTATTTCGTAAAGGGCTCGGTCTGGTTTTTCGAAATCCGATATGAGTTCGATACGGGTTCCGACGAGTACAAATTCAAACTGTTTATTGAAAGCGCCGATTCTTCTCGTAACGGAAGTTATAAGAATTATTATAAAATGAGATAAGAAATGCAACCGTCGCTATTCGGTTTGTTTTAGGCCCGCCCGGCGCCGTATTGCAGTATCGGTTTTAAGTAATTTCAACTAAAAAACGCTGCCACGACTATTCGGTCGTGGCAGCGGTCGGTTTAGAAAAAAAAGGTTTTATAACAGATATCGGTGTCGGGCAAAAACAGTTTATGGTGACGGAAAAACGACGGGTTTTTCAGTTGCGGCCGCCGTTACATTCTTTGATGAATAGTACGCGAAATAACTTCGTCCTGCTGTTCTTTCGTGAGTTTGTTAAAGTTTACCGCATAACCGCTTACGCGAATGGTCAGTTGAGGATATTTTTCGGGGTGTTTTTGCGCATCGATAAGCATTTCGCGGTTAAAAACGTTGATGTTCAGGTGATAACCGCCGGAACGAAAGTACCCGTCTATCATTGCCGAAAGGTTTTCCGATTTTTCTTCGTCGGACGAACCGAGAGAAGACGGGGTAGTGCTGAACGTGTTGGAAATTCCGTCGCGGGCATATTCGTAAGGGATTTTCGCAACCGATTCCAAAGAGGCAAGCGCGCCGTGAGAATCTCTTCCGTGCATAGGATTCGCGCCCGGAGCAAGAGGCTCGCCCGCCCGTCTCCCGTCGGGGGTATTACCCGTATTTTTGCCGTAAACCACGTTAGACGTTATGGTAAGAATGGACGTCGTGGGAACGGAATTGCGATAAGTATAATGGCTGTTTACCTTATTCATAAACGTTTTTACAAGCCACACCGCTATTTCGTCGGCGCGGTCGTCGTTATTGCCGTATTTCGGAAAATCTCCGTCTACGCGATAATCCGTGACAAGACCTTCGTCGTTTCTTATAGGATAAACCTTAGCATGTTTTATCGCCGAAAGAGAATCGACCGCGCAGGATAATCCGGCAATGCCCGTTGCGAAAAATCTTCTTACCTTAGTGTCGTGCAGAGACATTTCCAAGGCTTCGTAAGAATATTTGTCGTGCATATAGTGTATAACGTTCAACGTGTTGACGTAAAGACCGGCAAGCCAATCCATCATATTTTCAAATTTTTTAATAACGTCGTTATAGTCGAGAGCGTTGTCTCCCGTAACGGGAATAAATTCGGGCGCGACTTGTAACGCTTTCCCTTCTTTGTCTTTACAAAGTTCGTCTTTGCCGCCGTTAATGGCGTAAAGCAAACATTTTGCAAGATTTGCGCGCGCGCCGAAAAACTGCATGTCTTTACCGACGCGCATACCGCTTACGCAACACGCGATACAATAATCGTCTCCAAGTTCGGCGCGGAGGATATCGTCGTTTTCGTATTGAATTGCCGAAGTTTTAAGCGAAACGTCTGCGCAAAAGTTTTTGAAGTTATCGGGAAGCCGTTCGCTCCATAAAACCGTGAGGTTGGGTTCGGGCGCAGGTCCCAGATTAACGAGAGTGTGAAGCATTCTCAGACTCGTTCTCGTAACGAGAGGTCGTCCGTCTATACCGATTCCGCCTATGGATTCCGTAACCCACGTGGGGTCGCCCGAAAAAAGTTCGTTATATTCCTGCGTACGCATGAATTTGATCGTTCGCAGTTTCATAACGAAATGGTCTATGAGTTCCTGCGCTTCGGTTTCGGTAAGTAATCCTTTTTTAACGTCGCGGTCGATATAAATGTCGAGGAAAGTAGAGTTTCTGCCGATGCTCATAGCCGCGCCGTTCTGATCTTTCACCGCGCCGAGATAACCGAAATAAAGCCATTGAACGGCTTCTTTTGCGTTTTTGGCGGGGAGAGAAATGTCGAAGCCGTATTTTTCAGCCATTCGTTTTAATTCTTCGAGGGCTTTTATCTGTTCCGAAATTTCTTCTCTGTCGCGGATTTTTTCAGGGAGCATATCTCCGTCCATAAGAAGTTTATCGTCTTTTTTCTTTTCTATAAGATAATCTACGCCGTAAAGAGCGACTCTTCTGTAATCGCCGACGATTCGTCCGCGCCCGTAAGCGTCGGGAAGCCCGGTGAGAATATGAGCGGTGCGCGCGCGGCGCATTTCCGGGGTGTAAACGTCGAAAACGCCGTCGTTGTGAGTTTTTCGGTATTTTTTATAAAAATCGCGAATGTCGTAATCCATTTTATACCCGTAAGCTTCGAGCGCGTGTTCCGCCATACGGAGTCCGCCGGAAACATGCATCGCGCGCTTAAAAGGCTCGTCGGTTTGCATTCCTACGATTTTTTCAAGGTTTTTGTCTATATATCCGGCTTCGTGACCGTTTACCGAAGAAACGATTTTCGTATCGGCGGCAAGAACTCCGCCGGCAGCGCGTTCCTTTTTTGAAAGGTTACAAATTTCAGCCCACAACTTTATAGTGTTTTCGGTAGCAGGGGCAAGGAAACTTCCGTCGCCGTCGTAAGGGGTGTAGTTGCGCTGAATAAAATCCCTTACGTCTATTTCGTCGTCGCTCCATTTTCCGGGAACGAAGCCGAACCATTGTTCATATTTCATTTGGACCTCCTTTGCCGATATAAGCAGTATCGACTTTTAAAAAATCATATAACCTTAACGGGTCCCGACAAGAATTTTTTTTGCTTTTTCTATTTCCGTTTCGGTGGGTGAAAGGACTTCTCCCATAGGATAAGGTATACCGAGTTTTTCATACTTGATTTTACCGAGCGTATTATATGGTAAAACTTCGGTTTTTACGACGTTATCAAGCGAATCGATCCATTCGCGTGTTTTTTTCAGGTCGGTTTCGTCGTCGGTAAGACAGGGGACGAGAACCTGTCTTATCCAGACGGGAATTTTAAGTTCGGAAAGTTTTTTTGCAAATGCCAGAGTCTGCCCGTTGCCCTTGCCCGTCAAAGCGCGGCATTTTTCGTCGTCGATATGTTTTATGTCGAGCAAAACGAGGTCGGTTAAGGATAGCAACGTTTCGAATCGTTTGTCTTTTTCGGAATATTCCGCGCCCGAAGTATCTATTGCGACGTGAACGTTTTCGCTTTTCATCAATCTGAAAAGTTCGATTAAAAAATCGGGTTGTAACAGCGGCTCTCCGCCGCTTACGGTTAAACCGCCTTTTTTACCGAAATAATTTTTGTATCTGATTATTTCTTTTGAAACGTCTTCGGCGGACATTATCTTCGAATAGGCGTTCGTTGACCACGTGTCGGGATTATGGCAGTATTTGCAACGCAAATTACAGCCCTGTAAGAACAAAACGAATCGCAGCCCCGGTCCGTCGGCGGCGCCGAACGTTTCAAAAGAATGAATTTTTCCCGATACACGTTTTTGTTCTTTCATCCGAATAATACCTCAGGTCAGGTTAAAACCGCCTTCCGCAACACACCTGCAAAAATTATTATACAAAGTCATTATAGCATATAACAGCAAATTTTTCAAGCAAACAATCTCATTCTTCGATTATTTTTAATTCGGTGAGAACGATACGAAAAAAAACTCTTTATCCGGTTCTCCCCGCCCCGGATTGACAAAAAAAGAGTTTTATGCTAAAATAATCGTAATCCTATATCAGACGGGAGAAATAAATTTTAGAGAATAACCGACAAACATATACGACGAAGGTAATCTTCAACGACAGTAATTTTTAAAGCGCAATCGAAACAGATGTTATTACTTTTGCACTTTTTCTTTATAAAAATTATTAAATCGTTTTGTAAAAACGAAAGGGAGGTAAACGATGTATAAAAAATATTTGGTTACGGGCGCGAGCGGGTTTCTCGGCAATGCGGTGATAGAGAAACTTGTTTCGACCTCCGCAAAAGTTTACGCGTTGACGTTGCCGAACGACAAACTTGCAGACAAACTTCCCAAAGAAGTGGTTCGTATATACGGAGACGTATGCGATTTTTCATCGCTGTCGGAGTTTTTTCAAATTTCCGACGAATCGACGTGCGTGATACATTGCGCCGGTATCGTTTCGGTAGCGAGTCGTCCCGACGATAAACTTTATAAAGTAAACGTCGAGGGAACGAAAAATATCCTTTCCGG
>CAKQQY010000049.1 GCA_934271245.1 uncultured Clostridia bacterium | reverse complement strand
TTTGAAAATAAACTTGGGGGAACAACAATAATGAGAAAAAAGTGGATAACTTCCTCTTTACTTGCGGTAATTCTGTTTTGTATGAGCGTTTTCTGCTCTTGCGGAAGCCCTGCGATGTATACGGTAACTTTTAACTGTAACGGGGGAAAAGGCAAAGCGCCCGAGGTTTACGTTGCGGGAACTCGTTTCGATCCGCCCGCGCCGATTAAATCCGTCGCTCTTACGGGCGCAACCTTTAACGGCTGGTATTACGACGAAGCATGCACCGATAAATTCGACTTTAAAAATCCGAAAATCAATTCGGATATTACGCTTTACGCAGGCTGGTCTTACGTTCATACCGTTTCTTTCTTTACGGACACCGATGAAAAAATCGATCCGATAGAAGTGGAATACGGTAAACCTATAACGAATATCCCCACGCCCAAACCAATGGTATTAGGAGGAAAATCCTACGAATTCGATTACTGGGCGGACGTAGTCAATAACGAAAAAGTAGAAAACGGGAAAATTATGGGCGAAAACGAACTTAACCTTTTTGCCTACTATAAAACAGGACTTACTGGAACATTTTCCGTCGCTAAAAACGGCGACTACGTTGCGAGTAAAGCCAACGCTTTGACTTACGTCGACGGTTACGAACTTAACGGATATGGTTCTATCGAAACGGAAATGACCATTATGTCCGGCGCGGGATGGGCGGGAATCGCCTTCCAGATGACGGACGGGTGTAAAAAATATCCCGACCCCTTCTCACAGTCCGACGTCAGTCACTACGCTTTCGTAATTTTAGCAAACCCTGCCGGCGCGACGCAGATAGTAAAAAGAGAAGCCGGTTCGTACACTTCCTGCTCGACGGGCTGGAGTCTTTCTTCCGAACCTCTCAAAAATTCCGCTTACGCCAAAAAGTTTGCTAAATACGCTGCAAGCGGCGACGGAGAAACTTTCAGATTGAAAGCGGAAATCGTCGAAGGCAGAGTAAACGGTTATATATGGGACGACGAAGGGGAAAAATGGGAACTCGTGTGTTTCGCTACCACCGACGGACAGAGCGCAACGGGTAAAGCAAACACCACTCCCGCCAAATACCAGTATAAAGAAGGCTTGTCTACGGTAGGTCTCGTTTCGCAAAAGAGCGGCGTGAGATTTAACGGATTTAAAGTTACGCCCGCAAATTAGGAGAGAATTTATGAAAAAGAAATTTCTTTCTCTCTTGCTTTCCTGCGTTACGGCGGCTTCTTTGTTTTCCTTTGCGGGGTGCGGCGAAAATTACGTTTTAGGAGAACGCAATCCCGTTGACGAAAACGAAACGGTTTACACGGTTAAAAGCGAAGAAAAATATAAAAACTTTATCGATTTTTTCGACGGCGACGGCGACGTTTACGACATCGGCGACCCGTACATCTTCAGATACGACGGTAAATTTTACCTGTATTCTTCCCTTAACGGCGAAAAAAGATTTCAGGGCATTATCCCTTGCTGGGTAAGCGAAAATCTCGTCGACTGGGAGTGGGCGGGCTGGGCTTACGGCAAAGGCAACAAAGAAAACCCCGAAACGACTATCGCCTGCGCGCCCGAAGTAATTTTCTATCAGGGCTGGTTCTATCTCATCGAATCGCAGACGGGCGAGGGACATTACATTTTCAGAAGTAAAAATCCCAACGGTCCGTTCGAAAGAATTTCCGAAAATCTCGGCGGCAAAATTGACGGTACTTTCTATCTCGCCGACGACGGCGAACTCTATATGGCGTCCGCAACGCTTACGGGTATCGCTTACAGAAAGGTTAAGATAACCGAAAAGAGCGGTACTGCCGAAGTTTCTTTTGGAGAACCGAAAAGCCTTGAATCGGCGACTTTAAGCAACGCATGGACGGAAGGTCCCGGGTACTTTACGAGAAACGGGTATTCCTACGTTACCTTTACCGGCAACCACGTTGACAGCGCCGCTTACAGAGTAGGGTATTCTTACACTACTTCCGATTTTATTTACGACAATCTCAATAACTTATACAACAACGTTACGGTAGTTTCTACCGGCGAAGACACCGATCCCATATACGTAGGGTATAACGGCAACGTTATAAGCGCTTCGGAAAGGTTTTCGAATTACAGAGGCACGGGTCACAGCACCAACACTTACGGACCTAATCTCGACAGCGTATATACCGCTTATCACAACGCCAAACGTATCAACTACAACAACGTTCAGGAAGGTAGCGCTAGAAGATACAATCTTACGAGATACTACACGAACGGCGGATATTTAACAGCCGATTCGCTCGCTAATTTCTGGGTGAACAAACCGCAAAACCCCGATTACTACGCGACAGCCGATAAACTTATCGCGGGGGACGGCGTTCTTCTTTCCGATAAGGAAACCGCGGAAGTTTTCACCGCCGAACTTAACTTCAAAACGACGGACGGAAAAGCCGAAGCGTATATCGGTTACGCAGACCAAAGCAATTACGTTAAATTCACCGTTTATAACGACGTTTTAAGCGTCGTAAAAGTTACAAACGGCAAACAGAAACTTCTTGCAAACGTAAACGTTACCACGGGGTCAAATCCCGACGCGGTACACGTTATCAAAGCCGTTTGCGGAACGGACAGAGCGGAATTTTATTTCGATAACATGAAAAAAGCCGCCGTCGATATAAAAATCGGCAAGGGCAAAATAGGGTACGGCGAATCGACCGCCGCTTCGGTTACGGTATTTACCGACGACGCGTTCGGCACCAGCGACTTCGACGCGGTTAAAAATCTTACGGGAACTTTCCCTGCTTACGCTTACGTTAAAGGGGAAAACAAAGGCTGGCAGATTAAAAACGCCACCGAAAAGAAAAACGGCGTTCGTCAGGGCGAAAAAGACAGTACGATTTTAACCGATAACGGATACGCGGTAGAACTTAAAGCGGGCGACTGGGTTAAATACAACGTAAACGCTCCTATTCAGGACTGGTACGATTTAAGCGCGTTGGTTTCTGCGGACAGCAAGGGCGCAATCGTAGAAGTAATAATCGATAACGAGCACATATTCAGAATGGACGTGGACGAAACGTCTTTCGGTACCGCGGAATATATGAATATGTCTTTGGGCAAATTCTTTACCGACAAAGGCGAACACACCCTTAAAATAAGAGTTTATAGCGGAACGCTTAAAGTCAAGCAGTTTTCCACCGAGAAAAACGCAGGCGGATACGGGGAAGTAACGGAAACGCTTACTTCCAAACCGGAGGACGTTAAAACGCTTATCGGATATTCTTATTACGATACGGACGGTATGTGCGTAAACGAATATATCGACAGAACGATGACCTACTGGGGCAGCCGCGGTATGACCGATTACGAATTCTCGGTAGACGTAAACCTGCCGACAAAAACGCTTTTACAAGGGAACTTCGGCGGGGGATTTCTGTTCAGAGCGAAAAATTATCATTACGCCGCCAACAGCAAAGTCCCCGCGAACACTTTCGGGTGGCAAGGATACTTTTTAAGCGTTACCAACAGCGGACTGTTGCTCTATAAATGCAACTTCAATTCCAAACAGATAGGCTCGGTAGATTTGGAAAGCGGTAAAACTTTCTTCGGTATGGGCGAAAAATCCGTAAATATTAAAATCAGAGCCTACCACAGCGAAATCACCGTCTACGTAAACGGTACGGAAGTAATTTCTTTCGTAGACGCGGAAGAGCCTTTCACGAGCGGTTATATAGGATTTTACGGGGTCGGCGGGCATATGGTGCTCAAAAACTTCCGTTACAGCGAAATATAATTTTATAAGGAGAAGAAAATGAAAAAATTATCAGTAATTTTACTTGCCATAGTATTAACTCTTTCCTGCTTCGTTATAGGAGCGGGTTGCGGCGACGGCGGATATCAGGGATATATCGATTCCGAAGGCGTTGCTCACGTGGTATTTATGGGCAGGGACGAAGACAACGAAAAACTTAACTATAAAAGAATCGTCGATAAATTCAACGCTTCTCAGAACAGCATTAAGGTAAGACTCGAATGGTTTACCGACGCTTCGGGCTATAACGTTATGCTCGACGGACTCGGCAAAAACCTTCCCGACTGCTTAATGCTTTCCAACGCGATGTTCCTGCGTTACGTTTCGGCAGGCAAACTTTACGACTTTAAATCCCGCATGATCAAAGATGAGTTGTCCTCTCTTTACACCGAAGGTTATTCCGCTTACTGCTATGACCCCGCTACGGGCAAACTCGGCATTTCGGATACCGCCGGTATGTACGGACTTCCCAAAGATATGGGACCCTACGCTCTCTGCTATAACGTAAATATGCTTACCGATTGCGTCGAAGCGTACAACAAAGCCAACACCGATAAAATCGATCTGGAAAGAGTTACTTCGACGACTAATCCTATGACTTTCTCGGAATTCATTACTCTCGGTAAAAAACTTAAACCGATACTGAACACTCTGAAAAACTCGGACGGCAACGTTAAGTATAAAGATTCTTTCGTTTGCTCGGCTTACGATTTACAGTCTGCGGTATATTCCAACAACGCTAACTTCTTTACCGACGACAACGCGGAAGAACTCGCAATCGACAGCGACAACTTCGCGGGAGCGGTAAGTTTTATTCAGCAACTCTATAAAGAAGAAATTCTTCCGTCCGCGGGTAAATCTTCTACGGGAGCCGAAACGCTCTTTACGAGCGGAAGAGCGATGTTCTTCTACACCGGCCCCTGGAAAATGAAAACTTTCTGGGAAAGCATAGAAGGATTCGAGTGGGATATAGTTCCCGTTTTATGCGGCGACGCGGAAGGATCGGTTTCCACTTCTTACGTCGGCGGTATGGGTCTTTGCGTTTCGGCTAACTCCGCCGTTAAAAATCAGGCTCTTACCTTCCTTAAATACGTAGCGTTAGACGTAGGCGCGCAAAGAGACCTTTACGGCAACGGACAATGTATTCCCAACCTTACCGAACTTGCCGAAGAATTCTCTACCAACTCGCAGAATTTATTGAAAAAACAGCAACCGCTTCACAGAGGCGTCTGGATAGACTGCGTAAACGGCACTTCCGAAACGGATAGAGTAGGCGGCAAATACCGCGCCGAAGCGTACACCTATTCCGAAACCTGGTTTACCGACCTTTCCGAATTTATGTCCGGCAACACGGGCGAAGTTTCTTCTTTCTGGAAAGCGGACAACTCCGGAAAATGGACGGACGTCGCGGCGGCGTTAAAGGCTAAAAAACCCGACTTCCAGAGACAATTCGAATCGGTAAGAAATCAATACGTAAACAAATCTTCGGGAAAATAAAAATAACCGAACACACCGATATTTCTCCCGCCGAGTGAAAATCGACGGGAGAAACGGAATTTTTAAAAAGGGGAAAAGATGACTAAGGAAAACACTAATCGCAGCACGCTGAAACGTCGCGAACACTGGACGGCTATGGCGTTTATTTCTTTCAAGTACGTCGGCTTTATTTTGTTCGTGTTTCTTCCCGTTATCGTCAGCATTTTATACAGTTTCTGCAATTACAACGGCGCTATCGAAACGGAGCCTTTCTTCTCGAGAATAGGCGCGCTCTGGAGCGGTTTCGATTCGTATAAGGAACTGTTCACTACTTATTCCATTCACTTCAAACGCGCGGTATTAAACAACCTTATATTTTTGATAAGCGTTCCTTTGGGAATTATCGTAGGTCTTGTTATCGCCGGTATTCTTTCAAGACCGTTTATCAAAGGTTCCAACGTGTTCAGACTTTTGATTTATATGCCCGTGGTCGCTTCGGCGGTCGCCATGAACATTATCTGGCGCTACATTTTCGATAACGAATCGGGTATTATAAACAAAGTTTTCGGTACCGAACTTATGTGGCTTACCGACGGCAATCTTTTAAGAACGGCAATCATTATCAAAACGGTGTGGGGGTCTATCGGTAAAACGATGATGCTGCTACTTGCCGCAATGCTCGCGATAGACAGTTCTTACTACGAAGCCGCAACGGTAGACGGCGCGGGCGAATTCAAAAAATTTATTAAAATTACTTTCCCGCTTATAACACCTACCGTTTTCTATCTTTTAACGACGGGCGTTATAGGTAACTTACAGATGTACACCGATTCGCTTATCTTTGCCGCCGGCAATCATCAGGCGAGAACTATCGTGTACTTTATATGGAACTACGGCATCAAGAGTTCGCTTTACGGAATTGCGGGCGCGGCAAGTACCTTGCTTTCTCTGGCGATTTTAATTCTTACCGTCGTTCAGTTCAAGATTTCAAACAGTTGGGTATACGAGGGGTGACGGTATGAAAAAAGATTACGTAAAAAATATCGGTTACGTCGTTTCCTACGCGATACTCGTTATTACCTGTTTTACCTGCCTGTTCCCGTTTTTCTGGATGGTGGCGTCTTCGCTTAAAACCCCGCAGGAAGTTCAGAACACTTTGGAACTCGTTATTTTTCCGAGAGTTCCGCAATGGGAAAACTATGCGAGAGCGTTCAACAGGATAAACGTTTTCAGCGGATTTTTTAACACGATGATTATCGAAGTAGGAACTATTCCTATCTGCGTGCTTATGTCTTCGCTCGAAGCGTTCGCGTTTTCGAAAATGTATTTTAAGCATAAAACCGTTCACTTAATCATTTTGTTAAGCGGTCTTATGGTTCCGTACGCGTCGGTAGTGCTTCCGCTGTACAGAGTTTACAGTTCGATGAATTTATTAAACTCTTTCTGGCCGTTGCTTGTTCCGACGATGTTCGGTTCGGTCGCGCAGATGTTTTTCTACATTCAGTATCAGAAAGGAATTCCCGATTCCATGTTCGAAGCGGGCAAAATCGACGGAGCGGGGTACCTTAAACAGTTCTTCTTCCTTATGCTTCCTATGATGGGACCCGCTATCGCGACGCAGGTAGTATTTATGTTCATCGGCAACTGGAACGACTTCTTCGCGCCGAGTTTGTATCTCACGAGCGAAAGCGTTCAGACTTTGCAACTTCGCCTTAAAGCGTTATCCGACGGCACTAAAAACGACTTACCCTACGCATTCGCGGGCGCAACGATAACCTGTATTCCGTTATTTATCGTTTATCTTTGCTTCCAGAAATATTTTGTCGGCGGTCTTGCTATAAACGGCACGGGCGTTAAAGGCTAAAAAAGGAGATTTTATGAAACACGCGCAATGTTATAAAAGCGGTTATCCGCGCCCTAAATTCGTGAGAGATTCTTTTCTTTCGCTTGACGGAAAATGCGAATTCGCTTTCGACTACGACAACAATCTCGACTATTCGAGCGGTAAAAAACAACTTCCGCTCTCCATTACTCTTCCTTTCGCTTATAACACCGAAAGCAGCGGAATAAACGAAGAAAAAGACTGCGAAACGGTATGGTACAGAAAATCGTTTTCTTTTAAGAAAAGCAAAGGGAAAAGAGTATTTATAAACTTCGACGGGGCGGACTATTTTACCAAGGTATGGCTTAACGGCAAATATCTCGG
>CAKQQY010000048.1 GCA_934271245.1 uncultured Clostridia bacterium | reverse complement strand
GTTAAGCTCACTTGCGCCGAAAATACTTAATTGGAGACGATTCGGGAAGATAGGTAGTCGCTGCATCCAGTAAAAAAAGGTTTTGTCAAAAGACAAAGCCTTTTTTCTTTCTAAGTGTTGCACTTAGTTTGACAATTCATCATGTAGTTTTTTGTGAAAAAGCCCCACCGCTCGAAGCGGTGATGTCAAAAACTTTCAGATAAAAGAAATCCTGCTATAATTTAAGGTTACCGGCGAAAAAATCGCGTAAGTTGGATTGCAGAACGTACTTAATCCTTAATATTTTTAATTTTTGTTAAATCGCCGCTGCATAACGCATCCATATTGCGGAAAATTTTATCGGCGTTCCAGTTCCACCATTTGAGATTTAATAAATACGCAACGAGTTC
This sequence comes from uncultured Clostridia bacterium, assembly GCA_934271245.1. Classification (GTDB taxonomy): domain Bacteria; phylum Bacillota; class Clostridia; order Christensenellales; family Borkfalkiaceae; genus UBA1259. Next base: position 8,203 of record CAKQQY010000048.1, on the reverse strand, counting down.
GTCGTCAAACCGTTGTCGAATTATTCTGCAAGGGTTTCCGCCGGCAACGCAGTAGGGCGGAATATCTTTCGTCACGACGGAATTTGCTGCAATAATAGTGCCGTCGCCTATGTGAACGCCCGGCATTACGGTTACGTTTTGACCGATCCACACGTCGTTTCCGACAACCGTATCTCCTTTGTAAGGGAGATCGGAAAAAGTCGGGGCATATTTTTCCCAACCGCCACCCATTATGTTGAAAGGGTAAGTCGAAACGCTTTTCATTCGGTGGTTTGCGCCGTTCATTACGAATTCGATACCTTTCGCGATAGCGCAAAATCGCCCGATGACGAGTTTATCTCCTAAAAATTCGTAATGGTGCGTAACGTGGTCTTCAAAATTTTCCGCTCCGTTTACGTCGTCGTAGTAAGTATAATCTCCGACCACGATATTAGGGCGGGTGATTACGTTTTTAACGTACACTACTTGCTTAATGTTTTCGTTAGGATATAATTTGTTCGGGTCAGGACCTACCATTTTCATAATTTCTCCACGTTTATTTTGTAATTACAACGTTGCCGTCCGAAAGGTGCAACCTTGCGTAAAAGTATCTGAAATTTTTTCAAATACATTGTATCATAGTTTTACGTCTTTTAACACAGTACGAATTATTTTTTTTAATTGTTTCAGTAAACGAAATTTCGGTTACGACAAAACTTGTGTGTTTTCGACATTTTCAGACAAGGAAAACCGTGGTTTCGCTATTGAAATTTGTTTTGTTATATTATAACATAGAAACGTGACAAAATATAATTTTGTCGGCAACTGTCGTTGCCATGCGCTTTGTCTTCGCCAAACCGCCGTTTCTGTTGAAATACTGCGCTCGAAAACCCTTGCAAGCAAGTTTTCTCGCTTATATTATAATTAACGTGTAAAAAGAAAACATTTTTGTCGGAATACGAAACATTTAAAACGTTTTCAGTGGTTCTACACAAAAACGCATGTAAATGCGACGCGCACGTTAATATTTACGTGAAATCCATATACGCGGAAAAAACGAGCCTATATAAGTAGTGATCATAACCGAATATTAAGCGAAAAAAGGGGAAAGGTAAAAAGAGAGAAATTCGCTTAGGTTACAGGCTTGTTTATAACAATCACAATCCCGCCGTAGAAATAATCTACGGCGGGATTGTGTTTTTACGGTCGTCGTGTTTACGTTATAAAAATGTAAAGAAAACAGCCGATTTCAACGGTTATTTATATATATTTTTCTTTCTTTACTCTTTCTTTTTATTTATACACTCGTTCATCTTTTTTATTTTGCTTTTCCAAATAAAATACTGTATAAGCCATACGACAATAAAAATCGCGACGAAAATTCCCGCGTAAGAAAGAATGCCTGCGACCGAATGTTCCATCCAGTTCGCGATATAAGCAATCGGCAACATAATAACGCTTATAATCAGAAAGTAAATGCCGCTTTGCTTTATAAGGCTCCAGGAATCGAGTTCCCAGATAACGGAAGCCATGGCAAAGCCCGACCCCATAATTCCGCACAATGCAGTTTGCAGAATTACCGCGTTTAATTCGCTGCCCATAGTTTCGGAAAGTTCCGGTCTGACGGGGTAAAAAGCCCCTTTTCCGATACAGATTGAAATGATTATAGTAATTACAAACCCTATTGCAATGCCTATGGGGAAACCTATAAGTCCGCGTCTTAAAATCTTTTTTTTCATTTTTACCACCTCATATACCTAATAATTGTTTTATTTTGGAAACGTAACGTCTTGAAACGTAGGAAACCGTATTGTTCGAAAGGGAAACGCAAATAGTACCTATAAAACTTAAATCGAACCCCTTAACCTTTTTAAGGTTGATTATCTCGCCGTTCGAAATCCTGACAAAAGAATGGTTTGCAAGGCGTTGTTCTGTTTCGTAAAGTCGTAATCGAAGAGTATACGTGTCCGAATCCGTTTCGGCGTAAACTTTACCGTCTGAAGCGTAAATTCTGAATATTTGGTTTAAGTCGAGCGCCGTAACTTTCTCGTCTTTAAAACCTGCAAGAATTTGCGGCTGTTCTGCGGAAAGTTTTCTTAAGATATCGTTGATTTCTTCGTTTATTTTGTCCGTTACGACGATAATCTTCGGCTCGGCGCAGTTTTCGTCGATTTTGATTTCGATTTTCATTCGGTTTTCTCCTTTATTAAAAATTAAAATTCAAGTAAAAATGAGCAAGCGCGAAGCATTTGCGAGCATTTTTACGCAGGATTACAAGAGAGCGCGCGAATTTTTAGGATAAAAATTTGCGTGGGGCGGCTAGCCCCGAAGTGTTCTCTGAACACTTCAGCGCTTGTATTGTATAAAATAAAAAAACCATTTTCAACAGTTTAACTATAAGCGGTCGATATTTTAACGTAAACGGCAGAAAAACCCGACAAGAAAGGAACGGGAGTAAAAAGAAAGACGCTTTAATAACGTCGGGTTTGATTGTGAGAGTGTTAAAAAGTCCGGCATTAATTAACGCAGGACTAAAAAATTTTGCATTGCAAGAGATTCGTAGAATTATTTAAATTTTCTCTATCCGGGGGAAGATATTAGTTTGACAATTCGTTTTAAAAGCAAATCGCAAAAAACGCCGCGCGGCGATTACGCGCCGAATACTCATTAAAGGTTATTTTTTAAGTCTGTTTACGGCTTTAATCATCATTTCCTCGGTGTGGTGAGGGAAGATGATGAAATGCGCTTTGGTTTTTAATTCGCCGTTTTCTTCGACGGTGAAAGAAGAAAGTTGAAAATCTTTGCAAGCCTGTTCGTCGGGGCAGTCTACCACGAATATGTTGGAGCGGTCGCACCGCGAATATTTAATTCCGTTTTCATTTAGCAGATTTTCAAAAAAGTTTATGTTTTTAACGTATTCGTAAGGAGGAACGTCAAAAAGTCTTTCCGTTAAATGGTTATATAAAGCAAACGCGGGGATAGACCGCGACCCCGTAACGGTGGTGTCTTTCTGCCCGATATACTCTATATCCGTGCCGTTGGGTTTGCAAACGGACACGAAAACGGACTTTACGTCCTTAAATCCTATGTATTTATGAAGGCTTACCGAAACCGAATGAATACCGCGTTCTTTCGCGTTTAAAAGAAGTGGCGCGTCAACCTGATTGTTGGGAATTCCGCCGAAAAGAGCCGCGTCAACGTGTAAAAAGTAGGGTATATGGTGTTCGGTTAAGAAATTTACAATGTCGTCTATATCGTCAATCGCGCCGAATTTAGTCGTGCCGAAGGTAAGAACGATATTTGCGCCCAGACCTTTCGCGTTGTAGTTGGTGAGGATACGCGACTTAACCGCTTCGGCGTTCATTTTTTCGTTTTCCGATACGGGAATACACTCGTTAGGGTAAAATGCAGCGTGTTTGGTTACCGAATAATGCGCCGAAGCCGAATAGTAAAGCATTGCGTTAGGGTTTTTTATAAAAGCGAGGTCTATTCCGCAAAAGTTACTTTCCGAACCGCCCGAAGTGACGTAACCCCAGGCGTTTTCGCCCATACCGAACTTGTCGGCAAAAAGACGGACGATTTTACGTTCCATAAATTTGGAATCGAGCGCGTAGTTATAAGATTCCGCTTCGGCAATATCCCCGCAGTTGTTTGAAAAGCAAGAAGAATAGTGCATGGTCAAAAGCGCTTTTGTCTTTTCGGAAAGATTTACGTTGTAAGACGGATACCCGAAAAGGGTTTTGGCTTTTTCCATACTTGCGGAATAAAAATCTGCCGCCTGCTCGATAAGGCAGTCGTTATCTTTGCCTTCCGGATAAAGACTTTCGCACGCGGCTTTTTCCGCTTCTGGTAAATAATCGTAAACGTTTTTCAAAATAGCACCTTAAAATTAAAAGAATTATGGTTGAATTATGATGTGCGCGTAGAAGTGTTCTTTGAACACTTCGGGGCTAACCGCCCCACGCGAATTTTTATTCTAAAAATTCGCACGCGCTCTTGAAATCCTGCGTAAAAATGCCTGCAAATGCTTTGCGCTTGCGCATTTTTACTTGAATTTTAATGCAAGCAACTAAGTAGAAGTGTTCGTTGAACACTTCGGGGCTAGCCGCCCCACGCAAATTTTTAGAATAAAAATTCGCACGCGCTCTTGAAATTCTGCGTAAAAATGCCTGCAAATGCTACGCGCTTGCGCATTTTTAAGAGTTTTGCCATACTGCAAAATTCTACTTCCCAACGATTATATCATCTGCGGCATAGCTTTGTCAAACATACCGATGTTTTTAACCGCGTTAACAAGTCAGGGTTATATGGCATGATATAAAACAAAATTTTTTTAGGATTTTAAGACAAAAGTAGTTGAAAAAAAGGATATCGGTTGATATAATTTTATATATAAAATATACGTAAAATTCGAGACTAAAAGTATATTTTTTAAAGAGGTGTATTATGGGGAAAAAATTGCAAAATTACTTGGTGGCAACCGTTTGTTTGTTATTAAGTCTGTTTTGCATAACCGCTTGCGGTAAAACTACTCACGAAGTTAACTTTGTTGTGGACGGAGAAGTATTTTTCACTCTCAATACCGACGGAAACGAAGCGGTAAAAATGCCTGAAGCACCTGTTAAAGACGGATATCTTTTCGGCGGCTGGTATTTTGATAAAGATACTTATAAAAAACCTTTTACGGAGGAAACGTTGTTAAACACGCCGTTAACCGAAGATATTAAAGTATATTGCAAGTGGAACACGGTGGATATTCCGACGGGTCTTTCGTTTAAAACATTGAAGATAGCGGACGACGGGGTAACCGTGTACGGAAAAGTAAGTAACAACACGGAAACGTTTTCTTTTGAAAACGAAATTTCAGTAATCGAACCGTCGGAATTTACAGTGTTTTTTGATAATTCGGGCGAAGAACAGGCAGCGTCGAAAACCATTTCTCTTAACGTCGGCGATAACACCGTTTATATAAAGGAAACCATCGATGGCAATACCGTTAAAACTTATACTGTAACCGTACGTCGCAGACCTTTCTACACAGTTACGGTAGACCAAGCCAACGGTGAAAAAACGACGACCGAAAGAGTCGAAGAAGACTGTTTTATAACCGAACCCGCTTCACCCGTAAAGCTCGGCTGTACATTTAAGAAGTGGGGATATGATTTTTCACGGGCAATTACAGAAGACACGCCGGTAACGGCTTTGTATGAGAGCAACCCGGAGATGGGGATATTCGAATTTACGTCCACCGCCGATACCTGCATGATTACAGGCTTAAAACAACCGGTAACAGAAATGGTTATTCCCGATTATGTTACGGAAATCAGGGGATACGCTTTTAATAATTGCAAATCGCTTATAAAAGTTACGCTCGGAAGCAACTTAAAAACAATCAACGATTCTGCTTTTTCGGGTTGTAAAAAATTAGTGGAAGTGATAAATAAAAGCGGGCTGGAAATAGATCACTCGCCCGATAACGGTTATGTGGGATACTATGCGTTAAATATAGCGACCAACGGAGAAAGCAAAATCGTCAACAAAAACGGTTACCTTTACTTTACGTATAATAATACAAATAATTTGGTAGGATACGCGGGTAATGATACCGACTTGGTTTTACCGGAAGACTTTAACGGGCAAAGTTATAAGATATATAAGTATGCTTTTAAGGATTGTAAAAATCTTACGAGCATTACGATACCGAATTGCGTTACAAGCATAGGGGAAGAGGCTTTCGGCGGGTGCGATTCTCTTTCAGAAATAACTATACCCGACAGCGTAAAAAGTATAGGGAAAGGGGTTTTCAAAGATTGCGGTTCTCTTTGTAGAGTAAAGTTATCAAACAACGCCGATAGTATAAAAGAGGAATCTTTCAGCGGTTGTAAATCGCTTGCGAGTATAACGCTACCGAACAGCATTTCCTATATAGAAAACAAGGCGTTTAAAGGATGCGCTTCTCTTAAGGACGTTACAATAGGTATAAATATTACAAGTATAGAGGAAGAGGCTTTCGGTGAGTGCGCTTCTCTTTCAGAAATAACTATACCCGACAGCGTAAAAAGTATAGGAAAAGGCGTTTTCAAGGGATGCGCATCTCTTACGGACGTTACATTAGGTAAGAATATTACAAGTATAGGGGAAGAGGCTTTCGGTGAGTGCGATTCTCTTTCAGAAATAACTATACCCGACAGTGTAAAAAGTATAGAAGCGTATGCTTTCAACGGGTGTGATTCTCTATCGGAAATAACTCTTCCCGCCGGATTAAAAACTATCGGAGAAGGCGCGTTCGACAAATGCAAATCTCTTGTAAACGTGTTTTACAAAGGAACGACAGATACCTGGTGTGATATTGAATTTTATGATTATTTATCTAATCCGTTATGTTATGCGAACAACTTATATATTGACGAAAAGGTGGTAACGGAGGCGAACATAACAACCGCCGCAAGGATTTCGCGATTCGCTTTTAACGGATATGGAAAACTTATAAAATTAACCGTCGGCGACAGCGTTACTAATATAGAAGGTTACGCGTTTAATGGTTGCGGTTTGCTAAAAAGCGTTACTATCGGCGATAGCGTTATGCGGATTAGAAGTTACGCCTTTAAGGATTGCCGCTCTCTGAAAAGCGTAACTATCGGCAATAGTGTTTATAGTATAGGGGACCATGTTTTCGAAAATTGCGGTTCGCTTTTAAATATAGTTATTCCCGATAGTGTAGAAATAATCGACGACGGCGCTTTCAAGGGGTGCGATTTACTTACAAGCATAACCGTCGGTAAAGGACTTACGAAGATAAGAAACAATATTTTCGGCGGGAGCGATTTAATTACAAACATAATCGTCGGTAACGGAGTTACAGATATAGAAGCCTATGCTTTCAGAGATTGCCGTTCACTAAAAAGCATAACTCTTCCCGCCGGATTAAAGACTATCGGAGAAGGAGCGTTCGATAATTGCGAATCTCTTGTAAACGTGTTTTATAAAGGAACGACAGATACCTGGTGTGATATTGAATTTTATGATTGTTTATCTAATCCGTTATGTTATGCGAACAACTTATATATTGACGAAAAGGTGGTAACGGAGGCGAACATAACAACCGCCGCAAGGATTTCGCGATTCGCTTTTAACGGATATGGAAAACTTATAAAAATAACCGTCGGCGACAGCGTTACGAATATAGAAAAGGGGGCTTTCGGTGATTGCAGGTCTCTTTTAAGCGTAACTATCGGAAAAAATGTAAAAATCATAGAAGACGGGGCTTTCTTTTACTGCCCGAAACTGGTAGAAATAGTAAATAAAAGTAATTTGTCTATGATCCCGAGTTGTTTCGGCGAAAACATCAAAGATGTAAAAGTTATAGAAAACGGCGAAAGCGGAATCGTAAATAAAAACGGGTATCTGTTTTGCGAGAAGGATAACGCCGACTATTTGTTAGGATACGCGGGCGATGATACCGAGTTGGTTTTACCGGAAGACTTTAACGGACAAAGTTATAAGATATATAAGTATGCTTTTAAGGATTGTAAAAATCTTACGAGCATTACGATACCGAATTGCGTTACCGATATAGGCGATTTCGCTTTCCGGGATTGCGTTTCTCTTTTAAGAGTAACTATCGGCAACGGCGTAACGAATATAGGAGCGTATGCTTTCTACGGTTGCAATTCTCTTTCAGTCGTAACTATAGGTAACGGCGTTACGAATATAGGAGCGTATGCTTTCTACGATTGCAATTCTCTTTTAAGCGTAACTATCGGCAACGGCGTTACGAATATAGGAGCGTATGCTTTCTGCGATTGCAGTTCTTTGAAAAGAGTTGTTATACCGGACAGCGTTACAAGTATAGAAGAGTATGCTTTCTGGGATTGCGATTCTCTTTCAGTCGTAACTATAGGTAACGGCGTTACGAATATAGGAGCGTATGCTTTCTACGATTGCGATTCTCTTTCAAGCGTAATTATTCCTGACGGCGTTACGAATATAAAAAAGGGGGCTTTCAGCGGATGCAGTTCTTTGAAAAGAGTGGTTATCCCGAACAGCATTACTAGTATTGAAGAGGATACTTTCAGCAGATGCAGTTCTTTGAAAAGAGTGGTTATACCGGACAGCGTTACGAATATAGAAGAGTATGCTTTCTGGGCTTGCGATTCTCTTTCAAGCGTAATTATTCCTGACAGCGTTACGAGTATAAAAAAGGGGGCTTTCAGCGGATGCAGTT
>CAKQQY010000047.1 GCA_934271245.1 uncultured Clostridia bacterium | reverse complement strand
ATACCGTATTTTTCGATTTCCTGTTTGCCGTCTATACCGAGCGATTTTTCCACTTCGAGTTCGACGGGTAGACCGTGCGTGTCCCACCCCGCCTTTCTTAAACAGTGTTCCCCTTTCATTACGTGGTAACGGGGAATTATGTCTTTGATAACTCTGGTTAAAATATGCCCTATATGCGGCTTTCCGTTGGCGGTAGGCGGTCCGTCGTAAAACGTGAATTCGCGGCTTCCGTCGTTTTCTTTAACGTTTTGTTCGAAAATCTTGTTTTCTTTCCAGAATTCGAGAACTTCTTTTTCTCTTTCAAGGAAATTCAACGAAGTATCGACCTTTTTATACATAATTATTGCTCCTGAATTTAAAATACGATAAAATTATAACTTTTTTTATCCGTTTTGTAAAGTCAATTTTATCAACTTTGAATTTTTTACGATAAAATAAGTTGCAAATTTCTTTTTTTTAATATACAATAATATAGCCGCGCTATGCGGGGAGTTAGCGATGCCCTGTCATCCGCAATTCGCTCAGCGGAGCAGAATACCGTTTTAGGCTTGTCCTGTGGAAGGTTGCGCGGCGTAAGGAACGTTGATTTTAAGGTCTTATGCAACGGAAACCCGCGAACCGCGTCAGGGCAGGAATGCAGCAGCGCTAAACGGTCACTTTCGTGTGCCATAAGGTTGCTTTAGAGGAGTCACCTGCGCCGTTTCCGCTTCGGCTCGACCTGTCGAGAACGGTTGCGCGGTTTTTTTGAATATTAAACGCGGTTAAGGGGAAACTTAACCGCGTTTTTGTTTTTCGTTTATTTTGTTTTACTTTCTGCCGTCGTTATAATATGTTATCGTGTCGCCGCTCGTTTTTATATTGGAAAAATAACATTTCAGTATATCGTTCAGTTCGAAAAGATTGCCTTCGACGAGGTACTTTTTAGCGATGACGTGGCACTGCATTTTGCTTATGTATAAAAAGTATGAATCGGCGTTTTCAACCACTTTATAAAGGTACGAATAACTCGCTTCCACGTAACTTTTATACTGTTCGCCTTTAACCGTTTCGATATAAATTTTGTCGTTATCGAAAGAGAAAGTTTCTTCGGTGTTCTCGCTTAAAATAGACATAGAATTATCTATCTTTTTCTGCGCCGATTTGGTTACGAGAAGCAAAACGGGAATCAGCGCGACGCCCACCGCAATTAAAATTACGCCTACTATAATATCGTACTCCGTACCTTCGGGAGTCAACGTTCTGCTTACACCTGCAACGACGAACATTAAAGAAAGGATAACGTATATCCACAGAAATTTTTTTATCTGCGCTTTGTTTAACGACGCCGTGCTTTCGGAATCGAATTTAGTGCGGAATTTTACCATTTTTTCACCTCAATACCGTTATGTAATCGTATGAATCCTGTCCGCCGTCTATGCCGTAATATTCGAGATCGGGGAACGATTCTTCTAACCTTTCTTCAAAATCGGCTTTCTCGTCTTCGGTTACGTTTTTACCGAAGAACACTACCAGAAAGTCTTTATCTTTGCCGCCGAGTTTATCGAGTACCGAAAGGGCTGTTTTCGTTTTGTCGTCGTCGGAACAAAGCATGACTTTATTTTTAAAACCGATATACGCGCCTTCTTTTATTTTAACGCCGTTTATGCAGGCGTTTCTGACCGCTCTCGTAACCATACCCGTAACCGAAGACGCAAGCCCCTCTTCTAAAAGGTCTTTTATCGTTTCGGGGTCGTCGGAAAGGTAATCTGCGGAAGCCATTGCCGAGTACCCGTCGCCTATGTTTTTGGTGCCGATAACGTAAACCTTGGATTTATCGTAAATATTCGCCGCCTGTTCCGCCGCCATTATTATATTTGAATTGTTGGGAAGAACGAAAACGTTTTCGGCGTTTATTTTATCGAAAGAGTTGATAAAATCTTCGGTGGAAGGGTTATGCCCCTGACCGCCGTCGATAACTTCGTCTGCGCCTAAATCGCGGAAAGTTTTTATAAGCCCGTCCCCGTTCGCCACGGCAATCACCGCGTACTTTTTCTTTTTTACGGGTTTAATTACTTCTTTTTTGCCTATGACTTCGTTATGCTGCAAAGTCATATTTTCTATTTTAACCGTCAGAAATTCCCCGAACTGCTGGCAATGGTTCAGGATTTTGCCCGGCGTCAACGTATGCACGTGAACCTTAACCACGGTACCCGTCTTAAACGCTACGACGGAATCGCCGCCGACCGATTTGAAAAATTCTATAAGGTCGTCTACGGAAAAGTTTTCCGCGTCCGTTTTACTCTTTTGCAACTGCAACAAAAATTCCGTGCAGTAGCCGTATTTCATTTCGCTGTTTTCGTTGAATTTTGAGTAATCGATAGCCGCCGCCGTGTTTTCGGTAAAGTCCGCGTCGGTGATTTCCTCGCCGCGAAGAACTTTTATAAACCCGTTCAATATCTCGCAGATTCCCGCGCCGCCGCTGTCGATAACGCCCGCTTCTTTTAGTACGGACAGTAGTTCGGGCGTTCTTTTTAAGGAAGCCGCCGCTTCTTCGCAAAAATCTTCGCAGAAACTGTCTATCGTGCTGTCTTCGGTAATGTTCGCGTTGGCGTATGCCGACGCGTCTTTAATAACGGTGAGCATAGTGCCTTCTACGGGTACGGCAACCGAATTATACGCGAATTCCACGCCGCGGGTTACCGCGTCGCCGAATTCTTTTACGTCAGCCGTTCCTTTGCCTTCCAGTCCCTTGGCTATGCCTGCGAAAAATTGCGACAATATTACGCCGGAATTCCCCCTTGCGCCCAAAAGCATTCCTTTCGCCGCTTCGGAAGAAGCCGCTTCCAAAGACGATACTTCCGCGTTTATTATTCTCGACGCGCCGCCCGACATGGTGTGACACATATTATCCCCCGTATCGCCGTCGGGAATGGGAAACACGTTAAGGTCGTTTATCTCGTTCACGCACGATTTTAGCGATTTATACCCGCCGCAAATAAGTTTTGCGTACAACTCTCCGTCAACTACTTTCGTATTCATACAATTTCCTTTTTATTTATTCTTTCGCGAATCGTTATAGCCTTTTATCGCCGTGATTACCGCCGCGCAAAAAAACACCGCAGATAGACCGTACAACACGTACGGCGCTGCGGTTATATTATATAATTGCGTCGCTAATCCCGCCGCCGAAAGCAAAAGAGCCGCGGCGATAAATATCGCTATAAGCGAAAAAATTTTTTTCATAACAATATCGTAAACGGTCCGTCGTTTACTTGTTTTATCTTCATATCCGCGCCGAAAACGCCCGTCTTTACCGTAACGCCCGCGTTTTTCAATCCTTCCGCTACGTAGAGATAAAGTTCGTTGGCTTTATCGGGAGTTTCCGCCTGCAAAAAATCGGGGCGGTTCCCGTGCGACGCGTTCGCATACAACGTAAACTGCGAAACGAGAAGTATTTCGCCGTTCACGTCTTTTATGCTTTTATTGATTTTACCGTTTTCGTCTTCGAAAATGCGAAGGGGCGGTATTTTCTTTATAAGATAATCCGCCTGTTCTTCGGTATCCCCTTTTCCTACTCCTAAAAATATAACGTAACCTTTGCCGATTTTTGAAATCAACTCCCCGTCGACTTTAAGTTCGGCTTCCGTTACCCGTTGAATTACCGCTTTCATTTTAATTTATTTTAGCATACTTTATTCGTTTTGACAAGTCTTTAATAAAAAAAACGCTTTTCGCCGTTATTTACGCCGTGTTTCGCGGCGTTTTCGCTTTTTCTTTTTCCACGGCGGAGACACGGAAAATAGCGGATATAATTTTTTTAAGTTGGCATAACTAACAAAAGCGGTAAGATTTTAACGACTGAAGATACCGCTTCGCTTGAATTTTTTGTTCTTTCGTGGTAAAATATATTTATTCGATTTTATAAGGAGAATTTATATGATTTTCAACGGTCTGGAAAAACTTTCGCTCGTCGATTACGACGGTAAAGTCGCCGCGACGGTTTTCACGGGGAATTGCAATTTCAGGTGCGGATTCTGTCACAACGGTCCGCTCGTCACCGAAGCCGATTCTCTTATAGAAATTCCCGAATCGGAAATTCTGGATTATCTTATCAAGCGCAAAGGCATTTTAGAAGGTTTATGTATTTCGGGCGGCGAACCCACCTTAAAAAAAGACCTTCCTTCGTTTTGCGAAAAGGTAAAAAAGTTAGGTTATTCCGTTAAACTCGATACTAACGGCACTAACCCCGATATGGTAAAAACCCTTTTCGAAAACGGACTTTGCGATTATTTTGCAATGGATATTAAAAACGACAAAGCGGGTTATTCCGATATTATAGGCATTAAAAATTACGATTTATCAAAAGTGGAAAAAACCGTCGATTACTTTATCGGCGGCGACTGCGATTACGAATTCAGAACCACTTTAATAAGCGAATTTCACAAAAAAAACAATATAGAAAATATGGCTCTCTGGCTTAAAGGGGCAAAAAAATTCTTTTTCCAGAAATATAAGGATTCGGACAACTGCATAGAACACGGTTTTACCGAAGTTCCGCAAAAAACCGCCGAAGAATATCTTTCCGTTATGAAAAACACGGTTAAACACGCCGCTCTTCGCGGTTACGATATAGACTGATTGTCGCGCGTTTTGATTTTCATAACGGTTATCGTCGCTTATTTTCGGCTTAGCCGCGTTTTAACAACTTTTAAAAGGGTCAACCCCGAAACGAAATCTTCGTTTCGGGGTTGTTTTTTCTTTTGTAATTATCTTAAAGGCGATTTTTCGCCGTTAAAGTTTAGTTATTTAAACTTTCGAGATAAACCGACGCGTTGGTTGCCGCAACCGCTCCGTCCGCAACGGCGGTGGCTACCTGTCTTACCGCTTTGGTTCTGCAATCGCCGGCAACGAAAAGCCCTTCCGTTTTGGTCTTGCAACTTTCGTCGGCGATTATATATCCGTCTTTATCGAGATCGACGAGATTTTCGAACTTTTTGTTATCGGGTATCTGCCCTATCGCGACGAACACCGCGGGTATTTCGTGTTTATTCACGTTGCCGTCTTTATCTTTATAAAGTATCGCGGTAAGTTCGTTTTCTCCCTCGAATCCTATTACCGAAGTGTTCGGTCTTACTTCGATATTTTCTTTGGATTTAAGGGCGTTCACAAGTCTTACGTCGCCGAAGAATTTATCGAAAAGGGTGTAAACGTACACTTTTTTGCAGTACCCTGCCAGAAGCAACGCGTATTGCAACGCCGTGTTGCCGTCGCCGATAACCGCGACTTTCTTTCCTTTATAGAAAGCGCCGTCGCATATAGCGCAATAATAAACCCCCTTGCCGACAAGGTCTTCCCTGTCCGTTTTAAGGTGCTTATGTTTTACGCCCGACGCTATGACTACCGATTTGCCTTCGTATTCGTTATACTCGGTTTTCACTTTGAAAACGCCGTTTTCTTTTTCGATTTTTTCTACTTTCTCGATTTCCGTTTCCGCGCCGAGATCGGTAATCTGTTCGAAAAGGTTATCGGCAAACGCTTCGCCGCTTATCTCTTTTATCGACGGATAATTTTCCAATCTCGGAGAAGTGGCTATCTGTCCGCCTAAACTTTCGCTTTCCAGCACGAGAACGGTTTTGCCGTTTCTTAAAGCGTAAAGGGCGGCAGTCATTCCCGCCGCTCCTGCGCCTACAATAATTAAATCGTACATTATTTATTCAAACTCTCTATATATTTTCTTATTTCGCTCGCGTTGTCGTAAGCAGCCGTGCCGTTTTCGGTCGGAACCAAAAGCGTGGGCGCTTTTTTAATTCCGTATTTTACGGCGATTTCTTTATTTTCTTCGGCGTTGATTACCGTGTATTTCACCCCCGCTTTATCGAGCATCATTTTGCTCGTTTTGCAGTTTGGGCAACCGTTTCTCGTAAAGAGTACGGGACCGGTAAGGTCTTCCGCGTTAACCTTTTCTTCCTTCTCAGAATGGCAATCGCACTTTTTTTCGAATTTGGAATGGTCTATATCGTAAGTTTTTCTTTCGCGGAATTCTTCTCTCTTACCGTCGTTCCAGTTCTGAACGGGGCGATAATATCCCGTTATACGGCTGTAAACTTCCGTCGCTCTTCCGCAAATCGGGCATTCGTAAACTTCGCCGGAAATATATCCGTGGTCGGCGCATACCGAATAGGTAGGCGACATGGTGTAGTAAGGAAGTTTATAGTTTTCCGCAATCTTTCTTACGAGATTCGCCGCCGCTTTCCAGTCGGGAAGTTTCTGTCCTAAGAAGGCGTGGAATACCGTTCCAGAAGTATATAACGTCTGCAATTCGTCCTGAATATCCAAAGCGGTGAAAATGTCTTCGGTGTATCCTACGGGCAAATGCGAAGAGTTGGTGTAATAAGGCGTTTTGTCGCTATCGGACGCCGTGATAATATCGGGATATCTCTTTCTGTCGTGTTTTGCAAGACGGAAAGAAGTGGATTCCGCAGGCGTCGCTTCAAGGTTATACAAGTCGCCGTAAAGTTCCTGATAATCGGAGAGTTTTTCTCTCATAAAGTTAAGAACGTTTTTGGTGAATTCCTGCGATTCTTTGTTGGTAAGGTCTTTTCTTAACCATTTCGCGTTAAGGCAGGCTTCGTTCATACCGACAAGACCTATCGTGGAGAAGTGGTTATTAAACGTTCCTAAATATCTCTTAGTGTAAGGATAAAGTCCCGCTTCCAGAAGTTTGCCGATAGTATCTCTCTTTACTTTAAGAGATCTCGCCGAAACGTCCATAAGGTGAGTCAATCTCGTATAGAATTCGTTTTCGTCTTTGGAAAGATAAGCGATTCTCGGCATGTTGATCGTTACTACGCCGATAGAACCCGTGCTTTCGCCCGAACCGAAGAATCCGCCCGATTTTTTACGGAGTTCGCGAAGATCTAATCTCAATCTGCAGCACATCGAACGAACGTCCGACGGTTCCATATCCGAGTTAATGTAGTTGGAGAAGTACGGAGTACCGTATTTCGCCGTCATTTCGAACAGCAGTTTATTGTTTTCCGTTTCCGACCAGTCGAAATCTCTCGTAATCGAGTAGGTAGGAATAGGATACTGGAATCCCCTGCCGTTGGCGTCGCCTTCTATCATTATTTCGATAAAGGCTTTGTTTACCATAGCCATTTCTTCGACGCAGTCTTTATATTTAAAGTCCATTTCCTTGCCGCCGACGAGCGCAGGCATTTCCGCAAGGTCGTTAGGAACTACCCAGTCGAGCGTTATGTTCGTAAACGGCGACTGCGTACCCCACCTCGACGGAGTGTTTACGCCGTACACGAAAGACTGTATGCACTGTTTTACTTCTTTATAAGAAAGTTTGTCTACCTTTACGAACGGCGCAAGATAGGTATCGAAAGACGAGAACGCTTGCGCGCCTGCCCATTCGTTCTGCATTATTCCGAGGAAGTTTACCATCTGGTTGCACAGCGTGGACAAATGCCCCGCAGGCGTGGAAGTGATTTTCCCGGGAACGCCGCCCAAACCTTCTTTTATGAGTTGTTTTAACGACCAGCCCGCGCAATACCCGGTAAGCATGGATAAATCGTGAATGTGAATATCCGCGTTTCTGTGCGCGTCGGCGATTTCTTCGTCGTATATTTCGGACAGCCAGTAGTTGGCGGTTACCGCGCCGCTGTTGGAAAGAATAAGTCCGCCGACCGAATAAGTAACGGTGGAGTTTTCTTTAACACGCCAGTCGGATACTTTTACGTAATCGTCTACTATCTTTTTGTAGTCGAGCAGCGTTTCGTTTATGTTTCTGACGTTCTGCCTTTGTTTACGATATAAAATGTAACTCTTGGCAACGTCTACGTAACCTGCCTGTATTAAAACGACTTCGGCGCTGTCCTGAATATCTTCTACGGTAACGACGTTGTCTTTTATCTTTTTGGAAAAGTCCGCCGTAACTCTCAGCGCAAGCATATTGAGTATGTCCGCCGTATAATTAACGCCCTTCGCGTTAAACGCCTTGCTTAACGCCGTCGTTATCTTCGTCATATCGAATTCTACCAATTGTCCGTCTCTTTTTTTAACCTGAAACATTTTTATATCTCCCTTTTTTTTCGCTGTCGAGTATTACTATACCATAGCGATTTTATCTTGTCAACCGATTTTTCAATATTTTGTATAAAATTTTTTACCACAACCACAACATATTGTGGTTTAATAAAAAACCGCCCCTTTTGCCGAAATAGACGAAAAAGACGGTTTTTTTAAGTTAAAATTTGATTAAATCGATTGTTAAATATCTAAAACTCTTAAAATGCTGTGATTAAGAACCATAAATACTATGTCTAAAATCCAGATAACGTTCCAACCTAATACCAGACGCAAAATACCCGCTACTATCTTACCTTCGGTAAAACGAGTAACCGCGCCGAGCACCCAGGAAGTTACCGGGATAATTGCAAGAATCAAACTTACAATATAACTTAATCCGAAATAATCTTTGCTTTTCTTAGCCATAATTTCTCCTCCTCACAATTTGCCTTATATTCATTATATTACCGAAAACGAATTTTGTACATAGTTTTGGTCTAAAAAAATTATAAAAAAATTTTATAAACCAAGATTTTTTCCTTGCAAAAATTTTAAAAATATTATACAATACTAAACGGACCTAAAAGACGGAGAGATGTCAGAGTGGTCTAATGTGCCCGCTTGGAAAGCGAGTATAGTGAAAGCTATCGGAGGTTCGAATCCTCTTCTCTCCGCCAAGTGAAA
>CAKQQY010000046.1 GCA_934271245.1 uncultured Clostridia bacterium | reverse complement strand
TATCCATAACCGACATAGCCGCCTAAATATGCTTTAGAATTATCTTCGGTAATAAATTTTGCTGAAACGGTCGTTCCCGTATTATCGCAGTTATCAATCGTTATATTTTCAATTTTTCCTACAATACCGCCAACGTACCCTTTACCCTCTACGGAAGAATTATTCGAACAGGTTTTCATATACGAATTACTATTTTTCCCTGCAAATGCGTATCCGGCAATTCCGCCGACGTAATTTCCTTTCGTGGTGACGGTTCCTTCATTCGAAAGTTCGTTTGCATATATTACAGAATAAGCACCATTATAGTTATCAACTCTTTTTATAGACCCGAATAAACCGCCTGCATAATCTCCCGTAGCCGTTATATTTCCTTTATTATCACAGTTTCCTATCTTCGTTGTAGAATTATTACCTGTATATTCGTATAAACTTCCCATTATTCCGCCGACATATTCTTTTCCCGTTACGTTTGCCGTATTATATAATTCTGTGTAACTCCCCGGAACTGTATTATATATGTAACCAACAATACCGCCGACGTATGAAGCCTTGGGTGCGTTTATTACTCCCGAATTTGAGCAAGAAGATGTAACGTTAGTCAAATACCCCGCAATACCGCCGACGTAAAATGCTTCGTAAGTATAATTTATATTTACGGTATTATTACAATTTTTTACCGAGTATCCATAACCGACATAGCCGCCTAAATATGCTTTAGAATTATCTTCGGTAATAAATTTTGCTGAAACGGTCGTTCCTCTATTATCGCAGTTATCAATCGTTATATTTTCAATTTTTCCTACAATACCGCCGACATACGCCTTTGCAGATACAGAAGAGTTGTTCGTGCAAGTTTTCATATATGAAGAAACATTATTCGCATATGCATAGCCTAAAATTCCGCCAGCGTAACTACCGGTAGTAGTAACGTTTCCTTCGTTTGAAAGTTCGTTCGCATATAATACAGAATAAGCACCATTATAGGTATCCACCCTTTTAAAATAGCCAAAAATTCCGCCAACATAATCCCCTGTAGCAGTTACTTTTCCTTTGTTAGAACAGTTATTAATTTTTGCCGCGCCGGAAGTTCTCGTTTCATTGTTTGCAAAGCCTATTACTCCGCCAACGTATTCTTTTCCCGTTACGGTTGCAATGCTATTTAATTCGGCAAAATCCACGATGTCCTTCGTTTTTGTAACGTTACCGACAACGCCGCCGACGTTGGTAAAGTATTCCGCAGTTAAATATCCGCTTACGGATATACCCGACACAAGACCTGCAGAATAACCGCAAGCAATACCGATATTATTACCCGTTAATTCCGAAGAAACGTTAGCGTTTTTGATATTGAAATTTTTAATAGTTCCGCTGACGTAACCGAAAAAACCTATATTTGCGGTCAATTCGCTGTTGGTTATCTGTAATCCGGTAACAGTCAGATTCTGACCGTCGAAAGTACCGGCAAACGGCGCGGTTTCCGTGCCTATAGGCACCCATTCCGATTCGGAGATATCTATATTTGCGCCGAGTTTAACCGTTTTGCCCGAAAAATTAGTTACGCCTGTATTTACGATATAAGCAAAACCTGCAAGTTCTTCTTTCGTTTTTATGGTATAGTTACCCGAATAATACCAATCGGTATTAACGGCTATTTCTCCGAATTTTTCTTCTTCCGAACAGAAAACGCAGAATCTGTTATAATAATGATGCCCCGTTGCGGGAACAAAGTCGTTTTTATATGAATATCCGCAGTTTTCACATTTATAAGCGGTATATCCGCGAGCGGAACAAGTAGGTTCCACTATCGTTTTAGATATATTCTCGTGTTCGCAGGAAGCGGTTACGGTAATTGTTTCCACTCTTCCGTCGGTAAGAGTAATTGTTACCCTTCCCGAATAATCGATTTGTATATCTTTTATTCCGACGCCCGTGTCGCCCTTATCTCCTTTCGCCCCGACAAGAGAAGTAAGCCACTCGGTAAGAGTACCTGTGTATCCGTTCTCTTTTGCGAGTTCGTAAGCAGATTTTCCGTTTACACCATCCGTGCCGTTTTCGCCTGCAAGCGAAGCGAGCCATTCGGTGACGGTACCCGTATATCCGTTTTCTTTGGCAAGTTCGTAAGCGGACTTACCGTTCGTTCCGTCTTCGCCTTTATCTCCTTTATCACCCTTTGCTCCGACCAAAGAAGCAAGCCATTGCTCTTCGGTACCGGTATAACCTTTTTCTTTAGCGAGTTCATATGCTGACTTACCGTTTTCTCCGTCTTTACCGTCTGCGCCGCGTTTTTCCAGAATATCCGCAAGCCACTCGGTAAGAGTGCCTGTATAACCGTTTTCTTTGGCAAGTTCGTAAGCAGATTTTCCGTTCGTTCCGTTTTTACCGTCGGAGCCCTTATCTCCTTTATCGCCTTTCGCGCCGACAAGCGAAAGCAACCATTGTTCTTCCGTTCCCGTATAGCCGTTTTCTTTAGCGATTTCATAAGCGGATTTGCCGTTCGCCCCGTCAGAGCCGTTTTCGCCCGCAAGCGAAGCGAACCATTCGGTAAGCGTACCGGTGTAACCGTTCTCTTTCGCAAGTTCATATGCCGATTTACCGTTCGCTCCGTCCTTACCGTTTACGCCGTCTTTGCCGTTTGTACCGTCCGCGCCTTTCGCACCTACGAGAGAAAGAAGCCATTGCTCTTCCGTTCCCGTATAGCCGTTTTCTTTGGCAAGTTCATAAGCGGATTTGCCGTTCGTTCCGTCTTTGCCCTTTTCACCCGCAAGCGAAGCGAGCCATTGTTTTTCCGTACCGGTGTAACCGTTCTCTTTTGCGAGTTCGTACGCAGACTTACCGTTTGCTCCGTCCTTACCGTTCTCGCCCGTAAGGGATTCGAGCCACTGTTTTTCGGTGCCGGTATATCCGTTATCTTTAGCGAGTTCGTATGCGGATTTACCGTTTTCTCCTTTCTCTCCCTGCGCGCCGCACCCTGCAAAAACCGCTGCAAAGCACAGCGACATCACAAGGGTTATCAACAACGCAATTTTAACGAAAAACCGCGTTGTTTTACCGATTTTGCCCATTTTTTCTTCTCCTTTTTTCTTTTTTCCTCGGAAATTTTTTCCTTTTAAAATTATACCCCCCCCCCCCCAACAAAAGTCAATATTTTCACCGTTAAAAAGTCAATATTTATAGCAATGAATCGTTAAAAAATCAACTTTTCGGGCAATTTTTTTACAAATTTCACAAGTAGTCAACATTTTTAAGCGATTAACCCCAAATAAAAAAGACCGCAAACAAAAAGTTTACAGCCTTTATTATTGTACAAGTATTTTATTTCTTTATCCAGGTGGACGGGAACAAAAGAATCAACACGGGGAAAATTTCAAGTCTTCCGGCAATCATAACGATCGAAAGCCAGATTTTGGAAAAGACCGAATACCCACCGTAGTTCATTACGGGGCCAACCATATTAAGGCCCGGTCCCGTATTGCCGAAACACGCAAGCGTTGCGGTTAAGTCGGTTAAAACGTCGCCGAACGCGTCGATTGAAAGAAGCAACGTGGAAATTATAACGATCAGCAACCAAACCCCAAAATAGGTCTTTACGCTTTTAACGGTTTTTTCGTCTACCGCTTCCCCTTCGAATTTTACGGGATAAACTGAACGGGGACTTATCATGGTTTTAATATCCGCAATAATGGATTTTACGAAAATCACAAGACGGGAAGTCTTTATTCCGCCGCCCGTAGACCCCGCGCACGCGCCGAATATCATTAAAAACAATAATACGGTTTTAGAAAAAGTCGGGAAATATTTATCGTAGTCTATCGAGGACAACCCCGTAGAGGAACTTATAGAAGTTACCTGAAAGAACGCGTCTTTTAGTGCCGTTCCGAAGTCTGTATAAATGCTTCCGACGGTATAAAAAACGTTAAGCGCGATAAGAATCGTCGCAATGACGGTAATTATCGTATACACTCTTACTTCTTCGCTCTTTAAAGCCTTTTTAAAACTGCCTATTATAATAAAGTAATACGCGTTAAAGTTTATGCTGAATATAAACATAAACGCCGCCATAACTATCTGGCAATAAGTCGAATACCCTGCGGCGCTGTTGTTTTTTATTCCGAAACCGCCCGTTCCTGCCGTCGAAAACGACATTAAAATACTATCGAATACGGGCATTCCGCCTAAGACCAGCATAACGAACTCGATAAGGGTTAATCCGCAATAAATACCGTAAAGAATCCTTGCGGTAAAATTGACTTTACTCACAAGTTTTCCCACCGTCGGTCCCGGGGATTCGGCTCTGAAAACGTGCATTACGCCCGAAGAAAATTTCGGCATTATGGCAAGAACGAACACGAGTATACCCATTCCGCCTAAAAAGTGCGTAAATAACCGCCAGAACATAATGCTGTGCGGAAGAACTTCTACGTCGGGAAGAACCGACGCTCCCGTAGTCGTAAAACCCGATACCGTTTCAAATACCGCGTCAACGTAATTTATTCCGTAAAAAAGGAAAGGAACTGCGCCTGCCAAAGACAAAAATATCCAGGAAAAAGCGACCGTAACGAGCCCTTCTTTGGCGTAAAAAGACTGTTTCGACGATTTTATCAGCGAAAGCGGAAACCCGATAGCCGTCAATCCGCATATAGGAATCACGTAGGCGTACCAGGAATCGGTTTCCCGATAAATGAAACTTATTATCAAAGGGAAAATCAGCAGGACCGCTTCGACAAGAAAGACTTTTCCCAAAAACTTGAAAACCATTCTATAGTTCATAACTATTTCACTATCTGTTTAAGGTCGGATACGTTAGGCAACGTCGTAACGATTAAAACCCTGTCCCCTTTCTTTATCTCGGTGTTGCCGTTAGGAAGAATAAATTCTTCGTTACGGAAAATCCCGCAAACCAGAACGCCTTTTTTTATTTTCATATTTTTAAGTGGCGTATCGAAACACGGGAATTTCTCGCCGGGCGTAAGTTCCAACGCTTCTACGTTATCGTAAATTCTATATAGTTTATTTACGTTTCCGCCCGATTCGTCCTGATGTTTTCTGACGTATCTCAAAACCCTGTTCGCCACAATGCTTCTCGGCGAAACGGTTGCGTCAAGCCCTAATAGATTTACCATTTTCGTAATGGCTTCTCTATCTATTTTTGTAACGACTTTGTTTATGCCGTTTTGTATGGCGTAAAGCGAAACGATTACGTTTTCCTCG
Source organism: uncultured Clostridia bacterium (assembly GCA_934271245.1). Lineage (GTDB taxonomy): Bacteria > Bacillota > Clostridia > Christensenellales > Borkfalkiaceae > UBA1259. The sequence goes on along the minus strand of CAKQQY010000046.1, from coordinate 3,619 downwards.
TCCATACCCGTAAGCGTTATAAAGGAATCGCTATCGTAAAACCTTTCTTCGTCTAAAACGGAATGGTCGGTTCCGTCGCCTTTAAGCACGGTCGCGCCGAGCAACTCGTTGGCAAGGAAAGTACATCTCTCGGGTTTACTTTCCAGAATTTTTACCGATATGCCCGATTTTAATAATCTTTGCGCTAGATAATACCCTATAGCGCCGCCGCCCACTATAAACGCAGATTTTACGGGCGATTTATAAATTCCCGTAAGCCTTGTAAACTTTTCTATTTCTATATCGTTAGAAACAATGTTTATAAGGTCGCCTTGTTCTATCTCGCAATCGCCGTGCGGAATAAACGCCGTGTCGCCGCGTTTTATCATTGCAAAAAGAACTTTGCTTTCGTTCATTCCGTCGATTTCCATTACCGTTTTACCGATAAGCGGATTGTTTTCGCCGACGGCAAGTTCTACCATATGAATTTTCGACCCGATAAAACTTTCGATATTCGTAGCGGTAGGGAATTTTAATCTTTGTTCGATTTCTTTAGCCGTTTCGTATTCGGGGTTGAGAACGTGACTGATACCGAGTTCGGTTTTCATCTCGCGCATTTCGCGATAATATTCGGGGTCGCGTATTCTCGCGACGGTATGCGCCGCGCCGAATTTTTTTGCAAGAACGCAACAAATAATATTCACTTCGTCGTGAGCGGTACACGCGATAAAGAAGTCCGTCCCCGCAACGTCGGCGTTCATAAGCGTTTCCTTTTCAACGCCGCTGCCGACAATTCCCTGCACGTCAAACTTGTTTACCGTATCTTCGACCATTTCGGCTCTCGTATCGATAACTATAATGTCGTGATTTTCTTTAGAAAGAAGTTCGGCTATCGTTCTGCCGACTTTTCCTAACCCCACTACGACTACTTTCATTTATTCGCTCCCTTTACCGCAAAAAATTATTTTTTACGATACACTGTAATATTACACTTTTTAACCCCTTGTGTCAATCAAAAAATCGGGTACTTTTTATGACGAAACGGTTACAATGCTTAATTTTCGCCAAATAGCATAAAATATTATTGAATTATGAAAATCGGAAAAATACGCGTAAAAAGATTTTTCTGGAAAACGTTAAAGGCTATCCTTTGGTGTTACTGGATATTCTTTATTATCTGCTTTGCCAACGGTATGATTTTAAGAAATTATTTTTACCCGTTTAAATACAGACAAGAAGTTATATTCTATTCGGAATATTACGATTTAGACCCTGCGCTCGTCCTTTCGGTAATAAACGCCGAAAGCGGATTCGATTCTGCCGCCGAAAGTTCTGCGGGCGCAATAGGTCTTATGCAGATTACGCCGAAAACCGCAGATTATATAGCGGAAAGAACGGGTGCGGTAACTTACGATTTGACCGACCCCGATACCAACATAGATTTCGGGTGCTATTATATAAAGTATTTATTAAACAAATTCGAAAACGTTTCTACGGCAGTCGCGGCTTATAACGCAGGCGAAGGAAACGTTTCTTTATGGCTGGAAGATAAGAGTTGTTCGGAAGACGGAATAACCTTAATTCGCATACCTTTTAACGAAACGAAAGAGTACGTAAAAAAAATTGAAGAAAGTTTTATAAAATATAAAAAATTATACCCTTTAATCCTTGACAAATACTAAATTTTTTTGTAAGATATATAGGCTACGTGAGGGTGGCGAAACTGGCAGACGCGTACGTTTGAGGGGCGTATGGTTTATCCATGTGGGTTCAAGTCCCATCCTTCACACCAAAACCCTATATATTGCAGATTATTTATTATCGTTGCGGTATATAGGGTTCTTTTTTTGCTTAAATTTGTTTATAACGTATTTTCCCGAAATTATAAGAACGTATGCAGATAGCGGCAGATTATCAAACGTGCTTATAATTATAAAGTACCCTATTTTTAATGTTTTATAAATAACGCCCTGCGAAAATTCGCAGGGCGTATCGTTTATCTTTTAATTTGAGCCGACAAAAATCAAGTCAGTCGCCATATATAGTAAAATCAACCTTCTTTAATCACTCTCGGATTTGCTACCATAAGTTTCTTTTCTTTTTTATACGCGTAAACAAAGTATATCGTTTCCGCTATGGCGGTAATAGTCCAGGAAAAAATGTACAAAAGGTATAACGACGGAATCGTTTTGAAATAAGCGAATACGGTATATATCCAGGCTATTCTGAAAACGCACGACCCCATAATAACTATTATACTCGGCACAAAACTTTTCCCAAGACCCCTTGACGCCGAAATAGTACAATCCATAAATACGGAAAAGGCGTAAGAATATCCCATTATGTTTATTCTCTTCATTCCCGCGTCGATAACCGCTTCATCGTTGGTAAAAATAAGCAAGAATTCTCTTCCGAAAAACACGAGAGAAAGCCCGAGGATCAATCCCACGATAAACGAGTAAAGAAGGCATATAAGGTAACTTTTCATTACCCTGTCCATCTTTCCGGCGCCCCTGTTCTGCCCCATATAAGAAGTGCAGGCGGTAAAAAACGCCGCAAGAACGTTATAAATTAAAGCGTCGAAATTTGCCGCCGCGGAATTCCCTGAAATCATTACTTCGTCAAGCGAATTCACGCCGACTTGTATAAAAAGATTTGCTACGGCAAATATTGTATTCTGAATCGCCGCGGGTATACCGATTTTAAGTACGAGCGCGGAAATCTCTTTATTCGGTTTTAATCCCTTAAAAGAAAGTCTCGTGCTGTCTTTAACTCTCAAAAGCCTTACTGTGATTAAAATCGCCGAGACGTATTGAGATATTATACTTGCGATTGCAACGCCTTCGACGGCCATTCCGCAAACGATTACGAAAAACAAATTAAGACCGAGATTTATTATCCCCCCTGCGGTAAGATAAATAAGCGGTCTTTTCGTGTCGCCGACCGCGCTTAAGACCCCGTTACCGAAGTTGAAAATCGCAAGTCCGGGAAGCCCTATCGAGTAAATTCTGAAATATTGCACCGCGCCGTCTAAAAACGCCTCTTTGGTTTTTATAAGCAACAAAAGCGGTCTTGCAAGAAAAAAGCATATTACAAAAAGAAGAATTCCCGAAATCACGCTGATTATAAAAGACGAGTCTACCGTCTTTTTTATTTTATCGTCGTCTTTTGCCCCGACGAACCTTGCGACGAATACGTTTATACCGCTTGAAATACCTATCAGAATTCCAGTAAAAAGCGAAACGAGAATAGTAGTTGAACCTACCGCGCCAAGCGCGGTATCCGAACCCGAAAATTTACCGACCACTGCCACGTCTGCAGTATTAAATAATACCTGCAGCACCTGCGAAAACATAAGCGGTATAGAAAACAACAAAATACCTTTAAATAACGATCCTTCGGTAATCGGGTTGATTTTATTTTTAGTTGATTCAATCGATTTATTCATAACTTAATTTTTTTGAGATTCGCTTATTATGCCGTCGTAACTCGATTAAACCCCGTCAGGTTATCACGATTTTCACGACTCAATCGGTTTTTTTTGCAAAACACAAGTCCCGTGATAAATCACAGGTCTTTTATTTAATTAAATCCCCCAGAAAGGAGCATGAGTATAACGTACAAAAGTCCTAAAACGGCA
>CAKQQY010000045.1 GCA_934271245.1 uncultured Clostridia bacterium | reverse complement strand
GGGCGGCAGCGACTCTATGGCTCTTATTCATTTTATGAAAAGTCAGTCGGAATTATTCGGGTTTAAGGTAATTGCCGTTAACGTAGAACACGGCATTCGCGGAAAAGAATCTTTAAGCGACTCCGAATTCGTAGAAAATTACTGCAAAAAAGCCGATATTCCTTTAATCAGATATTCCGTCGACGCGCCGAAAAAAGCGCAGACGGACAAACTTTCTTTAGAACAAGCCGCGCGTATTTTGCGTTACGAATGTTTTGCCGACGCGATCGCAAAAGGCAAATGCGACAAAATCGCCACCGCCCACCATTTAAGCGACAACGCCGAAACGGTTTTATTCAACCTTTTCAGGGGCGCTTCTCTTAAAGGGGTTTCGGGGATTCCCGAAACGAACGGGTACGTAATCCGACCGTTTATTTCCGTTTCCAAAGACGAAATCGCCGATTACATCGCCGAAAACGATATTCCTTTCGTCACCGATTCCACGAACTTCGATACGGAATATTTCAGAAATTACATTCGGCAGATTATTTTGCCCGAGATAAAAAAGATTTTCCCCGAAGCGGAAAAACGAATTTCCAACTTTTCCGCGATAGCGAAAGAAGAAGACGATTTTCTCGATTCTCTCGCCCGTTCTTATATAACGTATGACGGCGACAAGGTTTTTATTCCCGTTTCCGTAAACGACGTTGTTTTTAAGCGCGCGGTTATCGTCGCTTTACAAAAGTTGGGATTAAAAAAGGACTGGGAAAGCGTTCACGCCGAATCGGTTTGCTCGTTGAAAAACCTGCAAAACGGCAAGGAGATTTCTCTTCCGAAAAATATTTTCGCAATCAGAGAATACGACAAGGTTTGTCTGTCCGTAAAACCCGACGGCAAAAACGAACTTTACCAACTTCCGTTTAAGGAAGGTAAAACGGATTTTCTCGGCAAAACGCTTATCGTTTCCGAAAAAACCGACGATTTACCGCTTTCGGCAGGGCTTTACGCTGACCTTTCTAAAATTCCCGAAAACGCCGTTTTCAGAACGAGAAGAAACGGGGACGTTTTCAGAAAATTCGGCGGCGGCAGCAAAAAATTGAACGATTATTTTACAGACGAAAAAGTTCCGCTAAGGCTCAGGGACGATATCCCCTTGCTCGCAGCGGAAAACGAAATTCTGGTTATTTTCGGAAAAGCCGTGTCTGTTTCCGTAAAAGCCGACGATTCAACACAAAAAATTATTAAATTTACCGAAGAGGAGAGTTTATGAAACAATTAGACGTACTTATTACCGCAGACCAGATCGAAGAAAAAGTCAAATCTCTCGCCAAGCAGATTTCGGAAGATTATAAGGGTAAAGAACCCGTTATCATCTGCACTCTTAAAGGCGCGATTTACTTTTTTGCCGACATCATAAGGAATCTCGACATTCCTTTTATGATGGACTTTGCGAAACTTTCCAGTTATCGTAACGGCACCACGAGCGGCGAAATGCAACTCATCTGCGACGTTACCACCGACATCGAAGGCAAAGATGTTATCATCTGCGAAGACATCGTCGACAGCGGCAACACTCTCGACTACTTTACCAAATTGCTTAAAGAAAAGAATCCCGCGTCGGTTAAAATCGCGGCGTTTTTAAGCAAACCGTCGAGAAGACAAGTCCCCATCGATATAGACTATCTCGGTTTCGAAATAGAAGACAAATTCGTTATCGGTTACGGACTCGATTACGCCGAAAGATTCAGAGAACTTCCTTACGTCGCGCAGATTAACTCTCCCGCGGATTTAGAAGACTAAGCGAATCGAAGTTTAACGCTTTTCCTTCCGTAAAAGAACGATTACGGCAGTCTTTGGGTTATGCCCTTTTAATCGTTTCTGTTATAAATAATAAATAAAAAACGGCGCGTAATTTTTACGCGTCGTTTCGTTATCTTTTTACTTTGCCGTTTTCGATTATAATCCGGTTCACCGTCCGATTTTTGAACACCGTTCTGTCAAACCCCGTCGCGGTAAAAATCGTCTGCATTTTTTCCACTTCCGAAATAAGTTTTCTCTGTCTGGATTTATCGAGTTCTGACAAAACGTCGTCTAAAATAAGTATGGGATATTCGCCGAATCGGGTATTGAAAATTTCCGTTTCCGCAAGTTTAAGGGAAAGCGCAATCGTTCTTTGCTGCCCTTGCGAACCGTAAATTCTCGCGTCCATTCCGTTAAGGGCGAATTTTATGTCGTCCCTGTGCGGACCTATGGTGGTGAACCCTAGTCGCATATCCTTTTCGAGCGAAGTTTTCAGATCTTCGTACATAGCGTAAGAAATTTCCGACTCGTCGCCGTAATAACCGCTTTCGGTGTTCATCGTAAGGTCTTCTTTTCCGCCGGACAAAACGGAATGTTTTTCTTTCGCCACGGGCGACAATTCTTCTAAAAACGCATTTCTTTGTTTAATTATTTTCGCCGCTTCCGAACATAAACTTCTGTCCCACACGGGAAGCGTTTCTTTTATTATCTTTTTGTCGGGATTTTTCAGTAATTCGTTGCGTTGAGCGAGTATTTTGTTGTATCTTGCGAGCGCGTAAAAGTAGTTTTTGGACATTTGCGAAAGGGAAATGTTCAAAAATCGCCTTCTGTCTTCGGGGCTTTCCTGAACGAGTTTTAATTCCGACGGATTAAAGAATACGCTGTGCATGTTACCTAAAAGTTCGCCGACCCTTAACACCTGCATGCCGTTGACGTAAATATTTTTTTTATCGTTTTTGTTGAATTCTATCTTTACCGAAACGTCGCCGTAAGAAGATTTCGCCACGCCTTCCACACTGCCCTTTTCTTCGCCGTTTTTAATAACCAGTTTATCTTTGTTGGCTCGCGGAGAATATCCCGTACATAAATAAAATATGGCTTCGCCCGCGTTGGTTTTGCCCTGAGCGTTTGCTCCCGTCAGAATATTTATTCCGTTTTCGAAAGAAATTTTCTCTTCCGAATAGTTGCGGAAATTTTTAAGCGTCAACGAAGATATAAACATACCGTTACCAAAATTTTATTTTTTTTCTATAATAGACTTTTCTTTATCCGAATTTTATTGTATAATACAAGCGTTGAAGTGTTCTGCGAACACTTCGGGACTATCGTCCTCCGCGAATTTTTAGGATAAAAATTCGCACGCTATCTTGAAATTCAGCGCAAAAATGCCTGCAAATGCTTCGCGCTTGCGCATTTTTGCTTGAATTATAATACGAGCGAGAAAACTTGCTTGCAAGGGTTTTCGAGCGAAGTATTTCAAGAAACGTTGCCGACAAATCGATTAGGTTTGGCGGGGAATTGCCGAAGGCAATCGGATTTGCGAGTGAAACGAGTAAATCGCAACGTTTGTTATAATACAAGAAGTTTCAAACTTGCTTGCAAGAATTTATGACTTATTGTATTTCATTAGAAACGGCGATTTGCCAGGGGCAAAACGCAAAGGCACCGATAGGTGACGACAAAATTTTAATTTTGTCTCGTTTCGTAATATAATACACGCAGAGAGTTTGTTGTCACAAACTCGGCGCTACCGCGCCACGCGTAACTACGTTACGCCTGCGTTCTTGAAATTCAGCGCAAAAATGTTTACAAATACTTCGTGCTTGCGCATTTTTGTTTGAATTTTAATACAAGCAATAAACCTGTTCTGCGAACACTTCGGGACTATCGTCCCCCCGTGAATTTTTAGGATAAAAATTCGCACGCTATCTTGAAATTCAGCGCAAAAATGTCGGCAAAACGCGAGCGAAGAGGTTCAATAAACCGCCGCCACAAAGATATTCGATTGATTTACAGTTTAAGTATATAGTTTTTTTACGATTAAAGCAAGTATAAAAGGAAAAGTGAACATGGAAAGTTACGAAATTTTATGGAAAACGACTCTTCCCGAGATAGAAAACACCGTGAGTTCTATCTCGTTTGAAACACATATAAAGCAATTAGTTCCCGTGGACATCGTCGGGAACAAACTTATTTTATGCACGGAAAGTCAACTTTTCGCCGACAACGCGCAGGGTCGTTTACGCCCCGCGATTATAGCCGCGCTCACGAAAAGCAATTCCGAAGTGAACGATTTTGAAATTTACGTCGCTAAAAACAGAGAAGATTACATTGCTCAATACTGCGCGAACGACAATTTTAAACCGGAAGACCAGGGTTCGCCCGTTAATCCCAAATTTACTTTCGAATCTTTCGTGGTAGGACCTTCCAACGAGTTTATTTACGCCGCGGCGAAAGCCGTCGCCGAAGCGCCCGGGGAATCTTACAACCCGTTATTCATTTACGGCGGCACGGGACTCGGAAAAACCCATATTTTAATGGCTATCGCGAACTACGTTAAACTTCATTTCCCGACGAAAAACGTGTTATACGCCACTTGCGAACAGTTTACCAACCAACACATAGAAAGTTTATCCAAAGGAAAGGCTTCCCCTGCGGAATTTCGCAGAAAGTACAGAAACGTTGACGTTTTGCTTATCGACGACGTTCAGTTCCTTGCGAAAAAACAAGGTATTCAGACGGAATTCTTCCACACTTTCAACGAACTCGTAATGCAGAATAAACAGGTCGTGTTCACGTCCGACCGTTCGCCGAAAGAAATCGAACTATTAGAAGACCGACTCAGAACCCGTTTCGAAGGCGGTCTTTTGGCGGACGTTCAACCGCCTAACTTAGAAACCAAAATCGCGATCTTAAAGAAGAAAGCCGAAGAACAAAAAACGGTTATCGATATGAAAGTTTTGTACTATATCGCCGAAAAGAGCGAAAGCGACGTTCGTACCTTAATCGGAAGACTTACCAAAGTCATCTTCGCTTCCAAACTTCACGAAAAACCCATTACTATAGATCTCGTAAACGAAGCGCTTAAAGAATCGGCAAGCGAAATTCAGGAAGAACTTAAAGCCGACGACATTATCCGTTGCGTGTGCGATTTTTATAAAGTCAATAAGTCGGATATTCTCGGCAAAAAGAAGAACAAAGAATTCGTCGAACCCCGTCAGATATGTATTTACCTTATTACCGATATGATGAGTATTCCGCTCGTTTCGGTCGGCAAAATTATGGGCGGAAGAGATCACGCGACCGTTATTTACGCGCGCGACAAGGTAAGCGAAGAAATTAAAAACAACAACAAATTATTAGTGGAAATAAACGACATTCGAAACATGTTGCTTAAAAAATAAGTTATGAACGAATACGTAGAAGGAAATTATCAGGCGGTCGTTATCGGCGCGGGTCACGCCGGGTGCGAAGCCGCGCTTGCTCTTGCGAGAACGGGCATATCCACCGCCATGCTTACGCTTAATTTAGACAGTATCGCTTTTATGGCGTGCAACCCGTCTATCGGCGGCACGGCAAAGGGTCAGATTGTCAGAGAAATCGACGCGTTAGGCGGCGAAATGGGCGTCAATGCGGACAAAGCGTTATTACAGATAAGAGTTTTAAACCGTGGCAAAGGCGCCGCGGTTCAATCTTTACGCGGACAGGAAGACAAAAACCTGTACCACGCTTTAATGAAACAAACGCTCGAAAACACGCCGAACTTAAAAATTTTACAGGCGGAAGTTACCGATATTTTAACCGAAAACGACAAAGTAATCGGCGTAAAAACCGCGTTCGGCGGCATTATTTACTGTGAAGCGGTAGTTATCGCGACGGGCGTTTATCTTAACGGCAGCGTTATCGCGGGCGAATGGAAGCGGTCCTCCGGCCCTAACGGATTTCAGCCGGCGAACGAACTTACGGCAAGCCTTATCAAACTCGGATTTAACGTCAAACGATTCAAAACGGGTACGCCGGCAAGAGTTTCGGCTAAAAGCATAGATTTTTCCGTTCTCGAAAAACAAGACGGCGAAACGGACGTTTTCCCCTTCAGTTTTCTGTCCGACGGCGTTCCCCAAAAGCAACACCCCTGCTACCTTACCTACACGAACGAAAAAACGCATGAAATCATTCGCGCGAATTTGCACCGCTCTCCTTTATACGCGGGGGTAATTCACGGAATCGGTCCGAGATACTGCCCGTCTATCGAAGACAAAGTCGTAAGATTTGCCGATAAAGAACATCACCAACTCTTTTTAGAACCCGAAGGCGACAACACCGAAGAAATTTACGTTCAGGGAATGTCCACTTCATTGCCGCAAGACGTACAAAAACAAATGTACCGTACGATAAAGGGTTTAGAGCATTGCGAAATTATGCGTTACGCCTACGCGATAGAATACGACTGCATAGACTCTTTAGATCTTTACCCTTCGCTCGAATTTAAAAAAGTTTCCGGCATTTTTACCGCAGGACAGATAAACGGCACGAGCGGTTACGAAGAAGCGGCAGGTCAGGGTTTGATTGCAGGAATTAACGCGTCGCTTAAAATCCGCGGCGAAAAACCGCTTATTCTTCGCAGAAACGACGGTTATCTCGGCGTTCTTATAGACGATCTGGTTACAAAAGGAACCAACGAACCTTACCGTATGATGACGAGCCGCGCGGAATATCGCATAACCTTACGAGAAGATAACACCGATTTAAGACTTACGCCGCTCGGCAGAAAGGCGGGGTTAGTTTCCGATTACAGATACGAAAGATACTTAAAACGCAAAGCCGAACTGGAAAAAGCCACCGTTCTCATCGAAAAACTTTATAAACCGAAAGAAGTTTTGCCGTTACTTACCGAACACGGATTCGATAAACCGAACGCGGCTCTTTCCGCAGGAGATTTGATTCGCCGCGGAATTTCTCTTAAGGAAATTGCCGAAAAAATAGGCGGATTCGAAGGCCTTTCCGACGACGTTTTATACACCGCCGAACTCAACGCTAAATACGACGGTTATATCAAAAAAGAAGACGAACAGATAGACAGATTCAAAAAGTTGGAAGATAAAGTTCTTCCGCCCGATATAGATTATCTTTCTATAAACGGATTAAGACTCGAAGCAAGACAAAAACTCGATAAAATAAGACCGCAAAATCTCGGGCAGGCGGGAAGAATTTCCGGCGTTTCCCCCGCAGATATTACCGTTCTTATGGTATACTTAAAAAAATAATTTTATAAACCGATACGATAAATCGCTTAACCATAACGAAAAAATCGATTTACAATTCATATCGGAATACAAAAACTTTACTTCTCGTAGTTTATAGCGTCGGTGTGCTATAAGGAAGCGTTGCGGTATTCCAAAGCAGGCAATAAAATATCCTGAAAAATCGGATTACTGTAAAAGGCAGGTAGAAAAATGGAATATTTTATAGCAATCTTTGCTTTATTCGTCCTTGTGATTATCCCTTTGACGATTCGGCAAAGAAAAATCGCGGCAGCCAGACTCGTTTTAAATAGAACAAAACATAACAAGGAAAATTTGAATATGAAAGAACTCGCAAAACAGTTTATCGGAAAAGATTGTATAGTTTATACCATTACTTCATATGACGCCAGCATACAGGGCACAATAAAGGAAATTGACGACGGCGGTATGATTATCGAAAAAAATTCGGGCGAAAAAGAAATAATCAATCTCGATTTCGTCACCCGAATCAGAGAATATCCGCGCAAGAAAAACGGAAAGAAAAAGAGTATCGTGTTAGGCTGAACTTTAGCCTGGATAACGGTGAATTTGATGAAACTCTATACAGTCCCAAAACAAGATTCTCTGGTTCTGCAAAGCGCATTTTATTTTTAACGAAAAACAATAAAATAAACGTTAAAATGGATTAAATAACGCTTTGAAAAATAATATTTTTGGATATTTTAACGAAATACTTTACATTATCAAGTCAGGCTTTAAAAATCAATCATGTTAGGGTTTTTATCTGAAAAGTTTTAATTCCACCGCTCCAAGCGGTGGTTGTTTTCGCTAAAAACTACAACAAAAAGACACCGAAATTTTTTCGATGTCTTTATTCTTATATGGCGCCGCCGAAAAATTTTATCTGAGCGCCTTTATCTCGCAATCCTTACGTCCGCGCCATTAAATATCCCATTGATATATTTTTAAATCGACGTGGCTGGCGTCTTTCAAAACAATGCCTTCCCTCTTCAGAAGTTCCGCTTGCTCACTCCAACCGGGAACCAACCTGCCTGCGTGATTCACAACACGATGACACGGAAACTGCCCGTAATAGTCTGCGTGGCTGAGTACCGTCCCAACTAACCGCGAGTTCCGTTCTCTTCCGATTAGCCTAGCAATCTGACCGTAAGTTGCAACACGCCCCAACGGTATTTCTTTTACAACCGAAAGGATCTCATAAATCAATCGGTCATTAGATAAACGCTCCATAGTATTCTCCTTGTATTATAACTTCAGAAAGCAACTTCATTGATACCCGAAATAGTTTCCGCAAAGGCATAGTTGTTGCGCTTCCTTTGTGATTCACTGCCAAGGGCAAATCTCCCTATACGCAAGTTCCCATCTTGTTATATTAAAATTCAAACAAAAATTCGCAAGTACAAAACGTCTGCAGGCGTTTTTACACCAAAGCTCAAGAAAGGGTACTAATTGTTAAAAAAAAATCGCATACACGACAGTCCCGAAGCGTTCACAGAACGGGTTTATTGCTTGTAATAAAATTCAAACAAAAATGTGCAAGCACAAAGTATTTGTAAACATTTTTGTGTAGAATCTCAAGAACGCAGGCGTAACGCAGTTACGCGTGGCGCGGTAGCGCCGAGTATGTAAAACATTCTCTTTTCGTGTATTATACCTTCAACCCTATTAGAATGCAAGCTTTCTCGTATTATAATTCTACACAAAAATGTGTGACCACAAGGAATTTGTAAATATTCTTGTGTAGAATTTCAAAAGCGCCGGCGTGACGCAGTAGCACCGAGTTTGTGACAACAAACTCTCTGCGTGTATTATATTACGACACCACCGCAATAAATTGCGACCGCGACAATGGTCGCCCTGATGCTTAACCTGGGTAACCCGCTTGTCTTAATGTAATACTACGCTCGGAATCCCTTGCAAGCAAGGTTTCTCTTTTACTAATATTATAAATATAGTTTATATATTTGAATTACAGTAATTAAGGATATTATACTACTTGATAGTTCTAACAGTAAACTATATAAAACCTCCAAATAAAGGCGCAACTAAATAATTTCATTATCTGTTTGCACGGTGCAACACATAACTATATTGCGTAACGTAAAATAAAAAAGCGTATATGCATAATTTTATAGTGCGCTTTTCATTCTATCATCAAATGCGTATAAATATTCATTCAGCGATTCGCTAATAACGTCTGCCATTTTATATAC
>CAKQQY010000044.1 GCA_934271245.1 uncultured Clostridia bacterium | reverse complement strand
CCGCCGGTCGGTCGCTGCTACGCTACGCTCCGCAGGACTTCGTCCGAACCTTCGGTTCTCGTCCACTACAAGGGCAAAAATAACCCGACCCGAACTTATGGTTCGGGTCGGGTTATTTTGGTGCCGCTGGTCGGACTCGAACCGACACGGAGGATGAGTCCACTGGATTTTGAGTCCAGCGCGTCTGCCAGTTTCACCACAGCGGCATTTTCGGAATATATTTGTTGCAAATTGTAAATAATTTTGGTAATATATACTATGTAGTCAAAGGTTCAACTCAACTTGCCTAATGATAATAACATATTTTTTTTATTATGGCAAGTGCTTAAAAGGGTTTTTTATGGAAAAATTAGTTTTAATCGACGGAAACAGTTTAATTAACCGCGCTTTCTACGCAATGCCTTTACTTACTACGCGTAGCGGTATCTACACGAACGCCGTTTACGGGTTTATGAATATGTTCTTTAAAATGTATTCCGATATTAAACCCGATTACGTCGCCGTGGCTTTCGACTTAAAAGCGCCGACCTTCCGTCACAAAATGTATCGCGAATATAAAGGCACGAGAAAACCTATGCCCGAAGAGTTACGTCCGCAAATTCCCCTTCTTAAAGAAACGCTTAACGCTATGGGGGTTGCCACTCTCGAAAAAGAAGGGTTCGAAGCTGACGATATCATAGGGTCGGTCGCGAAAAGTACGGATATATACACCGTTATTTTTACCGGCGACAGGGATTCTTTTCAGTTGGTGGACGAAAACATTTCCGTTTACTTTACCAAAAAAGGAATCACCGAAACGGAAATTTACAACGCGGACAACTTTTACGACAAAACGGGAATTTTCCCGTCGCAGGTGATAGAATTAAAGGCTCTTATGGGGGATAGTTCGGACAATATCCCGGGGGTAAAGGGCGTAGGTGAAAAAACCGCGATTTCTTTAATAAAAGAGTACGGTACGATAGACGTTTTATATGAGCATACGTCCGACTTAAAGGGAAAACTGCTGGGAAAAATAACCGAAGGCAAGGATTCCGCTTTCTTTTCGAGAACGCTTGCGACTATCGACACCGATTGCGGAATTAAGTTCGACAAAGAAAAAATGACGTTCTCCTTTCCGTTGCCCGTTAAGGTACGTGAAAAGTTTGTTGAGTTGGAATTCAAAGGTCTTTCCGCAAAAGACGAACTTTACGCTCTCGACGATAACGAAACCAAAGGGAATACCGATACGGAAAGCGTTCTGGTCAGAGCGGAAAATATCGGCTTATTAAACGACGTAAAATTTTCTTACCCGATAGCGATAGCGGAATACGATAATTCCGTAAACGTTTTCGACGGCAAAAACACCGAATACGCTTTTCCGATAAGAAGAACACTTTTAGACGACGGGTTTTCCGAAGCGGAAGCATACGGCGCGATTATCAAAGCGGTAAAAGGCAAGGTTATAGTCTATTCCAAAAAAGACACGAGAAAGGCGTTGCAGTTGTTGTCTTTACCGTCGGAACTTCCCGACGCGGAAGACGTTTCCGTAATAAAATATCTTGCGGAGTTTTCGGGCAAAGCCGAAACGTTTAAGGATTTGCTTTTAACTTACGGCAAAAACGAGAAATTCCCCGCGCTCGCTTTATGGCAGATTTACGGCGAACTTTACGGCAAACTTATCGGACTCGATATGGAAAAACTTTATCGCGATATAGAACTTCCTTTAACAGACGTTTTATTCGATATGGAAAACGCAGGGTTTAAGGTGGAACTGTCGGAACTATATAAAACGGGCGAAAAGTACGCGGAAATTCTTTTTTCACTCGAAAAAGATATAAAAAATCTTGCGGGAGAAGAAAATCTTAACGTAAACTCCGCTAAACAACTCGGCGAAGTGTTATTTGAAAAACTTAAAATCGGCAAGGGGAAGAAAACCAAAACGGGGTATTCCACTTCCGCAGACGTTCTGGAAAGTTTCATAGACGCGCACCCTATTGTTCCGCTTATTCTTAAATACCGCCAGATTCAGAAGTTACAGTCTACCTATATAGAAGGTTTAAAACCGTTGGTCGATAAAACCACGGGACTCGTTCACACGAAATTCAACCAGACGGCGACTTCTACGGGCAGGCTTTCTTCCAGCGAACCTAATTTACAGAACATTCCCGTCCGCGACGACGAAGGCAGAGAAATAAGAAAGTATTTCGTTCCGAGAGAAGAAAACGGATTTCTGGTCAGCGCGGACTATTCTCAGATAGAGTTAAGGTTACTTGCGCATCTGTCGGGCTGTCAGTCGCTGATAAACTCTTTTAATTCGGGCGAAGACATACACGCCGAAACGGCTTCCAAAGTGTTCGGAGTATCTATTAAAGACGTTACTCCGCAAATGCGCCGTGACGCGAAAGCGGTAAACTTCGGCATTATTTACGGTATAAGCGAGTTCGGGCTAGGGAAAAACCTGAACATTTCGGCTAAAAGAGCCAAAGACTATATAGAATCTTACTTTGCGCAGTTCCCCGAAATTAAAGTTTATCTCGACGGACTTATCTCTTCCGCAAGGGAAAAGGGGTACGCCGAAACCATGTTCGGGAGAAAACGCTTTATTTCCGAAATTTATTCCAACAACTTTTCGCTCCGTCAGTTCGGCGAAAGGGCGGCTATGAACATGCCGCTTCAGGGAACGAGCGCGGATATTATCAAAATCGCCATGGTAAACGTAGAAAAACGATTAAGAAAGGAAAATCTTAAAAGCAAACTTATTCTGCAGGTTCACGACGAACTTATTATCGACGCGACGGCGGAAGAAAAAGACCGCGTAACCGAATTGTTAAAGCGCGAAATGGAACACGCGGTGGACTTAAAAGTTCGTTTAGACATTTCGGTAGGCTTCGGAAAGAGTTGGTACGAGGCGAAATAATCATGGGTAAAGTTACGCTTATCGCCCTTACGGGGGGTATAGGAAGCGGCAAAAGTTACGCCGCAGACATTCTCGAAAAAGAAGGGTATTACGTTCTTTCCTGCGACAAGGTGGCGAGAGAACTTTCTTTCGATAAAGATTATCTTTTAACTATTAAATCGCATTTTCCGAACGCCGTAAAAACCGACGGGGAAACGCTTGTTCTCGACAGAAAAGCCCTTTCCGAAGAAGTTTTTTCGGACAAAAACAAACTTTCGCTGCTGAATTCTCTTACTCACCCGATAATTTTGGAAGAGATTAAAAAAAGAGCGGAAAAAAGCGGACGAAAAACGGTAATCGTGGAAATTCCTCTTCTTTACGAGAGCGGTTACGAAAATCTTTTCGATAAAACCGTCGTTATAATGCGGGATAAAAAACAAAGGATAGACAGCGTTAAAACGAGAGATAATTTATCGGAAGAAGAAATTCTCAAAAGAATAAACAGTCAGTTCGATTACGATAATTTTACCGACATAAACGCCGTTATAGTGGTTAACGACGGAAATTTTAAGGAAAATTTGATTAAAACGATAAAAAATATTACATAATTTGCGTTTTTTACGAAAATCAGTTGACAAACGCAGTTAAAAAATGTAATTATATACCCATAAAATAAAAAAACAAGAATAGAGGCGCGGATTTAATGATAAACGAAGGCAGGGCTTAAAGCCTTCGCGGTAAAGGTAAATTCGCCGAAGAGATTTTCTTGCCCGAAAGAAAATCGTCTGGGAACGGGGACAACATCTCCGTAACTGTCACGCTTATGCGTGTTGAGCTATTGAGTATTATTGATTATGGTAAAATCACGGTATTTGATAGTATTCCGTGATTTTTTTATTTGATTTTTTTACAGGAAGGTTTATTTATGTTGAATCAGAAAAAGTTTTTTAACCGCAAAACGATAACCCTTATGGTTGCGTCGGTAGTAATTATCGCGTTGCTTATCACGGTAGTCGCCTGCGGTTGGGCAAAGCAGACTTGCGGCGATTGCAACGGCGTAGGCGAAGTAACGGGGCAGTACTGTGAAACGTGTAACGGCGTCGGTACGATCGCGGGGGAAGACTGCGAAGTATGCGGCGGCACCGGCGTCGATACGGTATGTCGCACCTGCGGCGGCGCGGGTAAAGTGTTCTGCTCAGCGTGGGCGTTGCTTCCGCCGATTATAGCGATAGGGCTTGCTCTTATTACCAAAGAGGTTTTCTCTTCGCTGTTTATCGGAATCGTGTCGGGCGGTATTCTTGCGGCGGATTTCGCTCCGCTTAAGGCGATGGATACCGTCGTGAACGTAGGACTTATAGACGCGGTGTCGGGTACTGCCGGTATCTTTATATTCCTTATAGAACTCGGCGTTATAGTCGCGCTCGTCAATAAAGCGGGCGGCAGCCGCGCTTTCGGCGAATGGGCGCAGACGCACGTTAAAACGAGAGTCGGCGCAATGCTTTGTACTTTCGCTTTGGGCGTTTTAATATTTATCGACGACTATTTCAACTGTCTTACCGTAGGTTCGGTTATGCGCCCCGTAACGGATAAACACAAAATTTCCCGTTCCAAACTCGCGTATTTAATCGACGCGACCGCGGCGCCCGTTTGTATGATTGCGCCTATATCTTCGTGGGCGGCGGCGGTTTCCAAATACGTTGCCGACGGGCAGGGATTCAGATTGTTTATCATGGCGATTCCCTTTAACTTCTATTCCATTTTAACGCTCGTGTTCATAATCGCGATGACCCTTTTAAAACTCGATTTCGGTCCGATGAAAGTCCACGAACAGAACGCGTTGAACGGCGACTTATTCTCGGGTAAACAAATCGTTGCCGACGATTGCGCTCCTAACGAAAGGGGCAGAGTTATCGACCTTATTCTTCCGATAGCGGTGCTTATCGTTTCCTGCGTGTTTTCGCTTTTATACGTCGGAGGATTTATGAACGGCGTTGATTTCGTAAGCGCGTTCGCCGATACCGACGCTACCGTCGCTCTTCCCTGGGGCGGACTTATCGCCTTGGTACTCATTATAGTTTATATGGCTATAAGAAGAACCGTTTCTTTCAAAGAATCTATGGACAGTATCCCCAAAGGATTTATCGCCATGGTTCCCGCGATTTTGATTCTTACTTTCGCTACTTCTTTGAAAAACGTTACCGGCGTTCTCGGCGCGGCTGAATTCGTAGGGCAGATGATGAAGAGCGTTCCCGCTACGTTTATGAGTTTCCTGCCGGCGTTGATTTTTATCGTGGCGTGTATTCTCGCTTTCGCAACGGGTACTTCCTGGGGGACGTTCGGTATTCTTATTCCTATCGTTACCGCAATGTTCGGTTTCACGCAGGGAAGCGATATTTCGCAGGCTTCTTCGCTTATGATAGTCGGAATTTCCGCTTGTCTTGCAGGCGCGGTTTGCGGCGACCACTGTTCGCCTATTTCCGATACCACGATTATGAGCAGCGCAGGCGCCGAATGCGAACACTTAAACCACGTTTCCACGCAGATTCCTTACGCTCTGTTCGTTACCGCGGTTTCCTTCGTTTGCTTTATCATCGCGGGATTTATTCCTAACGCTTACATAATGCTTCCGCTCTCTATCGCGTTGATGGTAGGTTCGGTGTTGGTTACGAAAGTTATCGTTAATAAAAAGTCCGCTAAAGCCGTTAAATAACAAATATAACCGACTTGGTTAATTAAATACTCGTTCGGGTCAATTAAAAACTAATCTCCGCCTTAATAAAAGGGCGGAGATTTATATTATATTCTTTAGCGAAAAACAACCGCCGCTTGTAGCGGTGAGATTAAAAATCTTCGGATAAAAGAAATCCTGCTATGATTATTAGAAACCCCCGTGATAGTCACGGGGGTTTCTGATAAAGTAAACGCCCCTGCGGAATAACCGCAGGGGCGTTTATTGTGATTTAATAACAGTTACGCCTTCATAGAAGTTTTAATATCTTCTAACTTTTTAAGGTTGGTTATGGCGTTTTCGTCTTCGACGATTCCCATTAAGGTTTCTATCTTTCCGATAGCGGCGGTAAGTTGTTCCGTCGTCATGGTCGCAGAATCGAGCGAGTCTATCGCGTCGATTATCGTCTTAACGGCGCCCGTCTTGAATCCTCTTCCCGTAGATATGTAATAATTTACTTTCATACAGCAACTCAAAACGTCGGAATGATTTTCTACCATTAACTCCCACGCTTTATAATCTTTGAGATCTTCGACGCGTTCGGTATAGAATTCCGAATTCTTATTGTAGAAAGTAATCATTTCGTCAACCGTTTTACTGAAAGAACTGTATTCGTCGAAAGCCTGATTCATTTCTTTGAGTTTGTCAAGGAGCGTTTCCGCTTCGGCTTTTATAAGTTCGGCGTATTTATCGGTGATCGCTTTCGCCGCGGCGTTGAGTTTAACGGTATCAACTTCCAGAGCGGATTGTTCGCTTAAACTATCTACCTGAGTCATGATGCCGCTTACTTTCTTTATAAGTTCGATAAGTTTGTCGGCGGTGAGATTTTCAACGTTGGTATCGAGTTCGTTTATGGATTTGTTGATTTCCTGTACTTTCGTCTTTTCTGCTTCGTATCTCGCCTCAAAGTAAGAATTCGCGATTTCTGCGTATGCGGTTACGAAATATTCTTTCTGTTCGTCGGTGAAATTATCGTAAGCGTAATTTTTCTTTTCTTTGCTTGCGGCGAATTTATCAACGGCTGCTTTATCCGATTTTGCGGAGTTCTCGTATCCGGAAAGACTTTCGTAATTATATACGAGCAATTTACTGTTTTCGGTGAGCGCTTCGTAAGCGACTTTTAAGTCGGCGAATTTCTGCGCGTTTTCGTCGGTGTAAATTACTCCTTTAAGTTCGGATATTCCTTCTCTTACGGGAGCGGCAAGCGCGTCGTCGGAAAGGGCGGTTTCGAAATCGAAAGAGAAATCGGAAATTTCGTCGTTTCCTTTAAGTCCGAGAGTTAAAAGAGTGTTCTTTTCGTATTCTGCGTTCGGATTGTAAACGTAATCCATACCGACGTTTTTCATATCCACGTTAAGCGTTAACGCGCCGTTTTCCGCATTGTATTGAACGTTTACGCCGGCAAGAGGATTGGAAAGGTCAAGGAACATAAGCAAGAGAGCGCCCGTTTCTCCGAGTTTATCGAATACCGCGTCGGGTAATTCGTTCATAAATACAGAATTTATAAGGTCTATTACGGTTTGCTTAAACGCTATCGTGAATATATTGTTTTCTTTATCGTAATCGAACTCGATAAGTTCGGACAATAATGCCGTTATCGCCGATAAGTCGTCGGAAGCATAAGTTTTCGTCGTCCGGGTACCGAAATCCGTTTCGGTAAGTTCGACTTTATTTACGTATATCGCTTTTCCGTCTGCAACGAACGCAACGTAAATGGCGCCGTCTTTATAATCGACAAGCATTTCGTCCGCGTTTCCTACAAGGGCAAGCAACGCGGGGGCGTCGGGCATCATCGAGGGAACGAGAGCGAGTATGGATTTCAGCGCATCTCCTAAAGTGATTTTCGCTTCGGCTCTGAACGCTTTCGCGGGGTCGGAAACCGACGTATCGTAAGCGAAAGACAGGTTGCAGTTTACTTCAAAAGCAACTCCGCCGAACAAACTCGGGCTTAACGAAAGGCTGACGTCCGCGCCGAACGCAAGTTTGGTTTCGTAATCGTCGAAACTTTCGGGAAGGTTATATAATTCGTTCGCGATAGTCGCCGACAGACCTGCTTTCTTTTCGTCTGTGCTCATCGTCGCGTAAACCGCGCTGATTCTGTCGTCGGGCAAATACGCTTTAACGGTGAAAGAGAAACTTTCCGCTTCCGTTTCGGTTATTACGTTTGCCTTTATGAGAGCGGCGCAGATAACGTCTTTAAGTCCCTTGGTAGGATTGATTATATATGTATCTTTTTCCGTTTCCGATTGTTCTACGGTTAAAACCTTTTTGAGATTGGAAACGATTGCGCCTGCGTCGTTTAAGTTGAGTTCGAGTCCGTCTACCGCGGATACGTCGGCAGCGAACGCTAATTTTTTACCCGCAACGTTAACGTAGAAAGTTCCGTCGTGATAGGTGACAGCCATATTGCCGTCGAAAGTTAATACCGAAAGGGTAAAGTCAAACGCTTCGGATGTCTTTTTGGTTCCGTCTACGAGTCCGTCTACGTCGGCTTTTCCGCTGAGTTTAAAGGGTACGCTTAAATCGTCATAGGAAATACTGCCGGTAAGCGAAACGCCGTCGCGGAAGTTAAGGGTCGAAAGCGAAGCGGCGATTTTATCGAGTCCGCTCTTTTCGTTACCCTTGGTCGGGTCGATGGTGGAAGGGGTAGAATCCATTGCCGCGTTGAACGCTTCCGTATCGGGAATTTCTACCGTACCGTTATAATGAGAGAAGTTAATCGTATTGTTTTCGGTACATTCCATATCGCCGAGAACGGGAACGTTCACGTTGTATTTGCTGACGTACGTAACGGAAACGGGGGTAAAGTCTTCTTTTATAACGATAGTTACGGTAACGTTATCGCTGAATACGGGATAACCGCCGAGTCCGCCGAATTCTTTCATCTGATAGGCGATTTTTGCGGTCGCTTCGTTTTTATCGAGCGATATTATGTATTCGTAACCGTTATTTACCTTTTGTCCGACCACGGAAAGAATGGTGTTCTGATTATATATGTGACCGGAAAGAAGTTTTGCGGGCGTAATTCCGTATACCGATTCGTAAGAAGAACGGGTGACGTTCTTGATTTCGTTGCCGTTTACGCGGTAAGCCACGTTATTGTTCTTGACAAAGGCTTCGTGTCTGAAATTTACGAAAGCCGAATGAGAATCGGTCTGGGTATAGAATTCGTCGCCGTGCTTTATGTTGGTTGCGGTAGTCGTCTGGGTGTACGATACTATGCCTTTTCTTGCCGTAGCCGTTCCGGAAGACTGACTTTTATACGTCGTATAAGATTCGAGTTTTCCGAGCGCAGCGTAAATCGCCGTCTTTGCGTCGTAATTGTCGGGCGTCTTTTTAAGACCCGTCATTACCGTGTCCGTGCCGTTTACGGCGGACGGCGTGGTGTCGTTCGCGTCGCCGCATCCGACGAGCGTTAATGCCAAACATACGGTAAAAATTATCGCAAGTATGCTTGTCAGAAGTTTTTTCATAAGTTCTCCTTTGCGTTACGGAAAATTTCGTGTCGTAATCGCACGGAATATTATACCAAGAAGTAAATGTAATTACAATCGTTTTTTTTGCCTTTAATTAAACAAAATCCGTATATGTGTTTATTTAATATATTATTTTTATATTCAAAAGCGTAGTCGATTGCCCTATTAAAACTCACAGACGATTTGACTTTATTTTTCGTCGGTGGTAAAATAATTTAAATTATGAAAGGTATCATCGTTATAAACGCTTTCCTTAAACCCGAACAAAGCGTTCGGCAGGCGGAAAGGTTAAAACAGGAATTCAATAAAAGAAACGTGGAAATCGAAATAGTTTCCGACGGTTTCCTTAAAACGGGAATATTCGGCGGGAAAGTTTTTTCTTCTTTTAAATCGGTAGATTTTGCCGTTTATCTCGACAAAGACAAGTTTTTATCGGCAGAACTTGAATCTTCGGGAATAAGGCTTTTTAACCGCCATGTTGCAATCCGCGTTTGCGACGACAAAGGGGAAACCTATCTTGCTCTCGTTAAAAACGGAATTCCCGTTCCCGATACGATTTTCGCTCCGCTTTGCTACGGCGGCGGCAAGATACGGGAGAAAGTTTTAGACGAAATCGCAGAAAAACTTTCTCTGCCGCTCGTGGTTAAAGAATGTTACGGCTCTATGGGAAAGGGCGTTTATCTTGCGGAAACAAAAAAAGACCTTTTTTCTCTTTCCGAAAAACTCGTTGCTACTCCGCATATGTATCAAAAATATATCGGCTATAAAAAGGGGGTAGACGTAAGAATTATCGTTATCGGCGGGAAATATTTTGCCGCTATGACGCGAAAAAACGAAAACGATTTCCGCTCCAACGTGGCGCAGGGGGGAACCGTTAAAGCGATAACGCCTTCGGCGGAATTTATCGCCGTCGCGGAAAATTGCGCCCGCTCGCTCGGGTTAGACTATTGCGGAGTGGATATTTTATACGGCGAAAACGATTCCCCGATAGTATGCGAAGTAAATTCCAACGCCTTTTTCGAAGGTATGGAAAAGGCTACGGGCAAAAACGTGGCGAAAGCGTACGTCGATTATATTATCGGCGAAATGAATAAATAATGGTATATTTTAATCGAAAAAAGGGCATAAACCGCGAAGAAAAACTTCGCGGTTTTTTCACGCAAAAAAAATTAAAAAATTTTTAAAATTTTTTTAAAAAACAGTTGACAAGGGAAAAGCGCCGAGTATAATTATAATTAGCAATCGGGAAAAGAGAGTGCTAACAAACAAAGCAACCGATTGCTAATAAAAAAGATTCTTATTCAAGGAGGATTTAATTATGAAGAATTTTATGGTAAGAAGAAATAACGAAGATTACGATGATCTGGACTTTTTCGGCAGAGAGTTTGACGATTTGTTCAGACCGATGTTTTACGAAAACGAACACAACAATATGAAAACGGATATAAGAGAAACGGAAAATTCTTACGAAGTCGCCGTTGATCTGGCGGGATTCGATAAAAAGGATATCAACGTTAAACTTGAAAACGGTTACGTAACCATTTCGGCGAAGAGAGAAGATAAACACGAGAACAAACGTTATTTAAGAAGAGAAAGAAGCGTTTCGTGTTCGCGTTCTTATTACGTCGGCGACAAGGTAAAAGAAAGCGACATTAAAGCGAAATACGAAAACGGTACGCTTACGGTGGATATTCCTAAAAAAGAAGAAAAGCAGATTGCTTCTCATAACATAGAAATCGAATAAATTTTTTCCTTATCCCGAAAAAGAACGGAGAATTTTCTCCGTTCTTTTTCATTTTTTCGCTTTTACGTTGATTTTATTTTCATTTAAGTGTAAAATAATCTTATAAGAGCGGTT
>CAKQQY010000043.1 GCA_934271245.1 uncultured Clostridia bacterium | reverse complement strand
CTCGACGTGAAAATGTTTCATCTCGGTTATTTTTTACTGCTCGATAAAGTAGACCGCGGCGACGGGGTGGAGATTCTGAAAAAATGTAAGGAAAAAGGAATAAAAACTTCGATAGACGCGGTAACCGAAGATTCCGACAGGTATTCTCTTATAAAGCCGTGTTTAAGTTACGTGGATAATCTTATTATCAACGAGCAGGAAGCGGGTAGGATATGCGGCGTCGCGCCGAACGAAAACAATCTCCGCTTACTTGCCGAAATGCTTAAAAAATCCGGCGTAAAGGAAAGAGTGGTAATTCATACTCCCCGAAAAAGCGTATGTTTTTCCGACGGCGGTTACACCGAAGTTTGTTCTTATAAATTACCCGAAGGGTACGTTAAAGGAACCACGGGAGCGGGCGACGCTTTTTGCGCCGGCGCTCTTCTCGGAATTTATAACGGGTTATCCGATTCGGATATTTTAGAAACGGCAACCGTTTCGGCAACGGGTTCGCTCTCTTCCGCCGACGCCGTAAGCGGTATGAAAAACTTAATGGTTTTAAAAAATTTCGTTAAAGGATTAAGCAGATTATGTTAGTGAATTTGGATTACGTATTAAAAAGGGCGCAAAAAGAAAAGTATGCGGTGGGTTTGTTCAATACCACCGACACGGATATGCTCGAAGCGGTCATTTCGGCGGCTGAGGAACTTAACGCTCCCGTTATCGTAGGCACGGCGGAGGTGTTGCTGCCTTACGGAGAACTGTCTTTGATTGCTCCTTCTATTATAGAAAGAGCGAAAAACGCTTCCGTTCCGGTCGTCGTGCATTACGATCACGGTTTAACCTTTGAAAGGTGTATGGAAGCGTTAAAACTCGGGTTTACTTCCGTAATGTTTGACGGCTCGGCAAAAAGTTACGACGAGAATATCGCCTATACAAAAGAGATAGTTAAAATCGCTCATGCTTTCGGAGCAACGGTGGAAGGGGAAATCGGACACGTTGGCGAAGCCGCTAAAGAAGATAATTTGCTTACGGATATGTATACGACAGTAAAAGAAGCCAAAGACTATATCTCGGCTACGGGGGTAGACGCTCTGGCGGTCGCGATAGGTTCCGCGCACGGCGTATATAAGAAAAAGCCTATGCTTAACATAGAAAGACTTAAAGAAATTAAAAAAGAAACGGACGTTCCGCTTGTCCTTCACGGCGGAAGCGGTTTGTCCGACGATGATTTTAGGAACACCGTTAAAGAAGGCATAGCGAAAGTAAATATTTTTACCGACCTTTGTCTTGCAGGAGAAAAAGCGATGAAAGAAGGAATAAAAAACGGTTCGGGATATCTTGAAATCCGTAACTTAAAAGTAAACGCCATAAAAAAAGCGGTTGCCGAAAAAATAAAATTGTTCGGATCTGCGGGAAAATACAAAGAATAATTTCCGTTATTCGGTTATTAAAAGAAGCCGCGGTTTCTGCCGCGGCTTTATTTAACCGTTTTTACAATGAAAACAAGGGTTTTCAACCGTTTTTTGTATTGACATTACAGAGGAAAAATGATAAAATTCATACGTATGTTCATAAGATACGGAATAAGGTTAATTTTTGCAAGCAGCAAACAACAAATGGCGAAAGCAATACGAAAACTTATGTTTGCAAGCCGTGTAATTGCTTGACTTTTTCTCTGATATCGATAAGAATTAACTCTATAACATAAAGTAAGGGAGAAAGACAGGTGTCAAACGAATACGATTTTGAAAAGGTTTATAAACTTTTCGATATAGACGGCGAATACGTTTCCTGCGAGCATTGCGGAGAAGGGCATATCAACGGCACGTTTTGCCTGACTGTAAACGAAAACGGCGCGCAAAAACATTACCTTTTGCAGAGAATCAACAATCACCTTTTCACCGACGTTGAAAAGTTAATGCACAACATAGAACTTATAACCGATTTCTGCCGCGAAAGTGTCATAAGTCGCGGCGGCGACCCCATGCGCGAATGTATGAACATAGTCCGCACCAAAGAAGGGAAAACCTATTGTTTATACGGGAAAGATTATTTCCGCGTTTACGTTTTCATCGAAAACGCCACGACTCTTCAGATAGTGAGAAACGCCGAAGATTTTTATCAGAGCGCGGTTGCTTTCGGTAATTTTGCCGCTCTTTTATCCGATTTCGACGCTTCTAAACTTTACGAAATATTGCCTAACTTCCATAATACGGTGGTAAGGTACGAAAACTTCTTAAAGTCGGTGGAAAAGAACGCCGCCGGCAGACGCGACGAAGTAGCCGCCGAAATAGAATGGGTTAAAAAACACAGTTATCTGCGCAATAAAATAGTAGATAAAATCGCTTCGGGCGAAATTCCTTTAAGGGTTACGCACAACGATACCAAACTCAATAACGTTATGCTGGACGATAAAACGGGTAAACCGCTTGCCGTAATAGATCTCGATACCGTTATGCCGGGGAGCCTATGTTACGACTTCGGCGACAGCATTCGTTTCGGTTGCAACAGCGCCGCGGAAGACGAACCCGATTTATCCAAAGTTTATTTCCGTATGGATATGTATAAAGCCTATCTCAAAGGGTATTTATCGGCGGTAGGCGGCTTTATTACCGACGCCGAAAAAGAAAACTTCCCCATGGGCGCGGTGCTTATGACTTACGAATGCGGAATGAGATTTTTAGCAGATTATTTAGACGGCGACGTATACTTCGGTATTCATCGCGAAAAACACAATTTAGACCGCGCTCACACGCAGTTTAAGTTGGTAGAAGACATGCTTTCCGTCTACGACGAAATGCTCGAACTTGCAACTAAATAAAATATACGTCAGATATGCGCATATAAAGGAGATTATTATGAAACTCAACGAAAAAGCAATTATTTACGTTCCCGACGGGGAAGAAAAGGAAAAAGCGATTGCCCGTACGACCCATCTTGCCATATCCGCCCATCAGGACGATATAGAATTCATGGCGTACGCTCCTACCGCGGAATGCTTCGGGAAAAAAGATAAGTGGTTTTCGGGCGTTGTCGTAACCGACGGCGCAGGCAGCCCCAGAAGCGGTCTTTACGCCGATTATACCGACGAAGAAATGAAAGCCGTTCGTATCACCGAACAGCAAAAAGCCGCGTTCGTGGGGGAATACGGGTTTCAGGCTCTTTTAGGTCACCCGTCTTCGGCGGTTAAAAATCCCGACGACAATGTAATAGCGGAAGAACTTGCCGAAATTATCCGCGCGGCGAAACCTAAATATATTTATACCCATAACTTAGCCGACAAACACGATACCCACGTTTCCACCGTGTTAAAGGTTATAGCGGCGCTCCGTACCCTTAAAAAGGAAGAACTCCCCGAAAAGGTTTACGGCTGCGAAGTATGGCGCGATCTCGACTGGGTTTGCGACGAAGAAAAAGTATTTTTGGACTGCGGCGCGCATCCTAACCTTATGCGTTGCTTATCCGCCGTGTTCGACAGCCAGATAATCGGCGGCAAAAGATACGATCTCGCCGCGGAAGGCAGACGTCTTGCCAACGCGACGTTCAGCGCAAGCCATGCCTGCGACACCTATTCCGCCCTTAACTACGCTATGGATTTAACTCCGCTTTGCGATAAAAACGTTGACCTTACCGAATACGTTACCGGCTATATAGACCGATTTAAAAAGGCGGTAGAAGACAAACTTGCCGAATTTTTACCCAAAAAGTAAGAAAAGGCGTCGTGAGTTTACCGACAGGTTCCCGGTAGAAAAAAATTGATAAGATAATCCGCCGTCCGGTAATTTCCGCGCGGCGGATTTTTTATATTTTTCGCGGCGTACTTTACTTTTAACCGTTATAGTGATACAATACGATTAACTGATTTTACGGAGAAGTATTATGAAAAAATATAACGACAGAAAAACCGTTATTAAAAAGTTGCTTAACGTTACCGACAGGGAATTTTCGGATGAAGAACTTATCGGCAAACTTACCGATACCAGCCTTGCGGAAAACGACGGCGAAAAGGAAAAAGTTTCTTTCGGACAAAGAGCGGCGGACGCCGTCGCGCGGTTTGCCGGCAGTTGGGCGTTTATATTCAGTTTTATAGGCGTAATGGTCGTCTGGATGGCGGTAAACGTTATTCTTGCGACTAACGCTTTCGACGCTTATCCGTTTATACTTTTGAATCTCGTGCTTTCGTGTATCGCCGCGGTTCAGGCGCCGCTTATAATGATGAGCCAGAACCGACAGGAAGCGAAAGACAGAAAAAGAGCGGAAAACGATTATAAAATCAACTTAAAAAGCGAACTGGTAATCGACGAATTGTATAAAAAAATAGAACAAATCGAAAAAAATCAGAAGGAAATTCTGAAAAAACTCGACGGTAAAACCGAGTAATTTGCCTTTCTGCGGTAAAAAGATAAAAAAATGTTTAAGATATTCAAAAAAACTTTCATAAAAAATTACGAAAAAACCCAAGACCCTTCCGTTCGGTTTAAGTATGGGGTGGCGGCAGGCGTTTTCGGTATTATAACCAACGTTTTGCTATTCGCCGCGAAAGCCGTTATCGGTTGGATTTCGGGAAGCATAACGATAATCGCCGACGCGGTAAACAACCTTTCCGACGCGGGCTCTTCGGCGGTGACGGCGTTCGCGTTCAAATTGTCGTCTAAACCAGCCGACGAAAAACACCCGTACGGCCACGCCCGTTTCGAGTACGTTGCGGGACTTTTCGTTTCCTTTCTGGTCCTCGCTATCGGCGCGATGCTCGCGAAATCTTCCATAGAAAAGATTATCGCTCCCGAAGAAGTCGTCGTTACTTACGTTACCTATATAGTTTTAGGCGTTTCGATTCTGGGTAAACTTTTACAAATGCTCGTGTACAGAGATTTCGGTAAATCTATCGGCAGCGAAACTCTTATCGCAAGCAGCGCCGACAGCCGCAACGACGTTTTGACTACCACCGCCGTTTTAATCGCGAGCATAGTCATTCAGGTTACGGGGGTAAATATCGACGGCTACGCCGGTCTTGCCGTTTCGGCGTTTATTATATTTTCGGGCGCGAAACTCATCAAAGAAACCATCGACCCGCTTTTGGGTGTTATCCCGAACGAAGAAACAATTAAAACAATAAAAGACAAACTGCTTTCTTACGACGGCGTTTTAGGTATTCACGACCTTTCCGTTCACACCTACGGCGCGGCGCAGACTTACGTTTTCGTTCACGTGGAAGTGGACGCGAAAGAAGACGCGCTTAAAAGTCACGACCTTATAGACAATATCGAAAGGGATTTCAAGAAAGACCTGGGGATATTTCTTTCGATTCATACCGACCCCGTACTTAAAGGAGACCCCGAAACGGAAGCGCTCAAAAAGGACGTTAAGGACGCGCTCGCGTCGCTTAATCCGAAAATTTCCATTCACGATTTCCGTATAATTAAAGGATCTACGCACACTAATCTCGTTTTCGACGTGTTGGTGCCGTTCGGCGTTACCGAAGGGGAAAAGGATATCCGCGCCGCTTTGACAGACGCTTTTTCGGGCAGAGAAACCGATTATTACTTCGTTTTCCAGATAGACCGCAGCGCGGTATTATGAGTTTAACCGTTTTATTGTAAGAATGACGCGGCGAAAAAAGTTTTCGGCAGGGAACGGAAAAGCGTATTATTTCGGGTAAGGTTTATCCGATGCGATTTTCGGGCGGCGGAAAAGATAGCGGGTAAGTTCGGGTAAAATTGCCCGGCGAACGTTAAAATTTAAGAAAGAATTTAAAATTTTTATCGTGGGAAGGCAAATTTATTCGCCCCCTTAATTATTGACAACGAGCAGTTTTGTGATAAAATAAACTTGAACAAATCATCGGAGCGGTATATAAAAGTGGTAAACATTATTCTCGAAAAAAATCAAAGCGACAACGTAAGGGTTAATAAGATGCTTTCCGCTATTAAAACGTACGTCGCGCGAAAAAAGAAGGAACATATCGAAATCGCTTACGATACGAGCGCCCTTCCGCAGGCTAAAGCCGTTATAGTTTTAGGTTCTTCGATGAAATGGATTTGCAACGTTTCCGAATATCTCGTAAGCAAAAGAATTCAGGCGGTCGTTTTCGGTTACGAAAGCGCGGACCCGCTCGTTCCCGTTCACACGCTCACTTCCGATTATACCGCGGCTATGTATAAGATAGCCAAAATACTTCTCTCGAAAGATAAAAGCGACATAGCCTTTTTCGGGTACAATCCCGATTCCTGTTCGGACGACAATAAGTATAAAGGCGTAAGTCTTGCCGCAGCCGAAGCGGGTGTCAACTGCAAAGTTTATTATAACAACGGTTCCATAAAAAAGACGATGGACGAATTTTTATCCGACGAGAAAAAGTGCCGCAACGTAATTTGTTCCAACGACGATCTGGTTTTATACCTTTACAGCGAAGCGGAAAATTGCGAAAATCTCAACGTCGGGGGATACGGCGCGATTTCCGCGGGACGAAACTGCAAGTACGAGTACGTTACCGCATGGCAGGATTTTTATACTCTCGGCGAAAGTCTTATCGAGTTATATTATAACGTTATCAAAAGCAACAACGATTACATTAAAAACGTTATCGCAACGACGAGAATCGTTAACAGCAAAGACTTTTCCGAAACGGACGTTCCCGTTTCCGTATCGGGCAAAATCGACGCGGCGGAGCCGGTGGATTATTACCGCGACGAAAAAATAATGGAAATAGACAATATAAAGAAGTTCGTTATGTCGCTCGACGACGCCGATAAAGATATCTTGAAAGAAATGTTAGAGGGTAAAACTTACTTTAAGATAAGCGAAGCGAACTATAAAGCCGAAAATACCATTAAGTACCGCGTAAACAAAATGAACAACGAACTCGGCACCAAAAACAAAGAAGAACTTCTGTCTTTAATAAAAAAATATAAACTTCAGTTTTAATTTTTAATAATTATTCTGTTTTTCAAATACTTTCTAGGTTTTTGCGCCTGTTTTATCCGGTCCAAAAAATTGCGGAATTTTTCTTTAAAAGATTGTATTGCTCCTTGATAATCGCGATGATATAATTGTGTCGAACGTAGAAAAGCACAAATATATAACATACGTTTCAAGGAGTTTTTATGTCTATAAGCAAAGATTTTGAAAAAATGGTAATCCCTACCTACGAACCGGGCAAACCCGAAGAATTGCCGTTATTTTTCGAAAAAAGGGCTAATCAGGGCGCTTGCAGCAAAATGTATCCTATCCCGTATACCGATAAGATAGGCGACGAAAAGAAAGACGTCGTTTACGACGTCGGCGTTCTGGAGAATAAATACGTTAAAATCGTAACTCTTCCGGCTATCGGCGGCAAAATTTACAGCGCGCTCGACAAAACCAACAACTACGACTTTATTTACAGAAACAAAGTAATTAAACCTTGCATGATAGGTATCGCGGGTCCCTGGGCGTCGGGCGGTATCGAATTCAACTGGCCGCTTCACCACAGACCTACCACCTTTATGCCTATGGACGCTGTTATCGAAACGGACGAAAACGGCAACAAAACCGTATGGATGGGCGAAGTAGAACCTTATAACAGACTAAAAGGCATGGTCGGCGTTTCCATCGACAAAGACCGTTCTTACGTAAGAGCGAAAGCAAGACTTTATAACCCCACTTCCAAGGCAAGACCTTTCCTTTGGTGGGCTAACCTCGCCGTCGAAATAGACGACAATTTCAGAACCGTTTTCCCGCCCGACGTCGAATACGTCAACGACCACGACAGAAGAGCCATGATAGAGTGGCCTGTCGCGAAGGGAAGATTCGAAACGGCGCGTCCTTACGATTACGGTACGGGCGTAGATATTCACGTACATAAAAACATTATCGTTCCGTCTTCTTTCATGATTGCGAAAGGACAATCCGATTACGATTATTTAAGCGGTTGGGATAACGGCAGAAAATGCGGCATCGTTGCGTTCGGTAACCACCACACCGCGCCCGGCAAAAAACTCTGGACGTGGGCAAACAACAACTTCGGTTACAAGTGGTGCGAAAACCTTACCGACGACGGTTCGAGATACGTAGAACTTATGACCGGTTGCTATACCGATAACCAGCCCGACTTTTCGTTTATCGCGCCTTACGAAACGAGAGAATTCGAACAGTACTGGTACCCGATTAAAGATATCGGCGAAGTTAAATGCGCTACGCTCGACGCGGCGGTTAATCTCGAAAACGAAAACGGCAAAATCAAAGTCGGTTTCTGCGCAAGCGGAGAATTCAAAAACTGCAAAGTCGTAATCGCGGAAAACGGCAAAACGATTAAAACTTTCGAAAACGTTACCGTTTCTCCCGAAACGCCTTTCGTTGCTTATACGGACGGCGAAGTTAAAATCGGCACTTCCGCAACCCTTTATTCCGCGGAAGGAAAGGTTCTCGTTTCTTACTGCGTAGCAAAACGCGGCGACAAGAAACCGCCCAAGATGAGAGAAGTTTCGCCGAGACCCAAAGATATTAAAACCAACGAAGAATTATATTTACACGGCGCGCATCTCGTTCAGTACAAACACTTTACATATAATCCCGAAGAATACTTCGCGGAAGCGCTTAAAAGAGACGACGGCGACAGCCGTTGCAATATCGCTATGGGCGATTTGTATCTCGAAAGGGGTAAATTCGAAAAAGCGCTCGGCTACTTTGAAAAAGCCGAAGAAAGGCTGGAACTTCGCAACGCCAACCCGTACGATACCGACGCTTTGTATAAACGCGGATTAGCCAAGAGATATCTCGGCGACAAAAAGGGCGCGTACGACGACTTTTATTGGGCTGACTGGGGATATTCCAACAGAAGCGCGGCATACTACGCTATAGCGGCTTACGACTATGCGGACGGAAAGGTTAAAGACGCTATCGACGACCTTAACGTTTCGCTCGAAACAAATCAGGGTAACTTATGGGCGCTCCGTATGCTGAACGAAATCACGGGCGACAAAAAATATCTCGACAAAATCGCTTCCGTAGACCCCTTGTTTATGGAATTCGATACCCACGAAGGGCAGGCTATCGACTTTGCCAACGAACTTATCCGTTTCGGTATGTTAAAGAGAGCCAAAGAAGTTTTATCCGCGGCGGACGTAACTCCCAAAACGTTATATTATCTCGCTTACGTTTCCGAATTGCTCGGAGAAAAGGACGAAGCGGCGAAATACGTTAAACAGGCGGACAAAACCGAATGGCGTTATTGCAACTTCAACAGATTAGAAGACATAGCGGTGTTAAAATCCGCGAATTCCGCAAGAGCGATGTACTATCTCGGTTGTTTATACTATGACAGAGATAATTACGACGAAGCGGCAACCGCTTGGGAAGCGGGCGTTAAAGGCGAAGATTTCGCTCCGTCCTACCGCGGACTTGCAATCGCTTACTTCGACCACTTAAACCGTAAAGACGAAGCGCTTGCGATGATGAACAAAGCGTATAAACTTATGCCCGAAAGCGGCAGAATTTTCTACGAACTCTCGCAACTCTATAAAGGTCTTAACAAGTCTGTAGACGAAAGACTTGCTCTTTACGAGAACGATATGAAAAATACTTTCGGCAGAGACGACACGACGCTCGATTATACCATTCTTTTAGTAGATAAAGACAGGCTCGACGACGCCGCGAAGATTTTGGAAGAACACAGATTCCACACCTACGAAGGCGGCGAAGGCAATCTTACTAACTATCACGCCTGGTTGCACGTTCTTTTAGGCGACAGAGAATATAAGAAAGGCAACTACGAAAAAGCGTACAAGTTGTACGAAACGGGTCTTACCTTCCCGAAGAACTACGGCGAAGAAAAGAACGTTTACGTAAACGACGGCCACCTTTACGGCGGTATGGCGAGATGTCTTGACAAACTCGGAAAAGACAGCGCCGCATACTGGGAAAAGGCTTGCTACACGCTCGGTACTCCTTCCATTAACTCTTACTATAACGTTCTGGCGTTCAGAAAGAGAAATATGCCCGAAGAAGCCGAAAAGGTTATCGAAGGTATGAAAAATGCTTACGATTCCATTATGGCTGACGTCGACAGATATCCTTACTTCGGCGTAGGCGCGCCCGCGTTCATGCCGTTTATGTACGACTGCGTTAAATTCAATACCACCAAGGCGTTGCAGATTAAAGGTTTCACTCTTCTTGCGGAAGACAAAAAGAACGAAGTCGGCAAAGTTTTAGACGAACTTAAAAACCTTAACTGCGGCGATATAAACACCATTTTGTTGGAAAAGGTATTAAATGAAGGAAATCTCGATTGAAAGCAAAAAATATAAAGCGGTAATTCTCCCCGAATTCGGGGGGAATTGCGTAAGACTTACCGAAAGAGTAAGCGGCGCGGAACTTCTTCGCTTTCCCGATTCCGAAGAAAGCATGAAAAACACTCCCTTGCTTTTCGGTATGCCGTTGCTTTTACCGCCTAACAGAATTTCCGGCGGAAAATTTACTTTCCGCGGCAGGGAATACGTTTTGCCGATCAACGAACCCGAAATAAACAACCATTGCCACGGCGAACTTTATAAAACGCCGTTTACCGATTATTCGGTTAGCGCCGATTCGGCGACGTTCCGTTTTTATAGTCGCGAAGACAACCGCTATCTCGGTTTTCCGCACGATTTTTCTTTCGAACTTACCTATTCGGTAGACGATAACGGACTTACCCAGACCTTTTCGATTAAAAACGAAAGCGGAGAGGTTATGCCGTTCGCGCTGGCGTTCCACACGACGCTGAACCTTGCGTTCGAAGGCGGTAACCCCGACGAGTATTCGTTATATTTACCCGTATCGTGCGATTTCGAAAGGAATATGAAAAATTATATTCCGACGGGAAAAATCTTTTACGAGTTCGAAGAAAAGGAAGAGTTAAATCAAGGGAAATGGAAACCTTCTTTACACGCTATAACCAAATCGGTTAAAGTAGAAAACGGCAAAGCGGTAATTACCCACGATAAAACGGGGAACACGCTCGTGTTCGAGTGCGACCCCCTTTACGGGTACAGACATATTTTTAACGGCGGAAACCGCGATTTTATATGTGTAGAACCGCAAACCTGCCGTATCGACGGACTTAACGTCTGGAAAGACGAAAAGGCAAGCGGCGTTATCGCGATAAACGGCGGCGAAAGTATAAAACTCGTAAACCGTTTGTATTTTGTTGATAACTCGCAAAATTAAAAATTTACAAAGACCTGCTTTTTAGCAAAAAAACATAATTTTATACGCGACCTTTCTCTCCAAGAGCGGAAAACTACAGTAATTGGGGGGTGGGG
>CAKQQY010000042.1 GCA_934271245.1 uncultured Clostridia bacterium | reverse complement strand
CGCTCTTGAAAGCAATCGTAAAAATGTCCTTGCAAGCAAACATTTTTACTTATGTTTTAATACAAGAAGTCGGAAACTTGCTTGCAACTATTAAGAATTCGACCGATATACGAATATTATATAAAAAATAAAACAAAAAAACTTTTAATCGATAGAGGATAATATGGAAAAACGTGACGAGTTAAACGAGTTTCTCGCAAAAGCGGACGAACTTATCAATAGTAAATATATTCTTGCCGACGTTAAAATTATAGGGCTGTTGAAAACGGTCGCTTCGTCGGAAACTCTTATCGCGCTTTTTAAAACTTGTCTTACCGACTACGATTACGAAGAAGCAAAGAAAACGTACCTTATAAAAAGTCCGTACCTTTCGGAAGACAAAGGGGAATTTATCCTTCCCGTCAACTCTAAAGAACTTCTGGCGCTCGTGTTTAACATTTTGCTCGATATCGACGCGAAACGCATTTCGCTTCCTGCGTTTTTAAATAAGTATTTTTACGAAGACGGCAGTTCCGTTGCAAGTTACGCATCTTTTATTAACGATATGATAAAACCTTTCGTTAAAACGGTAAACGACGTAATGGAAAACGTTCTGGACGGAAAGGTGCAAGACCCCATCGAAGCGGTAATCGAAGAAGAAGACAGAAAAGCGAAAAGAGCCGTTCTTGCCGCAGAAGAAGAGAAAAAGCAGAAAGAAATAGAAAAAAAGAAATACGGCAACTGCATAAAAACGGTCAAAGAAATTCTTTTGAAAAACAAACTGAAAATAAAAGACAGTAAACTTAAAGAAGGGGAAAAACACAATCTTCTTCTTTTGATAGATATGCTTGCTAACGTAGTGGAATCGGAAGACGCCGACGCCGTGGAATACGCGTTTATAGCGTATAAATACGCGCGTATCGCTCATCCGTTTTTGCTTTCGGGGTATGCTGCTACTGAAAAAGCCATCGGCGGTATCATAAATGGACTTAACGGAAAAGACGGTAAATAAAAAATATATTTATAATGGCAAAATCTTAAATTTACGGGTGGACGACGTCCTTCTTCCCGACGGGAAACCCGCTAAAAGAGAAATTATCGAACACTCGGGCGGAAGCGCCGTGTATTGCGAAAAAGACGGCAAAGTGCTTTTCGTAAGGCAGTTTCGCTATCCCTATAAAAAGGTTATATACGAAATTCCCGCAGGTAAACTTAACGTCGGCGAAAATCCCGAAACCACCGCAATACGCGAACTTGAAGAAGAGTGCGGTATAAAAGCGGAAAAAGTAACCGAAACGTTTAAGATATATCCTTCTCCCGGATACACGGAAGAGATAATATACATATATAAAGCGGAAGGGTTAAAGGAAACCGCGGTAAAATTAGACGAAGGCGAGTATCTCACTTCGTGCTGGATAGAAAAAGAAGAAGCCATAAAAATGGTTGAAAACGGCGAAATAAAAGACGCGAAAACGGTAATCGCGCTGTTAAACGAAAGAAAGCAGGGAAAATAAGAGAAATAAATTCAGGAAGGACAAAAATTTGAAGAGAGAAGACGTAAGAAACGTTGCGATAATAGCGCACGTCGACCACGGTAAAACCACGCTCGTAAACGAAATGTTGAAGCAGGGCGGCATTTTCCGCGATAATCAGGAAGTTATGGACAGAGTTATGGATTCGGGAGATCTCGAAAGGGAACGCGGAATAACCATACTTGCGAAAAATACTTCGGTTTTTTATAACGGCATAAAAATCAATATAGTAGACACCCCGGGTCACGCCGACTTCGGCGGCGAAGTAGAAAGGGTTCTTAAAATGGTAAACGGCGTTCTCGTGCTCGTAGACGCTTGCGAAGGACCTATGCCGCAGACCCGTTTTGTAATGCAGAAAGCGCTCGAACTTAACCATAAACTTATAATAGTGGTAAATAAAATCGACCGTCCGGACGCAAGATTAAGCGAAGTACAGGACGAAATACTTGAACTTTTGTTCGACCTCAACGCGTCGGACGAACAGATAGACAGTCCTATAATATTCTGTTCGGGAAGAGACGGCACCGCTACTACCGACTGCAATAAACCGGGAACAGACTTAAAACCCCTTTTCGACGCGATAATAAACTATTTCGAGCCGCAGGAAGTCGACCCCGATGGTCCTTTCCAGATGCTCGTTTCTTCCATAGACTATAACGATTACGTCGGTAGAATAGGTATCGGCAGAATAGAAAGGGGCACCGTCAGAATAAATCAGGACGTCGAAACGTGTAACTATAACGTAAAGGGTAAAGAAACCAAAGGCAAAATCGTAAGTCTTTATCAGATAGAAGGTTTGCAGAGAGTACCTGTAGAAACGGCAAAAGCAGGCGATATAATCTGTTTCAGCGGACTTGAAAACATATCCATCGGCGATTCCGTGTGCGACCCCGCATGTGTGGAACCGGTACCTTTCGTAAAAATATCCGAACCCACCGTCGAAATGATTTTCTCGGTAAACGACAGTCCGTTTGCCGGTAAAGAAGGCAAATTCGTCACGACCAGACACCTTCGCGACAGACTGTTTAAGGAAATGCTTAAAGACGTGTCTTTAAGAGTAGAAGACACCGATTCCGCCGATTCGTACAGAGTGTGCGGCAGGGGCGAAATGCACCTTTCCATACTTATCGAAACGATGAGAAGAGCGGGCTACGAATTTCAGGTCGGCGCGCCGAAAGTGCTTTATAAAGAAGAAAACGGCGTTAAATTAGAACCTATGGAAAGACTTGTGGTAGACGTTCCGGAAGATAAAACGGGTTCGGTATTTTCCAGTATGGGCGAAAGAAAAGGCGAACTTTTGCAAATGGAAAACGTCGGAAGCCGTATAAGACTGGAATTCAAAGTTCCGGCAAGGGGACTTATAGGGTATAAAAGTCAGTTTTTGACCGATACACGAGGCGAAGGGGTGTTCAACACCATATTCTACGGATACGAAGAATATAAAGGGGATATAGAAAGAAGAAAGACGGGTTCTCTGGTCGCGTTCGAAACGGGCGAAGCGGTAACTTACGGTTTGTTTAACGCGCAGGGAAGAGGTCAGTTGTTTATAGGCGCAGGCGTTCCCGTGTACGAAGGAATGGTCGTAGGCGAAAACCCCAAAAACGAAGATATAACGGTAAACGTTTGTAAAAAGAAACACCTTTCCAACACGAGAGCGAGCGGAAGCGACGACGCTTTGAGACTCGAAACACCCAAAATAATGTCGCTCGAAGAAGCGATGGAATTCATCAACGACGACGAACTTTTAGAAATCACGCCGAAGAATATCCGAATCCGTAAAAAGACGCTGGATACCGAAATGCGTATGAAACGTAAGTTCAGAGGACTCGAATAAAAATAAGAGAGAAAAATAAAAAGCGAGGCTACTTTGTGAGCCTCGCTTTTAAGTTAAAAAGTATTATTTGCAACCGCAGCCGCAACCGCCGAGATTACCTAAAAAGCCGCCGCCGTTTTTGCAGAAGCAGCAGATAATCAATAACGCAACGGGTAAGCAGTAACAACTGTTGAAAATACCGTTTAAGCAACCGCTTTTAGCAAGGCAGATAATAAGTAATATTATCAGAATCCAAAGACAGCAGTTATTGCCGCCGAAGTCAAAACCGTTCATAAAAAACCTCCAAAGTATTTCTTAATCTCCGCCTTATGTAAAATTGTTTTTGTCGGCGAAGTTCTTTCTACTATCTATAATAGTAAAGTTATAATAAAAATGTTACAAAAAGGGGAAAACTATTGCTATCGGCGGTAAAATGTGGTAAAATTCGCTTGGCGGATATCAGAAACGAATCCGACCGATAAAAATTTTTTTCTTATTTTCAACAGATATTCGTTGAGAAATTTGATTGGAGGCAAACATGAACAGAACATCAAAACTGATTGCTCTCGCAGGAATCATGAGCGCGCTGATGATAGTGCTTTTTACGCTTGAAACGGTAATCGGCGCAATGTGGATAACGCCGCCGGCGGTACTTTCGCTGTCGGTGCTATTCGTATTCTGCTTTTCCTACGACTGGAAATTCGGGCTTTTAAGCGGCGCGGTATTCGGCTTGTCGTCGCTCGTAATCGCGTTTATCGTGGGGAATCCCTTATTTATAATTCCCACCATATCCGTGTTGCCGAGAGTTATCACGGGGATAGCGGCTTACGGAATATATCGTCTTGCGAAAACGTTGTGCGGTAAAAGTAATAATGCGTTCGTAAAGGAAAGCCTGCCGTACTCGATAGGGGCGTTTTTCGGAATAATATTGAACACTCTTCTGGTACTCGTTGCGTTGACGCTTTTCGCGCCGACGGAATACGGCAACACCTTCGCTGGCTGGTTTAAGGCGGTTATAACCCTTAACTTCCCGATAGAACTCGTGTGCGCGGTGATACTCACGCCGATTTTATCCAAGGCGGTCAAAAAAATCAATAAAACGGCGGAATAACGAAAGGGAAAAAAAAGGAATAGATTATGTTGCTTACGATAGATATAGGGAACACGAACATAAAATACGGAATATATAAAGGTAAAGAACTCGTTGCGTCGTTCAGGGTGTCGTCGAGAATATCGAGAACGGCTGACGAATACGGGTCCGTTCTGGTTAACCTTTTAGGCGACAGGGGAATAAAAAAGGCGGACGTAGACGGGATAATCATCTCGTCGGTAATACCGCCCCTTAACTACACAATATGCCATATGTGCGAATACTTTTTCGGCATAACTCCGCTTATGGTAGGCCCTGGAATAAAAACGGGACTTAACGTAAAGACGGATAACCCGAAAGAAGTCGGCGCGGATATAATAGTAAACAGCGTTTCCGCGTTCGGAAAGTACGGCGGACCTATAGTCGTAATAGACTTCGGCACGGCTACGACCTTCGATATAATAGACGAAAATTGCAGTCTTTTGGGCGTCGTAATCGCCCCCGGCATAAAAACGTCTTTAGAAGGTCTTGTAAACAATACCGCGCAACTTCCTATGATAGAACTCGACGCTCCCGAAAGCGTGATAGGCAAAAATACCAAAAGCAGTATGCAGGCGGGAATCATATTCGGCTTTTCGGGGCTTGTAGATAACATAATCAATAAAATAAAAAGAAAACTGAATAAAACCGATTTAACCGTCGTCGCGACGGGCGGTCTTGGCGAAATAATAGCGAAAGAAGTTAAAAGCATCACACGGGTAGACAGAACGTTGACGCTCGACGGACTTCGTTCCATTTACGACCTGAATAAAGAAAACGTATAATTCTTAAAACCCCGCCGCATAAAAAGTAAATAAAAACCCCCGCGTTTTCATACGAAAACGCGGGGGTTTTGACTTTGGAGCAGGTGATGAGAATCGAACTCACAACCACAGCTTGGGAAGCTGTTGTTTTGCCACTAAACTACACCTGCAAGTATAAAGTTTTGCGTAAAAAGAGTTCTTAGAAATCAAGAAAATATTTTTACAAAGACATATTATCACAAAATAAAGAAAATTAAAAGTAAAATAGCATAAAATATTGTAAATTTAAAAAAAATGTGTTATAATCCTTAATTGAAAAGAAAAAGGGGGAGAATACACCCCGATATAAGGAGAAAAAATATGGCTCTGTTTCTAAAAATCGTCGAATGGGTAGACGACAGTAACAATACGCTCGTATACAAATATCCGGTAAACGGAAGGGAAATCAATAATAAAAGTAAAATCATCGTAAGGGAATCGCAGACCGCGGTTTTCGTTCATAAGGGTCAGATAGCCGACGTGTTTACGCCGGGTACTTACGACCTTAAAACGGAAATCCTTCCGATTTTATCCAAACTCGCCGGTTGGAAGTACGCTTTCCAGACCCCGATTACGGTAGATATTTACTTTATCAACACCAAACAGTTCACGGGCAATAAATGGGGAACCGCAAACCCCATAATGCGCCGCGACCCCGAATTCGGTATGATAAGGGTTAAAGGTTACGGTTCTTACGCGTTTAAAGTTGACGACGCAGGCTGCTTCCTTAAAGAACTTTTCGGTACTAATTCGTCTTTCGTTACGTCGGATATTACCGACTGGCTCAAAACCATGCTCGTATCCGCATTGACTGACGCGCTCGGCGAAAGCAAAATTTCCGCTTTGGATTTAGCGGGCAACACGCTCGAATTCAATACGGCGGTTTCGGCGAGTATACAACATAAATTCAACGAAATCGGTCTTAAACTCACTAACTTGTTCATAGAAAATATGTCCGTTCCCGAAGAAGTCGAAAAGGCTATCGACGAACGTTCAAAACTCGGTATTTTGGGCGATAAGACGGACGTTATGATGAAGATTTCCGCTGCGGAAGCGATGAAAAGCGCGGCAAGTAATCCCGGTATCGGCGGTTCTATGGCGGGCGCCGGAATAGGTATAGGCGCTGGCGTAGGGCTCGGCGCGGCGTTTACCGAAGCGTTTAAGTCGTCGAACGCGACCGAAAAAAAGGAAACGGCGAAAGGAACGGTTAAGTGTCCCGAATGCGGCGGCGAAGCGCCGGCAGGTTCTAAATTCTGCCCCGAATGCGGCAAAAAACTGCCCGTAAATAAGTTCTGCCCCGAATGCGGAGCAAGAGTGACGGACGG
This sequence comes from uncultured Clostridia bacterium, assembly GCA_934271245.1. Classification (GTDB taxonomy): domain Bacteria; phylum Bacillota; class Clostridia; order Christensenellales; family Borkfalkiaceae; genus UBA1259. The sequence continues at coordinate 5,570 of CAKQQY010000042.1, read as the reverse complement.
AGCGAAATTCTGCCCCGAATGCGGCAAAAAACTTTAATAAAACCAGATAAATAATAAGGAGATTCATATATTATGGAAAAGAAGATTACGGAAAACACCACAATATTCGACGCTTTGGAAATCAACCCCAAAGCAGGCGAAATTTTAATGGCTCACGGAATGCACTGCTTGGGTTGCGCGTTGGCTCACGGCGAAACGGTCGGCGAAGCGGCTGACGTTCACGGAGCGGACCTTGCCAAAATGCTCGAGGAATTAAACGATATAGAATAGTTTAAGACTATGGGAGAAAGAATCAACATTGAGGGCGAAGAAAAGATAGACGTCGATACCGAACGGGAGAAATGTCCTTCGTGCGGTTCCAACCTTGTTTTCGATCCCGAATCGCAGTCGCTTTATTGCGAACATTGCGGCACGAAAATCAAAATCGAGCAGGGCGAAACGGCGAAAGAACTTAATCTTATCGACGGTTTCGATAAAGACGATAACCGTTTTGACGAAGAATCCACCGTCTTTTCCTGCGATAACTGCGGCGCGAAAGTAGTTCTGAAAAAAGGACAAACCGCTAAATGCTGTCCTTTCTGCGGAACGGCGCACGTAGTCAAGTCGGAAGAGTTGTCGGGGTTAAGACCTAACGGATTGCTTCCGTTCGCTTTCGGAATCGAAAAAGCCGTAGCGTACGCAAAGGCGTGGGCGAAGAAGAGATTTTTCGCGCCGAAAAAGTTCAAAAAGAGTATTAAGACGGACAACGTCAACGGCGTTTATATGCCGTGCTTTACCTTTGACAGCAGCACGTATACTACTTATACCGCAAGGCTCGGCAAAAATAAAACGAGAACGGTAGGTTCGGGCAAAAACAGAAGAACGGAAACGTATACCGAATGGAGAACGGTCAGCGGAAACTGGTCGGCGCATTTCGACGACGTTTTAGTTACCGCGGGCAGTAAATTCGGTCAGAACGAACTTGATAAAGTAAGTCCTTACGAAACCAACTCGGGCGTCGATTACGACGAAAAGTATATGCTCGGCTATATGGCGTATCATTACGACAGAGATCTGGAAGACTGCTGGGGCAGCGCCAAATCAAAAATGGACGCCGAAATAAAAAGACAGGCGTTGTCGCAATATACGTACGACGTTGTCGGGTATTTTAACGCGTCTACGACGCATAGCGGCGTCACGTATAAGTACGTTATGTTGCCGGTGTATCTCGGTAACTATAAGTACGCGAAGAAGTATTATAACTTTTTCGTCAACGGAAGAACGGGTAAAGTCGCCGGTAAAACGCCGGTGTCTTTCTGGAAAGTTCTTCTCGTCGTTCTCGGCGGAATCGCTCTCGCCGCTCTTATCGGGTATATAATATATCTTACTTCGCTGGAATAACCCCTTTAACGGGTTGACAAAACTAAAAAAATAAATTATTATTTATTATAAGTAACGGAAATTTTTGCCGAAAATCAAAGTTTCCGTAACGACTTCGGGTTTTCGCTGAAACTTTGGCTTTTGCATTGCCCGACTTAAAAATCGAATATAAGGAAAATTAAAGGAGACGATTATGAACAGAATCAAATTAGTCGCTACGCCCAAGGCGAGAAAGAACACCGGTTGCGGAGAATGCAGAAGCACCTGCCAGTCGGCTTGCAAAACTTCCTGCACCGTAGGCAACCAGAACTGCGAAAAATTAGAAAAAGAAGCAAAAATCAACAACGTAAGATAAAAAACATATCGGTTTTGTCAAGGAACGGTATTTTTACTGTTCCTTGATTTTTGTATTTATTGAAAATGGTACATACCTTTAATATTGACGGAAGATATTATCTTTTCGATTCCGAAAGCGGGTCTCTCCATATATGCGACGCTCTCACGAGCGAAGTCGTAAAGAAGATTAACGGAGAACCTTACGACTTAACCGGCGCGGACGATAACGCCGTCAAAGAAATAGAAGAAGAAATCGCGACCTTGAAAGAACAAGGTCTTTTATACGTAGAAGAAAAAAGGGAAATTCCCGTAAAAAGCGATTTGGTAAAAGCGCTCTGCCTGCATATTTGTCACGATTGCAATTTAAGTTGCAAATACTGCTTCGCGGGTAAAGGAAAATATAAGGGTAAAGCCGAATATATGTCTTTCGAAGTAGCTAAAAAAGCGGTAGACTTCCTTATTTCTAACAGCGGAAACAGAAAAACTCTCGAAATGGACTTTTTCGGCGGCGAACCGCTTATGAACTTCGACGTGGTTAAAAAGACGGTTGAATACGCCAAAGAAGAAGGCAGAAAGGCGGGTAAAACCTTTTTGTTTACGTTGACCACCAACGGGGTGCTGTTAAACGGAGAAACGGCTCGTTGGCTTAACGACGAAATGGAAAATCTCGTTTTGTCCGTAGACGGCAGAAGGGAAGTTCACGACGGCGTGAGAAAGACGGTCAACGGCAAAGGCAGTTACGACGTGATAATAGACAATATCCGTAACTTCGTAAAAATGCGCGGCGATAAAAAGTATTACGTAAGGGGTACTTTTACCAACAAGAATCTCGATTTCGGTAACGACGTTCTTGCGCTTGCCGACATGGGGCTTGACCAGATTTCTTTAGAACCGGTCGTATTAGACGAAAAAGACGAACTTTATATCGGTAAAAAGGATTTGCCGGCGATAAAAGAAGAATACAGAAGACTTTCCAAAATTTATCTCGAAAGAAGGGCGAAAGGGGAAAGGCTTTTCAACTTTTTCCACTTTAACATAGATTTGGAAGGGGGCGTGTGCTTAAAGAAAAGGGTTTCTGCCTGCGGCGCGGGCAACGAATACTTTTCGGTAACGCCCAACGGAGACATATTCCCGTGTCATCAGTTCGCGTCGAACCCCGCTTATAAAATGGGTAACGTGTTCGAAGGCAAACTCGACGAAAATATCCGTTCCACGTTCAAAAACGCGAGTTTGTATACGCGCGAAAAGTGTAAAGACTGCTTTGCGAAATATCATTGCAGCGGCGGTTGCGCGGCGAACAACGTTAATTTTAACGGAGATATAAATAAGCCGTACGAAATCACCTGCGAGATGATGAAAGCGAGAATGGAATGCGCTCTCGATATTTACGCAGTCAAAAAAGGCGAAAAAGAGAGCCTGTAAGCGCAAAAAAATCCCTAAAAATGTCAGATAATCGAAAAATGTTTTGATTTTCTATTGACCTTGACGGGCGTTTGCATTATAATAAACAAGATAGTTTAAACAATTACAATTGGGTAATTGTGAATAGACGGAGGTAAAAATGAAGAAAGGCAAGGCAATAACGTTACTGTCTGTCGTATGCGCGTTGCTCGCGGTGTTGCTCGCGATGACGTTTGTCAGGTTTTCCGTTGGCGTTAAAGATTATAATTCGATAATCGGCGCGATAGAACTTGGTTATGATATGGAGGGAGGAACGGCGTATACCGTTTCGCTCGCGAAAGACAATAAAGAAGACGTTGAAGATATAGACAAAGTATTGAATACTCTCGGCAGCAGACTCGACGCGCTCGGATACGATTGTTATTCTCTTACGGCTCTAAAAGACGTAAAGAGCGGAAGCAAAGATTACGCGATAAAGGTCGAAACCAAGAAAACCGGTACTTTTTCCGCAGATATGGAGGCGGTGTTCGCTTACGGTAAAGTAGAGTTTTACGGCGGCTCGTCTTCTAATCCTACCACTAAAATAATGGATAAAGAAAACGCGGTAGCGAAATGTTACTACGTATCCGGCGACAGCACAACTCATTACGCGGCGATAGAATTCACCGATTACGGCTATAACGCTCTTAAAGAAGCGATGAACGCCGAATCCGGCACTTTCTATTTCAAAATAGCGTTAGGGGACAAAACGATATTGAACTCTTCGCTCGACTCCAACGGTATACAGAATAAAACGGTATACGCGTCGTCTTCCGCAAAAGCGGACGCGGAACGTATCGTTTTACAGATAAGCACCGGCGGACTTGCTTATAAATACGATTTAGAAAAAGCCGTTTCGTACGACGTACCCGCGGCTTTCGGCGAAAACACCGCGTTATATTCGCTTGTGGCGGTAGTATCTTTGGTAGTATGCGCCATAGTGTTCTTCGCTATTAAATATAAAGGATACGGAGTAATCGCGGCGTTGTCGCTCCTGTTCTTTATTCTCGTAGAAACGGCAATGCTTATCGCCGTTCCCGGAATAACCTTAAACTTCGGCGGAGTCGTCGGAATACTTGCGGCGACGGTGCTTGCGGCAGACGGACTTATCATAATAATCAAGAGAATCGACGAAGAATACGCTCTCGGCAAAACGGTTAAAGCGGCGGTATCCACGGGATATAAACGTTCGCTTTTCCCGGTTCTCGGCACCAACCTTTTCGCGGGCGTCGCGGCGCTTGCGTTGCTGTTCTTAACCAAAGGTTACGTTCGCGTGTTCGCCATAACGTTCGGAATCGGCGCGGTTATCAGTTTCTTCACGGCGATGTTGATTGCGAGAATGTTCACCGCATTGATATTACCGCTCGCCAAGAATCCCGATAACTTCTTAAACTTAAAAAGGGCAGGTAAATAATTATGAAATGTACGATTGAAAAAAGATTTAAGTTATTTACGGTTCTGGCTCTTTGCTTAATCGTTGCGGGACTTGCCGTTTTCTCTTTCTTCGGATTCGGTAAATCTGCGGAACAAAGCGCGGAATGCGTTTTAACCGTTAATATCGACGCCAATATCGGCGACGCCGAAAAAGTAGTAAAAGAAAGCGCGGAAGAATACTTTTCCAACCAGAAAATAAAGACTGTCGCTCACGCGAGCAAAGTTTCCGTAAACGGCGAATATTACGTATATACCGTATCCGATCTCAACGGATTAGGAATGGAAGCGGTAAGAGATAACCTTAAATCGTATATAGAAGGCAAACTCGGCGCGGTAGAAGGACTCGGACAGTTGAACGTTAAAGTAGACGTTGCTACTCCCACGTATTACGTAAATAATTCCGTCAGCGGAATACTTATTTCCGCGGCTATCATATACGTAGCGACGTTTATATACTTCCTGTTTACCGAAAAACTTTCGGGCGCTCTCACGGTGTTTGTAAGTTCCCTGATTTCGGGATTATTGTTCTTCGCTCTTATGGGTCTTACGAGAATCCCGACCGAATCGATGTTCGGCGTAACGCTCGTGTTGTCGGCAACGCTCTCGGCGATACTCTCGGTAGTAATAGTAAACAGATGTAAAGAACTTTGCAGAAACGTCGCCAACGACAAAAAGTCCTATTATAAAATAGGCGAAATGGCGACGGCGGCAAGCGGAGTAAGATTAGCGGTTGTGTTAGGCGCGATAGCGGTTATAACGATTGCGCTCGTTCTTCTCGGCAACTTGCAGATAAAACTTATAGGTTTACAGATTTTGATTTCCGGCGTTTCGGCGGTGTTTACCGCGTATGCTTTCTCGGCAGTAGTTTGGGCGTATTTCAAATCTTTCAGAAAAGATAAGAAACCGCAACTCGAAACCGTAAATACGGAAGCCTGAAAATAACTTCTTCGAGGCGGGAAACCATTCCCGCCTCTTTATTTTTGCATAAAGAACGGCTAAAC
>CAKQQY010000041.1 GCA_934271245.1 uncultured Clostridia bacterium | reverse complement strand
AAATAAACGCAAAAATAAAACCGAACCTTAAAACAAAAAAACGGGTCGGTAATAACGCAATCCGCGGAAACGTAACGGTGTTACCTTAAAATAAAGGTAAACGGGCTATCATCTACGGAAAAGTTATACCTTTTTTAATTACGCGCTAACGGCGGCTGCTTCCGTCGATAAAACGGCAGTACCTTCGATAGTAGGCGCGGTTACCGATACCCCGAAAGGAACTATCGGACTTTCTTCGGATTACGCAATTTCGTCAATCGAAATTATCATAAAAAACATTTTATTACACGCTCGCATATTGCGGGCGGTACGTTTTTTAAAATAAAAAAAGAAGCCCCCGTAACGGCGCTTTAATAATATAAAGATAAATCGCTGTTGCGTTTTTACATAGTAAGATATTTAATTTAATCCGACGGGTTTTCGTCGGATTTTTTCGTCGTTAAAGCCGACGGCGGTACGCCGAACGTCTTTTTAAAAATCGCGTTAAACTGAAAATAATCGTCGTAACCGCAACTTTCCGCAATGGTGTTTAACGGTAAATTGCTCGTTTCTATCAGTTTTTTTGCATAGTTTAAGCGTTTGGTAAGGATATATTTTTTAGGGGAAACGCCGTATTTTTTCTTGAACAAAACCCTGAAATGGTCCGCGCAATAACCTACGCCGCGCGCAATCGAATCTATGTTTATATCGGTCGTAAAGTATTCGTCGAAATAGTTAAGGGCGTAATCGATGCCGCTTCTGTCTTCGTCCGTTTTGCTTTCCTCGAGCCTTAAAAACTCGTTCAACGCAAGGGTGATATACGCTTCTATATTCTGGTCGTAGCGTTGTTCTTTACGGGTAAATTCGTCTTCTATCGCCAGCATGATTTCTTTAAGTTTTCCGCGTTTATCATATACGCTGCCCGTTCTGAAAAACTGCGAAGTTTTTTCGTCGAGAGAAAAACCTATCGCAAGAACTTCCGACAGGTTAGGGTCGTGAATTTCGTTGTGAACGGTGTTCGGTTCGATGACGTGCATAACGCCCGAAGAAAATTCGAGAGAAGGGCAGTTTTCGTCGAGTTTATCCACCCAAACGAGTTGTTTTCGCTCGGTATAAACAGATTCTTCGTTCTTTTTGTAGAAGACCTTTCCCGTACCGCCGTAATAATAAACTATTTCGTAATAGTTGTGAAAATGAGCGGATATAACTCTCGACGGCGTTCTTTGCGCCTTTAAATAATACATAAATTCCATAACGAAAGTATAATATCGTTTGCGCCGCTCTGTCAACGGTATTCCGTGAAAAACTTAAAATCTCGGAAAATCACGAATAATGTTCTCGTAAAAGAATATTGAAACGATAAACTATCGATAATATAATTAAGACGAAAAATGACGACGGATCGAATTTTAACGTACGGTCAAGGAGAAAAAAATCGGTGAATAACACTTTTTCCGAAACAAAGAAAAACGCTTTTGAGTTAAAAACAAAAAAGACAAGAAAAAGGCTTACTGCAAACAGAGTAATATTGTTGTGTATGGCGTCGCTCGGGGCGCTGTTTTTGCTCGTGTTTTCCTATTCGGCGATGTTCGGGCTTATTCTTGCGTTTACCGACGGCGACTTCGAAATAAAAATTACCGACGCGCTCACGTCGCAGTTCGTCGGGTTTCAGAATTTCACCCGTTTTTTCAACGACATAGACTTTAAGAAGGTTTTAACCAACACAATAGGGTTAAATCTTCTTATGTTGCTGATAAACTTTCCCGCCCCGATTATTTTTGCGTTGTGCCTGAACGAAATCAAGCATTATTCTTATAAGAAAACAATCCAGACACTCACGAGTTTTCCGCACTTTATATCCTGGATGATATACGGTTCGATAGTTTTGTTTTTAATCAACGCCGACGAAGGCGTGGTAAACAAAATTCTTGCAATCTTCGGAGCGGGCGACGTGAACCTTACCAGAGCCGAATATTTCTGGGCGGTAATGATAATCAGTTCGCTTCTTAAAGGCGTAGGGTGGGGTTCGATAATTTACCTTTCCGCGATAGCGACGGTGGACGTGTCTCTTTACGAAGCGGCGGTAATAGACGGCGCTAACCGATTTCAGAAAACCATATACGTTACGCTTCCGTCCATTTTATCTACCGTAACCATATATTTTCTGCTTACGGTATCGCGCTTGCTCGGAAACAATTTCGAACAGTTCTATTCGATGCAGAACGGCGTCAATCTCGACAGAAGCGAAGTTTTAGCCACGTTTATATATAAAAAGGGTATATCGTTGCGCAGATATTCTTACGCCACGGCGGTCGGTTTGTTCGAATCGGTAGTAAGTATCTGCTTGCTTACCGTAAGTAACTTTATAAGCAAAAAATTAACGGGGAAAGGGTTGTTTTAATGGACGAAGTAATCGAAAAAATAAAACGCAAAAAGAAAAAAGTAAGGATGAACGCTTTCGACTGGGTGAATTATATTCTGTTCGGCGTTCTTGCGCTTATGATGATATACCCGTTCTGGTACGTGGTTATAGGCGCGTTTTCGGACGGAGTGGATTATTCGTTCGGCGGGGTTTGGTTTTTGCCGCGTAAATGGTCTCTTTTAAACTTTAAGATGATAATCGACGATTCGCGACTTTTTATAGCCTACCGCAACACCATAGCGAGAACTTTTTTAGGAACGCTTACGTCCACGTTTTTTACGGCGACGGTCGCTTACGCGATGTCCCGTTCCGATTTGCCGTGCAAAGGGTTTTTTAAGATATTCAACGTTTTCACGATGTTTTTCTCGGGCGGATTTATTCCGTATTTCCTTATCATAAACAGTCTCGGTTTTTACGATACTTTCTGGGTTTATATAATACCGGCGCTGTATTCCGTATCAAATATGATAATAATCAGTTCGTTTTACAAAAACATACACGAAGAACTGCACGAGGCAGCGCTTATCGACGGCGCGAACGAGTTGATTATCTGTTACGTAATCTATATGCCGCTTGCGAGAATAATACTTGCCACCGTCGCTTTATGGACAGCCGTAGGGCACTGGAACGCTTACTTTAACACGATGATTTTTACCCGTAATCCGCAACTTATAACGTTGCAGTATTACCTGCTTAAAGTCATCAAGGAATCGAGCCTTCCGTCGGGCGACAACCTTACTATGGCGGAATTAGAGCAAGTCAACTCCACAACGGTTTCTTACGCGGCGATACTCGTCGCCACGATACCTATTCTGCTCGCGTATCCGTTTATATCGAAAACGTTTACCGCCGACGTAATGAGCGGTTCCGTAAAAGGATAAAAAACCGAATAAAAAAAGGGGAACGATACAATGAAAAAAACAATCAGAATTATTTCCGTGATTTTGTGCCTTTCGTTTATAAGCACGCTTTTCGCCTGTAATAAAAACAGCGGCAACGGAATGGTTTATCCCGATTTTCCGTTGACGGAAAACAACGGCACGCCCAGTTGGGAACAGGGAGAAAAATCCGACTTGACGATTGACTGGTATGTAGACCGCGCGTCATTCTACTGGGCGGGCGCGGCAGGAAGCGCCGTGGTAAACAAGATTTACGAAAAAACGGGGATAAAGTTCAATTTTATCACGCCGCTTAACGGTTCGGGCGATATGCTCAACTCTATCTTAAATAACGATAATATGCCCGACCTTATCACCATAGACGTAAATAACCTTACCCGTATTCAAATGCAGGAAAAAGGGTATTGTTATTCGCTTGACGAACTTTCCAAACGCTGGGCGCCCACGCTCTTTTCCAACTGGGACCCCGAAATAAATCAGTTGTTTGGCGCGACGGACGGCGATTTGTACTGCATACCGTGCCTTTACTATTCTATGGCGGACCTCGACGCGTTCGGACAACAGCACAGCGTTCTTAATGCGGGCGGTTCGTTCTTTGCAAGGAAATCTTATCTGAAATGGTATCTTTCCGCGTATCCTGACGCAAATCCGACGACTCCCGACGGATTTATAGAGATGTGCAAAAAGGTAAAAGAAAAGTACGACTTGACTTACACGATAGCGACCGACGCTTTCGACAACTCCGTCGATAACAAAGCGGTTAATCGTCTCGCGCAATATTTTGCCGTGCCGAGAGAAAATGCCGACGGAACGCTTACCTATCTCGAAGCGCAGGAAGGCTATTACGATTGTCTTAAATTCCTTAACAGATGTTATAGGGAAGGGCTTATAACCGATTCCAACTTTACCAACACCAAAGCGCAAAACGGAAACGTTCTGCAATCGGGAAGTTGTTTCGTGTTTATGGGCAACCCGCAGGATTTCGGAACGCAGATAAGGGAATTCACCAAAAAACATACCAAGGGCAGCGGAACGGAAAGCGATCCTTACGTAACCGACGACGAGTACGTGGGAATCGTTATAACCAACGAACGCGGAGACGCGCCGACAATAACCGACCTTTCGGGCAACGGCGATATGGTAACGATGGTATCGAAAGACTGTAAGCGCCCCGACAGAGTGGTAAAACTTATAGACTATCTTACCAGCCTCGAAGGGCAGATGCTTACCTATTTCGGCGTCGAAGGGGAACACTGGTATTACGAGATTCAACCGGGCGAAACGGTAGTAGAAGACGGCATTTCGAAAACTTTTAAGTATGGCAGAGTACAGTGGTACGACGAAGCGTTCAAAAAAATATCGAGCGGACAAACGAGTTCGATAGGCGCGCTTACTTTCCAACTTTTAAGACCGAATAAAGCCATTGCAAAACTCGCGACGTTCTCGGGCGACGAGATGTACCATTTCGCGACCTACCTTGTCGAAAACATGAAAAGAGTCGTCGTCCCCTGGACTTACCGCGGAAAACTTTTAAGCGTATCTTCCGTTCGCGACGCGTCGGCAGGCAGCAATTATCTCGAAATAAACGCGAAAGCGACGTTAAATCAACAGTTGTGGCGCGAAAATTTGGCGAAAATCATTACGAAAAGTACCGAAAACGAGTGCAGAGAAGCCTATCTCGCAACACTTTTGAGGGCCGAACAGAACGGATATAAAGAAGTTTTGGAATTCGACAATAAAACGTTTGCGAAACTGAAAAAACAGTTCGGCGTAAGCCACGTCTGGGCGCCGCTTACCGACGGGTACGTCGCTATGCCCGTTACGAGCATTTACGGAGATACTTCTTATATCGCGCCCATTCCCGATTTTATTAAACGGGTATAACGGGTTAAATACTCTTAAATACAGAAACAAATTATGAAAAGGAGAGAAATATGAGAGCACAAAAAAAACTACTTATTTTTGCTTTGGCGTTTATATGCGTAGTCGCCGCGACGATGTCGGCAGTTACGTTTAACGTGGCAAAAGCCTCGGAACCTTCGCTATCTGCCGAATATCAATGGACTGTCGAAAGAAGCGGCGGCGCGAAAGTTACGGGCGGAAATTACGCGGTTTATTCCGTACAGACAGACTTTGCGACCGCGCCTATGCTTACGGGAACGGAAGAGTACTGGGGCGTAGGAATCAAGAACTTTTCGGGAAACCCGACGCGCGTTCGTTTCGGTTTCGAAATGGGCGGCGGGGTCGTTCTCTGGATAGGGAAAGCGGACACCAAACTTTATTTTGTTTCGAAAGACGGTAAAGTTACCGAGTGGACGATGACGAGCGCTCAATACGCAGATGTTCCGGCATATTTCAGCGGAACGTTATACCTTAAAAAGACCGACGCGTACGGCTGGACGACAGACGCGGCATCGAACCTTGTAAAGAATAAATACAGAGCGAAAGGCGTAAGAATCGGTTTCGATTTCAGAAACGAGTATAAAGCGAAAATAGGGATAGACGGTATTTCCGTCGCGAACATAGTTTCCGACGGCGCTACGGGATTCGTTGCCGAAAACGCCGAATTAAAACTTACCTTCGATAACGCTACGGCGGGAAAACCGATATATCTCGGAACGGTATCCGAAGAGGCGAAAACGGCAATCGCGGCAGATTTTACCTGCGTTAAGGAAGCGGCTTACGAGCCGGTAAATCCGGCGGACCCCGTACCCGTAACCGAAGGAAATACGGCAATCGTTTACGAACGTACCGATAAAACGGCGCTTTCGGGAAGCAATTACAGGCAACTTTCCGTTACGACGGATTATGCGAAGGCGCCGACATTTAAGGCGGAAGGATACTTCGGGCTGAAAATAAAAAATCTTCTCGCAAGCGAAACGCGCGTGCGTTACGGTCTCGAAATGGGCGGCGGCGTGCAGTGTTATATGCCCGGCGCGGGGAAAGTCGCATATCTTTTATGGGCGGACGGAACCGTAACCGAATTTAATATTACCAACGCGCAGTTCGTTAACGTACCCGCAAACTTCGACGGAACTATTTATCTTAACAAAACGGAACTTTATAACTGGATTAACGAAAAGGTAGTAACGAACAAATACAAAGTAAAAGGCGTCGTTTTCGGATACGATTTAAGACTTGATTATCAGGCGAAACTCGCCGTAACGGGCATTACCGAAGCGGACGTTGTTAAAACAGATAACGAGACGATAGTAAATAACGTCGAACTCAAAATGAACTTCGACGACGCTACCGCCACCGCTTCTTATCTCGGAAATCCCGCTGCCGAAATGAAAGCGCAGATGGACGAAAAAGTAACGGACAGAAGAATACCTTTAAGTATTTTCGAAGAAGAACCCACCGAACTTTCTATAAGCAAATTGCCGCGTACCGATTACGTTTTGGGCGATACCGCCGATTATTCGACGGGGAAAGCGGTTTTAACTTATAAATCCGGCGAAACGACGGAAACCGTCGAATATCCTCTTACCGACGAAAGATTCGAAATCAGCGGATTTTCTTCCGTCGAACCTGACGAAAATTGTACGGTAACCGTTAAATGCGGTCAACTTTCTACAACGTTCGGCGTAAAAATTATAAGCAATATCGTGTCGGGCGACGAAGAAGAAGGCGATTATCTCTATTTAGAGAAGAAAGGAGAAATCAACAAGTATAAAACGGGCTGGATATACGTTCAGATGGCAATGCCCGAGTGGATGGAAGAAGGTAAAAACGCGACGGGTCGCGGAAACTGTTTGGGGTTAAGAGTGGAAAACGTCAATACAGGCGTAGCGAAAATCAGACTGGAAATAAGGTCGCATAACGCTAACGACCCGGAAGACACGGCGACACACAGAACGGGGCAATGGAACAACGCGAACGCGTACGTATGGTTCCTCGAAGACGGAGCGACGGAAATAACTTCGCTTCAATTCAATAAAACGACGCAGTACGTTACCGTACCCGCAGGGGCGAAAGGAACCATCTATTTTGCTTACGATAAAGACTTTTCATGGAAAGGGCATACAGCCGAATACGGGATGAGCCACCTTGCAATCGGTTTCGATATGCGCAGCGCGAATTCCGCCAAACTTATCGTTAAAGAAGTGTTCGATTCCTATTACACGGTAAAAGAAGGCGCTAAATATATCGGAATAGACGATAAACTGGAAAACGGCGCAGCGGTAGACACTCACTTTACCACCGACGTAAAAATAGTTGATTTCAGAAGATTTTTAAGCACGAAACAACTTGACTTAACCGATAAGGTAAGCGTAAGCGAAGTGGAAAACAGTATGCCCGATTGCAGGCACTCCGTTATGTTGTTATGTTCTACCAACTACGCTGCTTGGACTACGGTTACCGAAGCCTTGGTCGAAGAAGAACTCGCCAAAATATCGTTAGGCGTGTATAATCCCGACGATTACGCGGTTTCGGGGATAGCCGTAAAAACGTTGCCCAAAACCGAATACAAAATAGGTGATTTAAGCGACTGGGAAAACGGCGTGGTTACCGTAACTTATAAGAGCGGCAGAACGGAAGACGTCGCGATGACTTCCTCGCTTTTCGTGTTAAACGGGTTTACCTCGCTCGAACCGAACGAAAATCTTACCGTTACCGTATCTCTTGCCGACAACGTCGAAATTAAAACGACCTTTACCGTAAAGGTTGCCGCGTCGCAGACGGGAGGCGGAGAAGACAAACCCGCCGAAAGCGGATGTTCGGGCTGTTCGTCCGCGATAAACGGCGGCGCGTTGACCGTATTCGCCCTTGTTGTTTTGGCGGTGGTATCTTTGAAAAAGAAAAGAGCGTAAATAAAACAAAAACACAACGGTATGCGCCCGCAATTTATTGCGGACGCATACGCGCAAACTACAAAAACTTATAGAAAATGAAAGACGAAATAAAAGTATATAAATACGGCGAAATACCGCAAAAGTATCTGTCCGAGAACAGAAAGTGGCAGGCGATAGCGACCGTAGAGTGTACGGGGAAACGAATCTGGGCGGCCTGGATGGCGGGCGGCGTCACCGAACCCGACCCCGATAATTATATAGTCGTAGCCGTAAGCGACGACGGGGGCAAAAGTTTTATCGACCCGTTTATGGTTATCGATTGCGAAAGTCAAAGCGTTCGCGGAAGAGACCCCGTTTTATGGAAAGACGGCGACAGTTTATGGCTGTATTACGGGTTTGAAAAAACTTACGGAATAAGGTTCGACAGCCCGTGGTTTATAACGGATAACCCCGCTATGCAAGACCCCGTGGTCGTGTTCGAAAAAGGCATGATCTTAAATAAACCGATAAGGCTTAATAACGGAGATCTGATTTGTTCTTTCGACGAGTACGAAAAGGCAAGAAATTACGAGAGTAACGCCTGTTTCGAATCGGAAGACGGCGGCGAAAGTTGGAAAAAACGAGGGGAAATCGTTTCCGATTCAGAAGGCAAATGGTTTCAGGAAGGCGCTTTTCTTCAAAAAACCGACGGAAAACTCGTTGCGTTTACGCGTATAGAACTCGCCAAAAACGGCGGAATAGAAAAATCTTATTCTCTTGACTGCGGCAGAACGTGGAGCAAACCCGTATATAATCTCGGATATCCCTTTTACGGTCCCGGGAGCAAATTCTGTTTAACGAGATTAAAATCGGGCAACCTGCTTTTCGTAAACAATAATTCGGAAGATAAGTCTCGCGTCAATATGTCGGCATATCTTTCCTGCGACGACGGAAAAACGTGGAGCGCTCTTTTGCTCGATTATCGGGATATGTGCGCTTATCCCGATTTTACCCAGGATAACGACGGAAATATTTACGTTATTTTCGATTGCGGCAGAAAAACGAGAAACGAAATAGTTTTATGTAAGTTTACGGAAGACGACGTAAAGAAAGGCTGTCTTAAAAGCGGAGGATACCTTAATCGTCCGATAAGCAAAAACGCGGAATATAAAGATATAAAATCGGTCGAATTCATCGACGGAACTTCGGTTAAAGCGGTAACGGAGGACGGCAAGGAATATATTCTTAAAGGCGAAACGGAAGAAAGAATTATAAACAACGAAAAATATCTTTATTTTAATTGCAAAGAAGAAGCCGAGCGAGATAAACTTACCGACAGATTTGCGCTGTTGCTACGGAAAAAACGTAACGTCTTGCCGAACAATTTTTGCAGACAGAAATAAAACACACCTTTAAAAAATAAAAAAATGAGAACCGTAAATAAAAAATTTTTAATAATCATAATTGCTTTTTTAAGTGTCTTTTGCGCGATTAACGGAATTATCGGCGTAAGAAAGGTGTTTGCCGCGCAGGAAATAGCGATAAAAGGCAAAGACGAAATAGACGGAAAATATCTGCCCGAGAACAGAAAGTGGCAGGCGATAGCGACCGTAGAGTGTACGGGAAAACGAATCTGGGCAGCCTGGATGGCGGGCGGCGTCACCGAACCCGACCCCGATAATCATATAGTAGTCGCTTATAGCGACGACAACGGCGAAACCTTTACCGACCCGTATATGATAATCGACGACGGCGGGTTGTCTACCCGTATGAGAGACCCCGTATTATGGAACGACGGGGAAGGTAAACTGTGGCTGTTTTACGGATATTCCGGCGGAACGTTCGCGATAACTTTCGAAAACGCCGACGGCGAAATAAACGGAGTTACCGTAAGTCAGCCGAAATCGGTGTTTTCCGAAACGATACTTAACAAGCCGATAAAAACTTCGTGGGGAGAGTGGCTTGTCAACGTAGACCCGTATATCGAAGCAAAAAATTACAGAGAAGGGCATATACTTGTATCCGAAGATAAGGGTAACAGTTGGTACTTAAAAGGAATCGTCAAATCAAACGTGGAAAACAAGCGTTGGCACGAAGCGTCCACGGTGGAGAAGTCAGACGGCTCTTTATGGACGGTAAGCCGAATAGAACGCGGCTCGGGATTCGGTATCGAAGAAAGTTATTCGTATGATAAAGGAAAGACCTGGACGGACTACAAGGCGTCGCTCAACGTTCCTTTCAGAGGACCCGGAAGTAAATGCGCTTTATATAAAACAAAATCGGGAGATATTCTGTTTATCAATAACGATTCTACGTCCGTACGAGTCAATATGACGGCGTATATATCTTCTGACGACGGCAAAACCTGGAAATATCTGCTTTTAGACGATAGATTAGGTTGCGCTTATCCCGACGTGTGCGAAAACGAATCGGGCGAATTTTTCGTGATATGGGATTTCGGCAGGATGTCGGAAAACGAAATAAGACTTTCGAGATTTACGAAAAAAGATCTTCTCGCAGGGGCGTTTTATACCGAAACCGCAAAAAACCGTATCGCCGTAGCGAAAAGCGCGGGGTATCACGATATTATTGAATTAAAAACGGAGTTCCCCAAATCGCTTGTTTGTAAAGTAGGGGATAACTTCACAAAGGAATCTATAATTGCGAGTTTGCCTTCGCCGATAGTCGCCGTAATCGACGACGGCAGGGAAATAACTATTGACGGCGAGTGGAAAATAAACTGGTTTACTACGCAAACGCCGGGGGTTTATACGTTCAGATATTCGTATAATTCAAGGCTTATCCCGTCGGGTGTTTCGGACAATTTAGGACTTTTAACTTTTAAGGCGGTAGTAGAAGACGAAACCAAACCCGCGACGGGCGGCGGCTGTAATTCGGCAATCGGGGCCGATAATGTTGCGTTGACGACGGCAATCCCGATAATTGCGGCGATTATGTTGACCGTTCTTCTAAAAAAAATTGTTTTATTTTATAAAAAAGGGAAATATGGCAGAAATTCTTAACGTACCCGAAAAAAGAGTAGACGTGGTAGTAGATACCGACACATATAACGAGATAGACGATCAGTTCGCCCTTGCGTACTTATTGAGTTCGGGCGACAGGTGTAACGTTTTAGGCATATACGCCGCGCCGTTTGTCAACGACAGGACGGATAATCCGACAGTCGGAATGAATATGAGTTACGACGAAATTCAAAGGCTGTTAAAACTTATGAGACTTGAAAATCTTAAAAGCATAACGCATAAAGGGTCCGCGGAGTTTCTTAAAGATAAAAGAACGCCGATAGAATCCGAAGCGACGGACGACCTTATAAGAATCGCAAGAGAACACACTTCGGATAATCCGCTGTATATAATCGCGATAGCCGCGTTGACGGATATTGCTTCCGCGCTCATTAAAGCGCCCGACATTATCGGACGAATAGTCGTGGTGTGGCTCGGCGGAAAAACGCGGGATTTTCCCGATGCCGCGGAATTTAATCTCAATAAAGACGTAAAAGCCGCGCAGGTAGTTTTCGACACTTGCGGAAACAGGTTGATTCAGGTGCCGTGTATGGGGTGTACCTCTCACTTTATGACTACGGAATACGAACTTAAACACTGGCTTTCGGGAAAAAATCCGCTTTGCGATTATCTCACCCAAAGCGTTATAGACTTCCATAAATCGGAAGCGGATAAGGCTTGGAGCAAACCCATTTGGGACGTCGTCGCCGTGGCGTGGCTTTTAAACAACGACGAACGTTTTATGCGCGAACGGGTTGAAACCGTACCCGTAATTACCGACGACAGAAAATATGTTTACGCCGAAAATCGCGGCGAAATGAAGTATGTTTATTACATAAAACGGGACGCTCTGTTTCAGGATTTGTTCGAAAAACTGGCGGACGAAAAAACCCGTTCGGAGGTGTACGGAAAATGCAAAACGAATTAAGAGAGAAATTAGAGCGTGGAGAGAACCTATTCGGGACGCAGACCTTTTTAGGAAGTAAAGAAGTGGCGACAATAATGGGCGGAGCGGGATACGACTTCGTCTTTATATGCGCGGAACATCCGTCGTACGGAACGGAAAGGGTATACGACCTTGTAAAGTATTGCGAAGCGGCGGGAACGCCTGCGCTCGTTAGGCTGCCTGAGATAGATAAAACGTTTACCAAAAAGGTTTTGGACGCGGGAGTATCCGCGGTACTGTTCCCCATGATACATAACGCGGAAGAAGCGAAACGTGTAACGGATATGTGTATGTATCCGCCGCACGGAAAGAGAGGATTCGGACCTATGGGGGCAATAAAATGGGGATTAGA
>CAKQQY010000040.1 GCA_934271245.1 uncultured Clostridia bacterium | reverse complement strand
CACGGTCTACCCGTCGAACTCGAAGTGGAAAAATCGCTCGGTATAGACGGCAAACAGGAAATCGAAAAATACGGTATCGAACCTTTCATTAAAAAGTGTAAGGAAAGCGTCTGGAAATACAAAGGCGAATGGGAAAAAATGAGCGAACGCGTAGGGTACTGGGCGGATATGAAAAATCCCTACATTACCTACGACGATAAGTATATCGAATCGGAATGGTGGGCTCTTAAACAGATAGCCGAAAAAGGGCTTTTATATAAGGGATATAAAATCGTTCCTTACTGCCCCCGTTGCGGAACGGCTCTTTCTTCGCACGAAGTCGCGCAGGGGTATAAAGACGTAAAAGAAACTTCCGTGTTCGTAGGCTTTAAGGCAAAGGATAAAGAAAACACTTATTTCCTTGCCTGGACGACCACTCCCTGGACTTTGCCCAACAACATGGCGCTTTGTATGAATCCCGAAGAGATATACGTTGAAATCGAAGCCGAAGACGGAACGCATTATATTCTCGCGAAAGCGCTTTGCGACAAATACTTCGAAAATTATAAAATTATCTCGGAAAAAACGGGTAAAGAATACGAATATTCGGAATACGAACCCTTGTTTGATTTTGCCAAAGAAGAAATCGAGAAAAAGGGGCAGAAAGCCTATTTTCTCACCGTTGCCGACTACGTTACCATGGAAGACGGCACGGGTATCGTTCATATCGCGCCCGTATACGGCGAAGACGACCATATCGTTGGCGAAAGATACAATCTTCCGCAGACCAAACTCGTGGACACGCAGGGTAAACTCGATTCCCGTTGCGGCAAGTTTGCCGGTATGTTCGTAAAAGACGCCGATAAACTTATCATCGCCGACCTTAAAGAAAGGGGATTGCTGTTTAAAACTATGGAATTCACTCATAGTTATCCTTTCTGCTGGCGTTGCGACACTCCGCTTATCTACTATCCGAGAGAAAGTTGGTTTATAAAAATGACTGCCGTTAAAGACAGACTTTTAGCCGCCAACGATTCGGTAAACTGGATGCCCGAAACAATTAAAAAGGGCAGAATGGGCAACTTCCTCGAAAACGTTATCGACTGGGGTTTATCCCGCGACCGTTACTGGGGAACTCCGCTTCCCGTATGGGTATGCAATAAGTGCGGCAAGGTTCACGTTATAGGTTCCAAAGCCGAACTCAAAGAACTTTGCCATATCGACGGCGATATAGAACTTCACCGTCCGTATATAGACGATTGTACTTTCGAATGCGAATGCGGCGGTACTTTCGTAAGAGAAAAAGAAGTTATCGACTGCTGGTTCGATTCGGGGTCGATGCCTTTCGCGCAGTATCACTATCCGTTTGAAAACAAGGAATTGTTCGAAAAACATTTCCCCGCGGATTTCATTTCCGAAGCGATCGACCAGACGAGAGGGTGGTTTTATACCTTGCTTGCGATATCGACGTTGCTGTTCGATAAAGCGCCGTTTAAAAACTGCATAGTTTTGGGTCACGTAAACGACAAAAACGGCATTAAAATGAGTAAACATAAAGGAAACGTCGTTGACCCGTGGAGCGTTCTCGATAAACAGGGCGCGGACGCGGTAAGATGGTATTTTTACACCGGTTCCGCTCCGTGGCTTCCGTCGAGATTCTACGAAGAAGCCGTTTCCGAAGCGCAGAGAAAGTTTATGGGTACTCTCTGGAATACCTACGCGTTCTTCGTGCTTTACGCAGAAATCGATAAATATAACCCGTCCGAATATAATCTTAAAGACTGCAAATTGTCTTTAATGGACAAATGGGTGCTTTCTAAACTTAACACGCTTATAAAAACTATGGATAAAGGGCTTGCTTCTTACGATATTTACGGAAGCGCCAAAGCGTTGCAGGATTTCACCGACGACCTTTCCAACTGGTACGTTCGTCGCGGAAGAGAAAGATACTGGGGTCACGAAATGACGGACGATAAAGCGGCGGCTTACACCACGCTTTACACCGTTTTGGTAACCCTTGCAAAACTTTCCGCGCCGTTTACGCCGTTTATGGCGGAATCGATGTACCGCAATCTCGTACCCGAGTTTTATAAGGACGCTCCTATATCGGTACACCTTTGTTCCTTCCCCGTAGCCGACGAAAGCATGATAGACGCGTCGCTCGAAGAAGGTATGCAAAACGTTCTCGATATAGTGGTTTTGGGCAGGGCGTGCAGGAATTCTTCCAACATTAAAAACCGTCAGCCTTTAAGCAAGGTTTACGTTTGTTCTGGTAAAGAAATGAATATCTCTGCGGGATTGCTCGACATCGCGAAAGACGAACTCAACGTAAAAGAAGTCGAATATCTTTCCAGCGCGAACAAATTCATTTCTTATAAAATCAAACCCCAACTCAAAACGTTGGGTCCGAAATACGGCGCGAAACTCGGCGCGATAAGAAAATTCTTCGATTCGTGCGACGCGAATACCGTCGTCGAAACGGCGAAAAAAGACGGCGTTTATAAAACGGAAATCGACGGAGAAACTTTCGAATTCGCATATGACGATATGCTCATAAGCAGCGAAAGCGCCGAAGGTTACGTCGCTTCGAGCGATAACGGGCTTACCGTCGTTTTGGATACTCATATAACCGAAGCGCTCAGAGAAGAAGGCGCGGAAAGAGAACTCATCTCTAAAATTCAGTCGATGAGAAAGGACGCAGGTTTCGAAGTTACCGACAGAATAAACGTGTATTACGTGACGGACGACGCGGACTCCGTCAAAGCGATGGAAAGCGCTAACTTAAAGAACGTCGTTCTCGCCGATAAGGTTGAAAAAGGCGCGGCGGAAGGCTTTACCAAAGAATTAGACGTAAACGGCGCGAAATGTACCGTTACCGTCAAAAAGGTGGTTTAATGAAAGCGGCGGAATGGAAAGATTATTCTGTTATCGCCACCGGCGACGGGTATAAACTCGAACGCTGGGGGAAAGTCGTTCTGCTTCGTCCCGATCCTCAGGTTATCTGGAAAAGCGGTACGGATATGAACGGATATAAAGGTCTTGCCGCAAAATACGTCCGAAGCGAAACGGGCGGCGGAAAATGGAAAACCTTCGGCAATATGCCGGAAGAGTGGACTGTTTCTTATAAAGACCTTACTTTCAAAGTCAAACCCATGGGCTTTAAGCATACGGGACTTTTCCCCGAACAAGCCGTAAACTGGGATTATATGCGCGACCTCATAAAAAACGCCGGTAGAGAAATCAGCGTGCTTAACCTTTTCGCGTACACCGGCGGAGCGACCGTCGCCTGCGCGAAAGAAGGCGCAAAAGTGTGCCACGTCGATTCCGCGAAAGGAATGGTGGAACGCGCCGGCGAAAACGCAAGACTTTCGAACGTAAAAAACGACAGAATAAGATATATAATAGACGACTGCAAAAAGTTTGTGGAAAGAGAAATAAGACGGGGCAGAAAATACGACGCCGTCATTATGGATCCGCCGAGTTACGGCAGGGGACCCAACGGCGAAATGTGGAAACTCGAAGAAGAAATTTTTCCGCTCGTATCCCTTTGCGAACAGGTTTTATCGGATAATCCGCTTTTCTTTCTTATAAACAGTTACACTACGGGGCTTCAGCCGCAGGTAATGAAAAACATTCTGGAAATTGCCGTTAAAAAGGGCAGGGGCGGAGAAGTATCCGCTTACGAAGTAGGGCTTAAAACGGAAGAAGAAAACGTTATTCTGCCTTGCGGAAACTCGGCAATCTGGGTAAACGGGAGATAAAATGGAAGAACTTAACATACTTCACGAAGACAATCACATAATAGTCGTGTTAAAACCGCAAAACGTTCCGTCCTGCGAAGACGACAGTAAGGATAAAGACCTTCTTACGATGATTAAGGAGTACATAAAAACCACTTACGATAAACCGGGCAACGTTTACGTAGGGTTAGTACATCGTCTTGACAGACCGACGGGCGGCGTAATGGTTTTCGCAAAATCTTCGAAAGCCGCCGCAAGACTTTCCGAACAGATGAAAAACGGCGATTTCGAAAAAAGGTACTACACCGTTTTAACGGGCAAACCCAAGGAAGACAAAGGCGTTTTAACTCATTATATGAAAAAGAACAGTATAAACAATATGGTTTATATCTGCAGCGCGGGGGAAGCCAACGCGAAGTTCGCCGAACTCGAATATAACGTTTTAGACGAAAAGGACGGACTTTATCTTACCGAAGTGAGATTGCATACGGGCAGAAGTCATCAGATACGTGTTCAGATGAACGCGATAGGGTGCCCGGTTTACGGGGATATGCGTTACGGCGGACCCGCCGCGAAAAAAGGCAATCTCGCGCTCTGGGCGTATTACCTTGCGTTCACTCATCCCGTAACCAAAGAAAGAATGGTTTTCAGAGTACAACCGCCGACCGACGTTACGCCCTGGAATAAATTCGATACCGAAAAAAGCGTAACCATATTAAAACCCGAATATTAAAACAAATCCGCGTTAAAACCGCGGATTTTTCATTTTGTCGCGATTAAAATATCAGACCCGAAAGTTTGTATAACCCTAAAATTATAAGTATCACCGACGGCAGAAAGGATAGTTTTTCGGCTTTTTTCAAGAACGGGAATTCCGAAAGCAAAATGCCGATAAAAACCATGATTCCGTGCATCAGCGCGATTATTACGGGAACGTAAAACGCGTTTATTCCCATAAGGGAAAGGGATAGGTTCGCAAACGCGCCGTCAAGTCCCACGGCAAACCCCGTAAGAAATATTTTCGCCGTAAGGCTCTTGTCGCCGTTACCGCTTTCCTTTTCTTTTTTTATAAGCCCGAATACGCCCGTTCCTATCAAAACGATTCCGCCGATACACGCCGTTTTTTCGTTTAACACGGAAGATAGAATAATCGCGGCGTAGTTCGCGATAAGGCACATTGCGAAAACGGTTAAAGTTATACCGAGAACGACGGGGATTTTATTTTTTTTCCCGAAAGAAAGGGAAAATCCGCAAAGAAGGGAGTCCACGCTTACCGTGAACGCCGTTATAAGTAAATAGTATATCATTTGTAACAAGACCCAAAACCTTTTCTTTCTACATACTATTCGGGCGAAATCTTTTTGGTTACCCGAAAAAAGAGCGGAATTACGGACAGAATATGCGGATAATTCGAAAAATAGTACAAATTATTGTCATAAGGAGATTGACAAACTATTTTTTTAAGTGTAAAATAGTAAAGACTATTAGTGAAAATATCGCTACAATAAATTTTAAGGAGTTTTCGGCTTGTATGAAAATGGCAAAATCCTATAAAATAATAACTCTTATCGCGGCGGTCGCGTTAAGTCTGGCGGCGGCTTTCGGCTGCATGAACTTTTCCCTTGCGAAAGCGGAAGCTTCCCCGAATACTTTCTTTACGGTAAGTTCCGGCGCGTCGATGGAATTCGACGGGGAAAATCTTTCGGCTAAACTTAAAAACAACGACGTGTTGTCTTTCGACAATAAACTCGTAGCCGACGACCTGGGTCTTGAATTTTCTTATACCGGTTTAACTAAATTAACCCTTACGCTCACCGCAGATTCTTACGGCGCGAACGGTAATAAAAATACCGACGGCAAATACGACAAATCTATCGAAAACGTTCTCGTTTTCGAAAACGGTTCTTTCACCTTTAACGGCGCGGACGGTTACGCAGTAGCGGACGGCGACGTAAACGTTAAATTCTTCGTTGAAAACAATCTGCTTAACGCTATCGTAAACGGCGGCGCAGCCGTTGCCGGCGGAAATTACTATAAAGTCGCTAACGTGGACAAAACCGCGGTTTCCGTTTCTTTCAAGGCTTCTGCCGAAGGCAACGCGGAAGGCGAACTCGTATTAAAGAGCGTGGATCAGAAGGTTTCCGATACGACGGGCAACTTCAAGCAGACTTTCAAAATGACCGAAGGAACTTTCGATAAAACGGCTTATCAGAGAATTGCCCTTTCGGATAAAATCTTCAACGGCGCGAACGTCGTTAAAAAGGACACAAGTTTCTCGGTAACCGCCACCGCTTACGCGGTTTTGGGCGGCAACTCCAAAAATATTAAGATTTTAGCGGGTAATGACGTTTACGTAGGCGAAACCTTCGGAAAACTCGACTTCGGCAAAGAAGGTATGGAAACCATTAAAATAGTCGACTCTTCCGATAACGAAAAAGTTTACGAAGAATACGCTTTCGAAGTAAAAAGCGGCGACGATACCGCTCCCGTTTACAATATGGATACGGCGGCTATCGAAGCGTTTACTGCGGCGTTTAAGGACCGTCTCGTTCAGAAAGACGACGACGGCAACGTTTTGACCGACGCGAGCGGAAAACCGATGAACGTTTGTCTGGGTTCCGGCGAAAAGTTGGAACTTCCTTCGATGAAAGATATGGTGTCCGACGATTTCACTTCTTACGAAAATCTTAAATACACCGTTCATTATTCTTCGCCTTCCACGACTTCCACCACTTCGAGTTTCGAAGTTCCTTTGACGGAAGCGGGCGACTATTCTTTCTACGTAACCTTTGTCGACGAAAGCGGTAACGAAATGAAAGCGAAAGACTTCGTTTATACCGACGACAAAGATTCCAACAAAGAATATTTCGGCGCGTACAAGCCTTACATTTTCACCTTTACCGTTTACGATAACGCGGACATTTCCGTAACGTGCGACGGCAGACAGGGCGAAGGTTATATCGGCGAAGATTATATCGCGACCGGTTTCGATATTACCGCAACCGATTATAAAACGGTTTACACTCTTTGGTACAGAGCGAACGAAACTTCCGAATGGATAGAAATCCCCGCAGCGAAAAACGTTACCGATAAATCCTATAACGTAAACGGATTTACTTATGATAACGTAAAGGCCGTCGGTTTCAACGGAGACGTTTCCTTTACTCCCGACAGAGTAGGTCAGTACAAAATTAAGTGCGTCGTAAGATCTACCGCAAACAACAGATTGTCGCAAGCGGAAACGAGCATTATAAGCGTAAACGGTTATCCGAAAACGGTTAAACCGGACAACCACTGGTTGGAAAACAACGTCTGGTCGGTCGTATTCCTTTCTATCGGTACCCTGTGTCTTATCGGAATCGTCGTTCTTCTTTGCATCAAACCTAAAGAAGACACCGAAGACTAATAACAAAAACAAAGTAAAGGACTTCCGTTTTCGGAAGTCCTTTAATAAACCTTTCGCGTCTTTTAAAAGCGTGAAAACGCAGGCCGTATTTACCTGCTGAAATTTATACGGATTTACCGAAAAAGGGGAAAGCCGATGCCACGGGTTCAACGGTTATCCTGCCGAATTTTATACGAATTTACCGAAAAAGCGGAGCAAAGAAAATTAAAAAGCGCGGGGAGCAAAGAGGATTGAAAAGTTTCGTTTCCGATAAAAAAACTAAATTATCGAGAGTCGCTTGTTCTCTGACGGTGGGCGTTCCTTATTCCGCTCTTCAGAAGGCTTTGCGTAAAAAGGACGTTAAGGTAAACGGTAAAAGGGTAAATTCCGACGTAACGTTAAACGTAGGGGATAACGTTACCGTTTACTACGAAGAAAAAGCAGTTTCGCCTTGCGAAATTTTATATTCCGACGACAACGTAATCGTAGTGAACAAAAAAAGCGGATTTTTATCCGAAGACGTTTTCGCTTACCTTAAAAACGAGAACGAAAACACAAGGTTTATTCATCGCCTTGACAGAAACACTTCGGGCATTATGATATTCGCGTTGAACGAAACCGCCGAAAAAGAACTTGTCGGCGGATTTAAAAACCGCGTTTTCGATAAAAAGTATATAGCCGAAGTTTTCGGAAAAATGGAAAAGGAAAGCGACGAATTAAAAGCCTACTTAAAAAAGGACGCGGAAAATTCTCTGGTTACCGTAACGGACGAAAAGGTTAAGGGCAGCGCGGAAATAAGAACGGACTATAAAGTTCTTGACTACGATAACGGCAAATCGCTGCTCGAAGTTACTTTGCATTCGGGTAAAACTCATCAGATAAGGGCGCATCTCGCGCATATAGGGCATCCCGTTGTCGGCGACGGCAAATACGGGGAAAACGAGCAGAATAAAAAGGAAGGCGTTTATAGGCAGTTGCTTACGGCGTATTCGCTGACCTTGTTCTTCGATGAAAAAAGCCCCCTTCGCTATCTTAACGGAAAAACATTCAAATTAAAGGAAAAACCATGCCTCAGGACGCATTCACGTTAAAATATCTTTGCGCGGAACTGAACGACTTGTTAAAAGGCGGAAAAGTGAACAGGGTCGTTCAGCCGTCTAACGACGCCGTAGTTTTAACAATATACACGGGCAAAGGGACGGAAAAACTTATTCTCGATTCCGACCCGTCAAGTCCGAAAATAGGAATAATCGAAAGGGAAACGGAAAGCCCTTTAACCGCGCCAAACTTTTGCATGCTTTTAAGAAAGCACTTATTGTCGGCTACGGTAAAAGAGATTTCGCTCGTCGGGTTTGACAGAATAGTTAAACTCGATTTCGTTTCGTCTTCGGAATTTTTCGGCGGTTCTATAAAAACCGTTTACGCCGAACTTATGGGCAGATATTCAAACGTCATATTGACGGAAAACGGCAAAATACTCGGCGGCAACAGGGGAATAAACATGCTCGGCGTGGGCGTGAGGCCCCTTATAGTCGGGTGCGACTACGTTTTTCCGCCGACGCAAAACAAAAAACTGCCGTTCGATGAAACAATCGCGGACGATTTGCGTGCCTTTAACGGCGAAGATTTACCGTCTTTTTTAGCGTCGGATATAAGCGGAATCGCTCTTTCCACGGCGAAAGAGATGACGGAAAAATATAAAAGGGTTACGGGCAAAACGGCAATACAATCGAGCGACGCGGAAGATTTCTATTCGTTTATAAAAGACTTTCTTTTAAACGCGAAACCGAATCCGTGCGTAACGGTAAACGGAGAAAACGTAACCGACGTGTTCGTTTTACCCTACGAAACGGTTGCCGACGAAAAAAAATATTTCGATAAACTCTATAAAGCGGAAGAGTATTACTACGACAAAAGAGAAAAAGCGAAAAAATTTCTTTCCCTTAAAGAGAGATTAACTAACGTGACGAACGCCGCGCTTAAAAAAGCGAAAAAACGGCTTTCGGCTATAAAAACGAAAGAACGCGCGGCAGCCGATCTCGAATCTGACAGAATAAAAGGCGAAATTCTTCTGGCTAACGTTTATAAAATAAAAGGGAACGAAACGGAAGTAACGCTCGACAATTATTACGACGGAGGCGTTATAACGATTGAACTCGATAACCGTATTTCCCCCGCAAAAAACAGCGAAAACTATTTTAAAAAATACGCCAAGAAAAAACGCGCGCTCGTTTCTATATCAGAACAAAAAGAAATAGCCGAAAAAGAAGCGGAATACTTTGAAAGCGTAATGGATTTCATAAGCATGGCGACGGAAATAGAAGACCTTAACGGAATAAAAGAAGAATTGACGTTAAACGGCGCGCTGAAAGAAAAAACCGACGTAAGAAAAAAACGCGTCGAAAGAAAGTTCAGAGAGTACTTAATAGACGGCGTTTCGGTAAAGGTAGGCAGGAACAATCTCGAAAACGACGAACTTTTATCTTCGAGCAAAGGGGAATACACATGGCTTCACGCTAAAGATTATCATTCTTCCCACGTTATAATAGAGAAAAACGAAGTTAAAGATTCCGTTCTTAAAGCGGCGGCGGAAATATGCGCTTATTATTCGAAGGGCAGAGACGGCGGCAAAACGGAAATCGTTTACGCTCTCAAAAAACACGTCAAAAAACCGCCGTCGGCAAAAGCGGGTTTTGTTGTTTACACCGATTATAAATCGATTTTTGTCTTTCCCGATAAGCACGAAAATCAATTAAAGTAAATTAAACCGCATAAAAAGTTGCAATTTACATTGCGGTATGATAAAATATGTTAGAATTTTGAATTAACAGGAGTTCAGTATGAAATACACATTTGAAAAAACCGAAAAAAGCACGG
This sequence comes from uncultured Clostridia bacterium, assembly GCA_934271245.1. Taxonomy (GTDB): domain Bacteria; phylum Bacillota; class Clostridia; order Christensenellales; family Borkfalkiaceae; genus UBA1259. The sequence goes on along the minus strand of CAKQQY010000040.1, from coordinate 4,315 downwards.
TTAAAATTACCATAAATCTCGAAGAGAAAGAATGGAACGAAGCCATCGACGCCGCTTACGAAAGAGTTAAAGGCAAATATTCCATGCCCGGTTTCCGTAAGGGCAAAGTTCCCAAAAAGGTTCTCGAAAGCGCGTACGGCGCAGGCGTTTTCTACGAAGAAGCCATAAACATCGCTTTCCCCAAATATTACGAAGAAGTTTTGGATAAAGAACCTTCTATCGAAGCGGTTGCCCGCCCCGATATCGACATTAAAGATATTTCCGAAAAAGGCATATCCATGATTGCCGAAGTCGCGGTAAAACCCGAAGTCAAACTCGGCGAATATAAGGGTATAACTTTCAAGAAAGTTGAGTATAATGTTAAAGAAGCCGACGTAAAAGACGAACTTAAACGTTTACAGGAAAGAAATTCCAGAACGGTAGACGTTACCGACAGAGCGGTAGAATCGGGCGACACGGTTACCATTGACTACTCCGGTTCGGTCGACGGCGTTAAGTTCGAAGGCGGCACGGCGGAAAAACAGCCCTTAACCATCGGCAGCAACACCTTTATTCCCGGTTTCGAAGATCAGATTATCGGTATGAAAATCGGCGAAGAAAGAGATATTACCGTTAAGTTCCCCGAAGATTATCACGCGGAAAACTTAAAGGGTAAAGATTCCGTATTCCATATCGTACTCCACGAAATAAAAGCCAAAGAACTCCCCGAACTCACCGACGAATTCATTAAAGACGCGGTAGGCGCGGAATCTTTGGACGCTTATAAAAAGGAAATCAAAGAAAGACTTAAAAAACAGAATAAAGACAGAGCGGAACGTGAAATCGAAGACGAAATCGTTAAAAAGGTTACCGCAAACGCAGAAGTAGTTATTCCCGAAGCGTTAATCGACAATCAGATCGACCAGATGGTTAACGAAATGAGTTACAGACTTTCCTATCAGGGTCTTAAACTTGAAGATTACCTTAAATACGTAGGAAAGACTATGGAAGAATACAGAAAAGGCTATTACGATCAGGCGAAAGATCTGGTTAAATCTCAACTCGTCATCGGCAAAATCATCGAAGAAGAAAAAATCGACGCGACCGAAGATGACGTTACCGCCAAAATCGAAGAAATGGCTAAAGCGCAAGGCAAAAAAGCGCCCGACCTTAAAAAGGATATGGCTGCTCGCCAGTTAGATTATATCAAGAACGAAATCATCGTTAAAAAACTTTTCGACTTCTTGAAGAGCGCAAACGAAATCAAGAAATAATCGGACGGATAAAAAAGACGCGTCGCGGTTTTAAAACAATAAAAAGTTATCGGAGAACAAAATGGATATTAAAAACACCGTAGTTCCTTACGTTATAGAACAAACCGGCAAAGGTGAAAGAAGTTACGATATTTATTCCCGTCTTTTAGAAGACAGAATAATTTTCTTAACCGGCGAAATCACCGACGCCGTAGCCGATACGGTCGTGGCGCAACTTATTTATCTCGAGGGCAAAGACCCGCATAAAGACGTTTGCCTTTATATCAACAGTCCCGGCGGAAGCGTAACGGCAGGTCTTGCCATTTACGACACGATGAACTATATAAAATGCGACGTAAGCACTATCTGTATAGGTCTTGCGGCAAGCATGGGCGCGTTTTTGTTGTCCAGCGGCACGAAGGGTAAAAGATACGCTCTTCCGAACAGCGAAATAATGATTCATCAGCCGTTGGGCGGAGCGCAGGGGCAGGCGAGCGATATTAAAATCCAGGCCGACCATATCATTAAAACGAAACACCGCCTGAACACGATTTTATCGTTAAACAGCGGCAAACCTTACGAAACCGTAGAAAAAGATACCGACAGAGATAATTATTTGTCGGCGGAAGACGCGAAAGAATACGGACTTATCGACGAAATATTCGTAAAACGTCCGTAAAGACGGAGATATATGAAAGAAGATAAAGAACAATTATTCTGTTCCTTCTGCGGAAAGCCCAAGGAACTCGTTAAACGTCTTGTGTCAGGTCCTAACGGCGTATATATTTGCGACGAATGTATTGAAATTTGCCGCGACGTCATTAAAGAAGACATGCAGAAAGACAATGCCGATAAGTCTTTTACTTTGCTTAAACCGAGCGAAATAAAAGAAAAACTCGACGAGTACATTATCGGGCAGGACGAAGCGAAAAAAGTGCTTTCCGTTGCGGTATACAATCACTATAAAAGAATTCACGCTCCCGTAGAAAAGGACGGCGTGGAAATCGATAAAAGCAATATTTTGCTTTTAGGTCCCACGGGGAGCGGTAAAACCTTGCTCGCCAAAACTCTCGCGAGAGTGTTAGACGTGCCTTTCGCCGTTGCGGACGCCACGACTCTTACCGAAGCCGGCTACGTCGGCGAAGACGTCGAAAATATTTTGCTTAAACTTATTCAGGACGCAGATTACGATATCGAAAAGGCGCAAAAGGGTATAGTTTACATCGACGAAATCGATAAGATTGCGAGAAAAAGCGAAAACGTTTCCATTACCCGCGACGTTTCGGGCGAAGGCGTTCAGCAAGCCCTTCTGAAAATTATCGAAAGCACGGTCGCTAACGTTCCTCCGCAAGGCGGAAGAAAACATCCCCAACAGGAATGTTTAAGAATAGACACGACCAACATTTTGTTTATTTGCGGCGGCGCGTTCGTCGGTCTTGACGAGATAGTCGCTAAAAGAAAGGAAAGTTCTTCCTTAGGGTTCGGCGGCAGCGTAGAAAAAATCAAAGAAGACAACTACGACTTAATAAGAGAAGTTCAGCCGCAGGATTTGATTAAATACGGTCTTATCCCCGAATTCGTCGGACGTATTCCCATAACCGTGGGACTGCACCCGCTCGACGAAAACGCTCTCGTAAATATCTTAACCGCTCCCAAGAACGCTTTGGTTAAACAGTATCAGAAACTTATCGGACTCGATAACGTCGAACTGGAAGTTACCGAAGGCGCGGTAAGGGCAGTCGCGAAACGCGCGATAGAACTTAAAACGGGGGCAAGGGGTCTTCGCAGCATATTCGAAAATCTTATGATTGACGCGATGTACGATATTCCTTCCGAAAAAGATATCGAAAAGGTCGTTATCGACGAAAAGGTTGTGGAAGGGGTAGAAAAGCCCAAATTCGTAAAAAAACAAATAGCGTAAAAGGAATAATCCGCCGAAAAAGCATATAAATTCAATGCTTTTTCGGCATTATCTTTTTATTGAAAAAAATTAGAAAAATATTAAAAACATATATAAAAACGTTTGACAGCCCTTGCTATATGTTATATAATGATTAGGCTGTGCAATCTGGGTTGATACGGAAAGTTACTGAAATTCGTAGCGAAAACGACAGATAATTTCCGTTGACAAGTGTGGTGGCTTGACCACTGCGACTAACTTCAAATAATCGAAGCATTAGTAATCGTTCGCAGCGACTTAAAAAATTTAAGTATCGGCGAACGTTTTTTTATGTTGAAAATTTGATACACACGGTAGAGTTGACACAGAGTAAAAAAAGTTAGGTAAAAGGAGAAACCATCAAATGGCAAGTCAGAAAATCAGAATCAAACTTATGTCTTACGACAGCGAAATGCTCGATCAGGCGGCTTCGAGAATCGTCGAAACCATGCAGAAATCGGGCGCGAAAATAAGCGGTCCTATTCCGCTTCCCACCGAAAAGGAAATCGTTACGATTTTGCGTTCGCCGCATAAGTATAAAGATTCCAGAGAACAGTTCGAAATCAGAACGCACAAAAGACTTATCGATATTTATTCGCCCAACGTTAAGTTGTTAGACAGCATTCACTTACCCGCAGGCGTTGATATCAAAATCAAACTGTAAAAAATAAAACATTATATATTATCGGAGGTGAACTTTATCTATGAATAAAGCAATCATTGGAAAGAAGTTGGGGATGACTCAGGTTTTCTCCGCCGACGGAAAGGTTATACCGGTAACGGTTATAGCGGCAGGTCCCTGTCCCGTCGTTCAGGTTAAAACTTTGGAACGCGACGGTTATTCCGCCGTTAAACTCGGTTTTGACGAAGTTAAGGAAAACACCCTTAACAAACCGCAAGCGGGTTTGTTCAAAAAAGCAAACGTCCCCGCGCAGAAAGTCTTAAAAGAATTCAGACTTGAAAACGCAGAAAACATGAAAGTCGGCGACGTCGTAACTTGCGAAACTTTCGCAGAAGGCGACAAGATCGACGTTTCGGGCGTCAGCAAAGGTCACGGTTTTACCGGCGTTATCAAGAGATGGAACAATCACAGACTTAAAGAAACCCACGGCGTCGGCCCCGTACACAGAGAAGTCGGTTCTAT
>CAKQQY010000039.1 GCA_934271245.1 uncultured Clostridia bacterium | reverse complement strand
AAAAATGCCTGCAAATGCTATGCGCGTTTAAATAAAATTTTCGATATATATTATATGGGCGTTCTGGAAGATAAATTAAAACTTTTACCCGAAAACCCCGGCGTTTACGTTATGCTCGACAAAGACGGGCAGATTATTTACGTCGGCAAGGCGAAAAACTTAAAAAACAGGGTAAGACAATACTTCTTTAATTCGGTAAAAACCGATAAGGTTATGGCGATGGTAAGTAACGTCGCCGACTTTTACTATTACATTGCGCCCAGCGAAATAGACGCGTTGTCTTTGGAAAACAATCTCATAAAAAAACATAAACCGAGATATAACATTTTACTCAAAGACGACAAAACCTATCCATACCTAAAAGTAAACTTAAAAGACAGATTCCCGGCGTTCAAAGTGACCCGTAAAATCAAAAAGGACGGAGCGAAATACTTCGGCCCGTTTATGGGCGGCGTAAACGTTAACGGCGTAACCGAAACGCTCAATCTCGTGTTCGGCGTTCGCCCTTGCGATAAAACGCTCGTCGAAGGGAAAAGGTTAAAGCCGTGCTTAAATTATCATATCGGCAAATGTTCCGCGCCGTGCGCGGGGTATATTACCGAAGAAGAGTACGATAAAAAAGTGCGTTCGGCAATAGATTTTCTGAACGGCGATATTTCCGAAACGGAAAAAATCTTAAAAGAAAAAATGCTCGCCGCGGCAAACGAAGAGCAGTTCGAACTTGCGCTTAAATATAAAGAAAACCTTTTGAGTTTAGAAAAAATCAAGTTAAAACGTATAACGTCGTTAAACAAATTTTTAGACGCCGACGTAATTTCTTACCGCGCCAACGGATTATACGCGGCGGTAAGCCTTCTTGTGGTAAGAAAGGGCAGAATGCTCGGCGGAAAAAGATTTTCTTTCGAAAGCGTATGCAAAACGGAAGCGGAAGGTCTTTCCGAATTCATTTTAAGGTATTATCAGAGCGATTCCGATTTTCCCGACGAGATTATAACCGACGGCGAAACGGAAGACTCTAAGGTAATAGAAAAGTTTTTCAAAGACAGTTACGATAAAAACGTTACGCTTATCTGCCCCGAACAGGGAATGAGAAAGCAACTCGCCGACATGGCGAGAGCCAACGCCGACGAACATCTCGAAACGGCGGTGGACAGAATTAAACACAAAAACGACATAACGGTAGTCGCTTGCAAGAGATTACAGGAGATTTTAGGCTTAAAGCGTTATCCGCGGCGTATGGAATGTTACGATATTTCGCATATAAGCGGAACGGACAAGGTCGGCAGTATGGTCGTTTTTACAGACGGCGAAAAGGACGGGGATTCTTACCGTCGGTTTAAGATAAAAACCATAGAAGGGTCGGACGACTTCGCGTGTTTACAGGAAGTGTTGAAACGCCGTATCGAAAGAATGAGAACCGACCCCGATAAATTCCCGAAACCCGACCTTATAATCATCGACGGCGGCAAAGGGCAACTTTCCAGCGTAAAAGAAATTTTCGACGAAGAAGGCGTGACGGATATAGACCTTATCTCGCTTGCCAAAAGAGAAGAAGAAATATTTTTGCCGGGCAATCCCGTTCCCGTCGTTCTGCCGCACAGCGATTACTGTTTACGGCTTATGCAGAAAATCAGGGACGAAGCGCACAGATTCGCCATTACTTACCACAGAAATTTAAGGGGTAAAAGGGCGCTTTCTTCCGTTCTCGGCGAAATAAAAGGGTTAGGCAAAAAACGTATAAACGCTCTTTTGGAAAAGTTTAAGGACGTGCAGGGCATATCTTCCGCAACCGAAGAAGAGTTGACGGAAACGGAAGGTATAGGCGAAAAACAGGCAAAAATCATAATCGAATATTTAACCAAGGAAAAATTAAGATGAAATATCGGCTGATGTTCTCCGATTACGACGGAACTCTCGGCGTCGGAACGGAAATTGATACTGAGTCCGTCGCGGCGGTAAAAGAATTCGAAAAAAAAGGCGGAAAGTTCGTTATCTGTACGGGGAGAATGTATTGCTCCATAATAAAAACCTGCCGTAAATACGGACTGAAAGGACTCGTTATATCCTATCAGGGAGCGATGATAAACGAAATAGAAACGGGTAAAACGATTTTGTCGGGCGGCGTTCCGCAAAATCTTGCGCTTTCCGTTTTCAACGATATGAAAAAAGAAGGAATGCAGCCTATCGCCGAAATCGACGACGTGCTTTATTACGATTACGAATCCGACCTTATTAAAACTTACGAAAGAATCGGCGACGTGAATATGCGAAAAATTCCCGACGTTATAGAATTCGTTAAAAACACCGAACGACCTTTTCTGAAAGTGTGCGGAGTATGCGAAATCGAAAGAACCAAATTTTTAACGGACAAATTCGCCGAGAAATATAAAGGGAAACTTATAATAAACAACGGCGCCCCTTATCTTGTGGAAGCGGTAAACCCCGCGTACACCAAGGGCAACGCGGTAAGATTTATAGCGAACCGTTACGGTGTACCGCTTAAAGAAGTAATCGCGGTAGGCGATTCCACGAACGACCTTGAATTAGTCGGCGGACCGTGGCGTGGAGTAGCCGTAGGCGACGGCTTGGAAGAACTTAAAAAGGTTACCGACGAAGTGACCGTGCCGTATAAATCGCACCCCGTAAAAACGATACTCGAAAAATACTGTCTTTAACTATAAGGATAATTATGAAATACGAAATGATGATTTCCGATTTTGACGGAACTTTGGGAAGAATAAGCGAAATAAACGCGGAAACGGTAGAAGCCATAAAAGAATTCGAAAAAAAAGGCGGCAAATTCGTTATCTGCACGGGCAGAATGTACTGTTCTATCGAAAGGATATGCCTTAAATACGGATTTAAGGGAGCGCTTATAGCCTATCAGGGGGCGCTTATAAAAGACGTGGAAAGCGGCAAAGAGATTTTTTCCGGCGGAATAAAAAAAGACCTTTTAATAAAAGTCGTGGACGAGTTTATCGAAGACGGTTTGCAGGCGGTAATATTTAAAGACGACAGACTGTACTACGATAAAGAAAGTTGGTACATAGATTTTTACAGGTTAAGCCCCGACGTGGAAATAATAAAAGTGCCGTCTATAACCGAATTTTTAGAAAACGCCGACAGCGACCTGTTAAAATGCACCGCCGTCGGAAACAAAGAATCGGTGGGAACGCTTACCAAAAAATATAACGAAAAATACAAGGGAAAGTTGATTTTCAACAACGGCAACGAAACGCTTATGGAAGTTATAAATCCCGAGTGCAGCAAAGGGGAAAGCGTAAAGCGGGCGGCGGATTATTACGGCGTGCCGCTCGAAAAAGTAATCACGGTAGGCGATTCCACCAACGATATAGAACTGCTTAAAGGTCCGTGGCGAGGGGTCGCCGTAGGCAACGCTTCCGAAGAACTTAAAAAAGTTGCCGACGAAATAACCGTTCCCTTCGAAGAAAACCCCGTGCTTGCATTGTTAAAAAAATACTGCTTATAATTATCGGAGAATACTTATGGAAGAACTCGATTTATTAAATATAGAAGGAAGGGAATTACCTTTAATCGCGTTACGCGGAAAGGTGTTGCTTCCCAAAACGTTGCTCAACTTCGACGTGGGCAGACCCATGTCGGTAACTGCGGCGCAGAAAGCGCTCGACGGAGATTCTTTAGTCGTTATATCTTCGCAGAAAAACTCCGTTATCGATAACCCGACGGTTAAAGATATTTATTACGTGGGCGTTCTGGCGAAAATAAAACACGTCATAAAGAATTCCGAAAACAACCTTAAATTGTCCGTTCAGGCGCTCGAAAGGGTAAAAATATGCGAATTTACTTCGGATAGGGGTTGTTTTACGGTAAAAGTCGAATACGCTCCTTATACCTGTTCTGCGGACGAAACCACCGTCGAAGCCCATTACAGAGTGGCAAAGAACAGTTTTTACGAATACTCTCTGTTCGACGGCAGAATCACCAAAGAAGTGGTAAACGCTTTGTCCGATATGGCTAACCCCGACGATTTTATAGAGAACGCGTTGTCGGTTATTCCGTTTAAGGAAAACGCCATTCAGTCGGTACTCGAAATCGACGATACCGTTTTAAGGCTCGACGCGTTCTCTTCGCTTTTGCAGAAAGAACTTGAAATAGCCAAGATAGAGAAAAACGTGGCTAATTCCGTCAGAAGCAGTATAGATAAAAGCCAGAAAGAGTTTTATCTTCGCGAGCAGATTAAAGCCATTCACGCGGAACTCGGCGACAACGAAGACGACGGCGAAACGCTCTTAAAGAGAATAAAGGACAAGAAGTTCCCTAAAGAGATAGAAGAAAAGGCGTTAAAGGAAGTCGCAAGGCTCGATAAAATAAATCCCGCGTCGCCCGATTATTCGATAATTCTTAACTATCTCGACTGGCTTACCGAACTTCCGTTCAACGAAAAAACGGTAGATAACCCTGATATATTAAAGGCGAAAGAAATTCTCGACGGCGACCACTTCGGATTAGAAAAGGTAAAAGAGAGAATACTCGAATACATCGCGGTGCTTCACCTTACCAAAAAGGTTAAAGGACCTATTCTCTGCTTCGTAGGGCCTCCGGGGGTAGGCAAAACTTCGGTGGCGTCGTCGATAGCGAGAGCGCTCGGCAGAAAGTTCGTAAGAATGAGCCTTGGCGGACTTAAAGACGAAGCGGAAATCAGGGGGCATAGAAGAACTTACGTCGGCGCGATGCCGGGGCGTATCATTTACGGCATTAAAAACGCAGGGGTAAGCAATCCCGTTTTCTTGCTCGACGAAATAGATAAATTGTCGTCCGATATTCACGGAGATCCCGCGAGCGCTCTTTTAGAAGTGCTTGACCCCGAACAGAATGTTTCTTTCCGCGACAGATATATGGAAGTGCCGTACGACCTTTCCGACGTGATTTTCATCACCACCGCAAACAGTATGGACACTATTCCGTATCCGCTTTTAGACAGAATGGAAATCATTGAACTCGGCGGATACACCAACGAAGAAAAGAGAGAAATAGCGAAAAGATACCTTATACCTAAGGCCATAAAAAACAACGGGTTAACCGAAAAAAAAATAGCGATAACCGACGGCGGCATAGACAAAATAATAAAATGCTATACCTTGGAAGCGGGCGTAAGAAATCTCGAAAGAGAGATTAACGCGGTAGTCAGAAAAGCCGCGGTCGCCGTTGCGGAAAATCCTAAAACCCGAAAGAAAACGGTTACCGAAAACAACCTTTCCGAATATCTCGGAAGAGAAAAAAGGATTGCCGATTCGGTAATGGAAAAATCGGAAATCGGCGCGGCTACGGGGCTTGCCTGGACGAGTTTCGGCGGCACGACCTTAACGATAGAAGTAGGTCTTATCGGCGGCAAAGGGGATATAATACTGACGGGCAAACTCGGCGACGTTATGAAAGAGTCTGCCAGAGCGGCGGTAACGTATATAAAAGCGCACGCGGTGAAATACGGAATAGACCCGAAACGGTTTGAAAATACCGATATTCATATTCACGTTCCCGAAGGCGCGACGCCCAAAGACGGACCGAGCGCGGGCATTACCATGGCGACGGCTATTTTATCGGCGTTTGCCGAAAAACCCGTTAAAAACACGGTGGCTATGACGGGCGAAATCACACTTCGCGGCAAGGTGTTGCCGATAGGCGGGCTTAAAGAAAAATCGCTCGCCGCATTTAGGCTCGGCATTAAAAACGTGATAATTCCGAAAGACAACGAAAAAGATACGGAAGATATTCCCGAAGAAATACGAAAGGAGATAAATTTTATTCCCGTTTCGGACGTGAACGAAGTGTTTGAAAAGGCGATAGAATTTTAATAAAACGAAATGGTTATAAAACAGGCGAAATTCATAACTTCGGTGGCGGACGGCAAAAACTTTTATTTTACCGAAAAGCCGATAATCGCGGTTTCGGGTAAGAGTAACGTAGGCAAAAGTTCGCTTATAAATATGCTTGCCAACAATTCGAAACTTGCGAGAACTTCCGTTACTCCGGGCAGAACAAGGCTTATAAATTACTTTGATTTCGGCGAATTCGTGCTGGCGGATTTGCCGGGATACGGGTTCGCGAAGGTCAGCAAAGAAGAAAAAAAGAAGTGGGGAGAACTGCTCGAAACGTTTCTGACCACGCAGAAAATAAGGTTGCTTATCTCGCTCGTCGATATACGGCACGAACCCACCGAAGACGATAAACTGATGATAAATTATCTGAACTTTTATCGTATTCCTTTCGTCGTCGTGGCGACGAAAGCGGATAAACTCGGTAAAACGAGAATTAAGCCGTCGGTATCTTCCATAGCGACGGCGTTGAAATTAGGCATCGGCAACGTTACGGCGACGAGCGCGGAAACGGGATACGGGAAAGACGACGTTTTACGCCTTATAGAAGAAGCAATTTCGCAAAATAATTGAATTTTCTATTGAAAAATTATAAAATATGTGATAAAATTATTAAGATTTTGATATAAAAGGGGACGAAATGAAAAAAATAATTGCGTTAATGCTCGCGCTTTTTTGCGTGACCGCGCTCTTTTTCGGCGGTTGCGGAGAAAACGAGCAGACCGAATGTACCGTGCGGTTTTGCCAAGTGGGGTACGAAACGATAATACGAAAGGTTAAAAAGGGAGAAGCCCTTACGGATATTCCCGAACCCAAACAGGTAGAAGGCAAGGAAATGATCTGGAATTATACCGACTTTTCCTGCATTACTACCGATTTGACGATTACCGCTATCGAAAGATCCAACTATTGCAAGGTAACGTTTAGGCAAGAAGGTCAGCCGGACGTCGTAAAAATGGTAAAAAAGGGCAAAGCGCTCACCGATATTCCCGAACCCAAACAGGTTGACGGCAAGGAAATGATTTGGGATTGCACCGACTTTTCCAAAATAACCGCCGATTTAATCGTAACGGCAGTGGTTTGCAGAACGTTCACCATAACTCTTAAAACGGGTTATACCGAAGAGCAGGTTCCTATGGAAACTACTACCATAAAAGTCGTTTACGGCAGGGAATTTACTCTTCCCGTACCTAAATACGTAAAAGACAGCCCCAGCGTAAGTCACGAATTCGACTGCTGGAAGATAGAAGGAACGGATCAGAAAGTTACGGACGGTATATACACCTTCGAACAGGATCTGGTTTTAGTCGCTTCGTGGGAAGTATGGACGGGACCCTATTGATAAAATGGTAAAGTTAGCGATTATTTTCAGCGACGGCACGGAAGAAATAGAAGCCGTCACCGTTATAGACGGATTGAGAAGAGCCGGCACCGTTTGCGATATAGTTTCTGAAAAGGGCGAATATCTTACCGGTTCGCACGGTATAGTGGTAAAATCGGATAAGGCGCTTAAAGATTTTTCCGTTTCCGATTACGACGGAATAATTATCCCCGGCGGAATGCCCGGCGCAAGCAACATATCCGCGAACGAAAAAGCGGTCGGCGAAATAAAAAAAGCGGCGAACAGCGGTAAACTCGTTGCGAGTATCTGCGCTTCGCCCGCGGTCGTTCTGGCAAAACACGGGATATGCAAGGGAAAACGGGTGACTTGTTTCCCTGCGGAAAGTTTTATAGAAACGGTAAAAACCGTTGCCGTTTATACGGGTAACGACGTGGAAAAAGACGGAAACTTCATCACCGCGAACGGTCCGCTTTCGGCAACGAAATTCGCCGTCGCCATAGCAGACTATTTCGGTCTTAAGATAAACTTTTAATTTATAAATAAAAAAGCGTATCCGCTCCTTTTAAGGGCAATACGCTTTTTCTTTTTTTATCAAAGGGTTTCCATAAGGGAAGTCCATTCTTCCATTAAGGGGGAAAGTTTTTCGTCTGCCGCGGCGATTTTTTTCGTAATCTCCGAATACTTTTCGTAATCGGAATAATACGAAGAATCGGAATCCATAAGTTTTTGAATTTCGTCTTTTTCCTTTTCCAGAACGGCGATTTTTTCTTCCAGAACGGAAATTCTGTGTAGTTTTTTGGTTCTTTCTTTTTCCGAAGAAACGGGCTTTTCCTTTTTTTCGACGGGTTGCTTTACCGATTGAACGGTAATTTCTTCTTCGTCGGGGCGTAAGGCTTCGTATTCGGAATAACCGCAGTCGTAAAGGTTAAGTTTTCCGTTTTCGAACACGGCGAGCCTGTCGCAGACCTTGTCTATAAAATATCTGTCGTGCGAAACGGTTATAACCGTTCCCGTATACGCCGCAAGCATTTTTTCCAGACTGTCTTTACCGATAATGTCCATATGGTTGGTCGGTTCGTCTAATATTAAAACGTTAGGTTTTTTCTTGAAAATTTTGCATAGCGCAAGTCTTACTTTTTCTCCGCCCGAAAGGTCGCCCACACGTTTAAACACGTCTTCGCCCGAAAACAGAAACGCGCCTAAACAATTTCTTACTTCTCCGTCGGAAAGGGCGGGGAAATCGTTATGGAAATCGTCGAACACGGTAAGCGGCGAAAAGTTCTGGGTAAGCGTCTGGTCGAAGTAACCGATTTCCGCCCGCAACCCGTATTTTACTTCGCCAGAGATAGGGGGAAGAATTTTCATAATCGTCTTTATAAGTGTCGATTTGCCGCAACCGTTTCTGCCGATAATCCCGAGTTTCTGCCCGCGCTTTACTATCGTGTTTATATGACCTAAAGGTTTATCGTAACCGAAAGAAACTTCTTCTAAAACGAGCGTTTTTTCCACCGATTCTTTTTCGGGGGTAAAGGACGCTTTAAAGGTGGATTCGTCGAAGCCCACGGGCGCGTCGGTACTGCCGATTCTTTCTATCTGTTTAAGTTTTGCCTGCGCCATTTTGGCTTTGTTCGCTTTGTAACGGAACCGTTCCACCAGCGCGGAAAGGCGTTCGACTTCCTTTTTACGGATAAGGCTGTCTTTAAGCGCTTTGTCGTAATCGGCTCTCTTCTGACGCATAAAAGCCGAGTAATTGCCTTGGTATTTCTTCGTTTCACCGTATTCTATTTCGTAAACGGTTTTTACCGTTTTATCTAAAAACATACGGTCGTGAGATACCACTACGAAGGCTTTTTTGTAGTTCGCAAGATATTTTTCCAGCCACTCTATCGCTTCTAAATCGAGATGGTTTGTGGGTTCGTCTAAAAGCAGAACGTCGGGTTTGGAAAGCAAAAGTTTTAAAAGAGATATTTTGGTGCGCTGTCCGCCCGAAAACTCTTTTAACGGCTTACTTAAATCGGACTCGGTAAAACCGAATTTTTTCGCGCCGACTCTGTATTCTTTTTTGTATGCGTACCCGTTTTCTCTCTCGAATTCTTCGGACAGAGAAGAATAAAGTTTAACCGCCTTTTCGCTTCCGTCAACTTCCAACTTTTTTAACGCCGCTTCCATTCTCGCTTCTATATCGAGAACGTGAGAATACGCCGATAAAAGTTCGTCTTCCAAAGTTTTGTAGTCGTCGGTTTCGAAGGTCTGTTTTAAGTATCCGATAACGGGGTTTCCGCTTTTGGAAAATATAAAAGGGGAATCGCCGTCGCCGATCTCAGGGACGACTTCGCCCGACAAAACTTTTAAAAGGGTGGTTTTGCCGCAACCGTTCCGCCCGACCAGCGCGATTCTGTCTTTATCGCAAACGGAAAAATTTATTTCGGAAAGGATTTCTTCTCCGTCGAAAGAAACTCCGCCGTTGGTAATGGTTATCTGCATAATCCGTATTACGGACTTTTTGTCCGTTGCTCCGTTAAGTAGTAAAACAATTTTACAATAAAAACATTTAAAAATCAACCGAAAGGGGTAAAAGAAAAACTTTTCCGAAAATACTTTGAACGCGTAAAATCTATAACGAAACGGCGTAAACAATGTAATATTTACGCTTGAATTTTGTCGGGGGTTATGATAAAATATATTTTAAAGTTTATTGAAAAGGGGTAAAACACCCGTATAAACAAAAAAAGGGATATATGGCAAACGAAAATCAGAAGTGGAAAAGAATAATAAAATCGAAAAGAAAACCTTTCGATTTACAATTCGGCGAAGTCTGGCGGTACAGAGATTTAATCGCCTTGTTCGTTAAAAGAGAGTTTATTTCCAAGTATAAACAAACTATATTAGGTCCGCTCTGGGCGATTATTCAGCCGCTTTTAACGACGGTGGTTTTTTCCGTGGTTTTCGGTAAAATCGCGGGGCTTCCCGTAACCGATTCGCCGGAATCGAGTATTCTTTTGCCGCCTTTTTTGTTCTATATGGCGGGAACTATCGCCTGGGGATATTTTTCGCACGTGGTGTCCGCCACGTCGGAAACTTTCAGGGCAAACGCCAGAATAATGAGCAAAGTGTACTTCCCGAGACTCGTTTCGCCTATATCCACGGCGATTTCCAACCTTATATCGTACGGAATACAGATTCTGCTTTTTATAATTATTTACGCGGTCTGCGCGATCGTCGGCATTGCCGAAGTCAATTTCACCGTAAACGTTCTGCTCGTTCCGCTTTGCATTCTGCAAATGATGCTTTTAGGGCTCGGAACGGGGATTTTAATCTCTTCGCTTACCACGAAGTACAGAGATCTCGCGATGCTCGTCGGGTTCGGTCTGCAACTTTGGGAATACGCTTCGCCCGTCGCGTACGGATTGTCGCTCGTAACAGAACACGCTTCGGCTGCGGCGTTCAACGCTTATATGATTAACCCGTTCGCGTCGATAGTAACTACCGTAAGGTACGGCGTGTTCGGAAGCGGATATTTTAATCTTACCTTTTATCTGATAAGTTGGGGAGTAACCCTTTTACTTTTCTTTGCCGGAGTTCTGCTCTTTAACAGAGTGGAAAAAACTTTTACCGACACTATATAGGAGATTTATATGGCGGAAACAATTCTGAAAGTCGAAAACGTCGGCAAAGAGTACAGATTAGGGCAGATAGGCGGCGCAACGCTCAGGGAAGAACTGCAAAGGCTCGGCGCTAAAATCAGAAAAAAAGAAGACCCTACCTTAAAAATCGGGTATAAAAAATCCGTTAAAAACGGTAAAATACACGCCCTTAAAAACGTTTCGTTCGAAGCGGAACGCGGCGAAGCGATAGGTATCATCGGCAGAAACGGAGCGGGGAAATCCACGTTGTTAAAACTTATAACGGGGGTTACCGCGCCGACAAACGGAACGATATATTTAAACGGCAGAGTGGCTTCCATGCTCGAAGTAGGCACGGGTTTTCACCCCGAACTTACCGGCAGAGAAAATATCTACGTAAACGGCGCCATTCTCGGAATGACCAAAAAAGATATAGACTCTGAAATCGAAGATATAATCGACTTTTCCGAGTGCAGAGAGTTTATCGATACGCCGGTAAAGAGATATTCTTCGGGAATGTACGTAAAACTCGCCTTTTCCGTAGCCGCTCATCTCGACGCCGAAATAATGATTATGGACGAAGTTCTCGCCGTGGGAGACGTGGCTTTTCAGAACAAGTGCATAAAAAAGATGAAAGAAATCGCCGATTCCGGCAGAACCATTTTATACGTTTCGCATAATATGGCTACCGTCCGCAATCTTTGCAAAAGGTGCATAATCATCGAAAAGGGCGAAAAAGTTTTCGACGGCGACACCGAAGACGCCATAGCAAAATATATATCGTCAAACAGCGAAACGGTTACCGCGAAAGACGTTTTTAACGATAAAAGACCGTATAGGCTGACTTTTGCCGTAAGGCTTTCCAAAGTGGAAATAACGGGCGGCAACGGCGTTTATAAACGGGGAGAAAACCTGCGTTTTTTAACGACTTTTCTTACTAAAACCGACTTTGCGGATCTGAAAGTCCGCGCGGTGGTTTCCACTCTCGACGGCGTGACCGCGGGGGTCGCCGTGTCCGAAAGTTTTGCGGGTAAAAAGGGTGAAAACAACGAAAAGGAATTGTCGCTCGATTTAAGCGATTTGCTGCCCGATAAATATAAGGTAAGCCTTACGTTCACCGAATCGGATAAAAACGGAAATTACACAGATCACGACTGCGTTTTCGACGCGTTGTTCTTTGAAATTCTGCCCGACGAAAAGGATATGGCGTATAAAGATTACAACGTAAAAACTTCGGGCGCGAAACTTAGTTTTATTTGATTTTAACCAAAATACCGTAAATCGATTAAACGCGTACGGAGTAAAATTTTATCCGAAAGCGGATAAAATTCCGAGTTATAGACGAATAAACGAAATCGTCAGAATATTAGTTTACAATGGAAAAACAGAGAGTAAAAAGCGAAAGCAAATCTTTTTTGGAAGAAGTAAACAGAATCCCCGATTACGACGGGGTGTTCAGGGCAAGCGCAAAAACGGGCGGCAAAGGGAAAGGCGTGGTTTCGGGTCTTATAAAACCCCGAATCTGGAAACTCATCGTCGCCTTTATATTTTACGTTATAAAAACTTTGCCGTTATACGTAATACCTATACTGACGTCGGCAGTGATAGACGAACTTTCCGCCGAGCAAACAGATATAAACAAAATAATTATATACGGCGCGATAATGCTGTTTTCTTTGTTGCAGAACGTGCCTACGCATATGGTGTACGCGAACATTACCGACGGCGTTCTGCGCAGTATGGACGCGGGTATTAAAGATACCGTCGTAAGAAAGTTGCAAAGACTTTCCATTACCTATCACAGCGAAATGGAAAGCGGAAAACTTCAGTCCAAATTCATGCGCGATACGGAAAGCGTAAGTCAGTACCTTCGCACGGTATTTTATTCGCTTATTCCTACGATAATATCCCTTGCCATAAACGTCGGGATAACCCTTTATAACAGTCCTATCGTCGCCCTTTTCTTCCTTCTTATCGTGCCGATAGACGTAATTTTAGTAAGAATGTTCCACGGACCTATTTCGCAAAGGTACAGCGACCTTCGCCGCGATAACGAAAACCTTTCGGCGAAACTCACGCAGATGCTCGAAATGATTCAGGTTACCAAAGCGCACGGTCTGGAAGACGAAGAAATAAAAAAACTCGACGCGGACATAAGAAAGGTGACGAGAAGCGGACTTTACGCTGACAGAACGGTAGCAAGGTTCGGTTCGTGGTCGTGGGTCGTGGCGCAACTTTTTAACGTGCTGTGTTTGTTCTTTTGCGTGTATATGGCAATCAAAGGCGTGCCGGGATTCACCGCCGGGGCAATAATACTTTACCAGTCGTTGTTTTCGCAGATAAACGGAAACGTTCAGGCGGTGATAAACTCGTTTCCGCAAATGGCTTCGGGAAAAGAAGCGATTCGTTCTCTTTCCGAAATTATGGATAGCGACGATATAGAAGATTCCGAAGGCAAAAGAAAAATCAACGGACTTCGCGGCGACGTTAAATTCGAAAACGTGTATTATCGTTATCCCGATAAAGAAGAATTTGTTATAAAGAATTTTTCGCTCGACGTAAAAGCGGGCGAGTGCGTGGCTTTCGTAGGGGCGTCGGGGTCTGGTAAATCCACCGTAATGAATATGATTATAGGTTTTCTAAAACCCACCGAAGGGGCTTTGTATATCGACGGACAGAACATTTGCGACGTCGATTTGTCGAATTACAGAAGCCATTTGTCGGTAGTTCCGCAAAACAGCGTTTTGTTCGAAGGTTCTATAAAAGAAAATATTACTTACGGACTTAAAAAGTATTCCGACGCGGATTTGGAAAACGCTATCGAACGCGCCAACGTAAAAGAATTTTTGAAAGACTTGCCGAACGGTATCGACAGCAACGTCGGGGAACACGGCGGAAAACTCTCGGGCGGGCAAAAACAGCGTATCGCCATAGCGCGCGCTTTAATCAGAAATCCGCAGATACTTATTTTAGACGAAGCCACTTCCGCTCTCGATAACGTTTCCGAATATCACGTTCAGAAAGCGATAGAAAGCAGCATAAAGGGTAGAACGACGTTTATCGTCGCGCACAGGCTTTCCACTATAAGGTCTGCCGACAGAATCGTATGTATGGATAAAGGCGAAATTGCCGAAACTGGAACGTACGAAGAATTGATGGCGCTTAAAGGGAAGTTTTACGAACTCAAAAAACTTTCGGAATTCAACGCCGAAAATAAGGAAACGGAATAATCGAAGAGAAAAATAAGGTTTTTCCGCTTCGGATTTTCGCGATTAAGAGATAGAAAATTGTCAGAATATATTGCCGCCGCAAAGTTCGCGGCGGCGAAAATAAACGAATTTGTAAAAATTTTTAAATTCGGTTAAAAACGCTTGTAATTTTTTCAATCTTTTGATATGATATGTTAGCAAATTGCGTTTAGGGGTATCGCCAAGCGGTAAGGCTACGGACTCTGACTCCGTCATCATTGGTTCGAATCCAGTTACCCCTGCCAAAAAGAAAAACCACCGAAACGGTGGTTTTTCTTTTTGTGTCGGGGCGCGGGGAGAACCGCGACCGAACGGGCGGAAAAA
>CAKQQY010000038.1 GCA_934271245.1 uncultured Clostridia bacterium | reverse complement strand
ACTACAACGCTACGACGTAAAAACGCTCCCGATTATTCGGGAGCGTTTCTTATAAAAATTAAAATTAGTCAACCAAAGTGATGACTGCAACTTCCGCCGCGTCGCCTTTACGGGGACCGAGTTTGTAAATAGCGGTGTATCCGCCGCCCTGACCCTTTTCTTCTTTACGGCTTGCGTATTTGGGAGCGTATTCGTCGAAAATCTTTTCGATGAGCGGATATTTAATATCTTCCGTTCTCTTTTTGAAATCGGCTTTGCTTTCTTTGAAGCCTTTAACTTCCTGAATACCGTTAACCATAGACATAATTTTTCTTCTTGCATTGAGCTTTTTGTTGCCGTCTTTAAGAAGAGTCTTTTTGGATTCTTTGCCCTTAGCGTCTTTAACCGTAACTTCGGTTTCGACGGTATCGGTATAAGTGTTTACCGCAAGGGTAAGAATTTTGGAAACGTAAGAAGCAACTTCTTTGGCTCTTGCTTCGGTGGTTTCGATTTTGCCGTACCACAAAAGGTTGGTAGCCTGATTCTTTAATAATGCTATTCTCTGCGTTGCGTTAACGCCTAATTTTCTTGCCATTTGTTTAATCCTCCTTGTCCTGTAACGATAAGCCTAAATTTTCGAGTTTGTAAATAACTTCGTCGAGAGATTTCTTACCTAAGTTACGGACTTTTAACATATCGCTTTCAGTTTTTTTCGTTAAGTCTTCTACCGTATGAATGTTCGCTCTCTTCAAGCAGTTGTAGGAACGAACGGAAAGATCCATTTCTTCGATGGTCATTTCAAGTATCTTGGTCTTTTTATCCTCTTCGGGTTGAACCAAAATTCCGATATTGCCGACTTCGGATAAGGAAACGAACATTTTAACGTGTTCGTCTAAAATCTTCGCCGCAAGACTTACTATATCTCTTCCAGAGAAGGCGCCGTTCGTCCAAACTTCCAAAACGAGTTTGTCGAAGTCTACGCTCTGTCCTACACGGGTAGCGGTTACGTTGTAACTTACCTTTTTAACGGGAGTATAGATACTGTCGATAGCGATATTGTCAATTATATCGGTTTTGTGTTCGCCGGCGTTCTGATAACCTCTGCCTCTTCCGATGGTGAGTTCTACGTCGATTTTGCCGCCTTCGTCTATCGTGCAAAGGTACAAATCGGGGTTAAGGATTTCCATATCGGCGTCGGAAGGAATATCTCCGGCTTTTACAACCGCGGGACCTTCTTTATAAAGTCTTACGGTCTTTTTATAGTCGCTGTCTAAACAAGTAGTTTTAATCGCGACGCATTTCAAATTAAGAATTATTTCGGTTACGTCTTCTTTTACCGCGGGAATTCCGGAGAATTCGTGTTTTACGCCTAAATCTTCGGAGAACTTGATGTTCTGAATTGCGGCGCCGGGAAGCGCGGACAATAAAATTCTGCGAAGGGCGTTGCCCAAGGTAAGACCGAAACCTTTTTCCAAAGGTTCTACGGTTATTTTAGCGTAACTTTTTTCTTCGTTTTCTTCCACTGCTATTTTTGGCATTTCGATTTCCATCATAAGAAAATTACCTCCTAATAGTTTTGATATAGGGTTTTCGGGAATTCGTTTCGAATCGTGGATGTTTCGATTTTCCCCCCGAGAAACCCCATCAGATAAATTTTTATAAAGTTATTATTTAGAATACAACTCGACGATCATGTGTTCCTTAATGGTGCTGTCGATATCTTCTCTCGTCGGAAGCGCCAAAATTTTACCTTCGAGCGTTTCGGGATTAAACTCTAACCATTTGGGCATAGAACCGACTTTCATCTGTTTGATTTCGGAGAAATACTTGTTGTCTTTCTTCGTATCTTTAACGGCGATGACGTCGCCTGCTTTAACGCAGTAAGAAGCGACGTTTACGTTCTTGCCGTTTACGGTGAAATGAGCGTGCGTTACGAGTTGACGCGCCTGCGACCTGGAAGCGCCGATACCCATTCTGTAAATAACGTTATCGAGTCTTCTTTCCAGAAGCGAAAGCATGTTTTCACCGGTGATGCCTTTCATTCTGTCGGCTTTCTCGTAATATTTTCTGAACTGACCTTCGAGAACGCCGTAAATTCTCTTGCATTTCTGTTTTTCACGAAGTTGCAAGCCGTATTCGGATATTTTCTTTCTTCCCATACCGTGCTGACCGGGGGCTACGGGTCTTTTTTCGAAAGCGCAAACGCCTTTATAGCATCTTTCGCCTTTCAAAAACAGTTTCGCGCCTTCACGTCTGCATAAACGACATTTAGAATCTGTATATTTAGCCATTTTTTAATTTCCTCCTGTTCTTACACTCTACGTTTTTTGGGCGGTCTGCAACCGTTGTGAGGAATGGGAGAAACGTCCTGAATAAGCGTTACTTCCATATCGCAGTTAGCGAGCGCTCTGATAGCGGATTCTCTTCCTGCGCCGGGTCCTTTAACGTACACTTCAACTTGACGCATACCCTGTTCTCTTGCGATTTTGCCTGCCGCTTCCGCCGCTTGCTGAGCCGCGAACGGAGTGCTTTTTCTCGATCCTTTAAAGCCCAAAGAACCTGCGCTGGACCAAGAAACGGTGTTTCCCTGTAAATCGGTTATGGTTACTAACGTGTTGTTGAAAGACGACTGAATATGGACTTGTCCTTTGTCGACCTTTCTTACGTCCTTACGTTTTTTAACTACTTTTTTAACTGCTGCCATTTCAAGATACCTCCTTATTTAGTAGCCGTCTTTTTCTTAGCGACGGTACGACGAGGTCCTTTTCTGGTTCTTGCGTTTCTCTTGGAACTCTGACCTCTTACGGGTAATCCTTTTCTGTGACGAGTTCCGCGGTAGCAGCCGATTTCGATCAATCTCTTGACCGAAAGGCTGACTTCGCTGCGAAGGTCGCCTTCGACGTGGATGTTGTGTTCGATATATTCTCTGAGTTTAGCGACGTCGTTTTCAGACAAGTCCTTAACTCTGGTGTCGGGATTAACGCCCGTTTCGCTTATGATTTTCTTTGCAGTCGTGAGACCGATTCCGTAGATATACGTTAAACCGATTTCGACTCTTTTGTTGTTCGGCAAATCAACGCCGGCTATACGTGCCATTCTCCTTAAATACCTCCGTATTCGTTTATATTATTGTATATATGTCAATGCGAGCCGCGTTTTCGTTCTGGAATGCGAACTATCGTTGCGGGTACGCTTTTATTTTCTTCTTTACCCTTTCGGGAAAGAGGGGTTATTAGCCCTGTCTTTGTTTATGGCTCTTGTCTTTGGAACAGATAACCATTACTTTACCGTTTCTTTTAATAACTTTGCACTTATCGCACATAGGTTTTACTGAAGGTCTTACTTTCATTTTTATTCTCCTTTGGAATTGTTTTAATGTTTTATAGAGCGGCGTATCAGTTTTTGCTACGCCAGATTATTCTGCCTTTGGTCAAATCGTACGGACTCATTTCGAGTTTAACGCTGTCGCCGGGAATAATCTTGATATAGTGCATACGCAGTTTTCCCGAAATATACGCCGTGATGATGTGTCCGTTTGATAATTTTACCGTAAACGTCGCGTTCGGTAACGCTTCGACAATCACGCCTTCGGTTTCTATTACGTCGTCTTTCGACACAAAACATTTCCTCCTGTTTTTATTTGAACGGCGGTTTTTATTTCTCGGCGAACTCTTTCGTTCCCCGTGCAAACCCCGTCGTTTATCCGCTCCGCGAGAGATTTCAGTTCACCGCTTAAAACGGATTGCACGTGCTTAACGTTTTTAATTTTCGGGTTGTTTACTTTTCTCGATTTACCGTTTACGAGATACACTCTGTTATCTTTTCTGTCGGTAACGAGAAAGTATTCCCCTTTATCTCTGCCGGATAAACTTAATACCAAGTCACCGGTATAGATTTCTTTTCCCATTTTACAATGTAAGTATTTCTACGCCGTCCGCCGTAATCGCTACGGTGTTTTCGTAATGCGCCGAAGGTTTTCTGTCTCTGGTTTTAACGCCCCAACCGTCCGACATAAAGTCGACCTGATAAACTCCTGCGTTAATCATAGGTTCTATGGCGATCACCATACCCTTTTTAAGGCGAATGCCCGTACCCTTTCTTCCGTAGTTCGGAACGGAAGGGTCTTCGTGCATTTCGCGACCTATTCCGTGACCAACGAGCGCTCTCACGACGGAAAACCCGTTGCTTTCGGCGTGCGTCTGAACCGCGTAGCCTATGTCGCCCAACGGCGTGCCGTCTTTAAGATTTTCCACCGCTTTGAAAAAGCATTCCTGCGTAACCTTAACAAGTTTTTTCTTTTCTTCGGAAACGTCGCCGACCATAAAGGTACGGGCAGCGTCGCCTTGCCAACCGTTAAGAACTACGCCTACGTCGATACTGACTATCTGACCGTTTCTTATAACGATGTCGTCCGAAGGGATACCGTGTACGACCATTTCGTCTATCGACGCGCATATCGACGCGGGATAACCCGAATATCCTAAAAAGGAAGGTTCTCCTCCGAAAGATTTAATGTACTCGTAGGCGATTTTGTCAAGGTCTTTGGTAGTCATACCTTCCTTAATTTCGCTGCCTATGAGTTTGAGTACGTCACCGGTTAATTTTCCGGCTTTTCTCATCAATTCTATCTGTTCATCGGTTTTTACGGTTATCATAAATCCAACGCCTTGAAAATATCCTTTTTCACACTTTCGATGTCGCCGTTTCCGTCAACCACAAACAATTTGTTTTGTTTGGAATAATATTCGACGAGCGGTTCGGTTTGTTCGGCATAAACCTTCAAACGGGTTTTTACCGTTTCGGGAGTATCGTCTTTTCTTATCGACAATTCTCCGCCGCATTTGGAACACGTCTTACTTTCCCCGATAAAATCGGTATGAAAGGACGCGCCGCATTTAGAACAATTTCTTCTTCCGGTAACTCTCTTTTCGATAAGGTGTAAATCGACTTTAAGTTCGATAACCATATCGGGAGAAGAAAACTCGTCCAACGCTTTCGCCTGATAAAGGTTTCTCGGAAAACCGTCGAGCAGATAACCGTTTTCGCAGTCTTTTTCGCTCAATCTGTTTTTCACGAGTTCGCAAGTCAAATCGTCCGGGCAGAAGTTGCCGTTATCGATTATTTCTTTAACCTTAATACCGAGCGGCGTTTTGTTTTTAATGTTTTCCCTGAATATATCTCCCGTGGAAATATGCGGGACGGAACACTTTTCTGCGATGTGCGTCGCTTGCGTTCCCTTCCCGCTTCCGGGTGCTCCTAACAAAATAATTTTCATTATTTCAAGAAACCTTTATAATTCTTCATCATGATTTGCGATTGCAACGCCTGGTCGAATTCGAGCGCTACGGAAACTACGATGAGTAACCCCGTTGCGCTGAACACGTTCATAAGCGAAGCGCCGCCGATTGCCTTAAATACCAAAGAAGGTATCAACGCGACTACCGCGAGATAAATCGCGCCGAAGAGAGTGATTCTGTCGGAAACTCTCTTTAAGTAGTCGGTAGTCGGTTTGCCCGGACGCTGACCGGGAATGAAACCGCCGTTTTGTTGAATACTCTTACTGATTTCATCGGGCTTAAACTGAATGCTGTTATAGAAATAAGAGAATACCAGAATCAAAATGCAGAGAACGACCGTGTAAACCCACGAGCCTGTTCCCATATTCTGAGTGTACCAGTTATCGTTATTTCCGAAAAGTTCCAAAATCAAGTTGGGGAAACTTAAAATCGAGAAAGCGAAGATAAGCGGCATAACGCCTGCCGAACTGATTTTGATGGGAATGTGAGTGGACTGACCACCGTACATTTTTCTTCCCTTAACCTGTTTCGCGTATTGAACGGGGACCTTTCTTTCTGCGGAGTCGACGGTTACGATTGCCGCGAAGATAAGAATCGCCGCGAGAACGAATCCGATGATGATCCATAAAGAAGTGTCGTTCCAGTTGGTGAACATACCGATAATCGCATTACCAGCCGTAGCGATGATACCTGCGAAGATCAGAAGCGAAACGCCGTTAGATACGCCGTAGTCGGTAATTCTTTCGCCAATCCACATCGTGAGAGCCGCGCCTGCGGTGTACACGACGACCAAAAACGCGTAACTTGCGAAACGAGCGAATCCTTCGTCGCCGAACAATTCACCGGGCACTACATAGCCCTGATCCTGACGAGAGAAAGTAACTAAGATACCTATCGATTGAGCGATAGCAAGTATAAGGGTTAAAATTCTGGTATAATTGTTGATTTTCTTTCTGCCTTCTTCGCCTTGTTTCGAAAGATTTTCGAGATAAGGAATACCGACAGTTAAAAGTTGAATAATAATCGAAGCGTTAATATAAGGTCCGATACCCATTGCAAAGAACGTTCCGTATTGCAACGCTCCGCCGGAGATACCGCTCATAATCTGCAAATAGGTGAAGTTATTGAGAGTTTCCGACGAAATAATGTGTACGCCCGGAACAGGAATATAACATCCGAGTCTGTACACGAAAAGCAAAGCGATAGTTATCAGAATTTTGTTTCTGACGTCCTTAATCTTAAACGCGTTTACTATTGTCTGCCACATTTTGCCCTCCATTTATCCGTAGTACCGTATAAACGGTACGGGGTGTTTAGATTTGTTCAGCCGTTCCGCCTGCTTTTTCGATGGCTTCTTTTGCCGCGGCGGAGAAAGATTTCGCCTTAACGGTGAGCGCTTTGCTTACCGTGCCGTTACCTAAAACTTTCAAACCTAAACTGTCTTTTACTAATTTGATAAGGCCCTTTTCGTTGAGAGTTTCGATATCTACTACCGAACCCGCTTCGAAGTTTTCAAGAACCGAAAGGTTTACGATGCTGTAAACTTTTCTGAAATGGTTATTGAAGCCGCGCTTCGGAACGCGTCTGATTAAAGGCATCTGACCGCCTTCGAATCCGGGACGAACGCCGCCGCCGCTTCTTGCCCATTGACCTTTATGACCTTTACCACTGGTTTTGCCGAGACCGGATCCGATACCTCTGCCGAGTCTTCTCTTCGCCGTTCTTGCTCCCTCTGCGGGACTTATTGTATCAATTCTCATGTTATTACTCCTTATTTGACTTCTTCTACCGAAACGAGATATTTTACTTTATCGATCATTCCGAGAATACAAGGATTTGCTTCGTGAATCTTAAAGGAACGAATCTTTTTAAGTCCGAGCGCAGCCACGATTTTTTTGTGTTGAGGTAAAGTTGCGATAGTGCTTTTAACAAGCGTTACTTTGATTTTGCCGTATTCGGTTTTCTTCTTTGCTGCCATGATAAAAGTACCTCCTTAACCGTTGATTTCTTCGACGGTTTTGCCGCGGATAGCCGCAACTTGTTCCGCCGTTCTTAATGATCTCAACCCTTCGACAGCCGCTTTAACGCAGTTGATGGGGTTATTTGTTCCGTGAGATTTGGTTCTGATATCTTTAATTCCGACCGCTTCCATTACCGCACGAACGGGGCCGCCCGCGATAACGCCGGTACCTTCGGAAGCAGGCATCATAAGAACGGAACCTCTGCCGAACTGACCTAAAACTTCGTGAGGAATACTCGTTCCGAGAATAGAACAAGCAGTCATATTCTTTTTAGCCCTTGCGGTCGCTTTGTCGATTGCTTCGGGAACTTCGGTGGATTTACCGAGAGCGTATCCGATTTTGCCTGCGCCGTCGCCTACGACTACGAAAGCAGCGAATCTCATATTTTTACCGCCTTTAACAACCTTGGTTACGCGGTTAACGGAAATAAGTTTTTTAATCAATCCGTCGTTTTCTTCGACTTTTTTGGGTGCTCTGTTATTATCTCTTGCCATAATTGATTTTCTCCTTGATTTTTTAGGCTTAGAACGTTAAGCCGCCCTTTCTGGCGCCTTCGGCTAAGTTCTCGACGCGTCCGGTATAGAGATAGCCGCCTCTGTCGAATACGACCGCGGTAATCTTTTTCGCCTTTGCCTTCTTCGCAATCAATTCGCCGACGGCGTATGCCTGCGCTTTTTTGTCTTTGCCTTCGAGCGTTCCTTTAATCTCTTTGTCGAGAGTGGAAGCCGTTACCAAGGTGTTACCCTTTACGTCATCGATTATCTGAGCGTAGATATGGGTCGTGCTGCGATAAACGCAAAGTCTGGGCGTTTCCGCGGTGCCTTTGACCTTAGATCTGACTCTTTTATGTCTTTTAAGTCTGTCTTTGTTTTTATTGATTTTAGTAATCATCGTTTTTACTCCTATTTAATTACTTTTCGCGATATAAATCGCACTCGGCAGACCCGCCCGATTTAGCGGGTCCACTAAAAGTGATTTAAAACTTAGCCTTTGGAACCGGCTGCTTTACCGACCTTTCTTTCGATAACTTCGTCGTTATAACGAATACCGTATCCGTGATAAGGTTCGGGTTCTCTGATGCTGCGAACCATCGCCGCGAACTGTCCGACTTTTTCTTTGTTGATGCCTTTAACCACGATTTCGTTCGCGGAGGGGCATTCAAGAGAAATTCCTTCGACTTCGGCGACTTCTACGGGGTGAGAAAAGCCTACGTTGAGAACGACTTTGTTACCCTGTTTCGCAACCTTGTAACCTACGCCGTTGATGATAAGGTTTTTCTGATAACCTTCGGTTACGCCCTTAACCATGTTAGCGGTAAGCGCTCTGTATAAACCGTGTTTCGCTTTCGTAGGTCCTAAATCGTCGGCTCTCGTAAATTTAACTACGTTGCCTTCGACTGCGGGCGTAATGATGGGGTCGTATTCCTGAGAAAGGGTGCCTTTCGGTCCTTTTACGGTGATTACGTTGTTGCTAACGTCAACCGTTACGCCTGCGGGGATATGAATAATTTCGTTACCAATTCTGGACATATATAACCTCCTACCAAACGTAAGCGAGAACTTCCCCGCCCTGATGTAATTTCTTTGCTTCTTTACCGGTTAAAACGCCTTTGGAAGTAGATAAAATCGCAATACCTAATCCGCCGAGTACCTGGGGAATTTCGTCCGTTCCGACGTAAACTCTCAAACCGGGTTTGCTGACTCTTTTAAGTCCGGAAATAACTTTCTGATTTCCTTCGTATTTAAGAGTAATGATAATCGTACCCTGAACGCCGTCTTCGTATTTAACGTCTGCGACGTAACCTTCTTTCAATAAAATTTCGGCAATAGCCTTTTTAGTGTTGGAAGCAGGGATTTCAACTGTTTCGTGTTTTGCATTGAGAGCGTTTCTGATTCTCGTAAGCATATCCGCAATAACGTCTGTCATTTTCTTTTCCTCCTTTACCAACTAGCCTTTTTAATGCCGGGAATCTGACCCTTATAAGCAAGGTTTCTGAAGCAGATACGGCAAATACCGTATTTTTTCAAAACCGCGTGGGGACGTCCGCAAATACTGCATCTGGTATAGGCTCTGGTGGAAAATTTAGCAGGTCTCTGCTGTTTATTTATCATCGCTTTTTTAGCCATTTTTGTATCTCCTTATAACCTTACTTGTTAGCGAAGGGCATTCCGAGAAGCGCTAAAAGTTCTCTTGCCTCTTCGTCAGTATTTGCAGTAGTCGTGAAACAAATATCGAATCCTCTTACTTTTTCTACCTGATCGTAAGAAATTTCGGGGAAGATAAGTTGTTCTTTAACGCCCATTGCGTAGTTTCCTCTTCCGTCGAAGGATTTGTTGGGAACGCCTCTGAAGTCTCTGACTCTCGGAAGAGCGAGAGAAACGAGTTTATCGAAGAATTCGTACATCCTCGTTCCGCGAAGAGTAACTTTCATACCAACGTTCATTCCTTCTCTGATTTTGAAGTTTGCAACGGATTTTTTAGCCTGCGTAAGAACGGGTTTCTGACCGGAAATCTGTTTTAATTCTTCCTGCGCGAGTTGAACGCTCTTGCTGTTGTCTTTTACGTCGCCGAGACCGGAGTTGATCGTTATTTTAACGAGTTTCGGAACCTGATTTACGTTAGCGTAATTGAACTTTTTGATAAGAGCGGGAACAACCTGTTCTTTATATAACGTTTTGATTCTGTTCGGAGTTTTCTCGGTTACAGATTCTTTAGCAACCTGAGTTTTCTTTTCAGCCATTTATGTTATCCTCCGTTATTTGTTTTCCGCAGATTCTTCCGCGGTCGCTTTTTTAGTTTTTCTTTTAGCGGTTTTCTTTACTTCTTTCGCTTCTTTGGTCGCGTCGAGGAGCGCTCCGCATTTTTTGCAGATACGCGCTTTCTTATCCCCTTCGACTTTGTAAGCGACTCTGGTCGCCTTGCCGCATGCCGGGCAAACTACCATAACGTTGCTTGCATCGATAGGACCTGCTTGTTCTTTAATGGAACTTACTTCCTGCGCGTTTCTTGCTTTTTTATGTTTTTTCTGTACGTTGACGCCGTCAACCACAACTCTGTTAGCCTTGGGAAGAGCGACTAAAACCTTCGCGGTTTTTCCTGCGTCCTTTCCTGTTAAAACCAAAACCGTGTCGTTCTTTTTAACTTTCATAGTTTTTCTCCTTATAACACTTCGGGCGCGAGCGAAATTATACGCATATAATCTTTATCGCGGAGTTCTCTCGCGATAGGCCCAAAGATACGGGTTCCGCGGGGTTGTTTCTGCGCGTCGATGATAACCGCCGCGTTTTCGTCGAATCTGACGTAAGTACCGTCGTTACGACGAACGCCGCTGGTAGACCTGACGATAACCGCCTTAACTACGTCGCCTTTTTTAACCGCTCCGCCGGGGGTTGCGGTTTTAACGCTCGCTACGATAACGTCGCCGATGTTGCCCGTACGTCTGAAGGAGCCGCCCAAAACTTTAATACACATTAACTCTTTGGCGCCGGAGTTGTCCGCCGCTTTCAATCTTGTAAAAGGTTGTATCATTCTGCTTCTCCTTATTTAGCCTTTTCGATAATTTCGGCAACTCTCCAGTTTTTATCTTTGGACAATTTTCTGGTTTCAACGATTAAAACCTTGTCACCGATGCCGCACGAATTAAGTTCGTCGTGCGCTTTGAATTTATGAGTCTTTTTAACTGTTTTCTTATATAAAGGATGTTTATATCTTTCTTCGATGGCAACGACGACCGTTTTATCCATCTTGTCGGAAACAACTACGCCGACTCTTTCTTTTCTTAAATTTCTTTCCATAACATACTCCTCGACTACGCCTTAGCCTGTAATTCCTTTTCTCTTAAAAGGGTCTTAACCTTTGCAATGTCTCTCTTGCAGTTTTTAAGAGCCGCGGGATTTTCCAACTGACCTATTGCGTGACGGAAACGAAGGTTAAACAATTCTTCGGATAACTCCTTGAGTTTAGTGTTTAATTCGTCCACAGTCAATTCGCGAAATTCTTTCGTTTTCATTAACCTTCACCGCCTTCTTCTTTAATTTCTTGAGCGACTTCTTCTCTCTTGATAAACTTCGTTTTAACGGGAAGTTTATGTCCGGCGAGTCTTAACGCTTCTTTTGCGACGTCTTCGGAGACGCCTGCCATTTCGAACAGAACTCTGCCGGGTTTAACAACCGCTACCCAGAATTCTACGGAACCTTTACCGCTACCCATACGGCTGTCGGCAGGTTTTTTGGTTACAGGTTTCTGGGGAAATATATCGATCCAGACCTGACCGCCACGTTTAATAAATCTCGTGCAGGCGACACGCGCCGCTTCGATCTGATTTGCTTTAATCCAACCGGGTTCGGTAGAGATTAAACCGTAAGTACCGTAAGCCAATTTATTGCCTTTGTTGCATTTACCGGTCATTCTGCCGCGGTGAACTCTTCTTCTTTTAACACGTTTAGGCATCAACATAATTACGCTTCGCCTCCTTCAACCTTATTCTTTTTAGGAGCGCCTATAACTTCGCCCTTATACGTCCAGCATTTTACGCCGATAACACCGAAAGTCGTGTGCGCTTCCGCGAAACCGTAGTCGATGTTCGCTCTGAGCGTCTGAAGCGGAATGGAACCCTCGTGGTAACTTTCCGATCTTGCGATTTCAGCGCCGTCGAGTCTGCCGCTGACGCAAACCTTAACGCCTTTAAGACCGCTTCTCATAGAACGGCCGATAGCCTGTTTCATCGCTCTTCTGAAAGATACGCGCTTTTCAAGTTGAGAAGCGATGCTTTCCGCGATGAGTTGAGCGTCCGCGTCGGGTTTTTTAACTTCGGAAATGTTTATGGAAATCTGTTTGCCTTTGCAGATTTTAGCGACCGCTTTTTTGATTTCTTCGATTTCCGCGCCTTGTTTACCGATAAGAACGCCGGGGCGAGCCGTATAAACGGTTATGGTAAGTTTGGAAGCCGCTCTTTCGATATTTATTTTGGAAATTGCAGCCTGATAATATTTTTTCTTTAAAGTGTTACGGATTTCGTAATCTTCTTTAATGTTTGCCGCGAAATCTTTTTTATCGGCAAACCACTGGGTGTCCCAATCTTTAATTACACCGACTCTGAGTCCGTGCGGATTAACTTTCTGTCCCATAATTGTCCTCCATTACGCCTTTGCGTCCAGCACTACGGTTATGTGGCTGGTACGTTTTAAGATTCTGTACGCTCTGCCCTTGGAAACGGGGTTTACCCTCTTAAGCGTGGGACCCTGATCGGCATACGCTTCCGCAACGTAAAGATTGTCTTTATTCAATCCCAAGTTGTGTTCTGCGTTAGCCGCGGCGGACATGATAACCTTTTTAATGGGTTCGGAAGCCGACTTCGGAGTGTTTTCCAAAATCGCTACGGCTTCTTTGTAACCCTTGCCCCTGATGATATCGAGAACGATTCTGACCTTATAAGGAGAAATCCTTACGTGTTTGGCGATCGCCTTCGGGCGTTTATCTCTTAATTCTTCAATCCTTGCGGATTTTTCTCTCATATTTTTTGCCATTGTACGCCTCCTATCTGGCACCGGTCGTTTTTTCGCCGCCGTGACCTTTAAAGGTTCTCGTGGGAGCGAATTCACCCAACTTGCAACCAACCATATCTTCGGTTACGTATACGGGTACGTGTTTTCTTCCGTCGTATACCGCGATGGTATGTCCTACCATCTGGGGGAATATCGTGGAAGATCTCGACCAAGTCTTTAAGACTTTCTTTTCGTTTTTATCGTTTAATTCTTCAATTCTCTTTAAGAGTTTAGGTTCTATATAAGGACCTTTTTTAACGCTTCTACTCATACTTGTCTCCTTAATTTATCCTGGTAATGATAAGTTTGTTAGACGATTTCTTATGTTTTCTCGTCTTATAACCGAGAGCGGGTTTACCCCAAGGAGTAACAGGACCGGGCATACCGACAGGCGATTTGCCTTCGCCGCCGCCGTGAGGGTGGTCGCACGGGTTCATGACGACGCCGCGGACGGTAGGACGGATACCTAAATATCTCGTTTTACCTGCTTTACCGACTCTGATGATTTCGTGTTCGAGATTGCCTACCTGACCGATGGTCGCTTTGCAACCCGCGAGAATGTATCTCATTTCGCCGCTGGGCATTTTCAAGGTAACGTATTTTTCGTCACGAGCCATGATCTGAGCGCTCATACCTGCGGCTCTCGCGATCTGACCGCCTTTACCGGGCTGCATTTCGATGTTGTGAACCATGGTACCGACGGGAATGTCTTTAAGGCAAAGAGCGTTGCCGACTTTGATGTCTGCCGTCGCGCCGCTTAAAACCTTGTCCCCTACTTTAAGACCTACGGGCGCGAGAATATAAGTCTTTGCGCCGTCTGCGTAATAAAGAAGAGCGATGTTCGCGCTGCGGTTAGGATCGTATTCGATAGATTTAACTACCGCGGGGATACCGTCTTTAGCGCGTTTGAAATCGATGATACGATATTTCCTTCTGTTGCCGCCGCCGATGTGACGAACGGTGATTTTACCCTGCGAGTTTCTTCCGCCGGACTTTCTCTGATCTTCGAGCAAAGATCTTTCGGGCTTTTTGGAAGTTATTTCGTCGTAAGCGCTAACCGTCATGAAACGACGAGCAGCCGACGTAGGTTTATATCTTTTAATAGCCATTTTAATTATCTCCTTCTATTAAGACAGAGAATCGAAGAATTCGATCGATTTGCTGTCTTTCTTCAATTGAACGATGGCTTTTTTGTAGTCGGGAGTATAACCTTCGTACTTGCCTTGTCTTTTCAATTTGCCGCCGACGATCGCCGTGTTGACTTTTTCGACCTTAACGCCGAAAATTTCTTCGATAGCGAGTTTAATCTGCGTTTTGTTAGCGTTCTTTGCCACTATAAAGGAATATTTCTTATTTTTTATCCCTGCGTAACTCTTTTCGGAAAGCAAGGGTTTAATTATAATATCATGTGCAGCCATTATTCTCCGTAGACCTCCTTAATTTGTTCGGCAGCCTTCTTGGAAATAACGATCGTTGCGTTTTTAACGATTTCGTAAACGCTGATCTGGTTGACGTTCAGAGTGGTCAACGCGGCGATGTTAGCGCACGCTTTGATAACCGCGTCGTCGTTGTTGTCCATAACGATAAGCGCCGTTTTTTCGATTCCGAACGTTTTTAAGAACGTTGCCATTTCTTTCGTTTTGGGAGCTTCAACTTTTATTTCGTCGATAAAGAATACTTCGTCATCTCTGATTTTCTGAGATAAAGCGGAAAATAAAGCAACCTTTCTGGCTTTTGCGTTCATTTTCTTGGAGAAATCTCTCGACTTGGGAGCGAAGACTACGCCGCCCTTAACCCATTGAGGGCTCCTGATAGAACCTTGTCTTGCTCTGCCGGTACCTTTCTGACGGTAAGGCTTTGCGCCGCCGCCGCGAACTTCCGTACGAGTAAGAGTGCTTTTCGTACCCTGTCTTTCGTTAGCGAGTCTGGTTACGACAGCCTGATGAATAACGGGTTCGTTGTATTCTGCATTAAACAAAGCGTCGGGTAATTCAAGATTGCCTACCACGCTTTTTTTCATATTATATAATGTTACACTTGGCATTGTCTTTCTCCTTACGCTTTAACGCTGTTCCTTAAAGTAACGATTCCTTTTACGGGACCGGGGACCGCGCCCTTAACAAGGATAACGTTTCTTTCCTTGTCAACCTTTACGACTTCAAGGTTTAATACGGTAACGTTCTCGTGTCCGTACTGACCGGCCATATGTTTGCCTTTGAATACTCTGGACGGAGAGCTGTTAGCGCCCATAGAACCGACTTCTCTGTGTACGGGGCCGACGCCGTGGGTTTCTTTAAGTCTGTGATTGTTCCATCTCTTGATAAC
>CAKQQY010000037.1 GCA_934271245.1 uncultured Clostridia bacterium | reverse complement strand
GTAAACGTTCTCGCGATGGGCGCGTTTTACGTCGCCCCCCGAATGGGTTGCGAAATAGCCGATAAATTCTTGAACGGAACTCTCGGCAAAGGCTATGAAAACTTTAAAAATTTTTACGATTTTCATAAACTTGCGTTAGACGAAATCAACGCTTTCGATTACGAAAAATATAAAGAAAACGGGTTTAAAAACGAGCGTTTGGGCGAAGTATATATCCGCTCGGACGGACCCGTCGGCAGAGTGAAATCGCTCGGCAAACTGAAAGTAAAATAAACCCTTAAAGGGTTTTAAGGGGGATAAACAACCCCCTTTTGTTTTTACGGGATATGAAAATTATTTTCAAAAAATAAAAAATAATTCGCAAAACAGTTGAAAATGATTTTTATTCGTGATATACTGAAACCGTTATATAAACGGAAAAAGACAAAAAGATATAAGGAGAAGATATGAACGAATTTTTACAAACGCAGATTCTGACGGAACTCGAAGACGCCGTAGGCGAAGAAAACTGTTCGATAAAAGAAATCGACAAAGTAACCCATAGCGTAGATTATTTCTGGCTTTCCAGAATGTGGGCGGACAGGGGAAGAAGAATGCCCGAAGCGGATTTCGTGGTAAGTCCGTTGAACGCGGAAGAAACTTCCAAGGTATTAAAGATAGCGAATTATTATAAAATTCCCGTAACCACGTGGGGCGGCGGCGGCGGAACGCAGGGCGGCGCGATACCGGTATGCGGCGGAATAATTCTCGATACCAAAAGAATGAATAAAATATACGAAGTCAACACCGATTCCATGTATATAGAATGCGGAGCGGGGGCTATATATAAGCACGTCGAATGGGCGGCTAACGAAAAGGGATACGCAACCATGCACTATCCGTCGTCGCTTACCTGTTCTACCGTAGGCGGATTTTTAGCGCATAGGGGAATAGGAGTGGTGTCCACGAAATACGGCAAGATAGACGATATGGTATTGCAGATGGAAGTAGTGCTTCCGAACGGCGATATAATCAATACGTCGTCCGCGCCTAAACACGCGGCAGGCCCCGACTTAAACCAGATATTTATCGGAAGCGAAGGAACTCTCGGTATAATCACGAAAGCGCAGATAAGAATATACGACCAACCGGAAGTAAGAAGATTCAGGGGCTTTTTGTTTAAGGATATGTCGTCGGCGTTCAAGGCTTCGAGAGAAATATTGCAGAAATTCAAACCGTCTGTTATGAGATTATACGACGAAGCGGAAACGGCTTCGCTTATAAAAAAGATAGTCGGCGTTGAAAAACCCGGCGCGTTCATGAACATAGCGTACGAAGGGGTAAAAGAACTCGTCGACGTGGAAGAAAAGATTCTTTTAGACACTTTCGCCAAATACGGAGCGGAAGATTTAGGCAGCGAATACGGCGAAAAATGGTGGAAAGAAAAAATTACTTTCTTCTATCCCGGTCATATGATGGATTTGCCGCAGATGTTCGGAACGATGGATACCATCGCGCCTTACGATAAAATAGAAAAGATATATCACGCGATGAAAAACGCGATAGAAACCAACTTCCCGCACGTAAAATTCATAGCGCACTTCTCGCACTGGTACGAATGGGGCTGTATGGTATACGACAGATTTATCGTAGATAAAGAATACGTGCCGGAAGACCCCGTCGAAGCGATGAAATTACATAACAAAATATGGACGCTGGGCGTCAGAACGGCAATCGCCAACGGCGGCGTGGTAAACGACCACCACGGCGTAGGCATCAAACTCGGAAGACTTATGAAAGAGCAGTACGGGCCCGCCATGCAGGTATTCGAAGGGTTAAAGAAATCGCTCGATCCGAACGGAATAATGAACCCGTTCAAGTTAGGTTTATAAGGAGAAATAAAAATGAATATAACCGAAAAGGCTAAAAAAATAGCGGATAGTTGCAGATTTTGCTGGATGTGCCGTCACGTATGCCCGGTAGGCAACGCCACGGGACAGGAAAGAAACACCGCGAGAGCGAGAGCGCTTGCGGTATCTCTGGTAAGCCGCGGAGCGGAAAAGATAGACGAAATAATAGATAACGTGTACGAATGCACTCTTTGCGGGGCGTGTACGAATAACTGCGTAACCGGTTGGGACCCTAAAGTATTTATACAGGAAGTAAAAACCGACGCGGCGTTGAACGGCGTAATTCCCGCATACGTAAACGATATGCTCGATAAATACGAAAAGACAGGCAACGTATACGGCGAAAGCGTAAAAGAAGAAATTAAGGTATTGCTAAATAAAGAAAAAACGGATATACTGTTTTTTGCAGGCAGCGACGCAATATATAAAAGTCCCGAAAGCGTTATAACCGCGGCAAACTTATTGAAAAAAGCGGGCGTAAAATTCACGATAGACGGAAAGGTTATAGATAGCGGAAACGAGATGTGGTTTTTAACGGGGAAAACGGAAGAAACTCTCACCGCGGCAAAAAACGCCGCCGCAGAAATGAACGGATATAAAACGGTAATAGTATACGACCCCGTAGACTTAAAACTTATACGTCACGAATATAAGGAATGGGGAATAGAAGTCACGGCGACGGTAAAAGGCTTTAACGAATACGTAAAAGAACTCGTGGAGAGCGGAAAGTTAAAGGTTAAAAACGGCGGCAGGGAATATACTTTGCAGGATAACTACGCTTACGCCCGCGACCTTGACGACGAAACGACGGCAAGAGAGATAATAGCGAAAGTCGGCGTAAATAAAGAAATGCTGTTAAAGGGCAAAGAAGCAAACTTTGCAGGAAGCCTTATAATGAACGAATATATGCCGGACGTACAGACGAGAATCGCTCGGGATAGGTGGGTAAACGCGGCGAATATGGGTTGCAGAACGATAGTAACCGAAAATCCCGCGGAGTACGAAATGCTTAAAAAGACCGCGCCCGAAGGGTACGAAGTAAAAACCGTCGAACAGATAGTGACGGAAAACCTTATTTAAGGAGAAAAGAGAAATGAATCTTAAAAAGAGTTACGTTGAAAAATACGGATACGAAAGGGTAATAACTAACAGAAACAGTCCGCTTTGCTATGCGGAAACGGATATGCTTAAACTTCGCGACGGAACGAGCGCGAAGATAGACGAAAAGGGCAAAGAATTCGCTCTTATCGTGTTAAACGGAAGCATTACCGTAACGGGTAAGGACTTTAAATTCGAAAAAGTAGGCGTAAGAAAGACGGTTTTCGACGGCGTAGGCGAAGCGGTTTACGTCGGAAAAGACGAAGAATTCACCGTAACGGCAACGGGCGGCGACGCTAAAGTGTGCATAGCCAAAGCGCCTGCCGAAAAACATATAAAAGCGCAGGTAATAAGAACCGCCGACATAAAAACCAAAGAACTCGGCAAAGGCGCGTATAAAAGAACCGCGGCGTTCAACGTTGCGGAAAACGCCGAAGCGAACCTTTTGTATATAGGCGAATTCTGGGTAGAAGACGGCAACTGGGCAAGTTTTCCGCCGCATAAACACGATATAGAAGATATGCCCGTCGAAGGCTTTTTAGACGAAATATACTATTTCGAATTCGATAAACCGCAAGGCTTCGGCGTTCAGATGGTATATAGTAAAGAAGGGGATATCAACGAAGCGTATAAAGTAAAAACGGGAGATTCGGTCGAAGTCCCCAAAGGTTATCACCCCTTTACCGTCGCCCCGGGATATAAAAACTATTGTTTGTGGATAATGGCGGGCAAAAACAGGGGGATATTCTGCACCACCGAAGAAGAACATAAGTGGATGAATAAATAAGCGGGATAAACGATGAAAATATATACTATACACGATAAAGAGTTTTTGCAATACGGCGAAGTAGTCGACTGTCCGTTTTTCGGGTTGTTCGAAGAGAAAGCGAAGGAGATAGCCGTTCCCGAAAGAGGCTGTTCTTATATGGCGAGCGTTCCGGCATTCGAAACGGAAGAATCCTTAGCGTATTATCGTGAAGCGTTCGGCGATATGGACGTGCAAATCGGTTATTGCTGGGGGCATAACGATACGCTTAACGCTTTGGAGTGGCATAAATCGTCGGAAATTCATTGCGCTCTGGAAGATATGATATTGCTTTTGGGCGACAGACGAGAAATGACTGACGGAATATTCGATACGAAGAATATTAAAGCGTTTCTGGTTAAGAAAGGCGAGTCTGTGGAAATTTATCAGACCACGTTGCATTTTTGTCCGACGTTGCCGGGTAACGGGGTGTTCGGGAACGTGGTAATTCTGCCGCGCGGAACGAATACGCCGCTTATGGCTAAGAGCGGAGATAAAAAACTTGTAGCGCGCAACAAATGGTTGATATGCCATAAAGAAAGCAAAAAACACGTAGAAACGGGCAAAGTAATCGGAATTGTCGGCGAAAACATAGTTGTAAAATAAGCGGGTGAAAGTATGTACGTATTAGGCGTGGATTTCGGCGGCGGAGCGAGTAAAGCGACGCTGCTAGAAGAAACGGGAAAAGTCGTCGCCACGGCGACGAGCGAGTATAAAACGATAACCGTAGGCGAAAACGGCAGGGAACAGAATCCCGAAGACTGGTATAACGCCACGAAAGAAAATATTCGCGCCGTAATAAAGAAATCGAAAATAGACGGAAAAGATATAGCCGCGTTGTGTTTCGACGCGGCGACTCATACTGCCGTTTTAACCGACGAGAACGGAAAACCGGTAATGAATTCGGT
Source organism: uncultured Clostridia bacterium (assembly GCA_934271245.1). Lineage (GTDB taxonomy): Bacteria > Bacillota > Clostridia > Christensenellales > Borkfalkiaceae > UBA1259. Next base: position 10,499 of record CAKQQY010000037.1, on the reverse strand, counting down.
GTACTGGACGGATACTCGCTCGGTAAAAGAGAAAAAATATCTCGAAGAAAATTACGGCGAAGAGATATTCCGTAAATTCAAACATAACGCAGACACTATCTGGACGTTGCCGCAACTCATGTGGGTGAAAGAGAATAAACCCGAAGAATGGAAAAGGGTAAAAAGGATAACCTTTGCCAAAGACTACGTTCGCGGAAAGTTTACGGGCGACTTTGTTACCGACTATATCGAAGCGGAAGGGAGCATGCTTTTCGATTACGATAAAATGCGCTGGGACGAAAAGTTTTTAGGCCTTGTAGGAATAACGGAAGAAAACCTGCCGCAAATCGTCACGCCTTTAACGGTAACGGGAAAGGTAAAAAAAGAAGTCGCGGAAGAATTCGGCTTTGACGAAAACGTAAAAGTCATCTGCGGCGCGACCGATACCGCAATGGAAGTGTTCGCTGCGGGGGCGATAAAAAAGGGGCAAACTACGTTAAAACTTGCCACCGCGGGAAGAATCTGCGTGGTAAACGATAAACTTGCGCCCGATAAAAACGTAATCAACTATTCGCACGTGATAAAGGGGTTGTACTATCCCGGCACCGCGACGAAATCCTGCGCGGCGTCATTAAGGTGGTTTCGCGACGCGTTCGGCGGCGATTACGCGGAATACGACGAAGAAGCGAAAAAAATCCCCGTCGGAAGCGACGGACTTGTATTCCACCCCTATTTAAGCGGCGAACTGACGCCGTACGCCAACCCCATGTTAAAGGGTAGTTTTGTAGGAATTACGGGCGCGCACACGAAAGGTCATTTCGCAAGAGCGGTAATGGAAGGCGTGGCGATGTCGATGAAAGACTGTAAAGAATATATAGGCGGACTCGGCGTAAAAATAGAGAGCGCGTTCATAATCGGGGGCGGCGCGAAGAGCGACGTGTGGAGCGGAATGATAGCCGACGCGTTGCAGATAAAACTCGTAAAGACGGAAAATAACGACAGTTCGTTCGGTTCCGCAATGCTTGCGGGTATAGCCGCGGGCTTTTTCAAAGACCCCGAAGAAGCGATAGAAAAGTGTTCGGTAGTTACGGGCGAAATCCTGCCCGATAAAGAACGCGGAGAAGAATACGCGAAACTTTTTATCAGGTACAAAAAAATTCAGAAGGCGTTAGAAGAGATATATAATGCTTAAAATCGCGGTGGCAGTAAAATTTTATAAAGGAGAAATCAGCCCGTTCGACGCGTCCGCGCTCGAATGGGCTCTTTCGGAGAAAAACGCCGAAGTCACGGTAATAAGCATGTCGCCTATAACGATGACGCCGCAAGCGGAATATATAACGCGGCTCGGCGCGGACTTTATACTCGTAAGCGATAAAGCGCTCATAGGGAGCGACACTCTCGTCACGTCGAAAGTATTAGCCGAAACGATAAAGCGTATCTCGCCCGATATAGTGTATTGCGGACGGCAAAGCGTAGACGGCGATACGGCGCAGGTACCTGCGGAAATCTCCGAACTCATCGGGTACGATTTTATTCCGTACGCCATGGAAAAGACGGAAAACACCGTAAAAACAAGGTACGGCGAAAGGGAAATAACGGGTAAAACGGTAATCTCGTGGGAAAAGACGAAAACTTTAAGGGCGGCGTCAATCCGCTCGAAAAAAAGAGAAGTCAAAGTAATCGGCATAAAAGAATTAGGTTTAAAAGAAACGGAAACGGGTTTTATCGGTTCGCCCACGAAAGTAATAAAAACATTCGAATCGGAACGCGGCAAACGCAGGTGCAAGTTTATAGATAAAAGCCGCCTTTACGAAGAGATAGAGAAAGCGAAAAATAAAAAAACCACGACGGAAGAAATAAAAAAGGACGGCAAAAAATTAAAACGAGCGGTAATCGTAGGGGAAGGGTTAAACGTGTTCGGCGAAGAAATAGCGGAAGAAATCGTAAGAATTCCCGCCGACAATAAAACGCCCGCAGAAATAGCCGAAAAAATAAAAGAACTAAAAATAAAAAACGTTTTTTTTAAGAGCGACCCCTTTAATCGGGTTCTCGCGCCGAAAGTGGCGGCGATACTTAACGCCGGGCTGTGCGCCGACTGCGTGAACGCGGAAACGGACGGCGAAAAAACTTTCGTGTATAGACCGGCCGCAGAAGGGAAAATAATCGCCAAAATAGAGAGCGAAAGCGAATATTTTTTAGCGACCATGCGGGAAAACGGCAATAAAAGCGACGATATAGTAATAGGCGTCGGTTACGGCGCGAAAGACAGCCTTAAAAAAATAGAAGAAGCGGCGAAGAGATTAAACGCCGCGATAGCGGGAACGCGTAAAGCGGTAGATTGCGGAATACTTCCGTACGAATCGCAGGCAGGCTTAACGGGAAAGACGATAAATCCGAAAGTTTATATAGCGATAGGAATAAGCGGAGCGATACAACATATAACGGGAATAGAGCAATCGGAAACGGTTATAGCGATAAATTGCGATAAAAACGCGGAGATATTCGAATACGCGGATATCGGCGTAAAGGAGAAAATAGAAGATGTTGAACTATGACTTAAAGATAGGAATATTGCCGGTAAGGCGCTGGATAAAAGAGCCGCCCAAAAGGATAGGAATATTCCAGAGCGACTACGCCGTCGAGAATAAACGTAAATGCGTAAAGTATATAAAAGAACGCTACACCGACGCGCAGACGGAATTCGTCGATATAGACTTTCTTAACGACGAAGGCACGCTTTTTTTAGAAGAAGACTGCGAAAAAGTAGTAAAATATTTTAAGGACAGCGGTATAAACGCGCTGTTTGTAGTAAACTGCAATTTCGGTATGGAAAACGTCGTAGGGCGCGTCGCAGGCGAACTTAATTTGCCGACTTTATTGTGGGGACCGCGCGACAGAAATTTCACAAACGATATAAGGTATACCGACACGCAATGCGGATTGTTCGCGTTAAGCAAACAGTTAAAGCGCGCGAACGTAAAATTTTCTTATATAGAAAACTGCGATATAGAAACGGAAACTTTCGATAAAGGCATAAAAAAGTTTATGTCCGTCGCTACCATGGTGAAAAACTTTCATAACCTTACGGTATTGCAGGTAGGCGCGAGAATAAAACCGTTCAGTTCGATAATGTATAACGAACTGGAACTTGCGGAAAAATTCGGCTTAAAGGTAAAAATATTCAATCTTGCGGAAGCGTTAAACGATTTGAAAGAGATATACGCCGAACGACAGGAAGATTTGGAAAAAGACCTTGTAAAACTAAAAGAAACGTTCGATTGCGGAAACCTTTCCGACGAGTATCTTAAAAAAATGCTCGCAATAGCGTATTATTACGAAAATCTCGCAATTAAAAACGATTGCAATATAATATCGGCTGAATGCTGGACGGGCATAAATTTAGGTTGGGAAGCGAATCCTTGCCTTGCCATGTGCCTGCTTGCCGAAAAAGGGATATTCGTAACGTGCGAATGGGATATGCACATGACGATAACCAACGTGTTGCTTATGTCGGCAAGCCGCGGAAAGTGTAAACCCATACAAGGTGAATTTACCTGCCGTCACCCCGAAAACGACAACGCCGAACTGTTATGGCATTGCGGACCGTTCCCGCTCGAATATAAAGACGAAAAGGTAAAACCTTATTTATATAATACCAAACCGAGTTTCAAGTTAAAGGACGGCGAATACACGATAGCGAGATTCCAGTGCGAAAGGGGAAAGTACTACCTTTTAGGCGGAAAGTTCACAACGTGCGAAGGACCCAAAACTTTCGGAACATATATGTGGGCGCAGTTTAAGGACTTGCCGAAACTCGAAAGAAAGATAATAGAAGGACCGTATATACATCATATGACGGAAATCCCGGGCGATTACGTGGACGAACTCGAAGAGTTCTGTAAATATAACGACGAAATAAAATTTGACAAGGCGGAATAATAAAATGCTGGTAACTTTACAGGAAATTTTAAGTATAGGCGAAAAGAAAGGGTTTGCAATCCCCGCGTTCAACGTTTACGATATGGAAACGGTAATGGGGGTAATAAAGGCGGCGGAAGAGAAGAAATCCCCCGTAATAATGCAGTTTTATTCAAGACTTGCGGAAACGGGCATAGCCGATTATCTCGCGCCGGTAATAAAAGCGGCGGCGGAAAAATCTTTCGTTCCCGTATGTATGCACTTAGACCACGGCTCGGGGTTTGCCGCAATGGAAAACGCGCTTAAAAACGGCGCGACGGGCATAATGGTGGATTTTTCGAGATTAAGTTTCGAAGAAAACGTAAAAAACACCCGTAAAGCGGTAGAAGAATGTTCCGCTCTTAAAATCGGCGTAGAAGGGGAACTCGGCGCGATAGGTAAAGCCGCCGACGGCGTACCCGAAGACTACACTGACCCGATAGACGCCGCAAAATACGTAAAAGAAACGGGGGTAACCGCGCTTGCGATAGCGGTAGGCACGGCGCACGGCAGATATAAAAAAGCGCCCGTCCTTGCAATCGAAAGGATAAAAGAGATAAAGAACAAGACTAACGCCTATCTCGTTCTGCACGGCGGAAGCGGTGTCCCCGACGAGCAGGTAAAGGCGGCTATAAAAGCGGGAATAAGAAAGGTCAACTTCGGAACGGATTTGTGCTACTCTTATTTAGACGAAATATTCAAAACCGACAGAAGCAAAGTGGCGGTAGACCTTTTTATGGCAGGACCTATCGAAGCCGTTAAAAAGTTTGCCGAAAGCAAAATAGAACTTTTAGGGGCGGAAAACGGAATATGAAAATCACGGGACTCGGCGCGTGTGTGTTCGACACGCTTATAATAAGCGAAAGTTATCCCGTCGAAGACACTAAAAGAAAAGCGAAAGAAGTGTTTGTTTCGGGCGGCGGACCGGTAGGCAACGCGCTCGTAATAGCCGAAAAATTAGGGGCGGATTGTTCCGCCGTCGGTCTTTTCGGCGACGATGCCGCAGCGGATTATCTTCTAAGCGACTTCGTTAAATACGGCGTGAATACGGAAAGCGCGGTAAAAGTAAAAAACGCAAAATCGTTTACTTCGTATATAATTTTATCTGAAAAGGATAAAACGAGAACCATACTTTTTGACCGCGGAAGCGTACCCGACGACCCGAATTTGCTTAAAACGGATAAAATCGCGGGGTCGGACGCTCTGCATTTAGACGGCAATTACTTGAATTGCGCTATAAAGGCGGCGAAAATCGCCAAAGAGAACGGCGTAAAAGTAAGCCTTGACGCAGGGGGATTATACGACGGCATAGAGAAACTGTTGCCTTACGCGGATATACTTATCCCGTCGGCGGAATTCGTTACGGGGCTTACGGGCGAAAAGGACCTTGTAACCGCGGCGAAAAAGACGTACGAAAAGTATAAACCGGAAGTTTTCGTCGTAACCGACGGAAGCCGCGGCGGATACTGTTTTACCGAAAACGGCGACCTTCGTAAATACGATAGCGTAAAGGTTGAAGCAATAGACACCAACGGCGCGGGCGATACTTTCCACGGGGCGTTTTTAGCGGCGTATTTAAGCGGAAAAAATATAGAGAACGCATGCGAATTCGCTAAAAAAGTCGCCGCGTATAAATGCAGTCAGAAAGGACTCAGGGGAATAGAATTTAAACAATTTTCCTTAAAATAGCCAAAAACGATAAAAAAACAGATAAAAACATAAAAATCTTGCAATCGGTGATTGCAAGATTTTTAAGGTAAAAAGGAATTTTCTTCTTTAAAATAGGTAAAAAGGAGAATAACATGAAAACTAAAACGTATGATACCGAATTGTGCGTAATAGGCGGCGGAATGGCAGGGCTGTGCTGCGCTATAGCGGCTGCAAGACGGGGCGTAAAAACGGTCATAATACAGGACAGAGCGGTGTTCGGCGGCAACGTCACGTCGCTATCCGCTCTCGTCTCGGCGCTCGCTTTAATTGCTGCGGCGATAATGATTAAAAGAAGAAAATCGTCAGATAAATAAAGGCGAAAATGCCGATTTTTACAAAAAAAGCGATTTTTTACGGTTTTTCGTGAGAATAAAAAACACGTAAAATCGTCAGTAAAATACTGATAAAATAACGGCAAAAAGAAAAAGACGGAATTTTAAATTCCGTCTTTTTTGATTTTTAATGGTTAAAATCGTTAGTTATTTGCTATCGTTTCTTTAACTTTTTCCGCAACGTTTTCGGGGGTGAAGCCGAATTTTTCGAATAATTTCGTCGCGGGCGCGGATTGACCGAAACGGTCTATTCCGACCACTTTTCCCGTTAAACCTACGTACTTATACCAACTTAAAGAAGCCGCCGCTTCTACCGCCACTCTCGCGGTTACGGTCGCGGGGAGAACCTTGTTTTTATAAGATTCCGATTGTTTTTCAAATAATTCCATACACGGCATCGAAACTACTCTTACGTCGATTCCGTCAGATTTTAACAAGGTTTTCGCTTTCATCGCAACGCTTACTTCGCTGCCTGAAGCGATAATTATAGCGTCGGGTTTGCCTTCCGAATCGGAAAGAATATAGCCGCCTTTAAGCGCGTTTTTGCCAGTACCTTCTATCATGGGGATAGTCTGTCTCGAAAGGAAAATCGCCGTCGGTTCTTTGCCGTTAAACGCCGAAACGTACGCCGCCGTCGTTTCTCTTCCGTCGCACGGACGGAACACTTTCATGTTCGGCATCGCGCGAAGTCCGGCGAGTTGTTCGATGGGTTGGTGGGTCGGTCCGTCTTCGCCGACGCCTATCGAATCGTGAGTTAAAATGTAGGTAACTGGGATTTCCATTATAGCCGACATTCTCATCGCGTTCTTCATATAATCGGAGAAAACGGCGAAAGTCGCGCAGTAATTTATAAGCCCGCCGTGCAGATACATGCCGTTGCTTATAGCCGCCATGGCGTGTTCTCTTATGCCGAAGTGCATATTCGCGCCCGTCTTGTTTTCGGGTAAGAAGTCGCCCTTTCCTTTCATATACGTTTTGTTGGCGGAAGCAAGGTCCGCGCTGCCGCCGATTAAATTCGGAACGTATTTCGCTATCTTATTGAGAACGATATTGCCGTAATTTCTCGAAGCGTCGTCTTTTTCGTACTGCCACAATTCTTCGATGTTTTCAAGGTTTTTAACCTTTCCGCTCATCCATTGTTCGTATTCTGCGGCGAGAGCGGGATACTTTTCTTTATACGCTTTAAAAGTCTTTTTCCATTCTCTTTCTATTCTTTTTCCCTTAGAAGCGAATCTTCTGCAATGAGCGTAAACTTCTTCGGGAACTTCGAACGGGGGATAATTCCACCCGAGATTTTCTTTTAAGGTTTTAAGTCCTTCTTCGCCGAGCGGAGAACCGTGAACTTTTTCGTTGCCGGCAAGCGCCGAACCGTAACCTATAACCGATTTAACGATTATTAAAGACGGTTTGTTCTTTTCCGCTTTGGCTTTTTTAATCGCTCTGTTTAAAGCGTTTATATCGTTCACGTCGTTTACTTTTAATACCTGCCAGCCGAGCGCTTCGTGACGTTTACCGACGTCTTCTCTGAAAGTGATGTCGGTATTGCCTTCGATGGTTATATCGTTATCGTCGTAAAACACTATAAGTTTACCGAGTTTAAGGGTGCCCGCTATCGACGCCGCTTCGTTTTCGATGCCTTCCTGCATACAGCCGTCGCCGCACAGAGCGTAGGTGTAGTGGTCAACTACAGTAAAGTCTTCGGTGTTGAATTTATTCGCGAGATAATTTTCCGCGATAGCCATACCTACGGCGTTGGCGACGCCCTGACCTAACGGACCTGTACTCGTTTCAACCCCGGGGCATACGCCGTATTCGGGGTGACCTGCCGCAATGGAATCGAGTTGACGGAAGTTTTTTATGTCTTCCATGCTTACTTTATATCCGAAAAGGTGAAGAACAGAATAATCGAGCATAGAGCCGTGCCCTGCCGACAGAACGAAACGATCTCTGTTGTCGAAACGGGTATCGTTCGGATTGAAAACCATGTTGGTATACGCTGCGTAGCCTATGGGAGCCGCGCCGAGCGGAAGCCCCGGGTGACCCGAGTTCGCTTTCTGAATGGCTTCGGCAGATAAAACTCTTATGGCGTTTATCGTAAGTTGTTGAATTTCTTTCATTTTATCTCCTTGCGCGGGAAAAACCGCATGTCGTTTACTAAATTATAAAATAAAACCGTTTGTTTTTCAAGTCTTTTAATAAATAGTTGAGAAAAAAACTTGTATAAATTTTCTCGCTATGGTATGATATTCGATGAAATAAAATGCAATATTGTACCTTAACATAAGGAGAAAGATATGAACGACAAACAATTCGTGACTCAAATAGCCGATATAGACGCGGATTTTACTCAATGGTACACCGACGTGGTGTTGAAAACCGAACTCGTCGACTACGGTCCCGTTAAAGGAACTATGGTTATCCGCCCGTACGGTTACGCTATCTGGGAAAACATACAAAAGGATATGGACGCGAGATTTAAAGCGGCGGGTTCCAAAAACGCATACTTCCCGTTGCTTATCCCGATGAGTTTCTTTTCCAAAGAAGCCGAACACGTAGAAGGGTTCGCCCCCGAAGTGGCGGTAGTTACCCACGCCGGCGGCGCAAAACTCGAAGAACCGCTTGCGATTCGTCCTACTTCCGAAACGATAATCGGAACTATGTACGCAAAATGGATACAGTCTTATAGAGATTTACCCGTTATAATGAACCAGTGGTGCAACGTTATGCGTTGGGAAAAAACCACAAGACCTTTCCTTCGTACCTCGGAATTTTTGTGGCAGGAAGGGCATACCGTACACGCAACCGAAGAAGAAGCGATGGAAGAAACGATGAAAATGTTGCAGGTTTATAAAGACTTTGCCGAACAGACGCTCGCCATTCCCGTTATCTGCGGAAGAAAAACGGAAAAAGAAAAGTTTGCGGGCGCGGTCGCTACTTTTGGTATGGAAGCGATGATGCTCGACGGAAAGAGTTTACAAGCGGGTACTTCCCATTATTTAGGGCAGAACTTCGCGAAATCTTTCGATATAAAATATCTCGACAAAGACGGAACTCTCAAATACGGATATACGACGTCCTGGGGAACTTCCACAAGGCTTATCGGCGCGATAATCATGGCGCACGGCGACAAACGCGGACTTGTGCTTCCGCCGAAGGTCGCTCCCGTTCAGGCGATTATCATTCCCGTCGCGGCGCACAAAGGCGGCGTAAACGAAAAGGCGGCGGAACTCGAAGCCGCGCTCGTTAAAGCGGGCGTAAGAGCCGAAGTGGACAGAAGAGATATGAGTCCCGGCTGGAAGTTTAACGAATGGGAAATGAAAGGCGTTCCCGTACGTATAGAAATAGGTCCGAGAGATATCGAAAACAACAAAGCGATTATTATGAGAAGAGATACTCTCGAAAAACAGGAAGTATCGCTCGATAATCTTACCGGAACGGTTACCGCTCTTCTCGATACCATTCAGAAAGATATGCTCGTTAAATCGAGAGAAAGAAGAGATTCCAAAATAGTGGAAGCCGATTCCGTTGACGGTATATTAAAAGGCGTGGAAGGGAAAAATTTCGTCAAAGCCGGCTGGTGCGGCTGCAGAGAGTGCGAAGATAAAATCAAAGAAGTCGCTCAGGCTACCGCAAGGGTTATGGTAGACGAAGAAGGCGTTCCCGAAAAATGCGCCGTTTGCGGCAAACCCGCAAAACATAAGGTGGTTTTCGCAAGAGCGTACTAATCTGCCGATAAGGAGAAAATATGATCAGCGTTATAGTGGAAATTCAGGGAACCGTTAAAAGCATTCCTTTAGACAATTCGACGATTTTGTTTGCCGCAATTATTATTGCCGCGATATATCTGGCGTTATACGCGTTGCGCTCGATAGGGTTATATTGTCTCGCGCGAAAAAATTCCGACGAAAAAATCGCTAAAAACGCGGGTTGGAGTTTCGTTCCGTTCGCCTGGGTTTATATAGCGGGTAAATTATGTAAAAAAATTACCGTTTTCGGCAGAAATTTCAACGATTTCGCGTTGATTCTTCTGCTCGTGTTCACTGCCGGCAAACTCTGTGAAATCGCTTATTTCGTTGTAACTTACTATCCTCTTATAGGATACTATCTTCAGGGCGGACAAATTTATATCAGCGACGTCTCTATAAACAATTTCGGCGACGCCACGCAATACCTTTACGATTCCAGATTCTGGGTGGAAAATATAATTTATCCGTATCAGAATTTCGACGCGATGTCTAAAATTCTTCTGGTACTCAACGTGTTCTCGTATTTCCTTAATACGGTTTCTTCCTTGGGATTCATACTCGTTTACATTGCGATTTTCAAACGTTACTGGCCCGAAAAATACCTTATGCTTTCTTTATTGTGCGTGTTTTTCCCAGCGCTTTTCTACATTCTGGTGTTCGCGATAAGGAATAAAAAGGAAGTAGAATACGAAGATTATTTAAAACAAAGATTCAACGGTTATAATCCTTTCAATTCGCCATACGGCAACAACAACCCGTACGGGAATAACAATCC
>CAKQQY010000036.1 GCA_934271245.1 uncultured Clostridia bacterium | reverse complement strand
GAAATGGCGGAAAAACGTTAAATACTTTAATCGTTTCGCCGCCCGGATTTGGGAAGACTACGATTTTAAAAGATATTGTAAAAAACTTACCGCAAAACGAACAGATATTGATTTGCGACGAGCGCGGAGAGTTTATTAACGTAGGCGGAAAGAACGTGGACAAAATTGTTTATTCGAATAAAAAATATGTTTTTGAGTGCGGAATAAGGTCTATGTCGCCTTCTATAGTTGTTTTTGACGAGTTGATTGAAAAAGATTGGCTTGCGGTAAATAAAACCGTTTTAACGGGCGTAAAAGTTATCGCTTCGGCGCATGGGGACACCTTAGAAAAATTAAAGACCAACGAATATTTTATCGACGGTCTTTTTGAGAGATATGTGTTTTTAAAAGGGGACGGCAAAGCAGGCGTTATAAATAAAATATACGACGAAAATTCCAAGGAGATATCGTGAAACTGTTTTTCGGGATTATATGTTGTTTAATATGTACCGTTTTCGGAGTTGCTTTATCGGATAAATTCGTTAAAAGAAACAAGTTTTTCAAGGATTTTTTGAATTTTAACAAAAAACTTATTTCCGAAATATCGTTCGGGCAAAAGAAATTATCGGATATAATGAAAGATTTTTCGCATGAAGGTGACTTTAAAAAAGCAATATCGGAGTTTCGTCCCGATACGGTCTTGCCGAAATACCTGAAAGAAGAAGAGAAATCGTTGTTTATTGATTACGTAAACGGCGTAGGCAAAAAAGATAAAGATACGCAATTAAAAGAGTTGGCAGAGATGAATGCAAAACTAACCGAATTATCCGTGCAGGCTGAAAAGGATTTAAAAAAGTACAAGCCTTTATATATTAAACTCGGATTTTTAACCGGTCTTGCAATACTTATTATGGTGATGTAAATGGATATTAACATTATATTTAAAATAGCGGCGATAGGAATTTTAATAACCGTAATCACGCAGGTTTTAAAGAAAAGCGACAGAGATGATATTGCGACGCTCGTTTCGCTTGCGGGGTTAATCATTGTTTTGACGCTCGTTATAAATATGATAAGCGAATTGTTTGAAACGATAAAAAATATATTTTATCTCTATTAAAATGGTTAAAATAGTTTCTCTGGCAATATTGTTTGCGATAACTATAGTCTATTTGAAAAGCGTAAACAGCGAGTTAGCACCTTTGGCTTTGGTTGGTTCGGGAATAATCATTGTTTTCCTTTCTCTCGATTACTTGGTGCAGACGGTAGATTTTTTTAAACAACTCGTTTCGTTAACGGGATTAGGGGAAGATAGTTTTTCCATAATATTAAAAGTAACGGCAATAGGGTATCTGGTGGAATTCGGCGCAAGTACGATAGAAGATATGGGAATAAAAAATCTTTCGGATAAATTGGTGTTTGTTGGTAAAATAATTATTTTTACAACTTCTCTGCCGATATTTTACGCAGTATTTAACTTACTAAAAAGGTTAATGATATGAAAAAAATATTTATCGTCGTTTTTGCATTAATCATAGGCTCAACGTTGTTTTTTTCGTTTCCCGAAACCGTATTTGCCGATGATTTATCCGATTCAATCGAAAAAAATCTTGACGACGTAGATTTAGCCGAGTTAGACGATTTTTATAACCGCATTAGCGGGGGCGGTAGTCTTTTAGAAAACATTCGAAAACTTATAAGAGGGGAATATGAATTTGATTATAACGGAGTTACCGAATACGTAAAACAACTTTTATTAAGTAAAGTGAAAGATTATCTGCCTACGGTGATAAATATTATTTTGATAGCAATAGTATACAGCGTATTTAATTTTATAAAAGGGAAATATCTGTCGTCGGAGATTGATAACATATTAAACGTTGTTTGCTATTTTGCGATTTTACTCGTTATATTATCAGTTTCAACAAACTTATTTACAAACATAAAAAACACTATATATTCACTAAGGAAATTATGCGAGATTATGTCACCCATAATACTAACTTTAATGATTGCGTCGGGTGGCGGAACTTCTGCGGCGCTTTATAAACCGGCGTTGGTTTTCTTGTCCGGCGGAATAACGGAAATCGTTTCCGCCGTTCTTCTCCCATTAGTGGGAATAATGATAATCGTAAGTTGTTTTTCGGAAGTATCAGGGAATATAAGGATAAATAAGTTTAATCAACTTTTTTCGAGCATTCTAAAATGGTCCATAGGAATAATCATTTCTTTATACGGTGTTTTTTTATCGGTAAAAGGTATTTCTGCCGCCGCTTACGACGGTATTTCCGTTAAAGCGGCAAGGTATGCGGTTTCTAATTCCGTACCGCTAATAGGCGGTTTTATAAAAGACAGTTTGGATTTAGTCGTGGCGGGAAGTGTGATAATAAAAAACGCCGTAGGCATATCGGTCATAATTTGTATTTTTATCATCGTCCTTTCTCCGCTTATAGACGTTATCTGTTTTTCTTTATTACTTAAATTGTCCGCAGCGATTACAGATACTTTAGGTAATACCAAATTTACGAATTTTATTTCTAACGTTTCAAAATCGGTTTCGTATTTATCGACGTGCTTGCTTACGGTTGCTTTTTCGTTCTTTTTAACGGTATTACTGCTTATTTTTTCAGCAAACGCATTTATAGTATGAAAAACGTTATTTTAACCATTTGTTTTTTAATTTTATTATCTTTTTTTTCGGAAAACGTCTTACCTCAGGGTAAGATGAAAGCCGCTGTAAGAAGCGTTTTCTCGTGCCTGGCGATTCTATGCGTTTTATCTCCGATAAAATCTTTTTTTGAAAGCGACGTTTCTTTCGGCGATATAAACGTAAGCAGCGGATTTAACGTTGATTACGATTATACCGATAAATATTTTAGTTCTTATGGTAAAAGAGTCGAAAACGGAGTAAATTCTTTAATCGAAGCGGCTAAAATCAACGGAAGCGCGCATATAACTTATAGTGTGGACGACCGATATAAATTCGTTATAGAAAAAGTTACGGTAAAAATCGAAAAAACCGTCATAAATTCCGAAAACGCTAATATACATATTATAGATGAGTTGAAAGGACAAATCTCCGAATATCTGAACGTGTCAAATGAAAAGGTTGTAATATTATATGAGTAAGTTTAATGAAAAAATCGCTTCGGCGTTAGATAAAATTAAGAACAACAAATTCAATAAAGCAATAATAGTCGTTCTATTGATTGCAATGGGAGTAGTTGCCGTAGCGATAACGTTTACCGGTAACGTAAAAACCGAAAGCGTGACAAACGAAAGTTCGTACGTGGAAATCTTAGAGAAAAAACTCGAGAAATCTCTTTCTCTTGTGAAAGGCGTCGGTAAAGCGTCGGTTGCGATTACTGTAGAATCCGGAATGAAAACGGTTCTGGCAATGAAAACGACCACTAAAACGGTAAACGGCGTTACCGAAATAGAAGAAACGCCTATTTTGATTAACGGAAAACCGCTTACGATAAGGGAAGAGTATCCCGATATAACGGGAGTTCTGATTGTTTACGAAGGACAATATAATATTGCCGTAATAACGAAAATACAGCAGGCGGCGATATCTCTGTTAAACGTTAAACCGGAAAAAATAGAAATTTTATCTATGAATTAAAAAGGAGTAAAACTATGTCTAAGAAAAAGAAAATTATTGTATTGTCCAGTATGATTGCTTTGCTTGCGGTAACGGCGGTTTTAAACTTTGTTTTTACCGGTAATTTAATCAATCCCAAAGCAACCGAAACGCTTAGTTCGGCAAGTTATTTCGCCCAATACAGAAGCGAAAGACAAACTAAAAGAAATGAAGAACTGTTGCAGTTAGACGCCGTAATCGCTTCTGCGGAAGCAACCGAAACGGACGTAAAAGAAGCGCTTAGTTTAAAAACCGAACTTACCAAAATGACGGAAAGAGAAATGCTTTTGGAAAGTTTGATAAAAGCGTACGGTTTCGAAGACGTCGTAGTTGTTATGGGGATAGATTCCGACAACGTAAACGTAATAGCAAAATCCGCTAACCTGACCTTGGACGATACGATTAAAATTTACACGATAATTCAGGAAGAAAACATTGCTTCGCCGGAAAACGTAAAAATTATTCCTATTTCTTAAAAAATGCTATGCAAACTCGATTATTTGTGGTAAAATAGGAAAAAACAATATAAAGGGTTTGTATGAAATTTAAGAAACTGACTCAAACTTCGAGAAAGGGTAAAATAATTTTCGGTAGTAATATTATAGAAAATATTGTAAGGATATCCCTTTCCGAACTTGATAATATAGAATTATCGTCGCCAAAAACACTGTCGTGGATAAAAAGAACGCCGATTAAGGTGTCTTACGACAAAAACAACGTTACCGTTGACGTGGCGGTTGATATACACTATCTTCAAAACGTTCCCGATTATGCGTTCAAAATTCAGGAAAGCATAAGATACAACATCGAGTCTATGACCGATTATCGTGTCGAAATGGTTAACGTTTTTGTAAACGACGTTTCATTTGACGATAAATCGCAGCCTGCACCCGTTGACGATAAGAATGCCGAACAGAACGTTGATCCTGCCGAAACCAAAAAGGAAGACGGGAATATCGAAACGGAAACCGACGCGAAAACCGCGCAATAAAATTTTTACGGATATAACATATGAGAAGTATTGCCAGAGAAGTAGTTTTTAAATATACGTTTTCAAAGCTCTTTAATCCTACAGATGAAGAGCTTTTTAGCGTTTTGAAAAAGGATGCGTCGCTTAATGCGGACGATTCGGCTTTTGCCGATAAATTATTAAAATATTCCGTCGCCGGAACGGAAAAATATTCCGCCGTTATTGAAGAAAGTTCCAAGCAATTCAAATTGAACAGAATTTTTCCCGCGGATAAATGTATTTTAATTATGGGTATGGCGGAGATGGACAATTTCCCCGAAACCCCCACGATCGTTATAATTGACGAAGCGACAAAACTTGCGGCTAAGTTTTCGACGGAAAGAAGTCCCGATTTCGTTAACGGTATTATTGCCGAATATGCGAAAAACACCGACAGAAAGTTTTAATGGGTAAGTAAAAATGGCTGTTATAATTGACGGTAAAGCCGTTTCTTCGCGCATAAAAGACGAAGTAAAGAAAGAAATTGCAGAATATCGAAAAAACAATAATAAAGAAATTTGTCTCGCCGTTTTAATCGTAGGGGAAAATCCCGCATCGAAAATTTACGTCAGAAATAAAGCGAATGCGTGCGAATACGTAGGGATAAAATCCGTTACGGTTTGTATGCCTGAAAGTTCTACCCAAACCGAGATCGAAGAACAAGTAAAAACTCTTGCGGAAAACGACGATATCGACGGAATTTTGGTTCAACTTCCTTTACCTAAAGGTATCGACGAAGCGGCTGTTTTGAGCAAAATACCGCAAGAAAAAGACGTGGATTGCTTTTTACCTGTAAACTTAGGCAAAATCCTTATAGGGAACGAAACGGTTTCGCCGTGTACCCCCGCAGGTATTATAGAACTGATAAAAAGTTACGGGATAAAAACCGAAGGGAAACGCTCCGTAGTTATCGGCCGAAGCAACATAGTCG
Source organism: uncultured Clostridia bacterium (assembly GCA_934271245.1). Taxonomy (GTDB): domain Bacteria; phylum Bacillota; class Clostridia; order Christensenellales; family Borkfalkiaceae; genus UBA1259. Next base: position 9,649 of record CAKQQY010000036.1, on the reverse strand, counting down.
GTAAGCCCGTTTCTTTGTTACTATTGAAAGAAAATTGCACGGTAACGATTTGTCACAGTAAAACCGTTAATCTTTCCGCTATTACTTCGGAAGCGGATATAGTAGTTTGCGCGATAGGGAAACCCGAGTTTTTGCGCGGCGATATGGTTAAAGACGGAGTTGTCGTTATCGACGTCGGAATAAACAGAACAGAAAACGGGTTAAAGGGTGACGTTTGCTTTGAAGAAGTTGAAAAGAAAGCGTCCTATATTACCCCCGTTCCCGGCGGAGTCGGGCCTATGACTATTGCAATGCTCATGAAAAACACCTTGATGCTTGCAAAGGAAAGAAGAAGTGGAAAATTATAAAGACAAATACAACGGTTATCTTGATTTGTTTGAAAGCAGATTGAAGCAAGCCGTTATAGGGGCAAAATCGGAATATACAAACACTTTGTCGAGCGCGGTGGAATACGCCGTTTTAGGCGGCGGAAAACGCGTCAGACCCGTTTTGTGTATGGCTACGGCTGATATGCTTGGCGTGGATATAGGCGTCGCCGTCGATTACGCTGTTTCCGTAGAAATGATACATTCCTATTCGCTTGTGCACGACGATCTTCCTGCGATGGATAATGACGATTATAGAAGGGGAAAGCTATCAACACATAAAAAATACGGAGAAGCGTTAGGAATTCTTGCAGGCGATGGACTTTTAACTTTGGCTTCGGAAAACGTTTTGTCCGCAATATCTCGTAACTTTGGGAAAATTGATTCGTTGCGAGCAATAAAAGCGGCAAAAATAATATTCGAATGCGCGGGAATTAACGGTATGGTCGGCGGACAAGCGGTTGATTTGTCTGCAAACCGTTCAATCGATAAAGATTCTTTAAAAAACACGTTGGATTATATTATTGAGAACAAGACGGCTAAAATGATTCAGGCGCCGATTCTCGTTGCGTCGACTCTTTCGGGCGGTAAATATTATCGGGAACTTAACGATTTCGGTCGTAATCTCGGTTTCTTATTCCAGATAACCGACGATATTCTGGACGAAGAAAGCAATTTTGCCGAAATGGGTAAAACCTGCGGTAAAGATAAAAAAGACGATAAACTTACTTCCGTATCCGTTTACGGGTTAGACGGTGCAAAGCAACTTGCGTTGCGTTATTATGAAGAGTGCAAAGAGATTTTGCTTAAAATCGATAGCAACGGATTTTTAACGGCTTTTACGGAATCTATTTATAAAAGGAAACATTAAAAACACAAGCGATTGTGTTTTTTTTGTAAAAGAAATATGCGGTTAGATATTTTTCTTTATACGAACGGGTATTTTCAATCGAGAAATAAAGCGGCGGAAGCGATTTTGCGCGGTGAAGTTTATTTAAACGGCGTAAAGATTTTAAAGCCGTCGTTTTTAGTTAATGGCGAATCGAATTGCGATATTGAAATTGTTAGCGAAAACAATTTCGTTTCGGTTGGCGGGTATAAACTTTATAAAGCGTTAAAAGATTTTGATTTTTCGGTAAAAGGACTTGTGTGCGCCGATGTAGGCGCAAGCACAGGCGGTTTCACCGATTGTTTATTGCAAAACGGCGCAGAGAAAGTCTACTCGGTGGATTTGAATGACGAATTGCTAAGCGAAAAATTAAAATGCAATCCTAAAGTCGTAGAATTAACGAAAAATGCAAAATTCTTAAAAAAAGAAGACTTTCAAGATGAAATCGATTTGATTGTCGCCGATTTGAGTTTTATTTCTGAAAAAGCGGTCTTACCCGTTTTTAAGACTTTGTTAAAAGAAGCGGGGCGAATGATTATTCTGATAAAACCGCAATTCGAAATGGGAGAAAAAAGGAAATTTAAAAACGGCATAGTTTCGGACGAAAAAGCAAGAAACACCGTAGTAAACGACGTTGTTTTATTTGCGAAAAATATCGGTTTAAAACCTTTAAATCTTACCGAAGCGCCGATAAAAGAAGGGAAAAATATAGAGTACCTATTGTTGCTTTCTGTGGACAATTAAGTGAAAACTATAAAAATTATTCGTTTTTTTATTCAATATTGTATTGTAAAACAGTTTAAAACGTGGTATTATTCAAAATAGGTGATTAGATGACGGCTTTGATTTATACAAATAAATATAAGGACCCCGATAACGTTTATACGGAAAAACTTTTAAGCAGATTAAGAGAAAACGGTATCGGCGCAAAATGCGTGACCGCTTTTGACGAAAGAACCGAAAAGGGTGACGTATTATTTGTCGTTGGTGGCGACGGAACTATTTTAGACGTAAAAGATTACGCTCTGGAACGTAATCTTCCTATCATAGGCATAAATGCGGGTAAATTAGGATTTCTGACCGAATTTGAACGAGAAGAAACCGAATTTGCTGCAGACGGTTTTGCAAGAAACGTTTTGATAAAAGACGAAAGAATATGCTGCTCTTTGAAGATCGGAGAAACTTTGTATAACGCTCTTAACGAGATAACCGTTCAAAGAATCAATTGCGGCAACGGTAAAAACGGTATCGTTACAGATCTCACCGTTTACGTTGACGGAGATAAACTTGAAAGACTTATCGGCGACGGAGTTATCGTTTCTACTCCCACCGGTTCTACCGCTTATTCTCTTGCTTCCGGTGGGGCGGTTTTGACACCTGACGTAAAAGCGTTTTCTATAGTGCCTATCTGCGCTCATTCTATTTTTGCCAAGCCGATAATTTACTCATCTGATTGTGTCGTAAAAATCGAAAACACAGGGAAAACAGACGCGGGTATTTTTGTTGATGGGGATTGCGTCGGAACGTTACGGTCGAACGAAAGTATAGTCGTGCAAAAAAGTAAAAAAACTCTGACGTTCTTAAGAAAAAGGAATTACAATTTTTTGAATAGGCTGGTAAAGAAGTTGGGGGACAGGTTTTAATATGAGCAAGAAAAAAAGAATGGAAGACATTCTGTCTTTAATAAACGAATTCGAAATAGAAACGCAGGAAGAACTAACCGAAAAACTTAATCAAAAAGGATATAACGTTTCTCAGGCAACCGTTTCGCGCGACATAAAAGATTTGGGAATTGTAAAAAGCACGGGATTTTCCAAGAAAAATCGTTTCGTAAAATTTACTGCGAGAGAAATGCCTGCAAAATACGTAAATATGTATAAACACGCCGTTATATCGATTACAGCGGCAAATAATCTTATCGTTATAAAAACGCTTGAAGGCAATGCTAACAGTGTCGGTGCGGCAATAGATTCGATGTTTTTTCCGCAGGTCTTGGGAACAATTGCAGGGGACGATACGCTTTTAATAATAACAAAAAAAGACTCCGATGCAGATCTCGTAATAAAAACGTTAAGGAATATCTGATGTTAAGTAAACTTATAATAAAAAACGTCGCGTTAATAGACTCGGCTGAAATAGACTTTACCGACGGGTTAAACGTATTATCAGGCGAAACGGGTTCGGGTAAATCGGTAATAATCGACTCGTTAAATTTCGTTTTGGGTGCAAAAGCGGATAAAAACTTTATTCGTAACGGAGAAGACGAATGTTTTGTTTCCGCCGAGTTTGACGTGTCTGATAACGCCGATATCGAATCGGTGTTTGAAGAGATGGATATGGATAAAGACGACGTGCTTATTCTTTCGCGAAAGTTTAACAGGGAAGGCAAATCTTCGATAAAAATAAACGGAAACAGCGCTACCGTCGGAATGCTTAAAAGGTTTACTTCTAAACTTGTCGACGTACACGGTCAAAGCGAACATTTTTATTTATTATCTTCTGCCAACCAACTGGAATTACTGGATAAAATGTGCGGAAACGCAATTTCGTCGGTTAAAGAAGAGTTAAAGTCGAATTACGAACAATTAAAAACAATCGATTCCGAACTTGATAAACTGGGCGGAGACGAAAGCGCTCGCGCAATTCGATTAGACGTTCTCAATTATCAAATAAAAGAAATAGAGAATGCAAATCTTAAAGAAAACGAAGAAGCGGAATTGCTGGAGAGAAAACAACGTATTTTTAACGTAGAAAAAATTCTGACGGCATTAAATTCCGTAAAGTCGTCTTTTTACGACGAAGGCGGTATTTCGGATATTTTGGGGAATGCGACTAAATCTCTTTCATCGATAAGTTCTATATCGGAAGAGTATGACGCGCTATGTAGCCGTCTTGAAAGCGCGTATGCCGAACTTGAAGACGTTGCCTCCGTTGCAGAAAATCTGGCTGAAGGCGTTGAAGACGAAGAATTAAATATTGATGAAATAGAACAACGGTTAGACGTTATAAAAAGTCTTAAACGCAAATACGGCGAAAGCGTTTCAGATATAAACGACTACCTTTTGGGCGCAATAGAAGAAAAGAAAAAGTTGGAAAATTTTGATGTTCTGGCAGAACAATTGTTGGACAAAAAAAATGCGTTGAAAAAAACTGTATATAACGAGTATATCGAATTGTCCGATAAGCGAAGAAAAACGGCTGTCGGGTTTATTAAAAACGTATTAGCGGAATTAAAAGAACTTGGTTTTTTAACGGCGCAATTCGATATTCGATTTAACGAACAGCCGTATTTTAACGATTGCAAATTTATATCCGCAAACGGGTTTGATTCGATAGAATTTTTGTTTTCGGCAAACACAGGCGAACCGTTAAAACCGCTTTCGTCAGTAATCAGCGGTGGTGAAATGAGCAGATTTATGCTTGCGATTAAAGCGCAAACTGCCAGATACAATAATCTTTCAACCTTTGTTTTTGACGAGATCGACGCAGGTATCAGCGGTAATACGGCGAGAATCGTTGCCGAAAAATTTGCAAAAATTGCATTAACGACTCAAATTATAGCAATCACGCATCTTCCGCAGATTTCTTCGATGGCAGATAATAATTTACTTATAGAGAAAAACGTGAAAGACGGTAAAACTCTTACGAAGGTAAACGAATTAAAAGGCGATGAAATTGTAAACGAGATTGTAAGGCTTGTGGGCGGGGAGAAAGACAATGATTTTGCAAAGAATCACGCTATGGAGTTGATAAGAAAATCAAACGAATATAAAAAATCGTTAAAGAACTCGAATTAGATTCGGGTTCTTTTACATAATTATTTTCTTAACGCTTAAAATAAGCGTATGAGAATGAGAAAATTATTTACGATAATCGCGTTGATTTTAATATCGACCGTTTCGTCTTTGGGGGCGATCAACGTTTTTGCCGCCGGTAATTATGTGTATTTGGGCGGTATGAGCGCAGGGTTTTCGGTTATAACAAGGGGTGCGAACGTTATAGGTTTAACGGACGTTTTGACGACGGAAGGGTTAATATCTCCTGCAAAAATCGCTGGAATCCTTGCCGGCGATGTGATTTATAACATCGATGAAAACGAAGTTAACACGGCGTTTGACGTTGAAAAGGCGTTTACCGACGGAAAAAGAAAAACCGTTGTATTAAAACGCGACGAAGAAACGATATTAAAAGACGTTACGCCTGTAAAAGACGTAAACGGGAAATACCGTATCGGTGTTTTTATTAAAGACGAACTAAACGGAATCGGAACTATTACTTATATAGATAATAACGGCTTTGCTTCGCTCGGACATCCTATAACAAACGAAAACGGCAGTATAATAGACGTTTATAAGGGCGAAATTTTTTCCTGTAATATCACGGGGTATATTAAAGGAGAGCGCGGTGTTCCCGGGGAGTTAAGGGGTGTAATCCTTAAATCCGATAAATTAGGCGAAATAGAAAAAAACGATTATAACGGAGTATTCGGGGTAAACACGGGAATTGAAACGGAAAAACTAAAAAAAATCGAAGTGGGAATCCCGAAAATCGGTAACGCAACGATTTATGCTACGATAGAAGGGTTTTCGCCGAGGGAATATACTATTTCCATTATCAAAGCGGATAATTATAAAAATTCAAACAAAAATCTTGTGATAAAAATTACGGATAAAGAATTGCTTGCGTCCACCGGCGGAATAGTTCAGGGTATGAGCGGAAGCCCTATAGTTCAGGACGGTAAGATTGTCGGGGCGGTAACGCACGTATTCTTAAACGATCCGTCACGCGGCTTCGGTATCTCATTGTCAAATATGTTAAACAACTAAATGTTTACTATTAAAATTGATATACATTATGTCTGGCATAATGTATATTTTTTTGTTTCATGCAGATACTGTTTTTGTGCCGGAGGGATTTTATGAAAAAGAATTATTCAATTATTTATTTATTATTATCGTTTATGGTTTTATTCGGATGCCTGTTTAAGGTTTCCACAGGTATGGGTTTTGCCGAAACGATGGCCGATACAAATTTTGCGAGTAAAGCGGCGTATTGTATCGACTCGGAAAGCAAAACGTGCATTTTTTCCAAGAATGAAACGGAGAAACTTCCCATTGCAAGTATGTGCAAAATTATGACGTTGCTATTAAGTTTTGAAGAAATAGATAATGGCAATTTATCTCTTTCTGACGACGTTGTTGTTAGCGAAAATGCGAGCGGTATGGGCGGTTCTCAGGTTTTTCTGGAAACAAACGGCGTATATAAAGTGGAAGAATTGTTAAAAAGTATTACAATTGCTTCTGCAAACGATTCTTGCGTCGCAATGGCTGAGAAAATTTGCGGTGCCGAAGATGCTTTTGTTTGCAGAATGAACGAAAAGGCAAAAGAATTAAAAATGGATAACACGTTATTCGTAAATTGTACAGGACTTCCGAAAGCAGGGCAGTATTCTTGCGCAAAAGACGTTGCGGAGATGTTTTCCGAACTGATTAAGCATCAGGATTACTTCAAATTTTCTACGATTTGGATGAGCGAAATAAAGCACCCGAAAGACAGAGTAACGGAAATTTCCAACACTAATAAACTTGTAAGATTTTATAAAGGATGTGATTGCGGTAAAACAGGTTTTACCGGTGAAGCGGGACATTGTTTATGCGCGTCTGCCGAAAGAAACGGAACGCGTTTTATAAGCGTCGTAATATCGGCGCCCGACAGCAAAACGAGATTTAACGAAGTTTCCGAAATGTTTAATTACGGATTTGCGAATTATCAAACAAAAACTGTGATAAGTAAAGACGTTTTGCTTGATATACCCGTTAAAGTGGAAAACGGAAGAAAAGATTATTTGGAAGTAAAACCGTTAAAAACGTTCAGCGTTTTTTCCGAAAAGAATAAAAAAAGAAATTTAGAAATCGATTTTATTCCGAACGCTTCCGTTAAAGCGCCTATAAACGAAGGAGAAACGGTTGGAATGATTAACGTATACGAAAACGGAGTTCAAATTGCTGAAATTCCTGTCGTTGCAAACGAAACTATTGAAAAGGCAACCTATTTCGATTCCGTGAGAAACGTTATTTCTAACTGGTCGTTGTGCGGTTAAACTTAATATGATTAATATAAAAATTGACGCTTAAAACTTTAATTAAGCGTCTTTTTCTTGCGTTTTTTTTTAATTTATTATATACTTATACTGTTTATGAATATTGACGAAATAATTTTTAAAGGTATTGATTATATATCGATTTTCATCGCGTTAACGGTGGTATTAAGTTTTCACGAATTTGCTCACGCGTTTGCCGCGGTCAAAAACGGAGACGTGACTCCGAAATTGTACGGGAGATATACGCTTAATCCTATTGTGCATTTTGACCCGATAGGGTTAGTTTGTTTTGTGTTCCTGCATTTCGGGTGGGCAAAGCCCGTTCCTGTAAATCCCCAGAATTATAAGAATTATAAATGGGGCTGTTTTACGGTTGCCATAGCAGGAGTTTTGATGAATTACCTTATGGCGTTCGTTATCTATCCGCTCAGCCGTTTAGCATGGATGTACGTTCCCGATTTGCTTTATTTCGACGACGTATTGAAAATTTCGCTTTCATATATGATTTCAATGAGTTTGTCTTTTGCCGTGTTTAATTTTTTGCCGCTTTATCCGTTAGACGGTTTCAGAGTTGTGGACAGTCTGGCAAAGAAACGTGGTAAAGTATATTATTTTTTGAGAAATTACGGCACGTACGTATTATACGGACTCTTTGCGTTAAGTATTATTTCGGATATCACCGGTATTTGGCAGTTGGATATATTAGGGCTTGTTATGACGCCTATTATTAATATAATTTCTATTCCGATTACCGCGTTTTGGGGGTTATTCTTTTAATGGCTGAATTTGAATCGGTTGTAGATTATTCAACTAAATTGGAAAACTTCGAAGGCCCGCTTGACTTGTTGCTTCACCTTATAAAAGAAGCGAAGATCGAAATAAAAGATATTTTTGTTTCCGAAGTTACCGAGCAATTCCTGGAGTATATGAACGGGGTTTCGAATCTCGACGTAGATAAGGCAAGCGAGTATTTAAGCATGGCGGCAACGCTTATCGAGATTAAGTCAAAATCTATCCTGCCTAAATTAGAGGAAGAAGATAACGGGGAAGAAGACCCGCAACAAGCGTTCTTCAGACAAGTAGAAGAATACAAACTGTTTAAGGAAGCCAGTGAAAAACTAAAGACTTACGAGAACGTAGACCGTTTTTACAAGGAGCCGGATAAGTCCGTAGGCGACGTTAAGTTTGTTTATAAAGATTTTACCCTTGACGGTTTAATTAAAGTCTTTTCGCAGTTCCTTATGCGCGTCGACGATAAAAAAAGGCAGGAAACCGCGCTTAAAGAAATCCCTAAAGAAGTTTTCACCGTAAAAGAACAGGTTGACAGAATCAGAGAAGTTTTGCTGGAAAAAAAGTCGGTAAGTTTTTTTGAAATTTTCTCGCATTATTATACAAGAACCGAACTTATTACAACTTTTCAGGCAATGTTGGAATTGCTTAAGTTACAATATATTACCGTTGAACAAAACGGAGTATTTGATGATATAACGCTTAATTTAAGGGAAGACAGAAATGAAGAACTCGGAGAAATTGACGAATATAATTGAATCTATTTTATTTGTTTCGGGTACGCAGGTTGCGATTTCCGACATCTCGGAAAAACTCGGCGTTACCGACAAAGATGTTAAAGATTGCGCTAAAAATTTACAGGAAAAATATTCGGGAAATAGCGGAATCCAGCTTCTTATTTTTAATAATAAACTTCAGTTTTGTTCTAATCCTGTTTATGCGGAAGACGTATCGTCCGTATTAAACCCCATAAAAGAGCGTGAACTAACGAAGAGCATGCTTGAGGTTGCCGCAATCATTGCCTATAAACAACCTGTTACAAGAATCGATCTTGAAGAAATAAGAGGCAACAGCGAATACGCCGTGCAAAAACTTTTGGAACTGGGTATTATTGAACCGGTAGGTCGTAAAGACGCTGTTGGACGACCGGTTTTGTTTGGAACAACTGATAAATTCTTAAAACGTTTTCAAATTTCTTCTCTTGACGAACTTCCCGATTACGAAGAACTTATCAATAAAATAAGTCTTATTCATGGAGAATCTTCTAACGACGATTACTTGTACAGAAAAGACGTTTATTCCGACTCCGAAGGCGAGATTTCCGAAGAAGAAACCGCCGTAACGGCTACAACAGAAGAAAACGGAGATGTACCCGTTGCCGATAATAAAAAGGAGATTTCGGGCGCTTCCGACGATTTTGAACTTCCGGATATTGAAAACGAAGAAATTCCTGATTTTCTAAAAGGCGAAGAAGTCGAAAAAATATAAACTATAAAAAGTAAAGTT
>CAKQQY010000035.1 GCA_934271245.1 uncultured Clostridia bacterium | reverse complement strand
ATTATAACGTATAACACGGCGTTGTTCGTTATTATTCTCGTCGGCGCGGCTTTGGTTATCGTGGCGGGCGCAGTCACCGCGACAGTTATCGTAAAAAAGAAAAAAAGGGGATAAAAAATGATTAAAAAAATAAAATTCATCGCTTTGTCGGTAATGATTGCGGTTACGGCTATAACCGGCGCGGTCGTTTATAATCAGACGGCGAAAGCCGACGAAACTGCCAAAACCTTATCCCTTTACGACGCGGTAAAAAACACCGCGGAAAATAACGGCGCATTGATTTCGGGCGAAACGTTCGATTATACCGTGGGCGTTTCCGAACATACCGTAACGAACAACGCCGTATCTAACGATTTTGTTTTCAAAAGTTTCGACAGTTTCGACAAAGAGTTGCCGAAATTAAAGTTTACCGACTGGAAACAGACGGAAACGGCGGCGTTAAGCGGAAATCCTTACGGACCGCAGATAAACGTAAACGCTTCTTATAGCGACGCGAACGGTATAATAAGGGTGAACAGAGCGGAAAGCGTGTCTGTTAAACTTGTATTTAAAAAGAACGCGAAACTTTCCGTTACTCACGACGAAATAACGGGAATAGTCGGTACCGATAAAGATATAAGAATAAGAATTTACACCGAAACTGACGGAAAGCAAACTTTGGTTACGCAAAACCCGTTGTATTCCGGGAGCAGCGCGAGAGAAGCGAATTCTCTGGGCGCGGAAATCAACGTAAAAAGCGGAACCACCGTTTATTACGAATACGGCGCCGTAGGCGGCTGGGAGAAAACTCTCAAAGCCAAAACGCTCGGAAGCGGTATGTTCGTAAACTTTACGGCAGATACCGAAAGTTACGACAACAGTTTCGGTTTAACGTTGAACGGTATGGCGGAAGCGACCGCTACGAACGGATTTAATTCCGTCGAATATAACGAAACGGTGGATTTTTCCGTTAAACACGGCAAGTTGGGCGCGGAAGTACCTTTCGACGTGACGGGAACCAACCTTATGCAGACGACGGAAAGAAACGACGGCGGAACTTACGCTTCCGTATATTTTAAATACGTCGATACCTTGATGCGTACCAACGGCGAAAAGGACGTAATCGTAGTCGAACTGACCTTTAAAAAGAACGTTAAAATAACGGTTAAAAGCGCCGCGATAAATAGTCCCACGAACGGCGCGGCGTACTATAAATATTACGTAAAAAGGGTTTCGGGCGGAGAAAATTTTTATAAAAATCTCGAAACTTTCAAAATAACGAATACCGCGGCGGAAGAAAACGCGATAGGCTTTACCGCGTCGGTAACCGCGGGGGATTCGTTCGTTGCGGTAATCTACGGAAGTAACTGTACGACGAATATATACTTACAGCCCGACTTTAAAATCGACGAAAAAGGGTATAACGAGTCGGAAGCGTTCGACTTTACCGAAACTATAGAGTTTGCAGGTTACGTTAAAGAACAGAAAACGGAAATAAAACGTAAATACGACGAACTTTTTTCCGATACTTATGAAACGGCGTATCTCGAAAAATTGTATAACGACTTTATAACCGAAACGGATAAAGCGGAAACAAAAGAAGAAGTAAAAGCCGCCGCCGATAAATTTAACGCGCTTATAAACGACGTTGAAACAAAAACGCAGGTAACCGCGGCGATAGAAGCGGCAAAAACCCGTGTAAACGACTACGTATCTGCGCTCGATAAAAACAAATATTCCGAAGAAGTTTATAAAGAAATACTTTCGATAAAAGAAAAAGGGCTTTTGGAGATAGAAGGCGTAAAAACGAGTACCGCCGCAAAAACGAAAGCCGACGAAATCATCGGCGAAATAAACCTTCTGCCCGTACTCGAAGTAGATAACACGCCGCTCATAATAACCTTAATCGTAATAGCGGTAATTTTAGGCGCGGAGGCTGTAACCACGGTCGTAATCCTTAAAAGGAGAAAGAAAACGAAATGAAGCGAGAAACAAAAGAAAAGAACTTAAAAAAAGAGAACGGTTTCTGGAGTTATTTTCTGCGCAATAAACTTCTCTATATAATGGTTGTTCCGATGATAGTATACTTTCTGGTATTCAACTATTATCCGATGACGGGGTTACAACTTGCTTTTAAGGACTGGGACCCGTGGAAAGGAATATGGGGAAGCCCGTGGGCGACGACGGATGGCGCGATAGATATATTCAAGCATTTCAGAGAACTGTTTTTCGGCGAAGGCACGGAATTCTGGGTTAAATTCGGAAACACGATAAGAATATCGTTGTTAAAGACGGTGTTCGGGTTTCCGGTTCCGATAATACTCGCGGTGTTTTTCAACGAAATGCGAAGCGCGAAGATAAGAAAAGGCTTGCAAACGGTGTCGTACCTTCCGCACTTTATATCGTGGGTAATACTCGGCGGTATATTCTTGTCGATGGGCGCGGCGGACAGCGACTTCGAACTGTTTATAGAAAAGATATTCGGCAGACAGATATACTTTTTCAACGACAGCGATATGTTTTTGGTAATACTCGTCATATCCAACATATGGAAAGGCGCAGGCTGGGGAACGATAATATACTTTGCGGCGTTATCGGGCGTTCCGTCCGAACAGTACGAAGCGGCGGAGATAGACGGCGCGGGCAGAATGGCGAAGATATTGAAAATCACTCTTCCGTCGATAGTCCCCGCGATAAGCATAAAACTCATATTCGAAATATCGGCTTTAACGAGCGCGGGATTCGACCAGATTTTCAATATGTATAATTCCACCGTATACGAAAAGGGGGACGTACTCGAAACTTACCTTTACAGAAAAGGCGTAATAGCGGGTTCGAACGACGTAGCGACGGCGTTAGGACTGTTTAACTCGGCAATATCTTTGGCGCTCACCCTTATAGCCAACAAGATAATCAAGAAAATGGGGGGCGAAGGAATATGGTAAACAAAGTCAACGGAATCAAAGTAAAAAAGAATCCGCTCGTAGAGATTTTCGGCAGGGGCGGAAAAGAAATCACCTTTCAGGCGATAAACTACTTTCTGTTTTTTCTTTTCGGTTTAGCCACTCTTTACCCGTTTATATACGTCGTAAAGGTTTCTATGGAATCGATAAAACTCGTAAACGGGGTTCCCGAAACGGTGTATAACTTCAGCGCGTACGGAATGGTTTTACAAAACGCGAAGATATATAAATCCTTCTTTTTGACTGTGGGAATCGTCGCGGCGCATACCTTACTTCACTTGTTTTTCACTTTTATATCGGCGTATCCGCTTTCCAAAAAGCATTTTCGGGGCAGAAACTTCTTTTTGTTGTTCGTGCTTTTCACTATGCTGTTTTCGGGCGGACTTATACCTACGTATATACTCATAACGCAGGTGCTTAACTGGATGGATAACCTGCTTGTTTATATTATCCCGGGAATAATGACGGGGTTCAACATAATAATAGTCAAAAACTTTTTGCAGGAAATCCCCGAATGTTTCGAAGAAGCGGCAAAACTCGAAGGGGCGAACGACTTTCAGATTTTAATAAAAATATACGTACCGCTTTCCGCGCCTATCGCGGCGACGATAGCGCTGTGGTCGGGGGTCGGAAAATGGAATAACTGGATGACGGGTATTTTGTATATAACCAACACCGATTTATATATGTTGCAGAACATTTTAAGAGATATGCTCGTTTCTTCGTCCACCGGTTCGACGGGGCAAGGAGCGGACAGAGAACTTATGTCTATGGCGGACAATATAAAAATGGCGACCGTGGTAATAGGAACGCTTCCCATTATCTGCATATATCCTTTCGTACAAAAATACTTCGTAAAGGGAATGCTCGTAGGTTCGGTTAAAGGATAAAGGAGAAATTATGAAAAAACGTTTTAAGAAAATAGTTGCGTTATTGTTAAGCGTTACGGCAGGCGTATCGGCGTTCGCGCTCGCGGGGTGCGGAGGAAATAACACGGAAAGCGGAAACGCTCTTCGCATATTCGTAAACAACGGAAACGCTTTCGACGGCGTGGAAAAAGACAGAATATGGCAGGAAATAGAAAAGCAGACAGGCGCGGAAATGGCGTTCGAAGGGCTTTCGCACAGTTCGGCGTACTACACCAAACTGAATCCGTTGATGAACACTATAAACAACATGCCGGATATAGTTTTCGTAGTGCCGTCGTCGGAAGAAATGGGGCTTTCGTCTTTCAGCGATAAGTGGACTGACCCGAATAAAGGGCTCGTTTATAATTACGACGAGTTGCTTGAAAGATACCCGAAAGGAACTTATCCGTATATAGAAAAACTGCTTTCTTCCGAACAGTATAAATATATAATGCACAACAACGGGCATTATATATTGCCGAATACCACGTCTAACAGCAGTTGGGGGATATATTTCAGAACCGACTGGCTTATAAATATAGGTTATTACACTATGGTCGGCGAAGAAAAAGTCGCCCGCTATCCCGTAACGATAGACGAATATACCGACGTTATAAGAAAATTCACCTTTAACGACCCCGACGGAAACGGTCTTAACGACACTTACGGATTCTGCCCCGGAAAAGGCGAACATTACTGGAATCCCTTTTATTCGGCTTTCGGCGTGACCCCCGACTGGGATATTAACGCCGACGGCGATTTAGAATATATGTATTCGTCCGCGGAATTTAAGGAATTCCTTAAATGGGCGAACGGACTTTATAAAGAAGGTTGCATATATCCGACCTTTACCAGCAATCAGGCGAACGCCGAAAGAGATTTGTTCTATCAGGGCAAAACGGGTATGCTTATCACCAACGCCGAATCGCACGTTTATTTTATAATGAAAAAGATGACGGCTATGGGCAAAGGGGATAAAGTAGGATTCGCATATCCGCCCGTAGGAACGGCAAAAACGGGTAAAGAAGGCGCCTGCGGATTTTCCGACTGGGGCGCATGGTGGGGCGGATTTTGTATAACCAAAAAATGCAGAAACATACCCGCCGCGCTTAAACTTTTCGATTATATGTTGTCGCCCGAAGGTTCCGATTTGCGTACTTACGGAATAAAAGACGTGCATTACACAATAGAAAACGGCGAAATAATACCCAACGTCGAAGAACGCCTTAAAGAAGGCGGCGGCAAATGGGAAGAATTCAGCGTAAACGGCGCGGCTTCGCCCGTAGAAAGATACTCTCTCGGCACGATATTCGGTTATCCGATAGACTGGGATAATTACGAAAAAGACGGCAGCATAAAATTTAAAATCACAGCAAAACTCATCGACCCCGAAAACGAAAAAATGGTTGCGGACGCAATGGATAAGGTGGTTTTAAACACGAGCAAACTCGTCAACTTTACCGCGTTCGGTTCTACGGTGGTAAGCGTAATGAACAACACGCAGGAAAAGACCAAAGCCTTCGTAAATAACGCCATAATCGGTAAAAGCAATCTCGAAAAAGACTGGGACGATTTAATAAAAACGGTAAAAGGCGAAAACAACAATCCGCAAAACCTGCTCTGGAAAAAGATGCAGACGAGCGCGAAAGAAACGCTTACTAAAATGGGTAAAATATGAGAAAGATATTTATAAAAACGATTTCGGCGCTGATAGCGGCGGTAACGTTGCTGTCTTTTGGCGGTTGTTTTTTGCAAAAGGTAGGGGAATCGGAAAAACCGCTTACGTCAAAGTACGGCTCGGCAAATCAAACTTATTTATACGGAATGACGTATAACATAAGCGAAAGAGATTATACGGGCAGTAATTACGACCCCGAAAAGGAAGTAAAATTACTAAACAATCTCGGCGTAAAAACGGTAAGATTGTGGACGCACGTGAAATATTCGTTGTTCGACCCCGACACGCCGAAAAATTCCGTTATCGAAAAGACCGCGAAAGTCATAGAACTTATGCAGTTTTACGGTATGAGAGTAATATGTATGAACCATACGAGTTTCCACGACGGCTCTTACGCTTCGGGGAAACCCGCGAGAGATATAACGGAAGGCAGTTATTATATAAACTGGCTTTACGACTATTATAAATCGTGGAAAACTCTGGTTACCGCTTTGCCGCAGATAGAGTATTTCGAAATCGACAACGAAATGAATAATCAGGACTTTATGTGCGACATCAACGGTGAAAAGATATATTCGCAACAGGAAATGGCGGACATCGCCACCGATATGCTTTATTACGCGAGCAGGGGTATACACGAAGCCAACCCGAACGCTAAAACGATAATCGGCGGACTTACCGAACCCGACGGACTCGGAAGCGGACAGAACAAATCCTTTTTCGAAAAACTTTACGCGAATATCGAAAGCGGCGAATACGGATATTTTTACGACAGAGAAGATAAAGAAAACGCTTCGGTAAATCCCGACGACTACTTCGAAATAGCCTGCTGGCACCCGTATATCGGCGGATCGGATTTTAACGCGGATAACTTCGTTAAATTCAACGCGGATATATACGACGTTATATTAAAACACGAAAAGAAACATAAAAAGGTATTCTTTACCGAAATAGGGTTCAGCGACGATAAATTCGGCGAAGAAAACTGCGCTCGTTTCATAACGGAAATGTATACGACGGTAAAGACGAGAATGCCTTACGTGGAGTCGGTGTACTACTTTAAACCGTACAACACGGCGACAGTCGGCTGGACGGGTTCGGTCAGCAGATTCGGGCTTTTTTACGACCCCGACCCCAACAGAAAAGACGTAGATCGCGACGACGCGACCAAGAGAAATATCCCCGGCAAACCCAAAAGCAAAGCGTACGCTTATCAGGAAGTAGCCGGCGGAAGCGGCAGCCTTGAAATAATGCAGACTAACTATGAAAACTGAAACCGAAATTAAAGACAGAAATTATAAAACGGTAAAAAAAGAATATCAACTCGTCGTCGTGGGCGGCGGACTTGCCGGAATATCTTCGGCAGTATCCGCGGCTCGCCGCGGCGTTAAAACGTGCCTTATCAACAACCGCCCCGTACTTGGCGGAAACGCAAGCACCGAAGTCGGTATAAACATAAACGGCGCGTGCTACAACTCAAAATATTCCTGCTCGGTGTATTCGAGAGAAACGGGAATAATCGAAGAAATAAAGCAACTTATTTACCGTTACGACGGCTATTCCGACGAAAAGGGCGCAGGTCTTGACGCCGCGCTTTACGATATAGTATATAAAGAAAAGAATATCGACCTTTACCTTAATACTCAGGCGGTAGAAGTGTTCACGGAAAACGAAAAGATAAAAACGATAACGGCGATAGGTCTTTTCAACGAAACGGTTTATGAAATAAAAGGAGAACTTTTCGTCGACGCGAGCGGCGACGGGTTTTTAGGTTACAGAGCCGGCGCTTTATATATGACGGGTTCGGAAAGCCGTTCGGAATTTGGCGAAAGCCTTGCGCCCGAAAAAAGAAAACCGATAACCAACGGCAGCACGATAATGTTTCATACCGTGGACACCGGAAAGGAAGAAATATTCAGAAAACCGTCTTTCGCCTACGATATAAAAAGCCTTTCGTTCTTTAACAGTTTAGGAGGCAAACACAGAACTTTTTATAAAGGAAAAGACGGGCTTTTCCACGGATTCTGGTGGGTGGAATACGGCGGCGATCTCAGCACTATATACGACGCGGAAGAAATAACCGCGGAACTTAAAAAAATAGTGTACGGAATATGGGATTACATAAAAAACAGCGGCAAATTCCAGGGGGTAGAAACTCATAAGCTGGTGAAAGTAACCCCGTTCGCAGGCAAAAGGGAAAGCAGAAGATTTATCGGCGACTATATATTAACTCAGAATGACGTAAAAAATAAAACCGACTTTAACGACGGCGTATACGTTGCCGGCTGGCCTATGGACGTACACGCCGATAAAGGCATATACGACGAAGATTTCGCCACGCGCTGGAATTACGTCGAAGGAATGTATAACGCGCCGTACAGAACCCTTTATTCGGCTAATATCAAAAATATGTTTATGGCGGGCAGGAACACAAGTTGCACGAGAGTCGCTAACGGTTCTACGCGCGTTATGGCTACGTGTTGCGCCGCGGGGCAGGCGGTCGGAACGGCGGCTTCGCTGTGCGTTAAATACGGCGTTTTGCCGAGAGATATTTATACCGATAAAATCGAAGAGTTGAAACGGGAACTTTTTAAAGACGACCAGACTATCTCGGGGTATAAAGAAAAAATCGACCTTAAAAACGTAAAAATCGAAAGTACGGAGTGCGCAAAACTTGTTAACTATCCTACGGAAAATACGGTGGACTTAAAAAAGAGCAGAATACTTGCTCTGCCGTGCGTTTCGGGCGTGGGAAAAGTCACGTTGTTCGTAAATAACGACGGAGAAGATACCGCTATATCGTACGAAATTTTAACGGGCGAAAGGAGCGAAAACTATCTGCCGCTGCGTTCAGAAAAAACGGGAGAGATAACTTTAACGAAAGGGTTTGACGGCGAAATTAAAATCGATACCGAAAACATTATCGGTAAAGACGGTAAAGTATATCTTTATCTTAAAGGGAACGAAAACGTAAAACTTTATTGCGGAGCGGAAGAAGTGACGGGCGCGCCGTCCTTTACCGTGTGGGAGAGAACGCCCGACGAATCCGACCCCAGAAAATACGTGCTTACGAGAACGTACGAAAATATTGCTTTCAGCGTAGAAAACGAGCAGAACGTTTACGGCGCGGAAAACCTTTTAAGCGGATATTTCAGACCGTATAAAACGCCGAATATATGCCTTTTAAAAAAGGAAAACGCGTTTATAAAATTATCGTTCGAAAAAAAGTTTGTTAAAGAAATAAAATTAGTGTTCAATACCGACCTTGCGGAAGATATAATATATAATCAATGCAAAAAAACGGTATGCGATTACGATTTGATAACCGAAAGCGATAAAGGAACGAAAACGTATTCGGTAACCGATAACTTCGACAGAGCAAGCGCGGTTAAAATCGGCGAAGAAATAAAGTCCGTTACCATAAAACCAAAAAAGAACTACGGTTCAAGATATTACGAAATATTCGGAATAAAGGTGTATTGATATGATAAAATTTATAACGAAATACGCAGGGGCTAATATAAAAATCGAAAAGGCAAACGAAAACGAAGTATATTTGCGTCAGGAAATAAGGGATACGACAGAATGGTGGTTTTACTGGAACTTCGGGGCGGTATCCGATTGCGACGCGGAAGTAACTTTTAATTTTACCAACGGAGACGTAATCGGGAACTTCGGCCCTGCGATAAGTCGCGATTTAACCGAATGGAAATACGATAAAGAAAATTCTTTTATATCTCACCACGCTTTTAAGTATAAACTCACGGCGAATAAACCCGTTTATTTTGCTTTCGCCGAACCTTATCAGGTAAAAGACTTCGAAAAATTCGTTAAAGAAGTTACGGGGCTTAAAAAAGGATATTTAACGGTCACGAACGGCGGCAGAAACCAACTTTTCTATACTTACGGCAACGAAAAATCAAATAAAGGGTTTTTAATCGCCGCAAGGCATCACGCCTGCGAATCGGTGGCGTCGTTCGTTCTGGAGGGGTTGGTGAAATATCTCGTCGAAAACGATAATCCCGTCACCCGCGATATGCGGCTCGATATAATACCTTTCGTCGATATAGACGGAGTCGAGAACGGCGATCAGGGAAAGTCCCGCGAACCGCACGACCATAACAGAGATTATCTCGAAGAGCCGCTGTATTCCACGATTAAAGCGATTTACGGCTTGTACGAAAATCGTAATCTCGTTTTCGCCGCCGACCTTCATTGCCCGGGGAAATACGGCGGAATTCACGATTATATGAGCCTGATAGAAGGCTACGATTATATGGCGAAAGCGCAACAGGATTTTTCCGATATTTTAGAAGAAAAAACCAACGGAAAAGATATTGAATATAAACGGAAAAACAACGTCGTTTTCGGTACTTTCTGGAATAAACTTCCCTGCGCGAACAGTTTAAGTTTCTTTATGAAAAAGGGAGCGAAGTTAGGCTTTACGTTTGAAAATCCTTACGTCGGCGAAAGAGAAAAACCGTATTCTGCCGAAGAACTTCGCGCCTTTGGCGAAAACATGGCGAAAGCGTTTATCGGATATTACGAAAAATACGTTATGCAATAAAATAAAAAACCTTAATGAAAGCGTCCTTAACGGGCGCTTTTTTACTTTCTTTATTTTTTCCGTCGTAATCGGGCTTTAAGTTTTTGACAAACGAAAAACGCGGTGATATAATTCAAAAAAAAGGATAAAATAAAGGAGCGTAATATGTCGAAAATTTATTCTTCGGTAGAAGAACTCATCGGCAAAACGCCTTTGGCGGAACTGAAAAAAATCGAAGAAAGACTGTCTTCGAAGGCAAAACTTTACGCCAAACTGGAATATTTTAATCCCGCAGGCTCCGTAAAAGACAGAGTCGCCGCGGAAATGATAAGCGAAGCCGAAAAAAACGGCGCGTTAAAAAAGGATTCGGTCATAATCGAACCGACTTCGGGCAATACGGGTATAGGCATTGCGGCGGTAGGCGCGGCGAAAGGGTATAAAGTAATAATCGTTATGCCGGACACCATGAGCGTAGAACGTCGTACCCTTATGAAAGCGTACGGCGCGGAAGTTTGCCTTTCGGACGGCAAATTCGGCATGAAAGGCGCGATAGAAAAGGCGGAGCAACTCGCGAAAGAACGAAACGGCGTTATAATGGGGCAGTTCGTAAATCCCGCAAACCCGAAAGCGCACTATAAAACCACGGGTCCCGAAATATGGAACGATACCGACGGCGAAATAGATTATTTCGTTGCGGGCGTAGGTACCGGCGGAACCATATCGGGCGTAGGTAAATACTTAAAAGAAAAAAATCCGTCTATAAAAATTATCGCGGTAGAACCCGCAAATTCGCCCGTGCTTTCCAAAGGTTATAGCGGTAAACACGGTATTCAGGGC
Organism: uncultured Clostridia bacterium; assembly: GCA_934271245.1. GTDB lineage: Bacteria > Bacillota > Clostridia > Christensenellales > Borkfalkiaceae > UBA1259. The sequence continues at coordinate 4,532 of CAKQQY010000035.1, read as the reverse complement.
ATCGGCGCGGGATTCGTTCCCGACACGCTCGATAGAAGCGTAATCGACGAAATAATAACCGTTTCCGACGAAGACGCTTATAAATACGCTAAAGAAATCGGAAAAACCGAAGGCTTTTTGGCAGGTATATCGTCGGGCGCGGCGCTTTGCGCGGCGATAAAAATCGCCGAAAGGGAAGAAAGCAAGGGTAAAAAGATCGTGGTTCTTTTCCCCGACGGCGGCGACAGATACCTTTCTACTTCGCTTTACTTGTAATTTGTTTCAAAGAGAATATATATGAAAAACACGTTTTTCTCAACCAAAAAACTCTGTTTCGTCGCCCTTTTCACGGCGATAAACGTAGCGTTTTCCTCGTTCGGAGTACCCGTCCCCGGCGGACATCTTTACTTAAACGATAATATCGGAAGTTTTGTCTGAAAGCGCGCGAAGCGCATTTTCAAGAAAAACCGATGTTTTTTCAAACGAGAAGCGCAAAAACGATAGTTTTTGCTGAAACCCGTCAGGGTTTTAAAAGTTTTTATCGTAAGACAAAAACTTTACTTCTTATAGTTTATATAGTAATATGTTTTGCCGCGCTCATTTTCGACCCGTTCTCGGCGTTTATAGTGGGCGGCGTGGGGGCGTTTTTAGGCGACCTGATATTTTATCCCGCGCCCATGTTCGTTTCTCTTGTGACGCACGGGCTTCAGGCAGTCGCCATATCTCTTATCGTCGGCAGAAAAGCCGAATCGCCGAAATTCTGGCGTTCGGTATTAGCGGTAACGGCAGGGGCTGTAATAATGGTCGTAGGATATTCTTTAGGGAGAGCGTATATATACAGCACGCCCGAATACGCAATACTTAAATTACCGTATCAGATATTGCAGGCGGTAACAGGCGCTGTCGTTGCGTTGGTACTGCTGTTTAAGTCTCCCGTAAAGAGATTTATTTACGATATACCCAAAGAATAAGGAAGGTTCAAAAAAATAACGTTTTAATTATATATCGAATGATTTCAATATCGGGAGATAAAAAAATGATTTTTAACGTAAGCGGAATGAGTTGCGCGGCATGCAGCGCAAGGGTGGAAAAAGCCGTCAGAAAAGTAGACGGCGTAACCGATTGCGCGGTAAGTCTTTTAACCAATTCTATGACAGTCTACGGCGAATTCAAAGCCGAAGACGTAATAGCGGCGGTAGTCAAAGTCGGATACGGCGCCGCCGTGAAAACCGAGGGAGCGGAAAAACCGACGGATAAATCCACCGCGCGATTGAAGTTAAGGCTGATATCGTCGGCTGTGTTGCTCGTCTTTATGATGTATATATCGATGGGCTACGCTATGTGGAAATTCCCGTTGCCGTCATTTCTTGACGGAAATTACGTCGCTCTCGGAATAATCGAATGCGTTCTTGCGCTCGCCATAATGATAATAAACCGTAAGTTTTTCATAAACGGGTTCAAGGGGATAATAAATCTGTCGCCTAATATGGACAGCCTTGTGGCGATAGGTTCGGGCGTGTCGTTTATCTGGAGCGTATACCTTCTCGTAAGAATAATAACCGACGTGTCGGCAGGCAACGCGGAAATGGCTATGCACAAATTCCACGCGCTGTACTTCGAATCGGCGGCGATGATATTAACGCTTATAACCGTGGGCAAAACGCTGGAATCCTATTCTAAAGGAAAAACTACCGACGCGATAAAAAGTCTGATGAAATTAACGCCGGATACCGCAACGGTAATCCGCGACGGAAAAGAAAAAACGGTATTGACGTCGGACGTCGTAGTCGGCGATATATTCATAGTCAAAGCGGGGGATAATATTCCCGTGGACGGAATAATCACCGAAGGTTTCGGCGGCGTCGATCAATCGGCGTTTACGGGCGAAAGCCTGCCTGTATCCAAAACGGTCGGCGACGAAGTGTTCGCGGGGACGGTAAGTCGTTCGGGGTATTTCGTGTGTAAAGCGACCAAAACCGCGGGCGATACGGCTCTTTCCGCGATAATAAAAACGGTCACCGAAGCAGTCGCTTCCAAAGCGCCGTCGCAGAAAATCGCCGATAAAGTGTCGGGCGTGTTCGTGCCGATAGTAATGGGCTTGGCGATAATAACTTTCGCCGTGTGGATGATAGTAGGTAAAGACGTAGGCTATTCGCTCGAAAGGGCAATATCCGTTCTCGTAATAAGTTGTCCTTGCGCGTTAGGGCTGGCAACTCCCGTCGCCGTAATGGTAGGAACGGGCGTCGGCGCGAAAAAGGGCGTGCTGTTTAAGAACGCAGTTTCGCTGGAAAATACGGGCAAATGCAAAACCGTGCTTCTCGATAAAACGGGAACGGTTACCGTAGGCAGACCCGAGGTAACCGACGTGGTTTCTCTCGGCGTAGATAAAGACGAAATGCTTTCGATAGTCTATTCGCTGGAGAAAAACAGTAACCATCCGCTTTCCAGGGCGATAAGCGAATATTGCGAAGACAATAACGTTTCCGAAAGACAGGTCAAGGAATTTACGGAAACGGCAGGCAAAGGCGTTTCGGGCGAAGTTGACGATAAAAAATGCTTCGTCGGTAATTACGACTTCGTGTTCGGCGGAAAAGGAAACGAAAAACTGAAAGAGGAATCGGAAAAATTAGCGGCTACAGGCAAAACACCGATATTTTTTGCCGACGGAAACGGCGCGTCGGGAATACTCGCGCTTGCGGATAAGGTAAAAGCCGACAGTAAAGCGGCGATTTCCGAACTTAAAAAACTCGGTCTTAACGTGGTAATGGTAACCGGCGACAATAAAAATACCGCGCTTGCCATCGCTAAGGAAGCCGGCATCGAAAACGTCGAAGCGGAAGTTTTACCCGAAAGAAAACAAGAGATAGTAAAGGAATACAGAAAACGCGGAATGGTAATAATGGTAGGCGACGGAATAAACGACGCGCCTGCGCTTACCGAAGCGGATATCGGAATCGCCATAGGGAACGGCACGGATATAGCGATAGAATCGAGCGACGTGGTTCTGGCGGGCGGAAATTTAAGCCAACTCGTCACGGCGATAAAATTGAGCAAAAAGACCTTCTTAAACGTAAAAGAAAATCTTTTCTGGGCGTTTATATACAATCTTATTTGTATACCCGTCGCGGCGGGGGCGTTGTCGCCGATAGGCGTGGTAATCAATCCTATGTTCGGGGCGGCGGCGATGAGTTTATCGAGCGTGTGCGTAATAAGTAACGCGTTAAGACTTAATCTTTTTTCCGAAAAAAACAAAAAGGAGAGGAAAGAAACTATGGCAAACGAAAACGAAATCACGATGAAAGTAAAAGGAATGATGTGCGGGCATTGCGAAAACGCCGTCGAAACGGCGTTAAAGGGCGTTCATGGCGTCGTGACCGCAAAAGCCGACCATAATAAAGGAACGGTTAAAGTAACCGTTTCGGAACCCGTTTCCGAAGAAGAATTGAAACGCGTTGTAGAAGAAAAAGGCTACACGGTTTTGTCCGTTAAGTAAAATTTTTAAAGTTACAACGAAAAATAAAGAAACCGCCTCGATTATGTTTTAAATCGCGGCGGGTTTTCGTTACAATAAACGGTAAAAGTCGTAAAACGGAAAAGAAAATAAAAATTCGCCGCTTCTTTTCGAGGCGGCGAAAATCTTTTAAACTTTCTTGTGTTCTTCCACGTATTTTTCAAGCGCCTGCGCGAACTGATCTCCGCAAGAAGTACCTCCGCGGCATTGAATTCCTTTAAGCAAGGGGATAAGTTCTTCGGGCGTTTTTCCTTCGGAAAGACGGGCAACGGCTTGTAAATTGCCTCTGCAACCGCCTATAAACTTAACGCCGGTTACTTTTCCGTCGTCGGTAACGTCAAAAAATATTTGCGTAGAACAGGTTCCTTTTGTTTTATAAACGTTCATAATACTCCTTAATCGACTAAGTTTTCGTAAATGTTGCGATAAACGTCGGGGGCTTTTTCTTCCCACTTTTTGTAAATATCTTTTGCTATCTGGCGGTTGGGGACGACGAGTTTCAACTCGAGTACGGGTTGAACGGGTTCGATTATTTTAAGATAAACGGTGTAAGTGCCGTCCTTGTTCATAAAATAGTCGGCTACGCATTCCTGCTTTCTGCGATATTTCGCTCTGTTGTTTTTAATAAACAGGGAAATGGCTTCTCTCGTGGACGCCGGAATTTTTATAAAGAAGTTTGCAAGGCAAACCCTTCCGTCCGTAGTAATGGTGTAAAGGGGGTCGTCGTTGGTGCTTACGTTGTAAATCCAGCCGCATTCTAAAAGAAGGCTTAAAATAGGCTGACAATCCATATACGCAAGCCAGTTGTTGGAAGAACAGCACATATCGAGAATAGTGTTTTCCGATAGGGGAACTTCCATCTTATCGAAAACAAATAATAAGATCAATTTATTTATAGAAGAATCGCCTTTTACCTGCATCGACATTACTCCAACTTAAATTTCATTAAACCATTATAACATAAAAACGAAATTTGTAAATGCGTTTTACGAATTTTTTGCAAAATAATGACAAAAAAAGTTTATTCTGCGGGATTTATGTG
>CAKQQY010000034.1 GCA_934271245.1 uncultured Clostridia bacterium | reverse complement strand
CCGTTTAATTCGTTCGTTTTAAATCTTAACGCCTGCACGTCTTCTTTATTTACGCTGTAAATCACGTAAAAATAATCGCCGTCTTCGAACGCGTACGGATAGGCGCACGCCCCGAATTTTGCAAAACCTTTATATTTTACCGACGGCTTTTCGTCAGTTAATATATAATGTTCGGTAAAATTTTCGCCGCCCACAGATAAAGACATTACCAAAGGACAACGACCGTTACCCACGACGGGGTTACCGACGTAATAATACTTTCCGTTTGCAAGTCTTCCGACGCAGAACTTAGACGTATCGTTGGTAAAGTCGGTTTTTACAGGCAAAGTCCACTCTTTTAAATCCTTGCTTTCCGAAGCGTAAAGATATCCGAAATATTCCTTTTTCTGGCTTCTGAAAAGACTTACGAACGTTTCGTCGTCTTTTTCAAACAGGTCGCTTTCGCAAACTACCGTATTAAGCCCCGCTTTTTCGGAAGCGAGATAAAACGACTCCGAATCGTCAGTCGTCAGATCGGTGCAAAAACTTTCGGTTTTCCAGTTGTTCGGCTCGTTTTTGAATTCGTCGTTAACAGCGAAAAGAAAGTTGCCGCATATAACGGTTTTTCCGTTTTTTAATCTTTTCGGCGGCATATTAGGTACCATTTCCAGCCCCGTAAAAACGGGTTCGGAAAAAGTTACTCCGTCGCTGCTTTCAATGGCGTAAAGTTTCGTGTCCGTATGCCCTTTATCTTCGAAAACTCTTTCGCCGTTTTCTTTAACGTGGTTTCGGTCGTAGAAAAACGTGCCGACGTAAAGGTATAGTTTATCGTTAAAAACGTACATACCGCAGGCGGTATCGACGCTGTCTTTTTCCCCCGTAACCTCTAAAAGAACGGGTTTTGTCCAGTTAAAAAAATCTTTACTGTAAGACAGCGCGACTCTCTGCCCCAAATCGTCTTCATGAATTTTTCCGATCGAAAACATCGCTATGAAATTATCTTTGAATTTGCATATAAACGGATGATGAGCGAATTGTCTCGATTCCGTCGCTCTGAAAACGGAAGTCTTTTGCACCGAGATTTTTTCAGCCGTTTTTACGTTAAAATCAGTGTTGTTTATCATTTTTTTCTCCGTCAAATCGTCTTCCGTTTCATAAGCGTATTTTTGTTACCATTCGGGATTCCATTCCATATCCACGTCTTTATCTTCTTTTTCGCCGCTGCTGTAAAGCACTATCGTTTCATCGAAAAAATCTACGGAAAAAAGCGGCTTTCTATATTCTTTCAACATATTCTTTCTCCTTATCCCCAAATCGCGACGACTTCTACGTTTCCGCTTACGGTTATCGTATCGCCCGCCTTATAAACGGTATTGCCGATTTTATAACCGGCAAAAGTTTTGCCTTCCGGCGCGACGAATTCGCAATCTGTAAAAGTATACGTCGTTCCGTTTGTAAGCACCACCGACTTCGTTTCGCCCGTTCCTTCGCCGGGTACGAAAGTCAACTTCGGAAGGAAAGGCAACAACATTTCTTTAACGTCGGCTTCGGTATTTTCGTCGTTATATAAGTTTTGCGCGACGCTACTGAACGAACGACCGTCTTTTTCTTCCGTGTAAATATAATCGTCGCCGACTTTAATAAACGCTCTCGCGGAGATTTCGTCCGAAAAGTTGCTTTCGGGAATTTTATATAAAGTCACTCTCGCCACGAAAAATTGTTTTCCGTTTACCGTCGTTTCTTCGAAACTTGCGCTTATATCGGCTACGGAAACTTTTTCCGTTTCTACAGTCAATTCGCCGCCTTTAAGCCTTGTCGGAATAACTACCGCGCCGTACTTTGCGTTAAGCAAATCGAGTTCTTCTTTCTTTTCTTTGGAAAGCATAAAGGTAAAACGAATCGCTCCGCCGTCGGTTAATTTATTTAACCTTATCGACGCGCCCGCGTAATAAAAATCGGTCGGCAAAACTTCGGGTAAAGAAGGTTCTTTTTCGTATCTTGCGTACAAAACCACGTTGCCCGTCGAACCTTTCGATATTACGGTTACGGGATTTCCGCCCGCTTCGGCGTCAAACCAGCCTATAAAACGGTATCCCGTTTTCGTCGGGTTTTTAAGCACGATATCTTCCGATTCGATATTATACGAAGAAGGATTTTCGGAACCGTTCTCACCGCCGTCTAAAACGTATTCTATCGTAAATTCAACGGGGTTAAATTCAACTTCTATTACGGTATTTTCGGTTACCGTTAAGGAAAGTTTGCCGTCGGTTACCGACACGGCGCTCCCGTTTACGGTTACCGATTTTAATTCGTAATAACTATCCGCCGTAATCGTGACGGTAACTGTTTCGCCTTCTTTGACGACTTTTTTATCGATTTCGACCTTTCCCTTTCCTTTAAACGTCGCCGAAACTTCGCAATCATTTAGTTCGGAATACAATTTTACGGAAAAGGCAAGGTTTTCTTTAATCGTAGTCTTATATAAATATTTTCCGTCGCGATAAATCAACTCTTTGGTAACGTCTTTTCCGTTGATTTCGGCGAGAATGATTTTATCTCCGTCGGCAATTTCGCTTACGGTAAAAATTACTTCCGAACCGACTCTTGCGGTAGTCGTGTTTTCTTCGATTTTCGCGCCGCCGTTTTCCGTATGCGAAACGTTAAACCACTTGACTGCCCCGCTGTATTCTATATTGTTTCTGTCTTTTTTGTATACGCCGTCTTGGCTATTCGCGGCAAGCGCGGAAATTCCCGTGCCGTCGATTTTTATTTCGCTTAAAGAACCGTCGCCGTTGATTACCGCGATTTTTCCTAACGAATAGTAAACGGTTCCTTCGTTACCGTAAGCGTTGAACACGAGTCTGAATACGTGTTTTACGGGATAACCTAAAGGATAATCGGAACTGCCGCCGAGAGATTCGGTGACTTCCGCCGCCCCGACGTAAGGAAGAACCAGCGTTCCTTTGGCGTTTGCGGGTATAGTGATATAACCGTTTTTAGCGGCAAGCGTCTGCACTTCGCCCGTAGCGGTTACGAGTTTTATTTCGCCGTTTGCTATATTTCCCCCGAGCAACGTCATATCGCCGAGATTGTTCCAGGTTTTTACCGATAAAATAAACGGCTTATCGTAATAGTTTTCAATAAACACTCCGAGCGACGAACCTTCTAAAAATTCTTCGTTGGCTTCGTTCCCTTTGGAGAAGAACACTCCCGATTTATTGTTTGCCCAGAGTTCGAATTGAGATTGTTTTCCGTTTACGCCTTTTACCACGACGCTTTCGCTATCGCTACTTGCAAGATTAACGGCGACTGTTTTTAAGAACGCCGTTTTCATAAATTCCGTCGAATCGGCTATAAGTCCGAGACCTTTCATTCCGAACGTTTCGTTTTCCACGCTGTTGAAATATATAAGATATTTTTTGTTGATTGCCGTCGGGAAGAGCGTAGAAGCGTTTTCTCTGCGGGTAAACGCGCCCGCTTCGTTGGTTTTATCTTCGTTTACGCCGAAAGGAATAAACATTCTGCCCTTAAACCCCGCGGGAACCGTGCTTGAACGGAACGCAAACGCGTTTTTGAAAGTTTCGCAGTCGTCGTCGGGAATAAAATACGCTAAACCTTTATCCGTTTTCCAACCGTAAGAAGGAATAAGTTTCGTACTGTCGGTTTCGCCCGAAAAGATATATAACTGGAAGAACTTTTTAACCGAACCTTGGCTGTTATCCACGTAAAATTGCATTCCGTCGTAACCGCTTATATCAATAGTGTCGGAAGAAGCGTTTAATTCGGATTTTAGCCATACCGCTTCGGTATCGCCGATAAACGTATCCGCTTTAATAAGCGCCGCGTCTACTCCGCTGTCAACGGTATAACCGCCTTGACTGCCTTCTGCGTTGAACGCCTGCCAGAGCGTTTTTTCGGCAGTAAACATTCCGCCCGTATATACGCCGTATTCTATATCGCCGAAGTTCCATATATTTTTGGAATACATAGCGTTGGTTCTTATGTTGATTTTCCCGACGGAAGCGGTATCGCCCCATACGGAAACGGGAATTATAAGGTATCCGTCGGTAAGTTTTGTGTTCGACGCGGAAGCGCCGTTTACGACGTTCACCGCCGCCCCGGCTCCACTACCGTTTATCGTTATCGTCGTTGCAACGCCGTTTTCAAGTAAATACGCTTGTTTCGTAGAACCCGCGTTCATATACTTGGTAGAAGTTCCTACCAAATCGATTCTTAACGACTGATTGTAAATTGACGAAACCGCCGTAGAAACACGCATTCTTATCGCCTTATCGGAAGTCATATCCGTTGTTCCGTTAAGCGTAAACCCGACCGTTTTTAAGCCGGAAGTAACGTTCGTCGTCGGATAGTTTACCGATAACGCGTCGAACGAAGCGTAATGCTTTCCGTTCCAGTCCCTGTCCGTACTTGCGTTTGCCGCAACGTTTTCGTTGAAAAACCGGAAAGAATCGTTATTATCCACGTCGGAAACTTCCGCCGCCGTTCTTTCTTCGACGTAACTGTTTTTTACCCCTTTTTGCGACGACATAAAGAAATCTATAAGGTTACTTTCGTCTTTATACACGGTACTTGCTATATCATGTCCGCCGTCCTGATATTCGGTGTATTTAGCCCAGCCGCCCGCGTCGAGAATGGCGTTAACCATATCTTCGGATACTTCCTTATTAACTGTCGTATCGAGAGCGCCGTGTATCGCCCAGACGTTGACGTTCTTTATCGCGGAAGCCGATTCCGGATCGTTACCGGCGCCGGATATCGCCAAAGCCGCGGCGTAACGGGAAGAAAATCTCGACAACAAATCCCACGTGGCAAGTCCGCCCATAGAATAACCGGTTATGTATTGTCTGTCGGCGTCTACCGAATAATTTTTCATTATTTCGTCCTGAAGGCTTACCGTTGCCTGAAGATCGGGAGAAATGTCGAACGTTTCAACGGAATAATGTCCCGTCCAGGCGCTTACTTCCACCCATTTATGATCTTCTCTGCATTGCGGAACTAAAATAATGCACGGATTCTCCGCCTGACGTTCTACCGTCGTCAATCTCGAAAGCAACGGCTTAAACCCGTCGAGATGTTTTAAGTTGTCCGCTCCTTGTCCTCCGTGACCGTGATACATCGTTATCATAGGGTACGTCCGGTTCTCGTCGTAATCTTCGGGAATCCATAATCTGTACTTTACGGTAACGCTTTCGTCGTTTATTACGGTCGTATAAGATAAATCCTGTAAATTTTCCATGTAATCGACGGATATTTCAGCGACAGCCCTGACAAAATAGTAAGAAACCGCCGCAATCGCCGATAAAACAAGTACCGTCATCAGACTACAAAACGTTATGAATTTGTTTTTGCCTAATCTCTGTTTCATTTTATATCCCCCTGTTTTTTATTTTTTTTCGCCGCCGAAATCAAAAGACAAATACAAGCAACCGTCATCGCGACGAAAATAAATCCGTCCGTCCCGTTTAAGTTTCCGTTGCAACCGTCTTTTCCTTCGACGATAAGTTTTATTTGCATAAGGTTGTGCGCGTCGTACACTTTATACACGAGCGAATCGGTCGTCGCCGAAAATTTGAGCAAATATACGCCCGCCTTTTCGGAATCGTAATTTTCCGCCGTCCACTTTCCCGAAAGAACGTATTCGTTTCCGTCTTTATCGGAAACTTTCATCTTCGTCGGCAAATCTTTTCTCGCTTCGGATATTAAAGTTCCGCGCTCTACCGTTATTGTTGCGGGAAATTCCGTCAACACGTTTTCGATATCTTTTTGGTCGCCTAATATGCTTACGGCGATTCTTACAGAAGAGCTATCGGAAAGAATATTGCCGTCGATTATATCCTGTTCGGTAAATTTGGTAATTCTTATTTCCTTTTCCGCATATCTGCCTTTATCGTAAATCACGTATATGTTTCCGTCCGAATCCTGCGCCGAACACGGATAGGACACTTCCGCGCGTTCGTCGAGCAGACACTTATAATTCCAACTCTTTCCGTCGTCCACGGAAAGATACGCCGTCAGTTTCGTTCTGCTCGTTTCGCTTTCGTTATTGATAAATAGCAAATGCCCCGATTGAAGTTTCTGAAAAGCAACTCTCGACGCCGGTCCGCGGAAAGGTTCTTCCAGTTCCGCCTGATACTCGGTCCAGGTATAACCGTTGTCTTTGGAATAAGCCCTGCCTATCCCTCTGCCTGCAAGCGCGCCGTCTACCCTTTCTATTCTCGTCAGCAAACAGATTTCTCCGTCTTTTTTCTGAACGGCAATCGGCTCCGTTACTTTATAGCCGTTTCCGCCGACGACGCTTCTTCTCGACCAGTTTTCGCCCTTATCCGAACTGCCCCAGACGGTAATCGCCGTAGGATTCGTCGCCGCGGTGAAAAATATCCAGTCGCCGTTGTTTAACGTCGTTATCCTGTTCAGTTTAACGCCGTCGCTTAACATTCTGGGAGTTTTCTCCGTCAGTTCTTTTTCCATTTGTTCGGGCTTTCCGTCGGGATTATCTAAAACTATCGCCCAGTTTTTTAAATCTCTGTAATTTCCGCGCGCCTGACACCAGGTGAACCATATCCTGTTATCGGGGTCTTTCCAAACGCTCGGATCGTAAGCGCGTAATCCTTCCGATTGATGTTTAACTATAAAGAACGGATTGTTCCAGGTCTTGCCCCCGTCGTCGCTGTAAGCGTACGCGACGAAGTTTTCCAAAGACGGTTCTTTTTCTCCGCCGGTCAAATAAGACACCCAGATTCTTCCCCCGTCGGTTATATCCATGCTCGGAATCCCTTGCCACTTTCTGTCTTCTTCTCCGCACCCGTCGGGATTGACTATAACCGTTGCGGGCGTTTCCGTTCCTTCGAGAGCGTACGCCGGACGAACGGCAAAGTTCGCCCCGAAAATTACGCAGACGAAAAACATAATAATAAGTGAAAACGTTAATTTTTGTTTCATAATCTATTCCTATATGACTTTATACTCGTGTATCATAGACGTAAATTTATAATCCGCCGTAAATGACGCCGTCGCGCACGAAGTAAACGTTATATAAACGGAATCTTCTTTCACGTAACCGAATCCGTTGCCGATAAACGAGCCCGAATAAATTCTGTCGTACCCGAACATGCCTTCTTTTTCCCATACGGCGGTATCGAGAGAACTTATTTTATCGTCTACAATTTCCCATTTCGAAGAACTTTCGCTTTCCGTTTCCGTCAATATGTTTACGGGCGCTTTGATTACCTGCACCGCTTCTGCAACCGACGGCGATAACGTAGGCATGGGGAGATAATCGCGAACGGCGTAAATATGCGTTTTTTCTTCGTTCAAGGCAAAATCCGCGCCGATACAGGCGTTATCGCTGCTCATATCCGTAATTCCTTTATGCGAAAGCAAATTTCCCCTTTCGCCCTTTCTCTGCGTCAACGAATCGAGTCCTTCCGATAAATCGAGCAGAACGTATTTACAGGAAACCGAAGTATTAGGGCTGTTAAGCGAATAAAACAATATAATCTGAGATTGCCCGTTAAAGTTTATTAAAGAAGGTTCCGAAACGCCGTCAGTAGTAACTTCTCCGTAATGAGAATAGTCTTTTGCGTCCCACGTGATAAACGGGTTATCGGAAATTTTTACGAAAGGTCCCGTCGGCGTTTTTGAAACCGCAAGGTTTATTTGCGCGCCCTTTCTCGATATTTCGCTTTTTACCCCCGCGTAAGCCATAAGATAGCCGTACGCTTCGCCTTTATAATTAAACACCCCTTTAACTACGTCCGCCTGAAAGACTTTTTTGCCGTCCCAACCGTCTTTTGACGGCGAAAGCGCAACCGACGGTTCGCCGTATTTCCACTTTCCGTCTTCGATAACGCCCTTTCTTACGACAATCGATTCCGTCGAAGCGTCGTTTATTTTTTCGTTTTTGGTGTAATAAACGTATCTTTCGTTTCCTTCGTCAATCACGCTCGGATGTTCGTTATAGTACCCCAACGGTTCTTCGAAAACGGGGTCTATTCCCGTTACGGTTTTTTTAACGGATTGTTCCCCGCACCCGCTGAAAAGCAAACAAACGGCAAAGGAAAGTACGAAAATTTTAACGATTTTTTTGCTCATTTTACTCTCCTTTTAAGCAATTTTTAATATTTTTGCTATTATCGCCGAAAATCCAGTCTACGGTAAAGTTTTCGTAATACACGCCTATCAGTCCGAAAGCAATTTCTTTTTCGCTGTTATCGAGCATATAACTCGTAATTTTCAGCGCCTTTACTTCGTTATTGAAATCCGGCGTTTCAGGTCCGTTACCCGAATACTTTTCAAAGAAAGAAAAATCTATTCTGATCCACCCGTCAAAGTTCGGCGAAAGATATATTACAGGGCTCGATTGCGACGACGAAACGGTACCCGCGCGGAAAGAAAATTCTTCGCCGGTCACCGCGTCGAGCGCGTAAACGGGAGCGTTTACCGAATTCATTCTGTAAGAACTCGTACCGCCCGTAGTAGTTTGCTGAAACGCGACGTTGAAACTGACTTCCGTTCTCCCTGCGTTTTTCACCCGAAGGGTAATTCCTTTCGCGCCGTTCCAGTCTCCCCAGTTATCGGACGACGAATTCGGGTCGATCGTAAGTCCGCAATAACCGCCGCTTACGTTCTGAAATTCGTTCACGTAGTCGCCTATCTGCCATTTTAACGCCGTCGTTCCGTCCGAAAATTCGTCGTATGATAGATAAGAGTTTTCGCCGTAAGTAGAATAAAACGTTTCTATCGCTATATCTTTTTCCGTATCGTCGTATCCTTCGTTATCCACCCCGAAAACTTCGAGAACTTTTACGTCGCCGATACGCTTATCGGTAATTTCTTTTTTAGAAGCGAGTTCTATAATATCGGGTTTTCCCAGAACCCAGTTAAAATTCGTATCGGAATTTTGTGAACAAGGCGACGTAATCTTAGACAATTCGGGCGAAGCCGTGTTTACGTCGGCAACGTCGGTTGACTTGTCCGAAAAAGAATATTTAGTTAAATCGGCTATTTTATTAACCGCTTTGTTTGAAAAATTTACGTCGGCGACGTACGCTATCGCGATTTTTCTGTTTTTAGCGTCTTTACTGCTCTCCGCCATATCCATCGCGAGATAAACTTTCGAAACGTCGGTTAATTTGCCGTCGTTATCGGCCGCTTCTATATCCACCGAACCGCTTTTGAGTTTATTCATCGCCGAATACGGAATCACGAGAGTGCCTTCCTTTTTGCTCGGCCAGATACAGTTATAATAAGTGCTGAAATAACTTATCCTTTCCTTTTCGTCGGTAAAGACGAACTTTCCCGAACTCGAACCCGCCTGCCACGCTTCGCCGTCTTTTTCGACGACGATGATTCGGAACGCCGAACTTCCGTACAGCGAACACATTTTTATCGCGAGCGCTTCGGTTGCGGAAACGGGCGATTCCGTTACGTCGGCAATCTTTATATATCCGAATTTATCTTTCCCGTCTTTTTCCACGAACTTTCCGTCCGTTTTAATCGAAAATTTTACGCCGTCTTTACAGTTTCCTTTAAGGCTTAACCCTTGCGCTTTTTCCGTTTTCCCGCACGATATATAATTATCGAAAGATTTGGTAACGGCGTAGGCGTTGTTACATTTCAGAATTTTATACTCTTTACAAAGGTTATCGAATTGCTCGTCCGAACGTATGCTTTTAAAATCGAAAAGCGGCGAGTATTCGAAACTTTCGATTATTTCTTCCGAAGGAATTGAAAACCCGTCTTTTTCGTTATAGGTAAAGTCGGCGCTTTTTACAAGCCCGTACTCCAACAATTCTATTTTTTCTTCTACGTTATACGCCGCGGGAAGTCCGATATAAACGATTTTCACGCTATCCGTATTCCCCGACAATCTTTTTAATAACGAAATGTCTATAAGCAGTTGTCCGCCCGTATAATCTTTCGTCATATTGACGCAGGCGTAATATTCTTTCGCCGTTTCGATAACGGTACCGTTTTCGGGAATATAATAATGAACGTTATAATCGGTTTTGCTGCCCGACTTCGCCGTATGAAGTCTTCGCCCGTTTTCGTCTTCCAGCGTAACGGAAAACGGAATATTTTTCCCCGACAGATTTCTGAACTTAACCGAGAAAAAATCGTAACCCGCAAAAGATTCGGGCGAATCTAAAACAATTCCCAGTTTTCGGTAGTTATCGTCGGGTTTCCCCTTGACTTCCATATAAATTCCTTCGTACGTTTTTACTTCCGCTTCCACAAACTTATACGGTTCGTCTGCCGTAACGAGCGACTGCGGAACGCCGAACAACGCCGTTAAAGAAAGTACGGCAGTCATTAAAATTTTGGAAATTTTCATAATTTTCCCCCAAGGATTTTTAACGGCACAGACCGTCGCAAACGTAATTCGCAAATCCTATATTATCGACTTTCGTCGCCACTAAAACGGATTTCCCTTTTTCGTCGTCCGTTAAAGTGCAACCCCTTTCGGAATCGGTCAGCCCGACTCTGATTTTCATCTCTTCAAATTCGCAGAAATCGGCGAAAACGCAAGAGAGCGCCAACGGATCGTGTAAAATGGGCAAACTTTTGTGTTTGGTGTTATTAAGCCACGTCTGTATCATTTTGCTGAGACGCGTGTTATATGTATCGTTATATAATCTGTTTACCTGTTCCTGATCGAATACGCATTTAAGCGTTACGTCGAGCGGAACGAGTTTTATGTTTTTTTCGGACGATAAAACGATATCTGCGGCTTCGGGGTCGCACTTAATGTTCCATTCGGGTCTTTTTTCTCCTATTCTGCCGCCCATTATTATTACTTCTTTAACCTTTTCGTAATCGTCGGGGTACTTTTTTATCAACGCCGCGATATCGGTTAAAGGTCCTATGCAGACGAGCGATATTTCGTCGGGGTTTTGTCTTATGGTTTCAGCCATAAATTCGATTCCGTCTTTTTCGGAACACTCGTATTTTTCCATATATTCTTCGAAATGTCCTATAATCGGTTTGCCGTTTTCTTCGATTTTTTCGTACGGGAAATAATAATACGGCTGTTTTATAGGGTCGTCTAACCCCTGAACTACGGGAACGGTTTCTTTCCCTAATTCTTCTAAAATCGCCTTGGCTATTTTAGAACGCATAACGCTGTTTCTGTAAGTGGTGACGACTCCTTTCACGTCAAGTTCGGGGCATTTTACCCCCAACGCCAACGCGATTGCGTCGTCTATATCGTCGCCTATGTCGGTATCAAGTATTATTTTGTGCAGCATTTTTTAACTCCGTAAGTATATTATTTATTTTATCGCTATGTGTTCGGGTACTTTGGCGTATCTGCCGACGTCGCCGAAAACAGAATCTACTTTAATGTTTTTATAATTTGAATTTTCGTCGTTTGCGGGATAAGCGTAAATAATCCCGTTTTTCGTTTTGTATTTTTTGAACGCTTCGTTTTGCCATTCGGTGAGTTGTTTATAACCGTATTTTTCGGCGTAATCGAGCCCTTCCGCCCACTTGCTTCTCGCCCCGTCGGAATTTTCCGCCATTATAATTTTCGGAATATACTCTATCCACAGGTTATAAAGTTTCGAACGAAGGCTTATCATACTTCCGTATTTCGCATCGGAAGTATCGAGCGGAAATTCAAGTTCTGTATGATTATAAACGTAATCGCCCAGAGCCGCTTTTAAGTTATAGTTTACGTAACTCGTATAATTGTTGAAAGGATACCCGCTTTCCTGCGTCAGATAACTGAACATAGGGTTAGTCAGGAAAACGAAACTGTTGAGCATTCCGTACTGCCCGTGTTGATTTTCGTTGAAAGCCGTTTTAACGGTATCCGTCCAGTTCATAAGCCCGTAAGGATATAATTGCGTAGGTTCGGTATAGGTGTAAGTTACGTTTTCGATTCCGTAATACAGCAATTTGCGACCTTCTTCCGACCACAGATAATCGAAAAGTTTTATTACTCTGTCCGGTCTTTTGCAGTTCGCCGTTATCATGGTAAATCTGTATCCGTTACCGGCAAGCGAACGTAACTGCGGCGCTTCGCCGTCTTTATTCGTCAGAACTATGGGAACGTATTCTTTCGAAACGTCGCCTTTCCATTTGCCGTCTTCGTTTAAGTTTTTAAGATTCCATTCTTTAAAGTTCGCCGCGTAGTCCTGCGGAGACAACACGCACACGAAAGGAAGTCCGTTCTGAATGTAAGTACCTACCTGCCCCGGGGAAGTCGTAAAGTTGCTGCTTATAATGAGTTTTTTATTATACAGCGCGTTAAGGAATTCCATCATTTCGAAAAATCTTTCGTCTTCGTACTGATAACTTAAATTCCCGTCGGCGGATTCCGGCATTACGTTAAAATATTCCATAAGCCAGTTTATCGCTTTATTCCCCGAAGTAGTGTTGGTCGTTTCGAAAGGCGCAAGGCAAACCGTCGGGTTATTGTCGCGCAGGTTATATTTTTCTTTTACCCACACGCACATATCTATAAAACCTTGCGGGGTGGTGACTTCTTTTTCGTCCCACGCAGAATTTTTTCCTTTCATATACGCAAGGTACGCTTCGACGTAATCTTTTCTTGCGACTATCGCGCCGTTGGAAAGCAGTTCGTGTCCCTGATTTTCATACGCGGTCATATCCGTTTTGGTGTAAAAATGGCTCGGTAAGCCGTACAACATACCGTCGGACGCGCCGAAATAGTTGGTTATTTCGGGGTCGATTTTATTCATAAGCCGCGGCGCCCAGCGGGCGGAAAGTTCGTTTATGGGATAAGCGTAGTTTTCTTCGGCGAGTTGAACGCGTTCTGCGCCGTTGGCAAGTATGGTTATAACGTCGGGAAGTTTATTCCCCGCGATAAGGGTATTCAACTGCGTGCCGTCGTCGGTTACGGGCGTCATAAAGTTTATCGTTATGCCCGTTTTTTCTTTTATCATGTTAGATACTATGGAAGCGTCCGCGCCGATCCAGGCGAACGAGGAATAATCCACGTACCAGTCGATAGTAAGCTGCGAAGAATCGTAGTCTTCCCATTGTTCCCAACTTTCCGAATCGGAATTCGCCGTCGGGTAATCGGGATAATGAAGCCCCGTTTCGCCTCCGCAACCGACGAAAACGTTCATGCAAACGCACCCGACTAAAAAAGCAGTCGCTAATTTTTTGATTATTTTCATTTTTTTCTCCTTAACCTTTCAAAGAACCTATCATTATACCTTTCGCAAAGTATTTTTGTATAAACGGATAAACAAACAAAACGGGAAGCGTCGCTATAACGATTGCCGCAAACGAAATGGTCTGCGAAGTCGTCTGTTCGATAAGCGACGGGTCCATTCCGCCCGTATCGACCCTTGCTTGCTTTATCATTTTCATTAAATAATACTGCAACGTGGACAGACTCCCGCCCCTCGTGTAAACCATCGTGGCGAAATAACTGTTCCAGAACCCCGTCGCAAGCCATAATCCGACGGTCGCAAGCACGGGTTTTGAAAGCGGAATATATATCGCAAACCATATTCGGAACTCTCCCGCGCCGTCGATTACCGCCGCTTCCCGGAGTTCTTCGGGAATTCCCTTAAAGAAACTCGAAATAATTATCATATTGTAAACGGAATATACGCTCGGCACGATATAAACCAGAAAATTGTCGTATAACCCCAACAAATTTATAATGAAAAAGTAAGGGATCAGTCCGCCGCTGAAAAACATGGCGAAAAGATTCAGCCACTGAAAAACGGACCGATAAGGTAACCGTCTGTTACTCATAGCGTACGCAACGACGGACGTAAACAATAATGCGCAACACGTTCCGATTATCGTTATCACGACGGTGTTAAAAAAGGAATGCCAGAATCCGCCGTCTTTAAATACTACGGTGTAGTTTGCAAAAGTAAATTCTCTCGGGAAAAGCCACACTCCGCCGCCCGAGTAGTCCATACCGTTGTTAAGTGAGCCTGCTATAACGTATATAAACGGATATAACGTTATAACGGCAAACAGTCCTAAAAGAATATAATTAACCCGGTCAAAGGCGTTCATTTTTACTTTGGATTTCATCTTACAACACCCCTCTGCCCGTCAATTTTTTGCTTATAGTATTCGATATAACGAGTAAAATTACCGAAACGACCGAATTAAACAATCCGAGAGCGGACGCGTAAGAGTATCTCCGCTGCGTCAGACCCGTTTTGTAAACGTAAGTAGCAAGAACTTCCATTTTAGAAATATTCAGCGAGTTCTGCAAAACGTAGAACTGGTCGAAGGAATTTTTAAGTAAGTTGCTTACGCTGAGAAGCGCAAAAACCGTTATCGTCGGGGCGATTCCGGGAAGAGTGATATATATTACTTTTTGAAAACGATTAGCGCCGTCGAGTTCCGCCGCTTCGTACATATTCCCGTCGATACCGGATATTGCGGCAACGTAAACGATTGACCCCCAACCGACGCCCTTTATAAGCGACGATATTATTACCGTTGCCCAGGCGTAACTTTCTCCCTGAATGTTAACGGGGTTATCCGCGGAACTTAAACCCAACGCGTTAAGAATCGGGTTTATAATACCGGTGGTCATATCCGTCATCGCGATAATCATTCCGCCGAATATTACCCAGGATATAAAATGCGGAAAGTTCGCTACCGTCTGAACCACGTTTTTATATTTGTCGTGCCTGACTTCGTTTATAAGCAACGCGAAAAGAATGGGCGCGGGAAAATTTATGAGCAACATTATAAGGTTTAAAACGATCGTGTTCATCATCGCGTCAAAAAAATTCGGGTCTTGTAAAAACGCCGAAAAATTATTCAGCCCCACCCAGGGCGTTTCCGTAATCGCTTTTAACAAATTCAGTTTATAATCTCCGTCCTTAAACGCAAGACTAAGCCCGAATAACGGCGCGTATGAAAACACCGCAAGAAAAATTATGCTGAACGAAGCCATTACGAACAGCGATAAATCTCTGCTATTCCATTTTCTTTTGTTCTTTTTAAAAGTCAAAATCGTACTCCTTTTTAAGACAGGTTGATCCTGCGGAAAAATATCCTTCATATAAAGCAAAATCGTAAAAACCGCAAACGCTCTTTCTGGTTTTGCGGCAACGTTTCTTTAGTTACTTAGAAGTTACAAACCCTTGCAAGCAAGGTTTCTTGCGTCTATTTTATAATAAACAATATTATATAACAATATAAAAATTAGGGATAAAAATTGTGATTTTCCGTGATTTGGTCCTTTTTTCTCTATTGACAAATTTTTATTAAAATGCTACACTACTACAAAAAACGGGGACGATATGGTAAATTATCAATATATAGTAAACACGACGACGAATAAAGGAAAAACAACCAAATCGCACTATCATTCTTCGTACGAATTGGTTTTTTATTATCACGCCCAGGGAGACACTTCTTACGTAGAAGCGGCGGAACAACCGAAATTAAATAAACCGTTAGTCTACAGCGCAAAAACGCTTAATGAAAACAGCAATCGGTTTACCGTTAAAGACAACCGTTTCGTTATCTACGAACCTTACGTCGTTCACAACGAGAAACTAGTCGGTTCGTCAAAAGTTTTCGCTATCGTGTTCGATCTTCCCGACGCCTTGTCCTTAAAAACTTGTTCTTTCGAAGACGCCGACGGAACGATTCAAAAATACGCGGATAAAATTTTAAAAGAATACGAAAACAAATTGTTCGGATTTAATTTTACCATCAACGCTCTTTTAACCGAGTTGGTTATTTATATAAAACGAAAATATTTTAACCTGCAAAAAGAAGATTATTCGATAAATCAGGCGATAAACTATATTAACGACTATTTTACCGACTCGATAGATTTTAATCAGTTGGCGCAGTCGATAGGATACAGCGTAGACCATTTCAGAGTTTTATTTAAAAAACAGACGGGAGTTTCGCCTAAAAAGTATATTTTGGATAAGCGGCTGGACCTTGCGAAAAAACAACTTTTGCACAGCGACGCTCCTTTAATCGAAATCTCTCAGATTTGCGGATATAACGATTATTACCAATTTACGACTTTTTTTAAAAAAAGTACGGGCGTATCCCCGAAAAAATACAGACAAACTCATTCCGAAAACTGATTTTTCGGCTTTTGCAAAAACGCATTTGATTTTTTTGCTTTGCAAAAGACTTCGGTCAGCCTCTTAAAAACTTGCCGCAGGCAACTTTTTTCGGCTTCGCCACAGATATTTTCAAATCCCCCGCCCGTTTACTTTCGCGTAATACAAAAAGACACCGACAAAATTGTCGATGTCTTTTTCAGTGGTTGCGGGGAGGGGTAGGAATTTTCTTCGGGTTATTTTTTGCTTTGCAAAAAGGCCGCCGCCTGCGGCGGACGGCGATCCCTTTTCGCCCGCGAGATTTTCTTAATACCCGTTATTCGTTGGCGAAAAGCGGACTTATAGAGAGTAAATCAGGAGGTTCAAATCCCCCGCCCGTTTACTTTCGCGTAATACAAAAAGACACCGACAAAATTGTCGATGTCTTTTTCAGTGGTT
>CAKQQY010000033.1 GCA_934271245.1 uncultured Clostridia bacterium | reverse complement strand
ACGGTAAATACTACCTGCTCGGAACTACGGGCGACGACCCGTGGGGAAAGGCGAGCGATTTAACGTTATACGAATCGGAAGACCTTGAAAATTACGAGAAAGTCTGTACTATGGTAACCGACGGTTCTCTTGACGAATATACTAATATCTGGGCTCCCGAACTGCATAAATATCACGACGCTTATTATCTGATCGTTTCTGCATTTAAAGACGATATCGGGCGCGGAAGCATGATTTTTTCGTCAAAGAATTTAGACGGTAATTTTAAAATGTTGACGGGCGAATACGTTACTCCGAAAGGGTGGGGTTGCCTTGACGCCACGTTGTTCGTTTATGAAGATAAGCCGTATTTATGCTTTTCCAACGAATGGCTTACTCCGATTAACGGAAACGGCGACGGAAGTTTGTTTATCGCTAAAATGTCCGACGATTTGAAAACTTTATCGGAAAATCCCGTCAGAATCGTCAGCGGAAGAAAAAGCGAGTTCGCCGTTGAAATCGGTGACAAAATAAAAGGCGTCGTTGCGGAAGGTCCGTTTTTGTATCAGGAAGGGAAGGATATCGTTCTGTTATGGTCTACTTATACCGAAACGGGTTACGCGATAATTAAAAGCGTAAGTAAAACGGGAATATACGGGGAATACGTTTTTGACAAAATACTGTTCGATAAAGACGGCGGACATTGTATGCTCTTTACCGACTTAAAGGGCAAAAACAGAATTACTTTCCATCAGCCGAATAAAACTCCTTTTGAAAGAATGAAACTGTTCGAAGATTAAACGCCGGCGCGAACGATTCAATACCTTATAAAAACCGAAACGGGATATCTCGGCGCACGAAAATATAAACAATTATTTATAAATTGATATATTTATATGTAAAAAAAATAATTTACATTTTGCGCGGAATATTGTATAATGTGTAAAAAAGAAATAAAAGAGGTAACTATATGAAAGAAACAGAGTTGAATAACTATGGTATTACTAACGTAGGTAAAGTCGTATACAATCCTTCTTACGACCAACTTTTTGCCGAAGAAACGAAAAGTACTCTCGAAGGTTACGAAAAAGGTCAGGTTTCCGAACTCGGCGCCGTTAACGTTATGACGGGCGTATATACGGGTCGTTCTCCTAAAGACAAATATATCGTTATGGACAACAATTCGAAAGACACCGTATGGTGGACTTCCGAAGGCTATAAAAACGACAATCACCCGATGAGCGAAGACGTCTGGGCGAAAGTTAAAGACATTGCCATTAAAGAATTGTCCGGCAAAGACTTATACGTTGTAGACGCTTTCTGCGGCGCGAATAAAGACACCCGTATGGCAGTAAGATTCATCGTCGAAGTTGCATGGCAGGCTCACTTTATCAAAAACATGTTTATCGCTCCTACGGAAGAAGAACTCAAAAACTTCAAACCCGATTTCATAGTTTATAACGCTTCCAAAGCGAAAGTTGAAAACTATAAAGAACTCGGTTTGAATTCCGAAACCTGCGTTGCTTTCAATATTACTTCTCGCGAACAGGTAATAATCAACACCTGGTACGGCGGCGAAATGAAAAAAGGTATGTTCTCCATGATGAACTACTATTTGCCGCTTAAAGGAATCGCTTCGATGCACTGCTCCGCAAACACCGATATGAACGGCGAAAACACCGCTATCTTCTTCGGTCTTTCGGGAACGGGCAAAACGACCCTTTCCACCGATCCTAAGAGATTGCTCATCGGCGACGACGAACACGGCTGGGACGACAACGGTGTATTCAACTTCGAAGGCGGCTGCTACGCAAAAGTTATCAATCTCGATAAAGAATCCGAACCAGACATTTATAACGCTATCAAGAGAAACGCGCTTTTGGAAAACGTAACGCTCGACGAAAACGGCAAAATCGATTTCGCAGACAAATCCGTTACCGAAAACACCAGAGTTTCTTATCCGATTAACCACATCAAGAACATCGTAAGACCTATTTCGAGCGCACCCGCTGCGAAGAACGTTATATTCTTATCCGCAGACGCGTTCGGCGTATTGCCGCCCGTATCCATTTTAACGCCCGAACAGACTCAGTACTATTTCTTGTCCGGCTTCACCGCTAAACTTGCGGGTACCGAACGCGGAATAACCGAACCTACTCCTACCTTCTCCGCTTGCTTCGGTCAGGCGTTCCTTGAATTGCACCCGACCAAATACGCGGAAGAATTAGTTAAGAAGATGGAAAAGAACGGCGCGAAAGCGTATCTCGTAAACACCGGCTGGAACGGAACCGGCAAGAGAATTTCCATTAAAGATACTCGCGGAATCATCGACGCTATCTTAAACGGAGATATCAACAACGCTCCCACCAAGACGATTCCTTACTTCAACTTCGAAGTACCCACCGAACTCAACGGCGTTGACAAGAACATTCTCGACCCGAGAGATACCTATGCGGACGCTAAGGTCTGGGAAGAAAAGGCTAAAGATTTGGCAGGCAGATTCAATAAGAACTTCGTTAAATACGAAACCAACGAAGTCGGCAAAAAACTTGCTAAATACGGACCCGTCGTCGAATAAGATAAAACCAGATAAGAAAAGAGCGGTATTATTGCCGCTCTTTTTTGCGTTTTTAATAGTCTTTTTGCCGTAAAAGGGGAATTTGCTTTGACTAAAACCGAATTATAGGATATAATTGCATAGAGGTTCGGTATGAATTTGGTTCAATTAAAATATGCGGTAGAAATAGCAGATACGGGTTCGATAAACAAAGCGGCGGAAAACTTATATATCGGTCAACCTAACTTGTCGAGAGCGATAAAGGAATTGGAATCGTCGCTTAATATTACTATATTCCACCGTTCCGCGAAAGGAATGGAATTGACGCCCGACGGTGAAAATTTTATCAGATACGCGAGAACGATATTAAAACAGGTCGAAGACGTGGAAAATTTGTTTTGCGGCAATAAACAACCGCAAAAGACCTTTTCCGTTTCCGTTCCGAGAGCGAGTTATATCGGAACGGCTTTCGCGAGATTTTCCGAACAGTTAAGTTACGAAGACGGATTCGAAGTCCTTTATAAAGAAACGAACTCTTCGAGAACGACTAAGAACGTTTTAGAAGAAGGATATCATCTCGGAGTAATAAGATACGCCGAAGAATACGACCCCTTTTATAAACAGTTGTTCGCCGAGAAAAAACTCGTCGGCGAAGTAATCGCCGAATTTAAATTCGTACTCGTTATGAATAAAGACAATCCTATGGCGAAATTGAACGAGATAACATATTCCGACCTTGAAAATTATATCGAAATCGCTCACGCCGACCCCAACATACCTTCGGTACCGCTTACCACCGTCAAAAAGGAAGAACTTCCGGGGAATCCGAAGAGAAGAATATTCGTGTACGAAAGGGCAAGCCAGTTCGAGATATTGTCGGAAAACATAGACGCGTTTATGTGGGTTTCGCCCATACCGCAGGAAACGCTCGAGAGATATAATCTCGTGCAGAGAGAATGCGCGGATAACAATAAGACGTATAAAGACGTTATGATATATAAAAGCGAATATACTCTTTCCGCGCTCGATAACCGTTTTATAACGGAACTGACGAAATCAAAAAGAGAAAATATTAAATAACGGTTAAAATAAAAGCAACTTAAAACGCAAAAAGGTCCGCTCGGCAACGGACCTTTATATATTGAAAAAGATATAAAAAACGGGCGTTTTACGTTTGACTAAATATTTTATATCGGATATAATAGCGTAGATTTGTCGATAAAGAAAAGAGAAACCGCATTTTCAGGCAAAATCTACGATATTTTAAACTATGAAGGCAAAAACGTAAGTTTTTGCGGAGTGAACGATATTTATTTTGAAAACGTGTAACTTAAATTTTATTACGTAAGAAGAGAACGTAAAACACGGAGAATTATGGCAGTAAAACTTAACGATCATTTCACTTACAAAAAAATAATAAAAGCGGTGTTGGCGCCGATTTTTATGATGATATTCACATCCGTTTACAGTATCGTAGACGGCTTTTTCGTGTCCAACTTCGTAAACAAAACGGCGTTCGCGGCTCTTAACCTTGTATTTCCCGTTACGATGATAATAGGTTCGCTCGGGTTTATGATGGGTACGGGCGGATCTGCGCTGGTTGCGAAAACGCTCGGCGAAGGGCAAACGAAAAAAGCCAACGAAATGTTTTCGGGAATAGTATATTCTACGGTAATTCTGGGTGCAGTGGTATCGCTCGCGGTATTTTTCTTTGTGGAAGACATTGCAAGAGCGCTCGGCGCAACGGAAGAAATGCTTCCTTATTGCGCTCTGTACGGCAGAATTTTAATATGTTCGGAAGCGGCGTTTATGTTGCAAAACCTGTTCCAGACCTTTTTCATCGTTGCCGAAAGACCGGGACTCGGCTTTTTGGTTACGGCGATGGCAGGCGTAACGAATATGGTTTTAGACGCTCTGTTTATAATTCCGTTAGATATGGGGCTTGCCGGGGCGGCGTACGCTACCGTAATAGGTCAGGTCGTCGGCGCGGTAGTACCTATTTTCTATTTCGCTTCGAAAAAATCCAACGTATTAAGGTTGGGAAAAGGCTCGTTTTCTCCCAAAATGTTGCTTAAAACCGCGACCAACGGTTCCAGCGAACTTATGAGTAACATTGCGGCTTCCGTCGTCAGTATGGTTTATAACGCTCAACTTTTGCATTATCTCGGCGAAAACGGCGTTTCCGCTTACGGTATTATAATGTATACGGGCTTTATTTTCGCCGCCGTGTTTATCGGTTACGCGATAGGCACTTCGCCGATAGTAAGTTACAATTACGGCGCGGGCAATACCGACGAACTTAAAAACGTATTCAAAAAGAGTATTATATTAAACGCCGTTTCGGGCGTCGTAATGACGGCGTTATCGCTTGCGCTGGCAAGAGTTCTGGCGGGGATATTCGTTTCCAGAGATAAAGAACTGCTCGATTTAACCACCGACGCCATGAGAATATACGGTATATCCTTTATTTTCGTGGGATTAAACATTTTCTCTTCGGCGTTCTTTACCGCTCTGAACAACGGCTTGATTTCCGCCGTGGTATCTTTCGCGAGAACGCTTGTTTTCCAGTTAGGCTCGATACTTTTGTTGCCGATTGCGTTCGGCGTGAACGGTATCTGGGCGGCGGTAATAGTTGCGGAAGGTCTTGCGTTCGTTCTCGACGTTATATTCCTTATAACCAACCGTAAAAAGTATAATTACTGATAAGTAAACAATAAAAGAATAACTCCCGACGAAAAGGGAATAACTTTTCGTCGGGAGTTTTAATATATTTCGCTTGAAAAGCGTTCGTAACGGTGATATACTTTAAAAAACAAAAAAAGGAGATATATAAAAATGCGTAAAAAATTAAACGTAACAGACGGAATATTCCCGATGCCCGTGCTTATGATAGCCACTTATAACGGTGACGGCAGCGTAAACGTAATGAACGCGGCGTGGGGAACTATGATAGACAGAGATAAAGTCGCTCTGAATTTAAGCGAAACACATAAAACGGTAAAAAACATAAAAGAAAGGAAAGGTTTTACCGTAAGTATCGCCGACGCGGCGCACGTTACCGAAGCCGACTATTTCGGCGTTGTGTCGGGTAATAACGACACTAAAAATTTGAAAAGAGCGGTCTTACCGCAACCCGTTCGGAATTTGTGGACGCGCCCGTCGTCAACGAATTCCCGATTTGTCTCGAATGCGAATTCGTCGAATATCAGGGTGACGAAAACGGAATCGGCGTAGTAGGTAAAGTCGTAAACGTTACCGCCGACGAAAAAGTAATGAAAGACGGAAAAATCGATATGTCGCTCGTAAACGCAATCGCTTACGACCCGTTTACTTCGGGATATTATAAAGTTACCGAAAGAGTCGGCGACGCATTCAAAGACGGACTAAAAATTAAATAAGATAGGCGTTTTACGGTTATTCGTTTAAACGGCAAAATAAACCGCGGCAACTCTTATATTTAAGAGTTACCGCGGTTTCGCGTTTTAAATTCATAACAGGTGAAAGGAAAACCGTTATAGAAAATCTTTCCGTAAAGATTCCGTAACGGATAAAAACTATTCGCAAATACGTTCTTTAAGGTTTTTAATCCAGTATTTGGTGTAATCGTAAAGTTTATCGGGGGTAATATCGGAATAACCCCTGCAATATTTAACGTATTCGCATAAAAGTCCGTCGATAAAAACGTTTATTTCGAGAGCGATATGCTCTTTGTTGATAATGCTTTTGTCGTTATTGCAGATTTCCAGAAACTTGTTGCTGGCGATAGTAGTCAACTTTTTCGCCGCGAACAAAAATTCGTTGGAACGGCAAAGCAATTTGTAGTTTTCGTTGTTTTTCCTTATATAATCGAAGAAAGAATCGACAAAACTATCGGCGTTTTGCAGACTTATAAGCCGGGTATCGTCGAAAAATTTATCTATAAGTTCGTTTTCGTAATCTTCCGCAACGCAATATATATCGTCGTAATGCGAATAGAAAGTGCCGCGGTTTATGTCGGCGCGTTTAACCAGTTCGGTTACGGTAATTTTGTTTATTTCCTGTTTTTCCGACAGCATTTCCGCAAACGTTTTTTTAATAATCGCCCGCGTTTTTGCCGAAGATTTATTTATATTTCTTGATTTCATAATATTATTTTCTCTTCATTTGCACATAATCGTCAACACTGTTAAAATATCAACAGTGTCGTCAAAAGTGTGCTTTTCTTTTCTGTTTTTTTTAATTATACTCTGTCTTGTAATAAATGTCAACAGTGTTGAAAAAAAATTTTGAACAGTGTTGAAAAAATCAACCGGGAGGTTTAAATGAACATAATTAACGTTGAGCATATGACCAAAGATTATGGATACGGTCGCGGAGTTTTCGACGTGAGCCTTCACGTGGAAAAGGGCGAAGTGTTCGGGTTTTTAGGTCCTAACGGCGCGGGAAAGTCCACCACGATTCGTCACCTTATGGGATTTTCCAAACCCGATAGCGGAAAGGTAGAGATTTTCGGCGAACCGACTTTTCAGAAGTATTACGACGTGTTGAAAAAGGTAGGGTATATCCCGGGCGAAATCGCTTTGCCGGCGGGGCTTACCGGAAACGAGTTTTTAAAGATGATGCAGGATCTGACGGGCGTTAAAAACGAAGAGAGGATAAATATGCTTTCAGACCTTTTCGAACTCGATTCGGCTTCGCTTTTATGCGACGTGAAGCGTATGAGTTTAGGGGTAAAGAGAAAACTTGCCGTCGTATCGGCGTTTATGTCCGACCCGGAAGTGCTTATTCTCGACGAACCGACGAGCGGACTCGACCCCGTAATGCAGGAAAGGTTTATACAGTTTATCCATAAAGAAAAGGAACGCGGAAAAACGATATTGCTGTCCAGCCACATTTTCTCGGAAATCGATAACACCTGCGACAGAATAGCGATAATAAAAGACGGAAAAATCGTTTCGGAGTTCGTCGCGAACGATTTAAAGCACGCTTCGAGAAAGTTTTACACGGTAGACTTCGAATCGGAAGAAGAGAAGAAAAAGTTTCTTGAAAAGTCTTCGGAAATCGGTTCGCTGGTTTTAATAGCGGATAAAGAAAAGGAAATATATCTTTCTATAGAAGATAAAGACTTAAATCAACTTATAAGTTATCTCTCGAGCGTGGAAGTAACTAAATTCGGTAACAGAAAAGAAAGTCTGGAAGATTACTTTATGAAGTTCTATAAGGAAGACAAAATTTTCGAAGGAGCAATAAAATGAGCGTTATAGAAGTAAATAATCTTACCAAAGATTACGGATACGATAAAGGCGTGTTCGGAATAAACCTTAAGATAGAAGAAGGCGAAGCGGTAGGGTTTGTCGGGACTAACGGAAGCGGCAAAACCACGACTATACGAAGCATTTTAGGGTTTATAAAACCCACCGGCGGCGAAGCCAAAGTAAACGGGTTAAACTCGTGGGAACATGCCAGCGAAATAATAAAAAATATAGGGTACGTGCCGGGCGAAATCGCTTTCCCCGACCTTAAAACGGGCGTAGAATTTCTTAATTCGCAAAAAGAGTTTCTGGGCATAAAAGATATGTCTTACGC
Organism: uncultured Clostridia bacterium; assembly: GCA_934271245.1. Lineage (GTDB taxonomy): Bacteria > Bacillota > Clostridia > Christensenellales > Borkfalkiaceae > UBA1259. The sequence goes on along the minus strand of CAKQQY010000033.1, from coordinate 9,093 downwards.
CAACGAACTTATAAAAAGACTGCAACTAGATCCGAGAGCAAACTTAAAAAGAATGAGCAAGGGCATGAAACAGAAAACCGCGCTCGTCGCCGCGCTTATGAACGACGCGCCGATAATAGTTCTCGACGAGCCGACGACGGGATTAGACCCTTTAATGAGAGTAACTTTTCTCGACATTATAAAAGAAGAACATAAAAAGGGCAAAACAATTTTCATGAGCAGTCATAACTTCGAAGAACTCGAAGGAACGTGCGATAAAGTCGCGCTCATTAACGACGGACGGATAATAGACGTCTGCGATATGAAACTTATAAACGATCCGCCGGAAAAGGAATTCAAAATAGAATTCAATACGGAAAAGGATTATAAAACTTTCTTAAAAGAAAGTTATAAAGTAATAAGAACGCAGGATATATACAATCAGGCGACGGTAAAAATAAATTCGGGCGATACGGTTAAACTTCTTAAAACGTTGAATAATTACGACGTCAGATTTATTTCGGAGATACCTTACACCTTGGAAAGACATTTTAAAGAAGCATTAAAATCAAAACGGGAGGACTTAAAGAATGTTCAGTAAAGCGTTGTTCAAACAATCGTGCAAAGCAAACGGAGTTATGTGGTCGATAATAACTTTCGCGGTATGTTTTATGCTGGCGTGCGTAATGCTCATCAGCGGAAGCGGAAGTATCGGCGAAACCAAAAACGCGATAGAAGATACCATTATACAAAAGGAAATAGACTCGGCAATGGAAGCGCGCGCGATAAACTACTATTCGCTTTCCGAAAACGCGCTTAAAGTTTTCGATAAAGAATTCGTTGCGGCGTTCGATAAAACGGAATATCTGAAAAACGTAGCCGCGCTTATGGCGGCAGGGCAAACTCAGGAAGAAGCGCAGGCGACGGCGGCGCAGAAATATTACAGAGTGGCGGCGACTAAAGCGCAGCAGAACGCGAAAGCGAAAGCCGAAAGTTCAGGATACGCCGAAGAAAGCGACGAAGCGAAAGAAATACTCGGCGTTTCAATGTTTGCGTTAAACCCCGAACTCATAAAGGATAGAAGCGAAGAACTTTATAACTCATACCTTTCTCACGAAGACGACCTTTTAGAAACCTACGACGTTGCGAGTCTTATAGCGTACTCTATGACGGATAAAGGAGAAGAATACGTCGATTCCATCGAAAGAAAAGATTACGTTTCCACCCGCGCGGAAAAAGCGGGGTCAAACTTCCTTGCGATTAACATGACGTCGGATAAAGCGGTAAGCGAACTTCTCAAAAATCTGTCTTCTTACGGCGTAACGCCCGAAAAATACGAAGGCTTCGGATATAGTTACGAAAAAGTCAAAAAACTTGCCCGTAACACCGTTATAACGTACGGCAACAGGTTGGAATACGAACTTAACGAACTCGAAAAGAAATTCGCGGCAGGGGAATTTTCTTCGGAAGAAGAATATAAACAAGCGGTAGAAAAGGTCAACGAAGACTTAATCGCAGATATATCGGGCAGTCTGCTCGATTCTCTTCCCGACGAAGTAAGCGATGCCTTGGAAGATATCGGTCAGGCGGATTTGTACACCCTTATAGTCGGGTCGATATTCTATAAACTCGCAGGTTTATTGCTTCCTATAATCTATATGATTATGGCGTCCAATAACCTTATATCCGGTCAGGTGGACAGCGGCTCTATGGCGTACGTTTTATCCACTTCCACCAAGAGAAACGCCGTCGCGTTTACTCAGGCGGTATACCTTGTGGGGTCGCTTCTCGCAATGTTTTTGCTCACCACGGCAACAGGTTGCGTGTGCCTTGCGATAGTCGGAACGGAAGTCGGACTCGGCTACGGCGAACTGGTATTGCTTAATCTCGGCGCATTCCTTGTTCTGTTTGCGCTTGCCGGTCTTAACTTCTTCACGTCGTGCTATTTCGACAGAAGCAAACGTTCCATGGCAATCGGCGGCGGACTCAGCATATTCGCTCTCGTAGCGGCTATGCTCGGACTTTTCGGAAGCCCCGTGATACCCAAAGTCGTTCGTCTGGATTCGCTGAATTACTTTAACTACACGACGATAATTTCTATGTTCGACGTCGTTTCCATAATGGAAGGGACTACGGCGTTCATCTGGAAGTTCGCGATACTTTTGGTTCTCGGAATAATCGGAATAATAGCGGGTTCCGTTAAATTTATCAAAAAAGATTTGCCGTTATAAAGGAGAAAAACTATGTTTGAATTCAACAAAATATTAAAAGACTACGAACAACTCGGCGCGATAGAACGCGGTCTGATGCTCACCGAAAAATCCGTCGGAATACTTGCCCGACTTGCGGAACTTAACATCGACGGAATCGACCCCGTCGAAACGCTTGCGTCGTTTATAGTAGGCTCGGTTGCCGCAGACGGAAAACTTCACGAAAAGGAATATCTGCTTATATATCCCGCGCTCGTAAAAGTTTTCGGTCAGGACTTCGATTACGAAAGAGTAAAGAAGGCGTTTGAAAACGATAAAGAAGGGATAAAAGAAACCGCAAAGTACACGAAGCAACTTGTTCGCGTTCTTGAATTCGTCGACGAAGACCTTTACGAAGACGTAATAATTCTTTGCCTTTGCATCGTCACTATAGACGGCAAAATTTCGCTTAAAGAGAAAAATTACATTAAAAAACTTATTGCGTAATAAGATAAAACGCTAAAAGAAAAGGCAGTCCTTTATCGGGCTGCCTTTTCCGGCAAAAAATCCGACGTTAAAAAGAAAGTCTTACGCAAGCGGAAGCGTTGCCGAAAACACGGTTAAATTGTCTTTTCTTTCGTAGGTAAGAGTGCCGTGCATAGACTCTATCGCGGACTTTGCCAAAAACAATCCTAACCCCGAATTGTTTTCGGAAGAATCGCCCGACACGAAAGGTTCGAACACGTTTTTGTCCGTCGAAATACCTTTGCCGTCGTCTACGATATTTATTCTGCACTCGTTTTTGCGTTTCGTTATAGCGACAAAAATGCGCGAACATTCCGCGTGTTCTATGGCGTTTAAAATCAGGTTAAGCAGAACGCTTTCCAGAGCGACTTTCTTTGCGTAAACGTCCGTTTTGTCGGGAAGAGAAACGGATAGGGCAATGCCGTTTGCTTCGCAGTCGGGGCGAAGGTCGTCGGTAACTTTGCGGATAATCTCGTTAAGGTCTAATACTTCGGATTTTTCCGCTACGTAGTTGCGTTTGCCGTACTTGCCGATTTCCGCAAAATTCTGTTTTAACTCGGCGTTCTTCTGCAATAAATAATCCACTTTTAAAACGAATTCCGCGTCCGTCAGCCGCTGTTTTAAGTCGGTTAAAGAATTGCCCATTCCGACTACCGTCTTTTTCATATCGTGGCTTACGTATAACAAAATTTTATCGCGTTCGGCGAGAACCGTTTGTAAATTCTGCGTTTCTTTGGCGACTTCTTTTTCAAGGTTGGCAGTTAAATATCTGTTGTGCCTTTCCGCCGAAATAAATTCGCGAAACCCTATAACCACGATAATCGCGAGCATATAAATTTTTAACCAGAACGAAGCGTCGAGCGAAATAAACGGCAAAGGTTTACCGAAAAACGCCGTCGTAATCGTGAGTAAAACGGCTATAACGCAGTTAAGCCTTAATCCCGCGGGTTTGCCTTTCGCCACGTCGTAAACGTTAAAAATTAAAGAGATAGCAAGGCAAACGAAATAAAAGACGAGCGAAACCGCGCGTAAAACGGCGTATGCCGAAACGGTTAAAACGTAAGGCGAAATAAACGCCGCCGCCTGCGCCGTAATCGCAACGCAGATAACGGGAACGAGTACGGGAATTTTACCCGACTTCTCGGGTAAATAAAGGGTTGCCGCCACGACGATTAAACCGCCCGAGAAATTCTGAACGGCGAGCGCGAAATATGGAAGGGCGGTCAGCCCGAACAAGGCGTACGCCGAAAACAACGAAAAGAATATTCCCGCCGCAAACAACAACTGCGGAACGAACGCGAGCGACCGCTTTAAAATGCAGACGAAAAGGAATAATAAAAAGGTTGCCGAACCCACTATCGCGCCGATAAGTAAAAGCATACGGTTATTTTCTATCGTTCTTCTTATCGCCGAATCTTCGCCGATTAAAATTCCGTCTGACAGACCTATAAAGTTGTCGTTATCCGCTTCGTAATGAATGGTAACGTTACATTCTTTCGAATATTTATGGTTAGAACTTACGGGAATATCTATAAAAACGGGTTGCGTCGAAGTGTTGTGTAAAACGGTGTCGTCGAATTCCGACGGCGCGGAAAAAGAAAGGTAGTAGTTAACGTTGTATCTGTCAATCGACCCGATATAAGCCTTGTTCTGATACTGGACGTATATAGAACAAGCGGAAAACACCGGCGGAATATACATGGTTAAATGCCAGTTGCCGTCGGGACTTAATAACCCTTGCAAATCGTCGGTATCGTTCCATTCGTCGCCTTGAAGGGTGTCAATGCAAAACCTGTAAGTACCCCGTCTTACGGGGGAACTGCCCGTATTTTCGTTGGAAACCGTTTCGTTGAGTTCGGCAAAATCGTCGGGCAGATAATTTATTGCCGACGTTTTCATAACTCCTTTCACGTCGAAAACGGAAACGGCGTTTACCGAAACGCCCGAAATCTCTTTAACTCTTATCGGCGCGGCATGGGCGACGCCGCCGCCCGCAAAATATATGCAAAGCGAAAGAATAATGCAGGTAAATGTAACGATAGCAAGAACCGAAATGTTACGGGCGTTTCTTTTCATAAAATATCTCCCGTAAAGCAGTATCCTTTGTTGAATTCCGTGCGTATAATATCGGCGGACGGGGAAGCGGCTTTCAATTTTCTTCTTAACGAAGATAAATGCGCGCGGATAGTCGTCGTGTGAAGAGACGGCGCGCACCATATTTTTTCGTAAATCTCGTCGGCGGTGAAATACTCGCCGCGGTTTTTTATAAGGAAAAACAAAATATTGAATTCCGACGGCGTAAGAGAAACGGGCGTGTTTCCGCATTTAACCGTTCTCGCGTTGGCGTCTACGGAAAAAGACCCGAAAGTTTCCACCGCGTCGGCTTTGGGTAAAAGGCGCAGGGCGATATGCGTTTCTAAAAGCCGCATAGAGCAAGGTTTAACCACGTAATCTGCCGCGCCCGAAGTAAGTCCGGTAAAAATTTCGTCTTCGCCGTCTAAAGAAGATAAAATAATGACGGGCGGAAGGGAAGTCGCCGCCTTAAATAAATCCATTCCCATACTTCTTTTTAATATCAGGTCTAAAACTACGGCGTCTATATCGCCGTTCTTTTCCAGAATGTCTACCGCTTCGTCTACGTCCGACGCGGTAAAAACACGGTTCGCGGCGGAAAAATATTCAACCGTTTCCTTTTTAAGTTTTTCATCGTCTTCTATAAACAACAGTTTTCTGTCGCAAACGGTGTAATTCATTCGGTACTCCTTTCGCGCCGAAAATCCGCGAGTGGCGGTCGGCGCGTAAATCGTATAAAAACTCTTTTATACTCGTATTGTACCAAATAATAGCGTTAAATGCAATTTTCGGGGCGAAATTTACCGTAACTTAATTGTAAAGAATTGTTAAGGTTGCCGTTTGCTTTGGCGTTTTTCTTTCGATTAAAGCATATATGTGATAAAATCGAAGCGAATTAAATCTGTATTTAAGCAGAAAAATTTGTTTTTGGTATCAAGGAGAAAATTTTTATGACGAAGCAGAGAAAAAGTTTGTTGAGAGTTCTCGTGTTAGCGGCGATTTGCCTGTTTGCGCTGTCCTTCTCGTTCGGCGCGGGGCAGATTATCGACAAAGAACCCGTCACCGCAGTAGCGGATACCACATACTGCGTGCATGTATATGGGAACGGAAAATGTACTAAGTGCGGCGCGTGTCAACATATAGTATTCGACCTTACGACTCGTGAATGCATAAATTGCCATAATAAAATGAGTTATAGATTAATTGTAAACAGCACAGTTTCTTTTTATAATGATTCATTGGATGCAGGGGCGCAAATACCAGAAAACGCTACCGTCGAAACTGCTACGTTGTCGCCGATATATGTCGGATCTTCCATAAGGTTTTACTTTACTTCCGATAGGAATTATACTCTTGATTTAATCGGAAACTCCGTTTATAACCAAAATTCGGTTTCAAACTCCACGATTGTTATAAAAGATTCCGTCGGTGGCGGATATATAGACCTTTCCTCTAGCTTAGGATTTTCAAATTGTAACGTTACTATAAACAACGTTAAAATTGTTTCGGATTCGACTACTCGTGCTGTTTCGTTTAAGCAAGGAACGACGGCAATTATAAACGGTGGAACTTTTGATTCAATAGTTTATCTTTCTAATGTGGGGCAATTTACTTTTAATAGCGGAACGATAAAAACTCTTTACTTTCAAGATACGCCTTCAAAGACGAAAACGAAACTTTACGGCGGAACGATAAGTTCTTTTTCGGGTTTGGTTAACAATACATACGGCAATCAATATGCTACGATTCTTGCAAAAGGCAAGGCGTACGCTTTGACTTCGGACGGTTCGTTTGTAAAACTTGCCGATATGAAACCAAGTAAAGAAGTAAAGATAGTCGATTGTGAAAATCATAGTTGGACAAAAGGCGTATGCGATTACTGCGGCGAAGTTTGCGCCCACGGCAGTTACTCGAACGGCAAATGTACCGTTTGCGGTATGGAATGTACCCACGAAAACGTAAATACGAGTAAAAATATCTGTAACGATTGCGGCGCGCAAATGGTCGCGGCTGTAACCACGGACGGCGCAACGGTTTATTATTCCGATATAACCAAAGCGAAAAACAATCTTAAAGCGAACGGTACGTTGAAGTTTTTAAGCGACCTTAAAACTTCCTTAAGTATCACCGTAAGCGGCGTTACCATTGACTTAAACGGCAAAAGCGTAGGCTATAGTTCCGGTTCTTCTACGTATTATCTGACGGTGAGAACGGCGACAATTATAGATTCTTCTTCGTCGAAAACCGCAAGGAACCTTTACCTTAAATGCGCTTATAGCAGCGCGGTAATTACCGTAAACTTAAACGAATACGTAAATTGCGTTATCGCGCAAACTTCGGGAAATATTACTTTAAACGGCGGGAAAATAGTTGGTTATACTTCCGGCGGCTCTTATACGCTTTTAAGTTTGCTGCCAGCAAACTACGCGTTAAGAAAGACCGACGAAAACGGTTCGGAATTAGTCGCTTATAAAGACGGCGCGATCACGAATTTTAACGGGGTCGTTGGCGGAACGGTTAAAAGTTACTATACCGTAGAAGAATGTTTACATACCGATTTCGACGACGATTTCAAATGTATATACTGCAAAGCCGACGTAGATCTTAAACCCGCGATAATAGCGCTTCGCGAAAGATTAAATTCGGCTGTAGAAGAATTGAATAATGCGTTAGCGGATAAGGTCGATAGCGCCACGTTGACTAAAAAAATAAGCGACTTGACCCTTGCTTATAAAGAAGCCGACGCGTTGTTAAAATCCGAATTGCAGGGAGTAGGCGAAGGTCTTGCGAAAGACATAACGGACTTGAAAACCGCATACGCCGAAGCAGACGAAGATTTGCAAAATCAGATAGACGGTTTAACGACGAAGATAAACCAAGCGATAGAAGATATAAAGAGTAACGATACGGATATATCGAAGTTGACTACGGATTTAAGTAGTTTGAAGAGTTCGTTTGAAACGGCAGACGTATGGACGAAAGCGCGTATAGGAGAATTGCAGACGGAAGACGGAAAACTTTCTGCAAGAATTACTGCGTTAGAAACGGCATATGCGGCGGCAGATACGGAATTGCAAAACCAGATAAACGGTTTAACGACGAAGATAAACCAAGCGATAGAAGATATAAAGAGTAACGATACGGATATATCGAATCTTACGACCAGTCTGAGCGATTTGAAGAGTGCGTTTGAAACGGCAGACGTATGGACGAAAGCGCGTATAGGTGAATTGCAGACGGAAGACGGAAAACTTTCAACAAGAATTACTGTGTTAGAAACGGCATATGCGGCGGCAGATACGGAATTGCAAAATCAGATAGACGGTTTAACGACGAAGATAAACCAAGCGATAGAAGATATAAAGAGTAACGATACGGACATAACGAATCTTACGACCAGTCTGAGCGATTTGAAGAAAGCGTTTGAAGAAGCCGACGCATGGACGAAAGCGCGGATAGGCGAATTGCAGACGGAAGATACAGAACTATCTAAAAAAATCACGGTGTTGACCCAAGCATACGCCGAAGCAGACGAAGATTTGCAAAACCAGATAGACGGTTTAACGACTAAGATAAACCAAGCAATAGAAGATATAAAGAGTAACGATACGGATATATCGAAGTTGACGACGGATTTAAGTAGTTTGAAGAGTTCGTTTGAAACGGCAGACGCATGGACGAAAGCGCGTATAGGTGAATTGCAGACGGAAGATACAGAACTATCTAAAAAAATCACGGCGTTGACCCAAGCGTATGCAGAAGCAGACACGGAATTGCAAAACCAAATAAACGCATTAACGACAAAGATAAACCAAGCAATAGAAGATATAAAGAGTAACGATACGGATATATCGAAGTTGACGACGGATTTAAGTAGTTTGAAGAGTTCGTTTGAAACGGCAGACGCATGGACGAAAGCGCGTATAGGTGAATTGCAGATGGAAGATACAGAACTATCTAAAAAAATCACGGCGTTGACCCAAGCGTATGCAGAAGCAGACGAAGATTTGCAAAATCAGATAGACGGTTTAACGACGAAGATAAACCAAGCAATAGAAGATATAAAGAGTAACGATACGGATATAACGAATCTTACGACCAGTCTGAGCGATTTGAAGAAAGCGTTTGAAGAAGCAGACGCATGGACGAAAGCGCGGATAGGAGAATTGCAGACGGCAGACGGAAAACTTTCAACAAGAATTACTGCGTTAGAAACCGCATACGCCGAAGCAGACGAAGATTTGCAAAACCAGATAGACGGTTTAACGACGAAGATAAACCAAGCGATAGAAGATATAAAGAGTAACGATACGGATATATCGAAGTT
>CAKQQY010000032.1 GCA_934271245.1 uncultured Clostridia bacterium | reverse complement strand
TACTTTAACGGAAATAAAGTCGCCGAAACGGAAACGGAAATTCTTAACAAGGAAGGCAAACTTTTAATCGACCTTGAAAACCGCAAAGAACAACTTCCGATGAAACCTTGGTCGGCAGGCGTTCCGCAACAATTTTTCGACGTTAAATACCGCCTTAAAAAGAACGGGAAAGTTATCGACGAAGTAGGTTCGTATTTCGCTCTCGTTTCTTACACGACGGATAAAGACAGAATTTTAATAAACTATCTCCCCGCGACGTATTTACGAATGATTTTAGATCAGGGTTACTACGTCGGCGGAGATTTAACGGGTACGGAAGAACAGATTTATAACGACGTTTGCCTTATTAAAGAAATGGGCTTTAACGGCGTGAGAATGCATCAGAAAATCGAAGACGAAAGGTTTTATTACTACTGCGATATGATGGGCTTATACGTCTGGTGCGAAATGCCTTCCGCTTACGTTACCGACGACAGAACGGTTACGGCTTTGCTTACGCAATGGGCAAGCATAGTTAAGCAGATTCGCGGATTCGCTTCGGTTATGGCTTACGTGCCGTTTAACGAAAGTTGGGGCGCGTTGCAGGTTAAAGAAAACGAACGCCAGCAAAACTTCGTGAACGCCGCGTTCTTTATTACGAAAACGCTCGTACCCGACAGGCTCGCGGTCGGCAACGACGGTTGGGAACACACCTTTACAGATATACTTACCGTTCACAACTATTCGCAGGATAAAGATTCGCTTTACGAAGCGTATTCCGATTCGGAAGGGTTTGCGGCAGGCGAAAGAGTAAAAGATTTGCACACGAGAAGCGCGTTTTCCGACGGTTACGGTTACGACGGTCAGCCGATAATTTTAAGCGAATTCGGCGGAGTGAAATATTCGCCCGACGATTCGAGTTGGGGTTACGGCAACGCCGCGAATACGGAAAAGGAACTTGAAACCCGTATCGCGGGATTAGTTAAAGCGACTACCGAAAACAAAAAAATAGCAGGGTATTGCTATACGCAACTTACCGACGTTTATCAGGAAAAGAACGGACTTTTGACGTTCGACAGAAAACCGAAAATTTCCTTGGAAAAAATAAAACACATTAACGAAATTTACTGATAGGGAGAATCTTATGGAAGAAAAATTATATCCCGGGCAATGGAGCAAAGAAAAGGCCTGGGCGTGGCACAATTCGCACGCGTGGGTCAGGGGCTGTAACTACTTACCCGGTAACTGCACTTGTCAGTTCGAATTATGGCAAGAACCTATGTTCGAAGAAAGAATGGCGTGTATGGAAAAGGAAATGACTCTTGCCGAAAGCATCGGCTTTAACTCGGTGAGAATCGCGATGAACTTCGAAACCTGGTACGCAGACCCCGTCGCCTACAAAAAGAAGGTGGACAGAGTGTTGTCTATTTTAGATAAGCACCACATAACGGCAATGTTCAAGTTCGGCAACGACTGTACCGTACCGAAAGATCAGTACGAAGCGCCCGATATAACCAAACCCGTGGAAACGGCGTGGGGGTATCACGGCGGAGTTATCCGTTCGCCGCATAGGGCGGGGCTTGACGAAGGGTATCTTCCTATCGACGAAGAAGATATGGCGCCCAAGTATTACGAATGGGTAAGAGATATTATTTCTACTTATAAAGACGACGAAAGAGTTATCGTCTGGAATATGTGGAACGAACCCGGCAACACCAAAAGGTTCAATAAATCGGAAAAGCATTTAAGAAAATTTTTCGAGATAGCGCGCGAAATCAATCCTATTCAACCGCTTACGGCAGACAGTTGGCTTATGACCTTTAATAAAGACGTGGAAAATCCGCTTTCTAATCTTCGCGACATAGAATTTTTGGCGATGGAACTTTCGGATATCGTAAGTTTTCATCACTACGGCACTTTCGAACACGTTGTTTCTACCGTTAAAGCGTTGAAAGACAAGTACGACAGACCTTTATATAACACCGAGTGGCTCCACAGAATTTACGATAACAACGTTGAACAACTTTTCCCGCTCTTCTATCTCGAAAATATCGGTTCCTATCAATACGGACTCGTCGAAAGCAGAGCGCAATACTACGAACCGTGGGAAAGTTTACGCGGCAGTAACCTTCCCATCGACCGTTGGCAACACGACATTTTCCGCGCGAATTTAAGACCGTATTCGCATAAGGAAATCGAAATCATAAAAGAATTCTGTTCGCTTGCGGATAAGGATTTTGAAAATAAAAACGAATAATTTAACAGGGGGTAAATTATGAAAACGAAAAAGACATTATCGGTAATTTCTTTACTGATAACGTGCGTAATTTCTTTTACGCTTGCTTTCTCCGTTGCCCCGAAAACAAACGCTTTTGCAAGCACTGTGACGGACATCGTTTTTTCGGACAACTTTCAGGGGGATATATCGGACGAGTGGGCGTTCGCGCGTAAAAACGGCGTAACCTACGCGGAAGACGGCGTAAAGAAAAACATGTGGCCGACCCAAAACGGCAAGGTCGTGTTCTCTCAAAAAGAATACGGCAAAATGTTTTACGGCGCGGCGGATATGACGAATTATACTTTCACCGTAAAGGTTAAAGCAGACGTCAACGAAACGCTTAACGAGTATCTTGTGAATTATAAGGATAATCTTGGCGCGGGTATGACGATGAATCACAACATACCTTTCTTCGTCAACGACGTCAAAAAAACGACGACTAATTCTAAAGGCGAAGAGGTTATCGATAACAACACTTTCTACGGGCGTTCGGTTTGCTTTAACAACTACGCGATAGGATTCTTTCAATTTGACGCTACAAACGGAAACGACTGGGCAAAATCTATCAGAATTAAAGAGAAATTCGCTACCGGGTTCGACTGGAGAGAATGGCATACGATTAAAGTAGTCGCTACCGAGGAAAAATGCGACCTTTACCTTGACGACGTGTTAATGGTATCCGCATTGCAGAGCGTATTTACAAAAGCAACAGGCACGAGCGGTTACGTAGGTTTAACCGGTTCCGTCGGCGTAAACAGTAAGCGCGGAGAAGATTATTCTACCCTTTATTACGACGATTTTAAGGTTTACCAAGGAGTAGAAACGGACGACGGAACTTTTGTTGACGCAAGTTCCTTTACCGTAGGTCAAGGCGTTAATCCGACGTACAATCAGGTAGAAAACAAACTTTCTTTCCCGACTAACAGCGGAACTTCTATAAAGTTAATCGACAATACCGAACATACCGACATAAAAACTTCGGTTAAATTCGACGTAGATAATCAACCCGAAACCGCTAATAAAAGAACGGCAAAAGAAACCACGAAGCGTTCGGGGTTACTGCTTCGCGCTTCGATGACTACGGGTCAGGCAGTGGCAACGCTTAAAGGATACCTTATCAATTATACCGTAAGGGCTTCGGACGGCGCTACGATAATTTGGTTCAGAAAATATAACAGCAGCGCAACCGCAGTAGATATAGACAATAGCGTTTACGCTAAATTTACCAAAGCGCAAGCGCCCACTAACGCCGTATGGTTAGACGTATGGGCGAAAGGTTCCGAATTAGGTTTCACCGCTTACAGTAACGAACAGGATTTCGTAAATAAAACCAACGGTATTACTAAAACTATTACCGACACAACTTATACGAGCGGCAGCGTAGGGATTTTCTGCGACGCGGGTACTACCGACTATCAAAGAAACTTCCAGGCGTCGTTCATACAGAAACGCGACAACGTAGACGCGAATAAGTTTATAACCGACGCCACGACGTTCGGTAAAAATACTTTAACCTACGTTGAAGAAGAAAACAAATTGCAGTTTGAACCGTTGGTAGGTACTTCGATAAGTATTGTAAACGATTCCGAACATACCGATTTCAGAACGGCTGTTAAATTCGATATAGACAATCAGCCTGCTGTGAGTACGGAAACAAAAAAGACTCAAAGAAGAACGAGTAACAGACACGGTTTATTGCTCCGCGCTTCGATGACTCAAAATAACGTTAATACCCTTAACGGGTACTTAATCAATTACTACGCCGAAACCGGTGGGTCTACTTTGCTTCAAATTGAGAAATACGTTAACAGCGCACAACCGCAAAACGTTACCGAAACCGCAGTCGCGGCAAGAATAAGCGGGACTACTACCGTTTGGGTAGAAGCGTGGGTACAGGGTACCGAAATAGGATTTACCGCTTACGGCAACGAAGACGATTTTATCGCTAAAAAGAACGGCGTAACGAAAACCGTCGAAGATACCACATTTACAAGCGGAAGAGTAGGTCTTTTCTGCGCAGACGGCGGAAGCGCGGCTACAAGTTACAACTACGAAGCAACATTTATAAACTATGAAAACGTTTATAGCTTGGTAGAAAAAGAAGAAACGGTTATGCCCGAAGTTGACAGTTTCGAAATGGTCAACGGCGCTTCTATAAGACTTAAAACGGACGGTTCTTCCGGATTAAGATTCACCGTAGGCATCAGTAAAGCAGATTACGATAATCTTGCGGCGTACAATCCCGTTTTCGGCGCGGTTCTTATTCCTACCGACCTTAAGGGCGCGGCTCTTACGCTCGATACCGCTAAGGTTATGAATATCACCGCTCCCGCAGAACTTACCTTAATCGACGACGTTTACTACTATAACGTTTCGCTTCTCAATATTCCCGAAGAAAGTTTCGGCAGGGCAATTTCCGCAAGGGGCTACGTTAAATTCAAGGTTGACGGCGTAGAATACGTTTATTACACCGATTACACCGCAGCGAATAATTCCAGAAGTATTCAGGAAGTCGCTCAGAAAATAATCGATTCGGGTAACCTTGACGAATTCACCGCGGAACAAAGAGAAATTATCAGAAAGTTTGCGGGCGTAACTTTTACACAAAGTAACGTTGCGGCTCTCGGCAAGGCGGGGGGATATCCCAGAATCATCTCGCTTAAAAACGGCGACGTTTTTATGACGTATTCTTCTAAATCTGCAATTTCTACGGACAACGGCGTAAATTTTACTAACCCTTTAACGGCGGTTACTACTACCGCCGACCCCGTTGAAGGGAAAAATTTATTAAAAGGTAATCTCACTCCCGTAGAGTTACCTAACGGCAACGTGGCGGTTTTTTACAGAGCGATTGCGGCCGGCAATAATTATTATTCTTCGATAAGATATAAAATCTACAACGTAATTTCTAAAACTTACGGCGAAGAAAAAATCTTTTTGGAAAACTACAATCCGAAAAACGATACTACGGGGTTATGGGAACCCACCCCATATTTTACGGCAAGCGGCGAACTTTACGTTTACGTTTCGGTAGATATTTCGGGATCGGCTTCTTATAACGGGATAGATTCTAATTACGATTTGGTTTGCACGGGCGGTTATCAGAATCTCGTCGCGGTCAAATGTTCCGTTAATGGCGACGAAATCACCGTAAACGGCAGACAGATTGTGATAAGCGGCGTAAGCAGAAAATCCCGCGACGGAATGAACGTTATTACCAAACTTAACGACGGTTCTTACGCGATGGTTTTCGAAGGCACGGTAAACAACAATTACAGAGTGTTTATTTGCTACTCGAAAGACATGCTCAACTTTACCGCTCCGCAACAGGTTTTCTATAACGCGAGTTACTCTTCGGGCGCTCCTTATGTAGTCACTCTTCCCGACGGAAGAATCGCGGTATCGTATTTTACCGACGAAGATTATAAGGGTACTCCCGTAGACGGTTACAAGGGAAAGGTTATGCGCCTTTACGTAAGTAATTCCGTAGTTAAATACGGCGACACGCTTACTAACAGCAGTTTCACGCAGAAAACTTTCCACACCTGTCAGGATACCGAGTATCTTTCTTACGGCAGTATGGCGGTTATCGGAAACAGATTCTTTATTACGGGTACAAACGGCTCTAACGACGGAGCGGTTTCCGTTAAACCTTTGACCTATTATATCAACGCTTATCTTTTATAATTTAAGGAGATAACTAATATGAAAAAAAATTATATCGTTCCCGAAATCTTTCTTTCGGGGTTAATGACAGAAGACGTTTTAGCGGCTTCACCGATGATTAAGTTTGACGACATCAACGAAAATACGGGCGAATGGAACAACGAATGGTGAGAAAATTATGAAAAAACTTTCTAAAAATCTATGGATAGCGGCTTTTGCCGTTATCCTGTGTATCTCTCTGCTTTTTACCCTTTCTTTTTCGGTAAAAGCGGAATCTACCGACGGCTATCAATATCTTCTTACTTTCTCCGACAACTTCGACGGTAAACTTGCCGACGGGTGGAGAGCGGTTAAGGGCGGTTCTTCTTACACCTACCGGAACGGCGACAAAACCGTTATCGGTTGGAATTTTAAGGGCGAAACCACCGTCAACTACAAAAAAGAAGGCGCTACCGATTTCGGTAAGTTCATTTACGGCACCGCCGATATGACCGATTACGTTTTCGAAGTCAAAATGAGAGCGGACGTTACCGAAACGGTCGGCGAATATATGGACAAAAACAAAGCGAATCTCGGCGCGGGGCTTACCGTCAACACGCACATACCTTTCTTCGTAACGGAAATTTCGCCCGATTCGAATACCCACACCTTTAAAGGCAGAAGCGTTTGCGTAAGCAACTACGCGATAGGGTTTTACGAGTACGGCGAAACGAGCGGTTGGGCTACGGGCGCAACGTCCAGAATCAACACCAAACTCGGCGACGATTTCGACTGGAGAAACTGGCACACCATAAGGGTAAAGGCTAACGCGGAAAAATGCGAACTTTATCTCGACGGCGTGTTAATGGTTTCCGCGGCGAACTCGGCGTTCGGAAGAGCAACCGCTACCGCGGGTTATTGCGGTTTCGCGGGTATTTGCAGCGCTAAATACGTTCCGCTTTCGTTCGACGATTTCAACGTTTGGCAGAGAAACCCGTCTTACGACGAAAACGCCAAAACGGAAGTAACCGTTAATAACATCAATATGAACGACTTTACCGATAAGAGCAAGATCGTTTCTTTCACGGGCAACGAGGGGCAGGCTCTCGTTAAAAACAACGAAAATAAAATAATATATAATTATAACGCGACCGGTACCTGGTACGGCACCGACGTAAGGTTGTTGAAAGATAATTCTTATAAAGATTTCGAAACGACTATCGCTTTCGATATAGATAACCAAAAAGAAGCCAAAGGCATTACGTCGGACGACGTTGTCGTTTCTACCGACGGAACCGACGTCAGAGTCGGCGATACGGGTTTCATTTTTAGGGGAAGCAATACCGTAGGCAGTAAAAACGAAATCTTAGTTTCGGGATACGTTCTCAATTACCTTTCGCAGTGGACTTTTAAAGGGGTCAAACAAAACAAAGTAGTGCTTACTATAAGCCATATTCAGGATAACGTAAGAAAAACTGCGGTTGCAAACAACTTTATTACAATCGGTACCATCAGCGGCACTACGAGTTGCGTGGTTGACTTAAAAGTCGAAGGGGATACCGCTATCGTTACCGCGTATAAAACGCTCGCAGATAAAGAAGCGGGCAACGTCGCTTTAACCAAAACGGTTACCTTATCTACTGCAACCACCAAAACGTACGACGAAGGTAATATAGGTTTTTGGTGTAATACGGGCGGCAATAAATTAAAATTCGTTTACGAAGCGCAGATGCTTTCTTTCAAAGGAAAAACGCTCGTTTCGGGCGTGGAATTGCAACCCGCCGAAGAAGCGTTCGGTAACAGAACGCTTAACCTTGTTTCCGATACCGAAAAGGGCGAAGTTAAAATCGACGGCGCTATCGCGTCGGCTATAAACACGGTTACGGCAGGCAGCGACGTTACTCTTACCATTACCGCCAAAGAGGGATACGTTATCGACAACGTAAAATTAAACGGTATGAATTTAGGCGCAAAAACTTCTTTGAAAGTTTCCCACATTACGAAAGACCAGAACGTGGAAGTTACTTATTCCGACAATAAAAACGTAGACGTGTATATTCTTGCGGGGCAGTCAAACGCCGCAGGGTTTACGCCCATAGCAAGTTTGTTTAAGCCTTACACTTACGGCGGCGAAATGAACGCGGACAAAGTAAACGAATATATGAACGGCTATAAAGACGTTTTATATTACGGCGTCGCGCAGTCCAATTCTCCCGAAACGGCGGGGGTAAGTTGGACGGTCGTTTCTTCGGGTAAAGGCGCTAACGCTTACAGAATAGGACCCGAACTCGGTTTTGCCGAAGCGATGAGCGCTTATTACGGCGGTTCGAACGGTAAAGCCGCTCTTATCAAGTACGCGGTAGGTTCTACAGGATTTACCAACGCTAACGGCACCGTTACCGGTACTTACGGCAACTGGATGAGTCCTTCTCTCAGGGAAGAAAAGGTCGGTCAGGGCGTAACCCTTATCGAAAAAGCAGGTCTTATGTACGATAACCTTATCAAAACCTTCGAAATGGGGTTAAGCGATCTTATCGCGCAAGGATATAATCCCGTTATAAAGGGCGCGTTGTGGTTACAGGGTTGTCAGGACGCCTGCGTTGAAGCGGACGCTCCGCAATACGGCAACTATATTTCCCTTTTGATTAAAGATTTAAGACAGAACGTCGGCGAAATTCTCACCGAAAACAGTCTCGAACAAGACGTTTCCGAAATGCCTTTCGTTATCTGCAAAATCGGCGAAGATCTCCAGGGGGCGGAATACGAAGATATCGTAAGAAAACAAATGCAGATGGCTGCCGCATCTAACGTCAACGTAAGAATCGTTGAAACGACGGGATTTATTCTTCCCGACGAAAACGACAACAACGACCGTTGGCACTTCGCAGGTAAAGATATTATCGAAATCGGTAAGAGATTTGCAAGCGTAGTAAACCAGATGAACGGCAAAACCGAAGAAGTTAAATTCACCGTTACGTTCGATACGGACGGCGGTTCCGCGGTTGAAAGCCAGAGCGTTTTACAGTATATGTCCGCGGTTAAACCCGACGACCCGACTAAAGAAGGGTTCGTGTTCAGTCACTGGGCGGCGGAAGGCTCGACCGATGAATTCGACTTTGCCGCAACCGCTATTCAGTCGGATATAACTCTTAAAGCGGTTTGGGTTTCCCCGTGTCGCGTTACCGTAGGCGAAACGGAAAACGGTACGGTTACGGTAGATAAACAGAGCGCTATGTCCGGTTCGGAAATCACCGTTACGGCAACTCCCGATATCGGTTATAAACTTAAAGCAATTCTCGTAGACGGCGAAGAAATAGAAGGCAATAAGTTTACTCTTACGGCAGACGCGGTTGTTTCCGCGATTTTCGTAGAAGACGAAAACTACGTCGCGATAACCGTAGGGGACTGCGAACACGGTTCGATTTCCGTCGATAAGGACAACGAATATATCGGCAACACAGTCAACGTTATCGTTACCCCCGACAAAGGTTACAAACTTAAAGCCATTTACGTAAACGGCGAAAAAATCGAGGGCACATACTTCACGGTGGCGGCGGCAAGCGTGGTTACCGCAGAATTCGAAGCGGACGAAAACTACGTCGCTATAACCGTAGGTAACTGCGAACACGGTTCCGTTACCGTCGATAACGATCGCCAGTATATCAATATGACGGTTACCGTTACCGCTACGCCCGATAAAGGCTACAAACTTAAAGCAATCTACGTTAACGGCGAAGAAATAGAAGGCAATTCCTTTGTGGTTAC
Source organism: uncultured Clostridia bacterium (assembly GCA_934271245.1). GTDB lineage: Bacteria > Bacillota > Clostridia > Christensenellales > Borkfalkiaceae > UBA1259. The sequence goes on along the minus strand of CAKQQY010000032.1, from coordinate 7,823 downwards.
GGGAGAATCGGTCGTTACCGCCGAATTCGTTAAAGAAGAAACGAACGCGGGCGGCTGCGGTTCCAGCGTAAACGTTTTAGGCGCAACCGTCGCCGTTATGGCTATGCTTGCTTCGGCGTTGTTTATCGTTAAGAAAAAACTTGCCGACTAATCGGTAAATTATCTGAAACGCGTTAAAGCCCGAATTCTTTTCGGGCTTTAATATTTTTAACTTTTATTGACTTTATGATTTATATCGTTCCGATTTCTTACGCCGTTATACTTTTCGCGGCGATTATATTGAAAATAACGGGCGTTTTCGGAAAAGAAGCCGCTTCTGTTTTAATGAAAATTGTCTTAAATATTACTCTTCCCGCGGCGGTTATCTGCGCGTTTGACAATATCTCGGGCGGCGAGGAATTGCTTACGCTTATTCCTATGGGACTTTTGTTTTCGCTTATCCCGTTTTTGCTCGCTTTCGTTTTTACCTTTAAGGCGGATAAAAATCTTCGGGCGTTTTATATGTTCAACGTGGGCGGATATAACATAGGCTGCTTTTCGCTTTCTATCGTTTCGGGCGTGTTCGGCGGAACGGGCGGCGTTGCGGCGTGCCTTTTCGATACCGGCAACGCAATCGTCGTTACCGGCGGTTCGTACGCGGCGGCTTCGGGTATGCTCGGGTTTTCGGATAACGGCTCTCCCTTTTTAACGGGAATAAAGAGGCTGTTTTCGTCTATTCCTTTCGATACGTACCTGCTTATGCTTATTTTAACCGTGTTTTCCCTTAAAATTCCCGCGGAAATCACGTCGCTTCTTAAACCCGTGGCGCAGGCAAACGGATTTCTCGCTATGTTTACGGTAGGGTTGTTATTCGATAAAAGCGGCTTAAAGTCTTACGCTCGCTCGGTAATCGCAGTGTGCGCGATAAGGCTGGTTTTCGCCGTCGTTTCGGCGCTTGCCGTGTATTACCTTTTTCCGTATACCGATACGGTTAAAAAGGCGGTAATTTTCGTTTTGTTTTCGCCGACGAGTGCGCTCGCGCCGATTTTTTGCGAAAAACTTTGCGGCGAAGGCGCAAGTGCGGGCGCGGTTTCTTCGGCAACGGTGGTTCTTTCCATTATTTACGATTTTATTCTCACCGCGATTTTAACTTAAATAAAATAAGATTTCGGTTTCCCGACGGCAGTTTTGCCGTCGGGAATTTTTTAGTTGGAAAGGGAAATAGGGGGGCGATAACGGAGAACGGACGGGTAAAAGGGAAAAGCGGTCGGCAAAACGGAGAGCATAGAAAGGTTTAAAACGAAACGCGTGAGCGGGAAATTATGGGGCGGTGGCAAGGGAAACGAAAAAACGAAGCGAAAAGAAAGCGTAACCGCGGCAAAGATTAAAATCATATATATGTGAATATGTTGAATATCGCCGAAATAAATCTTACGTCGTTAAAGAAAAACGCTCTTTCGATAAAGAAGAAACTGCCCGAAAAAACTAAATTCTGCGCCGTAGTGAAAGCCGACGCGTACGGTCACGGAGCGGAAGAGTGCGCCCGCGCGTTATATTCCGTCGCCGATTGTTTCGCCGTCGCTTTAATAGAAGAAGGCGTCAGGCTTCGCCAGAGCGGTATAGATAAAGATATTCTGGTTCTGATTCCGCCCTTTCCCTGCGATATCAGGCGGGGCGTGGAATACCGCCTTACTTTCGCGGCAGACAGCCTTTCTCAGATTAAACTAATCGATAGAGAAAGCAAAAAGCAGGGCAGGAAAACGAAAATTCACTTAAAGTTCGACAGCGGCATGAACAGATTCGGCGTTTCTTCCGTCGAAGAAGTAAAGTCGCTTGCGGAATACGCCGCAAAACGCAAGAATATTTTTTTAGAAGGAATTTTCACTCATTTTTACGACGTAAACGACGACGAAGCGGTTAAAATCCAGTATGATAAATTTTTGCTTGCAATTAAAGCCGTCAGGGTTTATAATGAAAACGTTATACGCCATATCTCGGCAAGCGGCGGTTTTTTAAAAGGGTATTATCTCGATATGGTGAGAATAGGTATTCTTCTTTACGGGTATAAACCTTTTAAGAACGCTTCAATCGGCGTTAAACCCGTTATGAAAGTTTATTCGCCTTGCGTTAAGCGTATGGTTATTAAAGGGGGAGATACCGCCCTGTACGGCGGTAAAAGAGCCGATAAGGATACGAACGCCCTTCTCGTAAGGTACGGTTACGCGGACGGGTTACCGAGAAAAGAAGTTTCGGGGCAGTTCAACAATCGGTGTATGGATGTTTCTTTGCAAACGCAAAAGGTCGGTAAAAACGGGTTTTTTACCGTTCTCGCCGACGCGGACGTTCTCGCCGAAAAATACGGCACAATAAGTTACGAGATTTTAACGAAAGTTGCTTTAAGGGCGGAAAAAATTTATATTCGTTAATCTCACGGAGTAATTATGAAATACTATCTGAAAAAATTTTTGTTTTTGTTCGTCTACGTTATTATGATGGACATCGTTTCGTTCGGCGCGATTTCTATTCAGACGGAATTATGGGTAAGAGTTCTTCTTTCGGTTTTATCTATCGCGATGTATCTTCTTATCGTGGTTATTTTCGGCTATGCCGAAGGAAAACTTGCCGAAAAAGCCTTGTTTTCCAACGACAACAACCGTCGTTTCATTATCGAAACGGGTAAGGACATACCCTTAAAAGAACACGAAGAATTTAAAGCCTGGAAAGGCTTCGTTATCGGCGCGAGCGCGTGCTTCCCGATGATTTTAGGGCTTATCGTTCACCTTATAGTATATCTTTGCACCGGCACGGTAACGGCGGTAGGCGGCGCGACTTCTATTTGCTATATGCTCTTTTACGCGCCGATTTTCGCAGGGTATCTCGTGAGCGAATTGGAAGCTCCCTGGGCGTCGTATTTTATAATGTTATACGGCGTCGTCGCCACGACGTTGTCGTTCGGTATTTCTTATATCGCAGGGGCTGCAAAAATGAGAAAAGAATACGATAAAATCAGAGAAAAACAGAAAACCATTTACGGAGAACAGAATTGAGAATCATCGCTGGGAAATTTAAGGGAAGAACTCTTCTGGAATTCAAGGGGTACGATATTCGCCCGACTTCCGACAGAGCAAGGGAAAGCCTTTTCGATATTTTACAACTTAAAGTTCCCGGTTGCGCTTTTTTGGACCTTTTCTGCGGCACGGGCGCGGTGGGGATAGAAGCGTTGTCCCGCGGGGCGAAAAAGGCGGTTCTTAACGACGTTTCCCGCGAAAGCGTTAAAATCGCAAAACAAAACGTCGCGAAACTCAATAACCCCGAAGGTATTACGGTAACTAATTTCGACGCGGAAACTTTCGTTAAATCGTGCGGCGAAAAATACGACGTTATTTTTCTAGACCCCCCGTACAAAAGCGACGCGGGATTAAAAACGTTGAACTTTATAAAAAATATAATAAAAGACGACGGAATAGTCGTTTTCGAAAGCGAAACTGCTTTTGACGGTGAAGCGGACGGGCTTACCGTTTACGACAGCCGTCGTTACGGCAGAGCCTGTTTTACATTCTTTAAAAAATCGATATGAAAAAGTGCGTTTTTGCGGGGACTTTCGACCCCTTTACGTTAGGTCACGAAAAAATAGTCGAAAAAGCCCTTTTATACTACGACAAAGTTTACGTCGTTATAGGCGTTAATCCCGAAAAAAAACCTTTCTTTTCGGTAGAAGAAAGGTTAGGTTTTATACGCGAGTGTTTTAAAAACGACGACAGGGTGGAAGTTGATTTTAACAGCGGGTTTACCGTCGATTTTTTGAAGAAAAACGGCGTTACCGATTACGTTCGCGGAATCAGAAACGATACCGACGTAAAATATGAAAAAGCCGACGAAGAGTTAAACCGCAAACTCTATCCCGAACTTAATTACGTTTATATCCGTTGCGGTAAAGATTTCGAAAACGTCAGTTCTACGCTGGTGAAAGAAAAACTTTATAAAGGAGAAAGCGTTTCTGGGTTGTTGCCCGAAAAATCGGAAAAACTCGTGATAAACGCTTTTAACGACAGAATAAAAAACTTAAAATAACCGCTATAATAAAACTTAATATCGCAGTCGCCGCCTTTCCCAAAACGAAAGGGGCGATTTTTATTTTTGCTTTTTTCAAAAACACCGTCGATTGCGCTATCACGCATATTCCGCCGAATCCGCATATAAACGCCGTCCACGGAAGCATGGAAAAAGATTTTATCGCCGACAACGTTTTTATTCCTTTGGTACATTCGAACAGCCCGAAAATAATCCCTTTCGCCGTAATTTCGTTTTTAAATAGTTTCGTAAGGGGCGCCGTTAAGGGATATAGTACGTTATAAGCCGATAAAATTTCGGTAAAAATATAAAATACGGTTATCATTCCGCCGACGGTTAAAGAAGATATTACCGAAGAAAATACGCTTTCGGAGAATACGTCGTCGTTTGCGGTAACGGGTACGGGTAAATCTACTTTAGGCTTATCCCTACGTTTATAAAAAGAAAACAGCGCGCCGACTATTATTATCGCCACTGTTACCGAGATAAACAAAAGCGTTCCGAACAGCGGATTGTTAAAAGCGGCGTTGCCGACTACCGACAACGTAAAAACGGGCGACGGCGAAGAACAGAGAACCGCGGCTCTCACGCTTTCGCTTTCGGAGACAAGATCGCTTTTTCTTAAATCGGAAACTATTTTCGCTCCGACGGGATACCCCGAAATAAGGCTCATAATAAAAGCGTATCCGCACGCGCCGTTTACGTTGAATATTCTTTTGGTTATGGGGGATAGAAGTCGCGATATTTTACCCGTTATACGTAGGTTTGACAGAATTCCCGTTATCACGAGATATGGAAAGAGCGACGGAAGAACACACGTCGCCCAAAGGCATATTCCGTCGAAAGACGTTTTCGCCATGGTTTTATCGAGCGAAATAATAAACGCCGTTATCAGTAATATCGCGAGAACGAAAAACTCTTTCGTCCACGATAAAAAATTATTTTTTTTAAGCATAATTCATTTTATTAAGACTTGAAATAAATTATTCGATATGTTAAAATACTCCTATGGATTTATTCGATTACTCTGAACAAAAAGTTTCCGCTCCGCTTGCCGAACGCATGCGCGCGAGAAATTTATCGGAATTTATAGGGCAAAGTCACCTTATTAAAGAAAACAGTCTTCTTAACCGAGCCATTAAACTCGACAGGCTCGGAAGTTGCATTTTCTGGGGTCCGCCCGGCTGCGGCAAAACCACGCTTGCGAACGTTATCGCAAACAGTACCGACGGCAGGTTCGAAAAGTTAAACGCCGTTTCGTGCGGCGTTGCCGACGTTAAAAGGGTTATCGAAGAAGCCAAGGAAAACGCTAAGTTATACGGCAAAAAAACTTATCTGTTGCTCGACGAATGTCACCGCTTCAACAAAGCGCAAAGCGACAGTCTTCTTCCCGCGGTGGAAAAAGGCGATATAATTTTTATAGGTTCCACTACCGAAAATCCTTACGTTTCGATGACGCCCGCAATCGTTTCGAGATGCAGGGTGTTCGAACTTAAAAGGCTTACCGAAAAAGAAATTAAAGGCGCTCTTATAAAGGCTCTTTCGGACAAGGAAAGGGGGCTCGGCAACTACGATACCGAAGTGAGCGACGACGCGCTTAACCATATAGCGAATATGAGCGCGGGAGACCTTCGCGTTGCTTATAACGCTTTGGAACTCGCCGTTTTAACAACTCCGCCCGATAGTTCGGGTAAAATCGTCGTAACCTTAAGCGACGCGGAAGAATCTATTCAGAGAAAAGCGCTTTCTTACGACGAAGATTTATACTACGATATTTTATCGGCTTTCTGTAAAAGTTTAAGGGGCAGCGATTCGGACGCCGCTTTATACTATATGCAAAGGTTGGTTCAGGGCGGTTGTGACCCACTTTTAATCGCGAGAAGGGTAATAGCGCACGCTTCGGAAGACGTCGGTATGGCAGACCCCATGGCTATGGTCGTGGCGACCAACGCGTTAGTGGCGTTTGAAAAAACGGGGCTTCCCGAAGGATTGCTCCCTTTATCGCAGGCGATAATTTACGTTTGCGAAGCGGATAAATCCAACTCCGTCGTTCTTGCCATGAACGCCGCCAAAGACGACGCCGTAAACAGAAAGGACGATTTCGTTCCCAAACATTTAAGAAACGCCGTTTACGCTTCCAAAGAAGACAAGGCGATTTCCAAAACGTATAAGTATCCGCACGATTACGGCGGTTACGTAGAGCAGCAATATCTTCCCGACGGACTTGTCGGCAGAAAATATTATGTTCCGTCAGATAACGGGTACGAAAAAACCGTTAAAGAAATAAGAAAAAGAAAAGGCAAAAAATAATCAAAGGAAATTTTTATGGACTACGCAGCAAAATTAAGCAAAGAATTCGGCATTAAAGAAAACTATTCGGCAAACATTATAAATCTTATCGACGAAGAAAACACCATTCCGTTCATCGCCAGATACCGTAAAGAAATGACGGGGTCGTGCGACGACCAGGTTCTTCGCGAGTTCGCCGACAGACTTAAATATTTACGCAATCTCGATAAAAGAAAACAGGAGATTGCCGACGCAATAACCGAACAGGGCAAAATGACGGACGAAATCGCTATCGCGCTTGCAGGCGCGGAAACGATGACCGAAGCCGAAGATATTTACAGACCTTATAAACAAAAGAGAAAAACCCGTGCGAGCGTCGCCGTGGAAAAAGGTCTTAAACCGCTCGCGGAACTTATTTTGGAACAAAGACCGGAAATCGACCCGATAGTCGAAGGCGAAAAATACGTCAATCCCGAAAAGGGCGTGGATTCGGCAGAAAAAGCCGTCGCGGGCGCTTCGGATATTATTGCCGAAACTATTTCCGACGACGCCGAACTTCGCAAAACAATCCGTAAAAAGGTGTTTGAAACGGGGGAAATATCCTGCAAACTTCTGGAAAACGAAAAGGCGAAAACTTACGATATGTACGCCGACTACTCGGAAAGCGTGGCGAAAATCCCGTCGCACAGAATTCTTGCGATTAACCGCGGAGAAAAGGAAGAATGCTTAAAAGTAAACGTTACCGTGAACGAAGAGGCGTTCGTGGACGCGGTTAAATCGGTTTACGTTAAAAACGAAAGTAAGTGCGCCGCCGTCGTAGGAAACGCCGCGGAAGACGCGTTCGACAGACTTATTTTCCCGTCGGTGGAAAGGGAAGTAAGAAGCGACCTTACCGATAAAGCCAACGAACAGGCAATAAAAATGTTCGAAGTAAATCTTCGTCCCCTTCTTTTACAACCGCCGCTTAAAGACAAGCGCATTTTAGGGCTTGACCCGGCGTACAGAACGGGTTGTAAAATCGCCGTTATCGACGGCGCGGGCAACGTTTTGGATACCGCTGTGGTTTTCCCGACTCCGCCGCAAAACAAAACCGAAGAAGCGAAGAAAATTCTTCTTAACCTTATTAAAAAACACGGGGTTAACGTTATATCCATAGGAAACGGAACGGCAAGCAAAGAATCGGAAATTTTCGTTGCCGATATGATTAAGGAAAGCGGACTTCCGCTCTCTTACGCGGTTGTCAACGAAGCGGGCGCTTCCGTTTACAGCGCAAGCAAATTAGGCGCGCAGGAATTCCCCGATTTCGAACCCGCTCAAAGAAGCGCCGTTTCCATTGCGAGAAGGCTGTTAGACCCTCTTTCGGAACTGATTAAAATAGACGTTAAATCTATCGGCGTGGGGCAGTATCAGCACGATATGCCCGAAGCAAGGCTGGAAGAAGTTTTGGGCGGCGTAGTCGAAGACTGCGTAAACAGCGTCGGCGT
>CAKQQY010000031.1 GCA_934271245.1 uncultured Clostridia bacterium | reverse complement strand
GGGTTTAAATATCCGTTTGGCAAATTTATGAAGTTTAATATTAAAAATGGAAGACCCAAGTATATCTGCGTAGGGCAATATACAAAGAAAGAAATAAACAGGATATTAACTCTTATAAATAGTAATATGTCAAATGTAGCCTAATCCGAAACTTCCTTATCATCAGATAGGAGAAGATTTTTTGATAAATACTTCATCAGGAAGGAGCCGCGAGAATTTCTCGCGGCTCTGTTCCTTTTAAAACCCTTGCCAACTCCGGCAACCCTTATAATCCCCTTGCCTGGAAAAACAAGTAAACGCCGTTAAAAATCTTTGATTCGGTGCATAACGATTTAGAAAGCGTGCTGAACGCCGCAAAATCTCCGTACGAAGTCACCAAATCGGCTTATAACTAACCCTAATCATATATAGAAATACAGCCGCGAGAAATTCTCGCGGCTGTATTTCTGTGTGCACCGTAAAAAACGGCGTAATAAACGTGGCTTTTTTATTCCGCGAAACTGCGGACGAGAAAATAAAAATCAGCATTTTTTACAAGTCAGCGAAGATTCCGCTTCGTTTATATACGAGCCTGCCGATTTCGATTTGCAGACGATGTAAGAGTAAACCGCGTCCACGATAGCGAGAGCGGCTATACGGGAAGAAAGCCCTAAAATGCGGTAATTCGTTTCGTCGGAAACGGTGGTTAAAACGCAGTCGCTCACTTTAATTATCGGCGATTTTTCACGGTTGGTAACGGCTACGGTAAACGCGCCGTTATCTTTGGCAAGTTTCATCGCTTCGACAATATCGCGCGACCTTCCCGAATGGGAAATGCCTATAACCACGGTGTCGGAATCGGCGTGGGTTGCCGCAATCATCTGTAAATGGTTGTCGGTGTAAGCGGCGGCGGAAATGCCCGTGCGGAACAGTTTGTGCGCGGCGTCCTGCGCCACGGAGGACGAATTGCCTAACCCGAAAATAAAAACTTTTTTCGCTTTCAGCAACTTTACGCAACATTCTTCCAGAGCGTTTCTGTCGATAACTGCTTTGGTTTTTTCCAGAGAAGAATAAATGTCCGTGCATATTTTGGAAAAGACTTCGTAGGCAGAGTCGGACGAAGAAACGTTCTCGCTGACGGGCTGAAAATCTTTTTCTTTTGCGAGCGCGATTTTAAGTTGCGGAAATCCGTCGAACCCGAGTTTTTTGGAAAACCGCGTAATGCTCGCCACGCTGCAACCGCATAATTCGGAAAGGTCGCCTATAAAAAGGGACGGCACCGTCTGGTAGTTCTGCGTTATGTAATCGGCGATTTTGCGTTCCGCCGCGCCGAAAGAAGAATATTTTGCGTTTAAGTTAAGTAAAACCTTGTTCATAAAAATCACTCCGATATTAAAAACAATTTTATACGGGGAAACGAAATTTGTCAATGCGTTTTCATATTTAAATGGAATAAAAGAAAATAATTTTCATAAACCAGGGCAAAACGGCAACCCGAAAACGGATAAAATCGTTATTTTTATAATCTGATATAATCATTTTTTAAATTGTATGGGGGAAAATAATCTATTAAAATGTTAAAGATAAAATAACGTCGGAATACGTCGGAGGGCCAAGTGAGTATTGATACAATGAAAAATAAAAGGATAAAAATCGTTATCGATACGGATATAGGCGACGACGTGGACGACGCATTCGCGATTGCGCTCGCGTTAAAAACGGACGAGATAGAAGTGCTCGGCATAACCACCGTATATAAAAATTGCGCGATCAGGGCGAAGATTTTAAAACAGCAACTTGAAGCGTTCAATAAGTCGGAAATACCCGTGTATACGGGGGCGGACGAAACCCTTAAAGGAATATATAGCAGGTTTCCTTACGAAAAGAGCGGCAAAGACGGCAAACCCGTTATGACCGCGTACGACGAAAGCATGAAAGACTATACCGCCGACGGAAACGACGCGGCGGAGAAACTTCTTGAAATAGCGGAGAAAAACGCGGGCGAAGTAACGCTCGTAGCGATAGGACCGCTGACGAACGTCGCCACGGCGATAAAAAAAGACCCCGAAAGGTTCAAAAAGTTCAAAAACGTCATAATGATGGGGGGCTGCTCCAAAAACTGGAGAGAATGGAACATTCTTTGCGACCCCGAAGCGGCGAGCGTGGTGTTGTCGTCGGGGATAGAAATAACGGTAATCGGCAACGACTGCACTAATAAATGTTATATGCGCGAAAAGGACGAAACGGCGTTAAAAAATCTTAAAGGCAAAGAAGGGGAGTTTTTGCGTAAAATGTACGCGAGTTGGAAAACTTATAATTCGAGAACTTCCCAGATGCACGACGCGCTGATAATAGCGGAACTCACGGAGAACTTCTGCGAGTACGAAACGCGGCATATATTCGTGCCGCTTGCGGAAACGGAATTAAGGGGGCATACGTTATCTCTTTGCGATAAGAGTTTAGGGTCGGTAAAAATGGCTGTTTCGGTAAGGGAACAGGATTTTATGGATTATTTATTTAATCGTTTAGGAAAATAAAGTAAAAAAAGGGGGAGAAAAGCAGAATGACGAAATTGTTTAAGAAAACGGCTGTGTTTGCGCTTGCCGCGGTTTCGGTTTTTGCCTTTTGTTTCGGCGTTAAAAGCGTCAAAACGGCGGTGGCAAAGAACGTCGATCGCGAGTTTACGCTTTCGAGTAACGCCGAACAGGTAATTTCGGGGGTCGAAACGCTTACCGTAGATACGGCAAAGTATAAATATCTTGCAATCGAACTTCACACTATAAGTTCGGGCGTAACCGATACTTATACGCCGTTTCAGTTTACGATATCGGGCGGCGGAACGGAAAAGAAACTTATAATGGCGACGGATTATATGACTTCGGCGGAACAATATCCCGCAGGTTTTTCGTCGGCGGATTATTACGGTTGCGGAAACGTAAGGGTAGCGAGTACCAGAATAAACTATTTAACCACCGAAAAAGGTTACGCTATACCTAATAAAGTAAACGGAAGCGTTACCGAAAACACCGTGTGGTTTACCGTTAAGAAAGATTTTAACGGAAAGGTGTTTATTTATCTTCCCGATTATTTCGACAAAACGTTCAGCATGTCCGACTTAAAGGTTAATACAGACGGTTCGCATAAACCGACGTTCACCATAGGCGATATATTCTTTGCGGAAAATATAGTTAAAAACGCCGACGGCGGATATACCGCAAGCGGAAGCGTAAAGTGGTTCGAAACGGGCATGACGGTAATAGATTCGACCGTAGGACAGGAAACGACGGAATTTTTATTTAATTCGCCCCAAACGGTTTCGAATACCGATTTCCTTGCGATAGATATGAAAATCGATTCGCTTACGGGAACGACGGATACTTTCACTTACTTTAAATTTTATCTTAAATCGGGCGATACTTATTATAATTTGTCGTTGCCGACGGGTTTTGCAAGTTTAACTACCATGCCCGACGGAATGACCGCTTCGCAGTTCCAGGATTCCAAAAGAATAAAATCCGACAGGATAAACTGCTATACCACGGAAGGCTCTAAGTATTCCGTTCCGAATAAAGGAAACGCAACTAACAGTAACTACGTAATTAAAAAGGCGTTCAACGGAACGTTCTATATCTGGCTCGGCGACTTCTTTACCGAAGAAACGATTTTCGACGGACTGAAAATTTATCATTCCAATAAAGGATATATTCAGGATTACACCATAAGACAGATGTATTTCTGTTCCGACGTAAAAAATACCGATAAATCGAGAATCGATTATACCGAAGGCAAAATCGTAACGGATAAAGCGAACGTCGAAACGAACGGCGTAAAACTCACCGTCGCTTACGATTCGGCTTATGCTTCGGCTCTTACGGGAAGTAAGGTAACGATAGACCTTACCGAAGGGAATATCAAAGTTATACCGACCGCGCCCGAAGGGTATAAAGGAGCGCTCACCGTAAACGGAAACGCGGCGTACTTAACCGACGGAACTTATACGGCGGAAACGGAAGAAGCGGAAATCGCCGTAAACTTTACCGCGAAAACCAAGGTAAAAGTTACGGTTGACGGAGCGGAAACGGAACTTACCGAAGGCGAAAAATTCGTCTTGCCCGAAAAGGAAGAAAACGGGTTTATAGGTTACGAAATAGAAAATAAACTCTATTTTGCGGGAGAAGAAATCACCGTCAATTACGATTTAACCGTAACGAGCGTAACCTTTAATATAGAATATCTCGGCGCGTCGATAAGACTTTCCGACCCCAGCGGTATAAGATTTTCTTATAAGATAGATAAAGCGGCGTTCGATAGTTTAAGCGAAAAAGCGACGGTAGAAGTCGGCGCAATCGTAATTCCCACCGATTTGTTAAAGGAAAACGAAGAACTCAGCCTTACTACCGATAAGGTAGCAAGAACGGGCAAAATAGATTTTACCGAAAGAGAAACGGCTAAATATTATAACGCGGTGTTAAAGGGAATTCCCGAAGATAAATACGAAAGGGAGTTTTCCGCAAGGGCGTTCGTAAGCGTAACCGTAAACGGAAAAACGGTTACCGTGTATTACGAAATCGCGAAAAACAGTATAAAAGAAGTCGCTGCGTCCGCGCTTGCCGACGATAGCGCAAACTTTACCGCAGAAGAAACGTCGTTGCTTAAAAAATTCGCGGGGGAGGAATAAATAAATGAAAACGAAATATCTTAAACCCGAAATCGAGTTGATAAAAAACGAACAGGAAGTGCTTTTGGTATCGTGCGATAACTTTATAGACTACGATAAATTGTGGGATAACGAGTTTTAATGAAAATTAAAAACGCGGAAGAATTTTTCTTCCGCGTTTGTTTTTTTGCGAATCCAAAAAAAAGAGTATAAGTCGTTGCCGTAAAATGGTAAAAATTATAAATCGTTGCCGTTTTCGTCCACGGCTTTGCCGTATTTTAATCTGAACACTTTGGGCGAAAGTCCCGTCTTTTTCTTAAAGAAAACGCTGAACTGATAATAATCTTCGAAACCGCTGTTCACGGCGATTTCGTGTAAGGGTAAGAAAGAATTTTTCAAAGCCGATTCGGCGTACTCTAACCGCTTGTTAAGAATATACTGCTTGAAACTCACGTTGAATTTTTTGCGGAACACCGCTCTGAAATGAGATTTCGAATATCCTATTTGTTTGGAAATCGCGTCTATGTCCACGTCGGTCATATAGTATTCGTCAAGGTACTGACGGATGAAGTTAAAATCTACCTGTTCGTTGGTTTTTAATAATAAGCGCGAAATTTTGATGATAATCTGCGTAAGCAGAGAATCTATCATAAGACCGGAATGGGGCGGAGAATCGAAGAATTCTTCTAAAATCTCGTTCACCGAACTCTGAACGTTAAAGGAATCTTCGAACGGTTTAAGAATAAGCCCGTCCAAAATAACTTTTTCGTCGGGTTCTACGTCGAAACCTATGGCGACCACGGAAGATTTTTCGCGGTTAATCTCGTTATGCACAATCCCCGGTGGGATAATGATGAAAGATTTGTCGGTAAAAGACGCGCTTTTAACGGCGCCGTTTTTAAAAGGCGTGTAAACGAGTTTTTCTTCCGAAGAACTTTTGTAGTCGGAATTGTACTGAATCTCGCCTTCGGCGGAGAAGTAGTAAATAAACTCGTAACAGTTATGAGCGTGCGGAGGAACTTTAACGTTCTTCGGCAAACTGTTTTTGATAAGGTATTTGAACTTCATAAAAAAAGTATATCTCAAACGGGAGAGAAAGACAATAACTTTTTGTAAAAAATAATTAAAAAAGACAAAAAGAATTATTACGGGTCAGAAGATATAAAGGTAAAAAACGCCGAAAAGAGAGCGATAAAGCGTAAAAACGGGTAAAAAACGCCAAAAATCGTAAACTCAAACGAAAAAGATAGCCGACGTCAAAAAATCATTTTTTAAAAGTATAACAATCAATTTTCATATTGATAAGAAAAAAGCAAACACTTATAATGAAAGGGTAAAAAAGATAAAGGGTAAAAAGGATGAAAAAATCAACGACGTTAAAAAGAATTTTAATGACGACTTTCGTCGTTTTGTGCGCCGTATTTACGACTTTTGGATTTACCGGCGCAAGAGCGGAAGAGAACGCCGCCGACGAAATCGTTGCGCGCGGACCGCTTGCGAGAATGAGATACGATTTTTCCGAAACGGAAATAAGTAAAGACGGATTTATCGCGATAACGATGAACGTGAAAGACATAAAAAACACGTCGGACGCGTTCGCGTATATCCGCATATCGCTGTACCGCGGCGAAACGGAATATTCGCTTGCTCTTCCCAAAAACTATAACGGAATAAAAACCATGCCGGAAGGTTTTACCGAAGCGGATTACGCCGCTACGGGCGGAAGCGGCAGGGTAACGGCGGACAGGATAAAATGTTACACGACGGACGGCAAAGCGTATTCGGTGGCGAACAAAAAGACGTCGGGAACGGCAGATAATCCGCAGAGTTATTACGTAATAAAGAAAGGTTTTAACGGAACGTTTTATATTTATCTCGGGGACTTTTTAACCGAAAACGTAACGATCGACGGAATATCTTTCCTTTCGGATATGACGCATTACGTAACCTATACCGTGGGCGAAGTGTTTACCTGTAGCGGAAAGGAAAACGAAAATAAAACTTCGTTTACCCCCGTTGCGACGGAAATAGTAAATAACTCGCTAACTAGAAACGGCAAAAAAATAACATCGGAAAACGTAGGCACTTCGGTAAGATATACCGAAAAGGGAAGCGAAACGGAGATAGAAGTAAAAGCGGAGTCGGGCTGGTACTTTTATTCGGTAAAACTTAACGGCGAAAACGTTAAAAATCAACTCGTAAACGGCGTGTTGAAGACGGATACGGAAAATCTTACCGAGTTTTCGGCGACGTGTTTAGAGTATATGGTAAGCGTTGCGACGGATATCAAAAACGGAACGGTCACTTACTACAAAAACGGCGATAAAACGATAGCGGTCGTAACCGCAAAACCGGATAACGGCTATAAACTCGTAAAAATCACCGCCAACGGCGAAGAGATCGTCGGTACCGAAATACCTATAAACGGCAATATCGTGATAAGCGCGGAATTTATAAAAGCGGAAGTAAAATACGGCGTGTCGCAAAGTTCCGAAGGTAAAGGAAAGGTAGATAAAACGGAAAATTCCGACGGAAGCGTAACCTTTAAGTTCACGCCGACGGACAGAAAATATACGTTAAGAGAAGTAACGATAAACGGCGAAGACGTAACCGACTCGGTTGTCGACGGAAAGTATACGATAACCGAATACCACGAAGATATAAATTTAATCGCGACGTTCGACGCCCGTACGGTGCAAATCGAAACGACGGGTAACGGAACGGCGACTTACAGAATCGAAGGCGATAACGTAATAATAACGGCAACGCCGAACGACGGGTCGTACCTGTATTCGGTAACGGTAAACGGTAACCCCGTAAATACCGACGAAAACGGCGAATACGCGGCGTTATTCGATAAAAACTATAAAGTAACGGCGACTTTTAAGGATTATAAAAGCGAATTTACGAGTACCGACGGCGGAAGCGTAACGGTAAAAACGACAAAAGACCATAAAACTGCGGAATACACCGTAAAACCCGACTTCGGGTATATCGTAAAAGAAGCGTACTTAAACGGCAAACGCGCTACGATAGACGGAGAGACTATAACCGCCGCAAACGATAAAGACAACTTCCTGTCGGTAATATTCGAAAGTCTCGTCACCGTGTCCGCTTCGGGTAACGGCTACGCGGAGTATATTACGAACGAAACCGACGGCAGCGTAGAATTCACGGTGGTTGCGGATAACGGTTACGAAACGGAATCGGTAACGGTAAACGGTATAGACGTAACGCTTACCGACGGCAAATATAAATGCGAATTAAAAGGCGGCGTGTATTTTAAGGTAACGTTTACCGAATCGAAATCCGCGCCCGTAACGGAAAAGGGCGGCTGTAATTCGGGAATAACGGCAACGGCGCCGATAATATTCGTAATAACCGCGCTTGCAGCGTTAGCGCTTATCGGGGGAAGAAAAAATGAAGAATAAAATTATCTCGCCTAAAAAATCGGTTTTATCGCTGATAGCGGTATTTATCGCGGCGATAACGACGTTCGTCGCCGCAGGTTTTAACAAAACCGTCCGCGCGGATTCGGTAAATCTTACCGAAAGGTACGAAAAAGCGGAAGGTTTAAAGATAGACGCCACGGGCGTAAAATCGGAAGTCAGAATAACGGCGGACGAAAATTTAAGGGCAACGAAAACGGAATATCTCGTACTCGATATGCGAATCGATTCGGTGGAACACGCTTCGGGCGATATATACGCGTTTTATCAGATAATACTCGTAGACGAAACGGGCGTGGAACACAATCTCGACAGTAAAAAGAGAATAGAAAACGTCACCACGGCGGGGTTCACCGTTCCGAATAAACCGTTTGACGACACCAGTTGGTATCTCGTGAAAACGGGTTTTAACGGCAAAATATATATAAAACTCGCCGAGGTTTTAGACCAGGACGTAACTGTAAAAGAGTTGGTTCTTTTAGGCGACACGTCGCATAAAAACCATTACCTTTTAAGAGATATCTTTATAGCGGATAAGGTAAACGCGACGAGCGGAAAAGGAATAACCGACTTTAATAATCTCGCGTTTGACGAAAGCGGCAAACTTACGAGCGAAAAATTCACGTCGAAACGGTGCGACTTGACGGCGAATTACGAAACGCAATACGACGTAAAAGACGGTTACGCGGAAAACGGCAGACTTAAATCTCTCGTGATAAAAACGGAAGGTTACGCCGAAATAACGCTCTTGTCCGAGTCGCCCGTAAACGCGCGTTCGGCAATCTTAATTAACTTTAACGCGTTAAGCGAAAAAGGTATAAAGGTAAAAATAAGCCTTGTCTATAACGGCGAAAGGGCGAATCTCGATTATACGGCGAATAAAGAATATTCTTTCGCGACCGGCGATTACGAATACGGCAAAGTCGCCGCCGACGGCGAAGCGATAGTTATCGGAAAGGGGCTTAACGGAACGCTTTGCCTGCCTTACGGGGAATTCGATAAAAACGTAACGCTCATATCGGAAATAATAATAACGATAGATACTTCGGGCGAATACGCGGAAATCGGAAACGTAACGGAATATTCTTCTCTCGGCACGGAAAATAAAAACACGGTGTACTGTTTTGCCGACGGTAACGAAAGAATTACCGCAAACTTTAGCGGTAACGAAACGCATAAATTCAACGAATACTCAGACCTTTACAAGGTAAGCGTAAACGTTTCGGGCGGCGGCGGAACCGCGGAATATAAAGTGGAAAAAGGGATACTGACCTTTACCGCCAAGCCTAATACGGGGTATTCGGTAAAAACGTTTACCGTAAACGGCGAAGAGAAAAAACTTACCGCAAACGAATACGTAACCGAACTTACCCGGGATACGGAATTTAAGATAAGTTATAAACTTTCGGGAATAGAAACGGAAGTGAACGATAAAGACGGCGCAACCGTCTACTACGTAAAATCGGGTTCGAAAGTAACGTTTAACGTAATAGTAAGCGAAGGTTACTTAATCGAACGCGCGGAACTGAACGGCGAAGCGGTGCCGCTCGAAGATAATTCGTACGAAGCGAAAAACTTAACCGACGACGCGACGTTCAAAGTCACCGTAAGGAAAATCCGTATAGAAACGGAAAGCGTCGGTAACGGAAAGGCGGAATACGAAATCAAAAACGGCAGAATCCGTTTTTCGTTCAGGGCGGAAGACGGTTTCGAATTAAAAAAGATAAGCGTTAACGGAAAATCGACGGGGTTGCCGACGGAAACGTATTACGTAGATTACGATAAAGACGTAACGGTAAAAGCAGAATTCGGCAAGAAGTACGATAAACCCGCCGAAGAAGAGAAAAAAGGCTGCGCGGCAACCGCGGACGGCGCTGGGATAATCGCCGCGGCGATAACGCTTGCGGGGGCTCTGATAGTTGTCGGAAAGAATAAAAAGAAGGTAAACAAATGACGGGGAAAACACAAAAGCGCAAAATGACGGTAAACGACTGGCAAATCCTGTCGCTTGCGAGTTTGGGTCTTATATTCGTAATAATGTTCGTTTATATACCTATGTCGGGATTAGTTCTCGCCTTTAAAGACGGGGATAAAAAGTTTGACATAATGAACGTGATATTTACGGGCGAATTCGTAGGATTTAAGAACTTTGCGAGAATATTCGACGACTACAATTTCGTAAACGTGCTTGTAAACACGATAGGGTTAAACCTTATCTGCCTTGTGGTGCTGTTCCCGATGCCGATAGTATTCGCGCTTATGCTCAACGAAATATTCCACGCGAAATATAAAAGCGCGGTACAGACGATATGTATATTGCCGAACTTTCTGTCCTGGATGGTATTCGGCGGAATCTGTCTCGGTATGATGGATATGACTACGGGTATAATCAATCCCATACTCGAAGTTTTCGGACTTTCATCGCCCGAAAATCCCGTAAATCTCGGCGATTCGCAGTATTTCTGGGCGACCATGGTAATAACTTCTATGATAAAAGGAACGGGCTGGGGTTCGATAATATACACGGCGGCGATAGCCGGTATCAGTATGGAAATGTACGAAGCGGCGGACATCGAAGGGGTAAACAGATGGCAGGCGATGATATATATCACCCTTCCGTCCATCGCGCCGACGATAACGGTGTTTTTGCTTCTGAATATCAGCGGACTTTTAAACAACTCGTTCGAACACGTTTACGTGTTCCAGAACGCGATAAACTTAGAGCGCGGCGAAGTTTTGGCGACGTACTCCTGGAAACTCGGTATCTCGCAAAGAAGATATTCCTTTACGACGGCGCTCGGACTTTTGCAGTCGATAGTGTCGGTAGTATTGCTTACCGTAGGTAACTTCGTAAGCAAAAAAATTGCCGGAAGGGGGTTGTTCTGATGAAAAGAAGAACGGCGATTACCGGCAGAAAAAGACGGATGACTGCAGGCGATTATACGATATATATTCTGATGGGACTTTCGGCGCTTATCGCGCTGTACCCGTTCTGGTTCATACTTGTAGGCTCGTTTAACCAGGGCGAAGATTATCTTTCGGGCGGCGTATGGCTGTGGCCGAGAGTGTTCGACTCTTCTAGTTACGGGTTCGTATTGAGAGACGCAAGACTGTGGAACGGATTTAAAACGACCGTGTTAAGGGTAGTTTTCGGCGTATCTTCCGCGCTTTTATATACGTCGATGACGGCGTACGGAATGACGAGAAGAAACTTAAAGTTCAAAAGATTCTTTTACTGGGCGAATATCGTCGCAATGTTTTTCGGCGGCGGACTTATACCGTTTTATCTGTGGATGATAACTCTCGGTTTATACGAAAACTTTTTCGCGTACATTTTCCCCGGGTTGTACTCGGTGTACAACATGATAGTGTTTTCCAGTTTCTTCCGTTCTATCCCCGAAGAAATGCACGAAGCGGCGCTGGTAGACGGGGCGAGCGAATATCTCATAATGTTTAAAATTTACTTCCCGATGTCGCTGCCGGCGTTTGCGACGGTAGGCTTGTGGCTGGGGTTAGCGCACTGGAACAACTACTTCGACACGATGATATATTGTTCGAGAACGGAATCTCTGCACACGTTGCAGTATTATCTGTTGCAGGTAATAAAAGAATCTTCGAGTACGGAATCGGAAATTCCGCCCGAAATGAAGAACAGAATAAACACGCAGACAATATCATACGCGGCGATAGTAATAGCCACGATACCCGTGCTTTGCATGTTCCCGCTGATACAGAAAATAATAAAAAAGGGCGTAACCGTAGGTTCGCTTAAAGGATAAAAAATATAAAAAGGAGAAAAAAGATGAAAGGCAAAAAAACGATAGCGATGCTTTTATGTCTGGCGAGCATAATGAGCGTGACCGCATGCGGCGGAAACGGCATTTCGCTTAACTATCCCGACAGGGGGTATGCTACCGCCGATAAAAACAGTTGGGAACAGATAGAAGAAGGCGACGGCGATATAACCGTACACTGGTACGTTCATAGTACAAGTTACACCAACCCCGCTTCTTTGGATACCAAGGTCGGTAATTACGTTTACCAAAAGACGGGCGTAAAAATCGAATGGATGAAACCGCAAGACGATACGGGCGCCATGCTTTCCACTATGATAGCCGGCAATAACCTTCCCGACGTAATAAGCGTAGGCGCGGGCAGCGAAGAAAGATTCAATCTTCCTTTGGAAGGCTACGTTTATCCGATAGACGATCTGGCGGAAAAATACGCCCCGACCCTTTTAAACAGAATAGATAAAGATATTCGCGCCTGCTTCGTACAGGGCGACGGAAAGATATACGGACTTCCCAACCAGTTCTATACGACGGACGATATGAACGCGTATA
Organism: uncultured Clostridia bacterium; assembly: GCA_934271245.1. Classification (GTDB taxonomy): domain Bacteria; phylum Bacillota; class Clostridia; order Christensenellales; family Borkfalkiaceae; genus UBA1259. The sequence goes on along the minus strand of CAKQQY010000031.1, from coordinate 7,373 downwards.
AACAGCAGGAAGGTTCTACCATAATATCCAACGGCGCGCTGGTTGCGAGAAAGGACTGGCTCGACGAATACATAGCGTATAAAAAATCGGAAGACCCGACCTGGACGGATAAAGAAGCGACCACTCCCGACGGATTTGCCGAAATGTGCCAATGGGTGAAAGACGAAAAGGGTATAAGCAACGATACTCCCACTCTCCTTTTAAGTCCGTTTCAGGGCGCTTCGTCGTCCACGGCAATGCGCTGGATAATGCAGTATTTCTGCGTACCGAGAGAAGATAAAAACGGTAATCTCGTAAGAGAAAACACCAACGAAAAATATCAGGAAGCGTTGTGGTTCCTGAACAGATTATACAGAGAAAAAATAATTTATTCGGGTAACTTTACGGTAACTTCGGCAACCACCGGCGGACTTATCGCCAACGGAACGCCTTTTGCGTTTTTAGGTTCCCCGCAGGATTACGAAGCGCATTTTAAGTCGGCGGCAACGAAAGGAATCGAATACGTTCCTATCCTTATAACCAACTCTGACGGCGACGCGCCGCAACTCACTTCTCTTGCGGGTAAAGGCGGCTGGAGATTCTCCATGATAACCAATAAATGCGAACGCCCCGACAGAGTAATCAAACTTTTCGACTTTTTGATGAGCGACGAAGGACAATCGCTTTTCTTCGGACTTGAAAACGAAGAATACGAATACGAAGTAAGACCGGGCGAAGTAAAAGACGGAAAAACGTATAAATACGGAAAGATAAAATGGACGGAAAAGACGTGGAAAGACATACAGAATTCGCAGACGCAATCTTACGGATTCTTCTATTTCAATCCGCTCGTCAATCCTATGTATCCCCGTCTTGCCGGACCCAACGGCGAAATACTGAATAACTATTCCAACTACGTTTTGTATAACTTAAAGGCGTCGCTGAACGATTACGTTTACGTTGCGGACGCGTTTGCGTACGTGAGGGACGCAAGCGACCCGAGATACGAAGAAGTGGTAAGGAACAGTTCAAGCATAACTTCCGTTTATACCACGCAGATACCGAAAATACTTACGTCGGAAACGGAACAGAAAGCCAAAGAAATATATTACTCGATGATAGAGCAGATTGACAACATGGGTGCGAAAGAACTGCACGAATTCGATAACGAAATGTTTAAGAAATTCAAAACATCCTTAGGAATAACCTGGGGATTCCCGCCCAACGACCCGAACTCGGGATACAGTAAATTAAAAGTAGACTCGTTGTTCGGAAACTCGGCGTATAACAAAGAGATACCCGACGATATAATAAGAAAATAAATATGAAAAAAATAAAAGCGATAATAGATATGGATATCGGCGACGATATCGACGACGCGTTCGCGCTGCAATACGCGATAAACCACCCCGATTTTGAAATATTAGGCGTAACGGTAATGTATAAAAACTGTTACCAACGAGCAAAGATGGCGCGCGCCCTGTTAGAAAAGAACGGGATAACCAACGTCGGGGTGTATATGGGGTACGATAAACCCCTGGTAGAAGAGATAAAGCCTTTCTGGTACGAAAGTATCGGAAAGGACGGCAAAGCCAACCTTTTATCGTGGGACGAAAGCCTTGAAAAGTACCCGATAGAATGTCAGCACGCCGTGGATTTTATGATAGAAACGGCGAAAAAGTACCCGGGCGAAGTAACTCTTTTCGGAATCGGACCTATGACGAATATCGCCAAAGCGATAGAAAAAGCGCCCGAAGAGATGAAGAAACTCAAAGAAATAATACTTATGAGCGGCAATAGAGATATGATACTCGAATATAACCTTATGGTAGATCCCGAAGCCGCGAAGATAGTATACGACAGCGAAATTCCCGTAACGCTCGTCGGCGGAAACGTAACGTTAAAGTGCAACTTTTTCCAACGCCACTTAAAAAGGGAACTCGAAATGAAAGGCGAAGCGTTCGACTTTCTGAACGAGATGATGATGAAGTGGATATCGTATAATATGCGACCGCCCGTAATGCACGACGCCTTAACGCTGTCGGTAGCGGCGCACGACTACGTAAAATTCACGCCGCTTTCGGTAGAAGTGCAGACGGAAAACGGAAAACGCGGCAAAATATCGGTAACAGAACCGATAGAAGGGAAAAAGGTTTTTCCTGCGTCGCTTTCGGTGGATAACGCGGGATTTTTAGACCACTTTTTCGGGATAATGGAAAAGACGGGTAAAAAAGAATAAGGACGGATAAAGGGTGAAAAAGAGAATAAGCAAACTGTTTGCCGTAATACTGGCTTTGTCGGCGATAGCCGTAGCCGTTCCGAAGATAGGAACGGTAAATACGAAAGCCGAGAGTTACGGAAAGATAGTAAACAGAAAAGAAGTCGCGATAGAAGTAGACGGCTTGTCGGTAAAGACCACGAGCGCGTGGAAACAGGGTTCGGACACAAAATTTTCGGTAAACGTAGGCAAAATCGCGGTAGAAAATAACGGTTATCTTGCGATAAACTTAAAACTTGCCAAGGTAAACTACGATTATTTCGTATGCAGATTAGGCGTAAACGGCAAACTGTTCGATATGGGCGACGCCGGAACGGGCGGAAGCGCGGGCAACAGTTATAAAGCGGTAAGCAACGGAACCACTATAAACGTAAACCAGAAGTTCGGGTATTTTTTCAACTTCCCCAAGGGTTTTGACGGAACGATATATATTCCTGCGGAACTCGTCGGCGTAGACGGCGAACGGGTAAGCGAAGTCACCGAACTGAACGTCAGCGTGGACTCGTCGTATACCGAAAGACAGTCGAATATAGTATGGAACCGCGTGTACGCGTGTAAAGAAGTGGGCGACGCGCCCGAAACGGCGTTCGAATTTTCAGGGCTTTTATCCAGCGATAACGGAAGCGTGAACGACTACCGTTTTGCCTGCACGAGTAATTTAGAGTGCGGTATAGAAAAGGGAACGTATACCGATTACGCGTGCGACGGCGCGATGATAAACGAAGAAATCGGCAACGCTTTGAAAGTCGGGATAAACAAAACGAGCGCGTGCGGAGAAGAACTCACCGGCGCGGATTTATACAGTTGGCTTAAAATCGACTTGAAAGACAGGTCGTTTACGCCGAAAGACGGACTTGCCGTAAAGATATACGGATATTCGTCGTCGGTGTCGTTCAAACTGTATCTCGAAACGGAGAACGGCGCGAAGTATAAACCGAATATAAGCGAAACGAGTACCACGGGAACGTTCCGTTTCGTAACGGTAAACGGAGAAGTTTCCACCGTGGGGGCAAGGCTCGGAAACGTTTACGTGTTAAGGGGCAAATCGGGAACGCTTTATATTCCGTACGCCGATATGACGCCGATAACCAAGTCGTCGGAATTTATGGGCGAAACGCCTGTAAAAGCGGAAGGGCTTAATAAAGTCACGGCGATATATATCGGAATGAGATATCTGCACAGTAACGGCAAATACGTGGCGATAGGTTCGTTTGCCAACGTAGACGTAAAGAAAAACGAAGTCACCGAAATAATAAACACGGCGAAACTTTCGAACGAAGAACTAAACGTAAACGATATAACGAGCGGCGCGGTAATAAAAGCGCTGGGCGAAGGGCAAAGAATCGTCAACTGGAACTGGGGCAAATTCGACCCGAGACTGCTTCCCGAATACAGAGATTTCGAAGGACTTAAAAATCTTATCGAGGCGTGTAAGAGAATAGACGAAAGCAAATATACCGAAGAAAGTTTGAAAATTCTTAAAGACAAGATAATCGTAGCCGAACTTATGCTCGAAAACGATTTTGCTTCGACGAGCGACGTGGAAAGGACGTATAAAGATTTAAGTAAAGCCAAGTTCGAAATGGAAAGAAAGGGCGGCGGCTGTAACGGCAACGCGTACGGCGGAACGATAATCGTATCTGCGGCGGCGATAGCGATTGCGGCGATGCTGGCGAAGATAAGGAGAAAATCGTATGATTAAAAAAGCGATAACCCTCTTAGAAACCTTAATAATAACGCTGACCGCGCTCGTTTCATCGGGTTGCGGAGCGGACGTAAGCGGAATGACCCCCGAATACGACACGGGTCTTATGTTCGACGAATATATGGGAACGAGTTACTATAACTACTGTAATTCGACGATAGTAAAAGGCGACGACGCGTACCTGTGGTATTGCAGAAACCGCGGCTCGGCGGTGCAGGGCGACAGAATAGCCTTCCGTCAGGGTAAAAAAAAGAACGGCGTGTGGTACTGGTCGGAGCCGACTTACGCGTTAGACCCCGGGAGTGAAAACGCGTGGGATTGCGCGGGACAGTGCGACCCCAACGTAATAAAAGGGAAATTCGGATACGACGGCAAAACTTACGAATATTTAATGGCGTATTTAGGCGGCGACGGAGTAGGAAACTACGGTTGCGCGTTCGGGTTTGCGGTATCGGAAAGCATATACGGACCGTGGAAACGGGTAGATACGGTAAGTCCGCTTATATCCTTTAACGAATTATATCCTAACGCGGGCAATCTCGACCCCGAAAAGAGTTATTTGTGGGGCGCGGGGCAACCGTCGATGATAAGCGCGGATAAACAGGGAAGAATACTACTTTTTTATACCTATCATACCGACGTCGATTTAGGAACGGACACAAGTTGGACGGTATTTGCCGAACGCTGGGATTTTTCAGATATGAATAACCCGATAAAAGAATTTTCGGTAAAAATGCGCGCAAGGGGATTAAAGAGAAGAACGGGCGCGGAAGACACGTTCACCAACGCGGACTTTATGTACGACCCCGAAAGACAGGTTCTTTACGTCGCGACCGACGTTCACCCCTTCGGCCTAACCTATAAAGACGGCGACGCTTACCCCGACAACATGCCGAATATCGGAAGAGTTGCGTACGCAGATATGACTATGGAAAAGGACGGAGTGATCGGCGACACGTTAAACCTTACCGACGGCGATATGCTGTGGACGGATTTAGTGCAGATAAGTAAAGAAAACACGGGGTGTTTAAGGAACAGCAATCTCGGGTTTTTCAGAAACGAATACGGCTATATGGCGTATCCGGATAAACTCGAATGGGGATTTTCGTCGTCAAAAACCAGCCCCGTAGAAGACAATTCGCTGTATTACACCTGGCGGATATACAGATACGAGTACAAACTGTAAGGAGCAGAAAAAAATGGACTTTAAACAATTAGAAAGATTCAGCGCGGATATAAGGATAACCATGCTTAAAGAAATGGCGTATCCGGGTTCGGGTCACGTAGGGGGAAGCGCGTCGATAGCGGACGTGCTTGCAGTGCTGTACGGCGCGGAAATGAAGATTGACCCCGCCAATCCGCAAGATCCCGACAGAGACAGATTCGTTTTGTCGAAAGGGCATTGCGGACCCGCGCTTTACGCTACGTTGGCGCTGAAAAACTTTTTCCCCATGGAATGGCTTAAAACCCTGAATAAAGGGGGAACGAAACTTCCGAGCCACGCCGATATGAAAAAAACGCCCGGCATAGATATGAGTACGGGTTCGTTGGGGCAAGGCATATCCTGCGCCGCCGGAATCGCGCTCGGTCTTAAAATGCAGAAAAAAGACAATTACGTATACTGTATAATCGGCGACGGCGAAATGGAGGAAGGGCAGGTTTACGAAGCGTTGATGTTCGCTAACCAACAAAAACTCGATAACTTCGTCGTATTTCTCGACTGGAACAAAAAGCAACTCGACGACAGAGTAGAAAAGATATGCGATCCCCTTAACCCCGAAGAAAAATTCAGAGCGTTCGGTTTAGACGCGGTAACGTGTAAGGGGTACGACGTAGAAGATATTTATAGGGCGATAGAACGCGCTAAAACGGTTAAAGGCAAAGCGCACGCGATAGTGCTCGATACCTGGAAAGGGATGGGAATGAACTTTGCCGAAAAGGCAGGGTATAACCACTTCCTTACGGTGACGGACGAAATAGCCGATTCGGCTATAAAGGAAATCGAAAATAGACTTGCGAACGGGACCTATCCCAAGGGAGATTTAGTATGGTAAACGAGAAATATAAAGGTCTTGAAATGCGTAAAGTGTACGGCGATACGATGATAAAGTTAGCCGAAAAGAACGATAAAATAGTAGTTATCGACTGCGATTTGAGTTTGTCTATGGGAACGAAAGAATTTTATTCCGTCTATCCCGAAAGAGCCTTTAACGTAGGAATACAGGAAGCGAATGCGTGTTGCGTCGCCGCAGGACTATCCACGTTAGGTTACGTACCTTTCGTACATACTCTCGCCGTGTTCGCGACGAGAAGAATATGCGACCAGATATTTTTGTCGTGCAGTTACGCAGGCAGAAACGTAAAAATAATCGGCGGAGATTCGGGAATCTGCGCTACCATGAACGGCGGCACGCATATGGCGTTCGAAGATATCGGCGTTTTAAGGCCTATCCCCGATATAACTATAGTAGAACCAACCGATAATGCGATGATGGCAAAACTTCTGCCGATAATCGCCGAAACGTACGGCGTGTTTTACGTAAGGTATCCGAGAAGAATGACCGTACCCGTATACGACGATAACGAAGATTTCACGATAGGTAAAGCCAAACTGCTTAAAGACGGCTCGGATATTACCATAATCGCAAGCGGATTTACGGTGTCGGAATCGGTAAACGCGGCGAAAATGCTCGAAGCCGACGGAATAAGCGCAAGGGTCGTGGATATGTTCACTATTAAACCGATAGACAGAGAAATAATTATCGAATCGGCATTAAAAACGGGCGCGATACTCACCGTAGAAAACCATAACGTAATCGGCGGGCTTGGGTCGGCGGTAAGCGAAGTTCTTTCGGAAAACTGCCCGACGCTCTTAAAACGCATGGGCGTAAACGAAGAATTCGGCGAAGTCGGCGCGCAGGACTATCTTGCGGACAGATATAAACTAACTGCGAAATATATTTACGAAGAAAGCAAAAATCTTTTGAAAAAGAAGGCGAGATAAATGAAAACCGCAAAAGATAAATACGTAGTATTAGGCAGCGACCTTGCAGGGTACCCGTTAAAATGCGCCGTAGCCGAACACCTTATAAAGGAAGGTTATAAAATAACCGATCTCGGCGTAACCGACCCGAATTACGAAGACCCCGAAATGATGTTTCAGAGAGTGGGTTTCAGGGTAGGAAGCAAAATATCCGAAGGCGAATTCGAAAAAGGCTTACTTTTTTGCGGCACGGGAATGGGAATACATATCGCGGCGAGTAAATGCCCCGGCGTAATCGCGGGGGTAGTCGAAAGCGTTCCCGCAGGCGAAAGAGCGGTAATCGCCAACGGAGTAAACGTTCTCGCGATGGGCGCGTTTTACGTCGCCCCCCGAATGGGTTGCGAAATAGCCGATAAATTCTTGAACGG
>CAKQQY010000030.1 GCA_934271245.1 uncultured Clostridia bacterium | reverse complement strand
AGGTCTTCCACCTTGCTTATTTTGCTCGTTGCGTGCGGCAAAAGAGCCTTCTTCAACTGAGTTTTTTCAATTCCCGAACCGTTATCCGTTATTTTAATCAGCGTTTTACCGCCGTCGGATATTTCTACGGAAATTGAATCGGCGCCCGCGTCGATAGAATTTTCTACGAGTTCTTTGACTGCCGACGCAGGTCTTTCAACGACTTCGCCGGCAGCGATACGATTAAATATTTTGCTGCTTAACAGGTTAATTTCGCTCATAATTAATCCTTATTGATTTTTTAGTTTTTCTTTCAAATCGGCAAGTATTTCAAATGCCTGCATAGGAGAAATATTGTTTATATCAAGTCCTTTAATTATATTTTCAGTTTCGGAAAAATCATTCCTTACCGTCTCGTCTGCGTCTGTATTATCGGGAAGATTTCTCGTAATATCTTTTTTCTCGAGTTTTTTAAGTATTTCTTTCGCTCTCGAAGTAAGGTCTTTATTTATTCCCGCAAGTTCGGCAACTTCTATACCGAAACTCTTGTTTGCGCTTCCGCGCATAATTTTACGCAAGAAAACAATAGTGCCTTGATATTCTTTAACGGTTATTTTATAATTCTTTACTCCGTCTATAATTCCTTCAAGTTCGCTCAACTCGTGATAATGCGTTGCAAAAAGAGTTTTCGCGCCTATTCTGTTTACTATATATTCGACTACCGCCCACGCAATGGAAAGCCCGTCGAACGTGCTTGTTCCCCTACCTATTTCGTCAAGTATTAACAAACTGTTTTTTGTGGCGTTGGCAAGAATATCCGCGGTTTCCGTCATTTCCACCATAAACGTACTTTGGTCGAGTATAAGATTGTCGCTCGCTCCGACCCGGGTAAATATTTTATCGGTAAGCGGAATTTCCGCGCTGTCCGCGGGAACGAAAGAACCTATGTGAGCCATTATAGTAATAAGCGCAGTCTGGCGCATATACGTGCTTTTACCCGCCATATTAGGACCGGTAATAATCATCATTCTGTTATTACCGTTATCGAGATAACAATCGTTAGCAATAAATTTTTGTTTACTGATTTGTTCTACCACGGGATGTCTTCCCGCAACTATACTTAAAGGCTTATCGCTTTCGGTAATAACGGGCATGACGTAGCCGTTAGACTTTGCAACCGTAGCAAGCGAAGTCAATACGTCAAGTTCGGCAAGCGCTTCGCCCGTATCTTTCAATTCGACGATAATTTTAAGCAGATTTTCTTTAATTTCGTTATATAAACGACTTTCGGCAGCAAGAGCCTTTTCGGTGCTAGAAAGAATTTTTACTTCTACTTCTTTTAATTCGTCGGTAGTAAACCTTTCGCCCGTTGTCAAAGTCTGTTTTCTTTGATAATCGTACGGAGCAAGATTTTTAAACGAATTAGAAATCTCGATATAATAGCCGAACACCTTGTTATACCCTATTTTAAGGTTTTTGATGCCGGTTTTTTCTCTTTCGCGCTTTTCTATATCGGCAATAATCTGCGTGCCTTTTTTACCGTATTCACGGAACTCGTCGAGTTCGGCGTTATATCCGGCTTTTATATACCCGCCGTCTTTAAGAGAATTAGGACATTCGGGGTCGATTGCCGATTGCAACACTCTTACAACGTTGGAAAAATCAAGCAACCTTTCGTCTATATTCTTTACGTATTCCGACTCTATACCCGCCAGATGGAATTTAAGATTCGGTATTATTTCAAGCGAATTCGCAAGAGCAAGGCAGTCTTTCGGCATAATGTTATCGTTTGAAAGTTTACCCAAAATTCTTCCTACGTCTTTTACGGAATTAAGGAGTCTGCACACTTCTTCCCTTATTAAAGTGTTATCGAAAAACGGTTTAACACCTTTAAGTCGATACTCTATTTTTTCTTTCGAATACAAAGGGGATAATATCCAGGATTGCAATTTCCTTGCTCCCATGCTCGTTTTCGTTTTGTCTAAAAGCCACAATAACGACCCGTAACGCTTTCCGTCGCGCATGGTTTTAACGAGTTCAAGGTTTCTTATCGCGTTTGCGTCGAGCATCATTGCGTTTTCGTAGTTGTTTACGGTCAACGCGGTAATGTTTGAAAGCGCGTGCTTTTGCGTTTCTTTTAAGTAAGATAATAAAGCGCCCGAAGATTTTACGCAGTTTTCACCGTCTTTTAATCCTAAGGATCGCACGGAATTAACCTTAAATTGTTCTTTTAAGGTGTTCTCCGCAAAGTCGTAATTAAAATAACTTTCGGCGCAAACGTAAAATTGCGGTAACATTCCGTGTTTTATAACGGCGCAATCTTTCAGCGTTTCTTTCGCTTCGGAATTAGAAATTATTTCCGCGGGCGAAACCTTTACCATCGTATCGAGAAGATCGTTAAAAGCCGTTTCGCCTTCGAATTCTTTTGTTAAAAATTCCCCCGTCGTAATATCTGCCCACGAAAATGCGGCGGAATCGCCGCCGACAAAAACGCAACCTAAAAAGTTGTTTGTTTTATCGTCTATTAAATCGTTGTTTATTATCGTTCCCGCGGTTACTATTCTTATTACGTCTCGCTCGACGAGTCCTTTTCCGTTCGGGACGGAAAGTTGTTCGCAGATAGCGACCTTTTCCCCGAGAGAAACGAGTTTGCCGATATAGTTTTCCGCGGCATGAAACGGTATTCCGCACATAGGAGCGCGGCTTTCCAACCCGCAATCTTTACCGGTTAAAACAAGATCTAATAGCGAAGAAACTTTTTCGGCGTCTTCGAAAAACATTTCGTAAAAATCGCCGAGTCTGTAAAACAAAATGCAGTCTTTATATTTTTCTTTTAATTGCAGATAATGCGTCATCATTGGCGAAAGCACCATATTTCTATTCCCCTTTTACAAGTTCTCCGTAAAGCGAAATACCGCCCGCTCTGACTATTTTAACGTCAACAAAATTGCCTAAAACTTTTTCGTCCCCGTCAAAATACGCCATTCTGCCGTATTCGTCCCTTCCGAGATATTTTTTCTTTTTATCGTCGTATCCTTCGCACAAAATTCTTACGGTTTTCCCTTCATAATTTTTGGAAGTTTTTCTGTTAAAAGCGTTTTGATACGCTATTAACTTCATTATTCTCTTCTTGCTCGTTTCTTCGTCGATCTGCCCGTCCATTTCGGCGGCGGGCGTTCCCGAACGACGAGAATAAATGAAAGTAAACGCGCCGGCATAGCCGACTTCTTTCATCACGGAAAAAGTATCTTCGAAATCTTCTTCCGTTTCGTTCGGAAATCCTACCATAACGTCCGTCGTTATAGCAATATCCGGCACGGCGGCGCGAAGTTTATTGACCTTTTCCAGATAGTCGGCCTTAGTATAATGCCTGTTCATCGCTTTTAAAATTTTATCGGATCCCGATTGAATGGGCAAATGAATACTTTTGCATATCTTATCGTGAGATTTTATTACGTCGATAAGTTTATCAGAAAGATCCTTCGGGTGATTAGTCATATACCTTAAACGAAAATCTCCGTCAAGTTCGGCTACTTTCGCCAAAAGATCGGGAAAATCTCCGTATTCGGTGTTTTTACCGTATGAATTAACGTTCTGCCCTAAAAGAGTTATTTCTTTATAGCCTTCTTTTATAAGGCTTTCGCACTCCGAAAGTATATCTTTCGGACTACGACTTTTTTCTCTTCCCCTGACGTAAGGAACGATACAGTAAGTACAGAAGTTATTGCAACCGTACATAATATTAACCCACGCGTTAGGATAACTGCTGCGGGTTTTGGGCGTGCCTTCATATACAACTTCGTTACCGTCTTCTATATCTATAAGCGTTTTCTTTCTTTCGGCTTTTTCTTCCATCATTGCCTTGAAATTTTCAAGATTATGCGTGCCGAAAATTATATCCACAAAAGGAAATTCTTTATGTAATTTTTCCGCGTAACCTTCTTGCTGAGTCATACAACCGCCGACCGCAACGATGAGATTTTTATTGTTCTTTTTTAATTGTTTCAACGCGCCGATATTGCCTTCCGCTTTTTGTTCGGCGTTTTCTCTTATGCAACAAGTATTAAAAACGATAACGTCTGCCTGTTTTTCGTTTTCGGCAAGAACGTATCCCATAGAAGACAGAATTCCCGCAATCTTTTCGGACTCGTGCAAATTCATCTGACAACCGTATGTAATTATATAGTATTTTTTGTTTTCCATAAGTTATATAATAACTTAATTTGTCGAATTTGTCAATTTATAATAAATCAATTAAGTATAATAAAACGAGTTTTATTTATACTACTTAAAGTATGAAAAAAGTTCTTAAAATACTCGGGGTTATTACCCTTTCGATTTTTATTCTTATTTTATGTTTTGCAGTATATTTATTTGCGCTTTCTTTCGGCGTTAAGATTGACGAAAGCAAGTTATCCGAGAATAAAAAAACTATAGTTTTTTGCTATGAGAACGGCGAAATTATAGAAGAAAATAACGGAACCAACTCTATCACCGCGGCAAACGATATTCCGGACCACGTGAAAAACGCCTTTATCGCAATAGAAGATAAAAGATTTTATTCGCATAAAGGAATAGATTTTAAGGGAATTATGCGAGCGACTTTTAACAACGTAAAAAGCGTTTCCTTAAAAGAAGGCGCTTCGACAATAACACAACAGTTAATAAAAAATACGCAGTTAACAAACGAAAAAACGCTCAAGAGAAAAGTCGCAGAGATAAAAATGGCGATTATGCTTGAAAAAAAATATTCCAAAAACGATATTCTGAACATGTATCTCAACACCATTTATTTTGGCGGCAACTGTTACGGAATAACGTCGGCGTCAGAATATTACTTTAACAAATCTCCTAAAAACTTAACCGTTTCGGAAGGCGCAACGCTTGCAGGAATTATTAAAGCGCCGTCGTCGTATTCCCCTTTCAATAACTATCAGAAATGCTTAAAAAGAAGGAACACCGTATTACACGAAATGTTTTCTCAAGGGTATTTAAAGATAGACGAATACAACCAAAGCGTTAACGAATCCCTTACGACGGTAGAAGCGAAACAAACTTACGATTATGCGGATTTCGTAAAAAAAGAGTTTGATAAAATCATTGAAAACGGGTTAAGCAAAAAAAGAAATCTTAAAGTTATAACTTATTGTGATAAAAAAATTCAGGATTTAATTAAAGAAAATATTGTCAATCAGGAAAAAATAAATAACAGTATCGTCGTGACTGACACGCAAGCCCATTTAAAAGCGTTCGGCTCTACGTGCAATCCGCAAAACAGAAATTTGGGTTCGGTTATTAAACCTTTACTCGTATACGCCCCCGCGATAGAAACGAATCAGATTGCGTCGTGTTCTTTAATAAACGACGAAAAGACAGACCTCGGCGGTTATTCACCTAAAAACTACGGCGACGAATATTTCGGAAATATTTCAGCAAAAACCGCACTTGCAAAAAGTTCGAACGTTTGCGCCGTTAAAATATTGAATTCTATCGGAATAGAAATCGCAAAAAATTACGTTAATAAAACCGCCATAGAATTAAACGAAAAAGACGACAACCTATGCATTGCGCTCGGCTCAACGCAAAAAGGCGCTATGCTTACCGATATAGTTTCGTCTTATACGGTATTCCCTAATCGTGGCTTATTCAATAAAACGAAAGCAATTAAAAAAATTATAGACGAAACCGGCAACGTTATTTACGAAAACAAAGACGAAAACCGCAGAGTATTTTCTTACGATACCGCGTTTATCCTAAACGATATGCTTAAAGAAACAGTAACAAACGGAACAGCGAGAAAACTCAAGTCTTTAAATTTCCCCGTTTGCGCAAAAACAGGAACGGCAGGAAGCGAATCAGGTAATACCGACGCTTATTCCGTTTCTTATAACGGAGATTTTGTTATAGGAGTATGGTTCGGTAACGCCGAAAACGAGTTGATGCCTAATTCGATTACGGGCGGAAATCAGCCGACAGCCACCGCAGCAAGCATTTGGAACAATATATACGATAGCGTAAATTTGCCAAGCGATACTTTTGTTGACGACAGAATAAACAAAGTAGATATTGACCTGATAAGTTATAATGAAGGGAAAATCGAAATTGCCGACGATAACGCTCCGGAAAGGTACAAAAAAAAGGAGTTTATTAAAGCGGGTTTCGTAATTCCATTTAAATCAAATAGGTTTTCACACCCCACGACACAAAATGCTAAAATATCAGTAAATTACAGAACGGTAAATATTGAATTATGTCAGACAGAATACACCGAAATCAAAATAACAAAAACAATTAAAGGGCGCGAAACGTGCATTTACGACAGTAAAATAAACGGTAAAAAAGAAATAATATCCGACGTTATAAAACCTAACGAAGAATGTGTATACACCGTAATTCCCTATTACGAAAACGAAGAAAAAAGTTTTATCGGCGAGAAACAAGTGTTGCCCAAAATAAAATCGTCCGATTACGATTCGGACGATTGGATAAACGACGATTTAGATTAGCAATCAGAACGTATACGTTTCGATGTTTGACATTGCTTCTTCTATCAGAGATTCAACGTCTAACTTGCTTTCCGTATAAATTACTTTTTGTAAATTAGGTTTAATCAACGGGAATTTAGGAAGAAAAACGGTGCAACAATCTTCGTACGGCAAAATTGACGTTTCGTACGCTTCGATTTTTTTAGAAATGTCGATAATATCGAGTTTATCAAAACCGATTAAAGGCCTTAATACGGGCATTTTTACAACCGAATTAGACGAAGTTATACTTTCGATAGTCTGACTTGCAACCTGACCTAAACTTTCGCCGGTTATTATCGCCTGATCTCCCCTTTGATTTGCCAACCTTTCCGCTATACGCATCATAAAGCGACGCATTATGGTAATCATATACTCTTCGGGGCATTTTTTATGAATTTCTTCCTGAATATGCGTAAAAGATACCACGTGAAGAGTTATTCCGCCGTTATATTCCCCGACTATTTTAGTTAAGTCCTTAACTTTTTCCTTTGCCGCTTCTCCCGTATACGGAAAACTGTGGAAATGAAGACATTCGATTTTCATACCCCTTTTGCACATCATATAACCGGCAACGGGACTATCTATTCCGCCGGATATGAGCAACAATCCTTTTCCGGCAGAACCTACCGGCATACCGCTCATGCAAGGAACGGTTTCCGAATACACAAAAGTTTTCTTATCTTCTCTGATATCAACAAAAACGGTAAAATCGGGACTTTTTACGTCAACTTTAATGTTATTTCCGTATTTTTCTAAAAGTCTGCCGCCAAGCAACATGGAAGTTTCCATAGAATCGGGAGTAAAAGTCTTATCAGCCCTGTTGGTCGTTACCCTGAACGTCCCTTTCTTTCCTTCACAGATTCTTTCGGCGGCTTTTAATATCTCTTCAAAATCATTCGGCACCACGTAAGCAAGGCTATAATTGTGTACGCCGGCAATTTTACGAAGTTTTTCCGTTATAATCTCATAATCGCTTTCATCGAAATTTTCTATTAAATACCTGCTGTGCATAACCGTAAACGTATAGTTTATACCTTTTAACGATTTTTGCACGTTTTCCTTTAATAGTTTTTCAAAATGCCCGCGATTTTTTCCCTTTAAATGTATTTCGCAGTATCTTATAATTATGGCTTTTTCCATTAGTTCATTATACCTTTTAATTTTTTTGCGTTTTCGTTAAGTCTTTCAATCGCTTTAACAATTTCTTCATCCGTGTTATACGGCGAAAAACTCATACGTATAACTCCGTTTAACACGTCTTTATCATACCCGCATGCTTCGATTACTCTGCTGAACGGGTTTTTAGAAGAACACGCCGAACCGTTCCCGACGATTATACCTTCGCTTTCAAGAATATGCATTAAAACTTCGCCCTTTAATCCAACGGCGGAAACGCTTAAAACGTAAGGCGACGCATTGTCGGAAGAAATAATCTTAAAAATCGATTTATCGATAAGATTTAACGCTTTATTTTTTAATGCGGTTACTCTATTGTAGTTTTCGGATAAAACGGAATACCTTTCTTCTCCCGCATACTCGAAAACTTTTATACCGAAAACGTTTTCCGTTCCCGATCTCAAACCGCCTTCTTGCCCACCGCCTATTATGTAAGGCGAAAGATTCAAATTCTTTCTTTTTATTAAAGCGCCGACGCCTTTTAATCCGTTTATCTTATGGGCGCTTATCGAGTACAAATCTATATTCTTACTTAGTTTATAAGGCAATTTACCGTACGCCTGAACACCGTCAGAATGAAAAACGATTTTACTATTTATTTCTTTTATTTTTTTTGCAATCGCGTTTATATCGTTTATTGCGCCTGTTTCGTTATTAACGTGAACGACAGAAACAAAATCGACGCGGTTATTTGCTACGTAATCGTATAACTTTTCCGTATCAACGCTTCCGTCGGGCAATAAATCAACAAAAAAAACGGTTTGCCCTTTATTTTTCAGTTCACAGAAACTTTTATAAACGGCAGCATGCTCGCCCTTATCCGTAACGAAAGAACCGCGCTTAACCGCGCAAAAAATCGCCGTATTATCGCTTTCCGTTCCGCAAGATGTAAAAATTACTTCGTGGTCGGTTGTGCCGAGATTTTTTAAGACGCTTTCTTTTGCTTTTTTAACTTCTTTTGCGCAATCGAGTCCGCCCCTGTATAATGCGGACGGATTGAAATAAAATTCACTGTTAAAAATTTCCGCTTTTTTTAATGCCGATTCTGACGGTTTTGTCGTTGCCGCATTATCTAAATATATCATTTATAATCCTTTTCCAAAATACCGCGGTTGGAATACCTTAAAACGGTTGCGATAAACTCTTCTTTGCAATCGAGTATAAACAAATCTTTTCCCTTGTCGGTATTTACTACCATATAGAAAAAGTCTTCGTTAGAAGGATAAACGTTAAGCGTTAACGGTTTTTTCTTTATTCCGGGCATTTTCAGATACATATTGAAAGTTTCGCTGTCTACCTTACCGACTTTCTCTATTGCTTCAACGTTAAAACTGCAAATATTTTTACGTTTAACGTTTCTTATAATTTTAGAAAATCTTACGTTGCCGGTAACGAAAGTGTAATCGTAATCGACGTAAAATTTGGATCTGAAATTCATAGACAATATGCCTAATCCCAAGAACATTAAAGACGGAACGAAAAGGTAAATTATATTTACCACGATATTCCCCTTTTTCAGGTCGTCAACCTTAACGAATCCTATCATAAAAATCCAGAAAATCATCATTATAAACGATATTGCCGCCAACACCGTAAATATTATGAAAATTGTTTTCGCCTTTTTTTCGTTTTGAATATGCGAACTCTCTTCGTAAAATATCTCTCTCATTTTTTCACCTTATTTTAATTTAACAATCGTAACGCCGTTTTCGCCTTCGCCGTATATGCCGCGTCTGAATTCCTTGACGTTTTTATCCCTTTTAAGATAATTCCTTACCGTTTTAACCAGAACGCCTTCTCCGACGCCATGAATTATTTTAATTTCATCAAGCCCGTTTACGACAGCCTGATCAATAAAATATTTTAACTCGGTTTCAGCTTCCAACGCGGTCATTCCCATAACGTTCAATTCCGTTTTCGGGTTATAAGACGTCTTTCTGTTTACCTTTACCGTTTTTTCGATTTCCTGCGGCTTTGCGTTATAAACGTCTTTCATTTTTACAACGCTCTTCATATCGCCTATAAGAACCGTTACTTCCTTTTTATTCGGCTTTATTTCGTTAACAATACCGTAAGCGTTAAACGGTTTAATGTAAACGTTATCGCCGATATTCAGGCTATTTCCTTCCGTCTTTTTTAATTCGTAAGGAGTATTTTCCGACTCAAAAGAAAGATATTTGCTGTTTGCTATTCTGTTTTTAAGAGCGCTTGCCCTGAAAACTTCTTTACTTTCGAGTTCCGCGTCTTTTAATATTTTTTTAAGTTCGTCGATTATTTCTTCCGCTTCGGAAAGTTTGTCCGCCACAATGCGTTTCGTTTCCTGTTTAGCGTTATAATATATCTTTTCCCTTTCTTTTTCTATCTTTTCGCGTTCGAAAGCAATCTTCTTTAACTCTTCTTCTTTTTCCGCTTTTATCTTTTCTATCTCGGCAGAAAGCATTTCTGCTTTTCTACGGCTTTCTTCAGCCTTTTTTATAACGCCTTCAAAAGAAATTTTATCTTCCGAAAGATAACTTAAAGCGTTACTTATTATCGTGGGATTTAGCCCCAAAATCTTAGCGATTTCTATTGCATTAGAACTACCGGGAACGCCGACGGTTAATTTATACAGCGGCTTTAACGTTGCGCCGTCAAATTCAACGGACGCATTTTCAATTTTCGGGTTTTCCGTTGCAAACTCTTTTAATTTAGCGTAGTGGGTCGTTATAATACCGTAACAATTTAGTTCAAGTAATTTTTCTATAATCGCAAGCGCAAGCGCGCTTCCTTCTTCGGGATCGGTTCCGGCCCCCAACTCATCCAACAACACAAGCGTTCTACCGTTTACGCCGTCTAATATGTTTACAATATTCTTTATATGAGAAGAAAAAGTCGAAAGACTCTGTTCGATACTTTGTTCGTCGCCGATATCGCAAAATACTTCGTCAAAAACGGATATTTCGCTCTCGTCGGAAGCCGGTATATACAGTCCGCTCATCGCCATAAGCGTAAACAATCCGACAAGTTTGAGCGTTACGGTTTTTCCGCCCGTATTCGGTCCCGTAACGAGCAGAAAGTTGTAATCTTTACCCAGACTCACGTCGATAGGAACAACCTTATTTAAATCGATTAAAGGGTGTCTGCCACGTTTTATGTCTATTATCCCCTTATCATTCAGATTCGGATAAGTACATTTATTGGAAAAGGAATAGGCGGCGGAAGCGTAAAACCTGTCTAAATCGGACAAATTATCGTAATTATTTCTAATCCCGTCAGCCATAAACGTGACTTTATAAGAAAGGTCGGCAAGAATCTTGTGTATTTCTTCCGCTTCGTCAAGTTTAGCTGTTTTTAACTGGTTATTGAGTTCCATAACCTGTTCGGGTTCGATAAAAACGGTTGCGCCCGAAGACGACTGGTCGTGAATGAAGCCTTTTATCTGACTGCGATATTCGCTTTTAACGGGGATAACAAACCTGTCCTGACGCATCGTTACAACGCTTTCTTGCAAATACTTATTCAGCCCGCCGCGCATGTACGAATTCAGTTGATCGCGAATTTTGGCGTTCAGATTTCTTATGTTTTTCCTTATAGAAAACAGTTTTGGCGACGCGTTATCGCTTAATTCGTCTTCCGATATGATTTTATCTGCAATTTCTTCTTCGAAAGATTGATTCGTAAATAGATTTTGAGCAATTTCCGGAAGTTCTATTATTTCTTCGTCGTTTACCGATAATACAGACGTCTTTACAATTCTGGCGGCCCTTAACGCGCCTGCAACTTTAAGAAGTTCTCCGCACGAAAGGGCGCTGCCTATCTCCGCCCTTTTTAACTCGTTCGAAACGTCGTTACAATAATAAATTCCGCCGACCCCGTGATTATACAACAAAGAATAGGCTTCGCGAGTTTTCGCCAAAAGCCCTTTCGCAGCCTTTAAGGTTGTTTCGGGAATCATATTTGCGAAGTCTTCTTTCGTTTTTTCCAAAACGGCATAAGAAGACACTGCCGAAACAACCTTATCGAATTCTATTGTCTTTAACGTTTTCAACTGCATAAATTTATCTTATTACGCCACCGAGTTTTTCTCTGATATTTTTAAGAATATTCTTAATTGCCGAATCGATTTCATCAACGGTCAACGTTCTTTCACAAGAAGAGAACAGCAAATTAAACGCCATACTCTTTTTCCCTGCGCCCAACACGTCGGCGCGATACACGTCAAACAACTTAATGCTTTCAAGTTTATCTCCCGCCGATTCTTCGATACAATCTTCAAGTTGCTGCCACGTTATATCGTTATCCAACACGATAGCCAAATCCCTTTCCACAGTCGGGAATTTAGATATTTGCTTAAACGTAATTTTAGAACGGAAATGCTTTTTCAAAACGTCGTAGAAAATTTCGCCCGCATAAATCTTTTTGTCTGCGTCGAGTTTTTGCGCAACTACCGGATTTATTTCTCCGAAATACCCTACCGTTTCACCGTCAACGATAATTTCTGCCGAACGGGTCGGATGCATAGCGTTTCTATCCGACCTTTCATATCTTACTTTGCTTCCGTTGCAGAAAGCATTCAATATTCCTTCTACAACGCCTTTAGCGGTAAAGAAATCTTCGTTTTCTCCAAATACCGCAAACGATAAAACGTTCTTTTCTTCGGGGAGTTTTTCCAAAGGCGTTTTATCCGTATGATACGTTCTTGCAAATTCGAACAGTCTGCCTTCAAAATTCTTTCTGTTTAAGTTATAACATACGGTCCTGACAACCGACGGCAAGAGAGAAGTTCTCATAACGGAAACGTCTTCGCCTAACGGATTCATTATTCTTATAAGTTTATTATCGGCGGTATCTTTTTCAAGCCCGAACAAATCGTATTCCTTTTCGGAAACGAAAGAATAGGTAACTATCTCGTTAAAACCGTAACCGACAAGTAAATTTTTAAGGTTTTCTATTTCTTTCTGCGCGTCGTTTCTGCCGCCGTTGGTTATAGAAGAAGTTTTAAGTAACGTTGGTTCTATATGATCGTAACCGTACTCTCTTATAATTTCTTCCGCTATATCGGGATAACCTTCCATATCTTCGCGATATCTCGGTACGGTAACGATTAAATCGTCGCCGCTTATCGAAACCTTAAACGATAATCTTTCAAGAATATCCTTTACGGTTTCCGCAGGTACGTTTATGCCTAAAACACCGTTTACTTTCGATAAAGTGGTTTTTATAACTTTTTCCGTCAGATCTTCATAGCAAAGATCGTATTCGTCGCAAGCAATAATTCCGCAATTCAACTCGTCGATCAAATGCAACGCCCTTTTCATTCCCGTTTCTGCAGTATAAGCGTCTACACCCTTTTCAAATCTGGAAGACGAATCGGATCTCTGTCCCAAAGAACGCGACGTTTTTCTCACGTTATCTCTTAAAAATTTTGCCGCTTCGAAAACAACGTTTTGGGTGGTATCTTTTATTTCGCTGTTAAGACCGCCCATTACGCCCGCAAGCGCTACAGGTTTAACACCGTCGCAAATAACGAGATTATTTTCGTTAAGAGAAAATTCTTTTTCGTCAAGAGTAATTATTTTTTCGCCGTTTTTCGCCCTTCTTATAACTATCTCGTTATTTTCAAGATTAGAAAGATCGAACGCGTGCATTGGCTGACCGATTTCAAGCAAGACGTAATTAGTTATATCGACAATGTTGTTTATCGCCCTTATACCCATCTTAAAGAGTCTTCTTTTCATCCATTCGGGAGAATCGGAAAGTTTTACGCCTTTAACGTAATGAGAAATATATCTTGGACATAAATCCCTTGCGTTATCCGTCACTTTAATAGTGTTTTTAGTCGAAACGGAAGCGTCTGTTTTATATTCGTAACTCGGCTCCTTAACGGGTTTACCAAGCACCGCCGCAGCTTCTCTCGCCAAACCTAAAATCGACTGACAATCAGGACGGTTTGCCGTTACGTTTATGTCAAACATAACGTCGTTCAAATCAAGAATTTCCTTCACGTCGGAACCTAACGGATACTCTTTATCGAATATCAAAACACCGTCTTCTACGGCACCCTTATAATAGTCGGAGTTAATTCCCAACTCTTCTCCGCCACAGAACATTCCGTAGGACGGAAGACCGCGGAGTTCGCCTTTTTTGATTTCCGTTCCGTCGTAAAGAGTTGCGCCGTCTAACGCTACGGGAACAACAGCCCCGACAAAAACGTTTTTAGCGGCGGTTATTATTTGTAATACACCATACTTCCCCGCGTCGACTTTCGTAACCGAAAGTTTATCCGCGTTAGGATGTTTTTCCATTTCGATTATTTTACATACGACAACGTTTTTTACTTTTGCCGCAAGATATTCCATTCCTTCGACTTCAAAGCCGCAAGAAAATAATTTGTTTTCTAATTCTTCAGCAGTACAATCTATATCAACGTATTCCTTTAACCAAGATAATGGCGCTTTCATATTCTATCTCCTATCGAATTGTTTTAAGAACTTAACGTTGTTTTCAAAGAAAGTTCTGATATCGGACACACCGTATTTAATCATTGCGATTCTTTCAATACCGCAACCGAAAGCAAGTCCGGAATAAACGTTTGAATCGATACCGCTCATCTCAAGGACGTTTTTATTAACAACGCCCGCGCCGAGAATTTCAATCCACCCGGTTCCTTTACAAAGGCTGCAACCTTTACCGTGACATTTGCAACAAGTTACGTCAACTTCTACGCTCGGTTCTGTAAAAGGAAAATACGACGGGCGGAAACGCGTTTTCGTTTCGCTATCGAACATTATTTTAACAAATTCGTCTAAAAGACCCTTTAAGTCGCAAAGCGACACCCCTTTATCCACGACGAGTCCTTCAATCTGATGAAACATAGGCGAATGCGAAGCGTCGTCGTCCGCGCGATAAACTCTGCCCGGGCTAAGAATCTTAATCGGCGGCTTTTTATTTTCCATCGTCCTGACTTGTCCCGGCGAAGTATGCGGCCTTAACAGTATATTATCCGTAAAATAAAAGGTGTCCTGCATATCTCTGGCAGGATGATCTTTCGGTATATTAAGCGCTTGGAAACAATAATAATCGCTATCTATTTCAGGTCCCTCGAAAACTTCGAATCCCATACCGGAAAAAGCGTCTATTATCTGATTTTTAACAAGCGTCAACGGGTGCGTACTGCCGGACTTTTCTTCTTTTGCAGGAAGAGTAATATCGACGGATTCTTTTTCGTATCTCGCCTGCAATTCTTTTTCTTTCAGTTCCGCTTCCTTCTTTTCGATAAACGAATTGACTTCTTCTTTCAAGTCGTTTACCATTTTACCGAATTCCGATCTTTTATCCGCGGCAATATCCTTCATTCCGCGTAAAAGAGAAGTTACTTCACCGTTTTTACCGACGAATTTAATCTTTATATCGTTAAGTAACTTAAGAGAAGAAATATTATTGAGTTCTTCCCTTGCCTTTATTTTAATTTCTTCAAATTTATCCTGCATATTTCCTCCATAAAAAATAAAACGCCCCGTAAATAGGGCGTTATCAACGCGTTACCACCTAATTCGTTTGTAAAAAACAAACCTCAAAATCCGATAACGGGAATTAACCGCCGTAGCCTACTAGTTTCGGTACGATGCTCGGGAGTGAATAATTCGTTTTTCGGATAAAAGACTTTTCAGCCGACGAGCCTTTCTCTCTGAATCCTGATTTGCGCGAATCTGTCTCCGTCAACGCCTTTTAATCATTATACTTTATATCTTTTTTCTTGTCAAGGGTTTAAAATTTTTTATTGCGGTTCCGTAAGTTTTATCGGATTTAACAAGTCGGTCAACGTATCTTTTTCGATTAACTTATATTCAAGAACCAAATCCTTGATAGACACGTTACGCCTTAACGCTTCCTTGGCAAGTTCCGCGCATTTTTTATATCCTAAAATCGGCGACAACGCCGTAACGACTCCTACGCTTTGATAAAGCAACTCGCTGCAATGTTCGGTATTTGCCGATATTCCGGATATACAGTTGTCGTTAAGAGTTTTAACCGCACCGTCAAGACATTTTAACGATTCGAACAATTTATAAGAAATAACGGGTTCGAAAGCGTTTAATTCAAGTTGCCCCGCTTCGGCTGCCATCGTAACAGTAACGTCGTTTCCGACAATCAAAAATGCAACTTGCGATACGACTTCGGGTATTACGGGATTAACTTTACCAGGCATTATCGAAGAACCGTTCTGTTTTGCGGGAAGTATAATCTCTTCGAATCCCGTTTTGGGGCCGCTCGCCATCAACCTTAAATCGTTACACATTTTCGACAGCGTTATCGCAAGATTTTTAAGCGCGCTCGAAACTTTTACGAAACAATCGAGATTTTGCGTAGAATCTATTAAATCTTCCGCTTTAGTTACCGTATAACCCACGGTTTTAGATAATTCTTCCGTTATAAGATTAAGATATTTCTTATTAGCGTTTATCGAAGTTCCGATTGCCGTTCCCCCGATATTTATCACTTTCATTTCTTCAACGGCGTTTTTCAAATTTTCGGCGCATCTTCTTATACCGTGATAATACGCTTTAAATTCCTGACCGAGCCTTATAGGAACCGCATCTTCGAGTTGAGTTCTTCCCATTTTTATTACGTTGTCGAACTCTTCGGATTTTTCAAGCAACGTTTTCAGCAGCGATTCTATACCGCGCGAAAGTTTTCTATGTAAATCGATTACGGTCAGTTTGATTGCCGTAGGAATAACGTCGTTAGTGGATTGCGACATATTCACGTGATCGTTAGGATTACACAAATATTCGCCTTTTTTACCGCCGAGTTTTTCGGTCGCAACGTTCGCGATTACTTCGTTAACGTTCATATTGAACGTCGTACCCGCTCCGCCTTGAACGCCGTCGGTTATAAATTCGTTATCGTACTTTCCCGAGAGAATATCGTTACACGAAGAAACAATAGCGTTTTTAACGTTCTCAGACATTATGCCCGCCTTAAAATTCGTTTCGGCGCAAGCGATTTTTATTTTAACGATGTTATAAATAAAACTAATATCCGCTTTGTTGCCCGTTATATCGAAATTATCTCTTCCGCGAAGCGTCTGAACTCCGTAATAAGCGTTTTCGGGCACATCCAGACAGCCGATTGAATCACACTCTTTACGATACTCGCTCATATAAATCCTCTTTTTCTTTTTTACATATTCTACAACAAGGAGAAACAAGTATCAAACGTTTATAATCGATTTAAATATATTGTTAGAATAAACAAAAAAATTGCAAAAATGCTTTACATTTATAAAAAAAATGTAATATAATTTTATTATATATCAAGCAAAACAAAAGGAATTATTATGAAAGAGAAACTTTTAGACGAAATTGACATTAAAATCTTAAAAATTCTTCAAAACGACGCCAGAATTCCCGTTAAAAACATTGCCGAACAAGTATTTATTTCAGCGCCGACGGTCAGATCGAGAATAGAAGAAATGCGCAACGAAGGCGTAATAAAAGGTTTTTATGCGGATATCGACTGCAATGTTATCGACAGCGTAATTAAAACCTATATCAACGTTGACGTGGCTCCGAGTTTGAAAGAAAAACTTTATCAGTTTTTAAATGATTCCCCCTGCGTTTTAGAGTGCGACAGGGTTACCGGCGAATATAGTCTTATTATAAAAACCGTATTTAAAAACACTTCCGAAATGGACAAATTTATAAATATGCTTCAAACGTTCGGAAGAACAAAAACGCAAATAGTTTTCTCCACGATTATAAACCACCGCGCGTATATCAATTAAAATTCAATAATATTAAAGCGGACTCATTAGAGTCCGCTTTTTTTATCCGAATAATTTACCGTTTAAATACGTTTGCGGAACCTTCCCCACCAACACGCTTTCACACAGCAATATACTGCTTTCGCTTTCGATTCTTTTAGCGTTCAGCGGTATATTTACGTTAACTATACATATCGCGTCCACGTATACGGAATGAATCGTCTGATTTATTCCACTTCCTTCAAATTTGCTTCTGAAAGTACATTTTACTTCGGCAACGGTTACCGTTTTCAAATTTACTTTAAATCCGTAACCCGACAAAATTCTTATTCCGCTGAACGACATAATCGGAACAGGAACGCCGTTTTCTATTTTCATGTCTATCAATTTTTTCGTGTTATCCGCAACGCTTCTTCCGATATAATTCATTTTGTACGAGTTTGCCGACATCATAACGATATCGCCCGAATTATTCTTTTCGACCGTTATTAAATCGGAATAATTAACAGGTTCTTCCAAAGACAGCAACACAGCGTTATTCGTACAGTCCGTTGAAACAGAACCCAAAAAATCTTCGCAAACGCTTTCTATCTGCATCACGACGAAAAAATTATAATACGCAATAAATCCCCCGAGCAACAGCAGAAAAACAAAAAATTTTAAAGGCTTTTTTCTACGCCTTTTTCTTTTTAAAAGATTTTCATTACAACATTCTATCACGTTATATTTTATAACGCGTCAATTCATTTTAGACCTTGGCTTAAATATTAAAGCAAAAATATAACCAAACACTATTGCCGCGGTAATCCCCATAGACGAGGCTTTTAATCCGCCGGTAATTGCTTCGAAAAGAGATTTTTTCGCCCCTTTCATCGCCCCGTCGGCAAGAAGATACCCGAATCCACTGATGGGAACGGTTGCGCCTGCGCCCGCAAAATCAACCAAATACTGATACACGCCTATACTCTGAAGAAAAACGCCCGCCAAAAGAAAATATACGAGTATCTTCCCCGCGGTTATTTTAGTGTAATTTATAAGTAGTTGAGCAATCGTACAAATCGTCCCGCCCACCACGAAGGCTTTAACAAACGTCAAAAACATTTCCATTTCTATACTCCTATTTCTACCGCATGCGAAATCGACGGTATACTTTCCCCCTGTTGGGTCGTCAACGACGACAAAAGAGCCCCCGTTGCCGCAAGAAGGATTTTTTTATATTTTTTCTCTTTTATTAAATTATAAATATACGAACAGAAAACCAACGCGCTGCATCCTGCGCCGCTTCCGCCCTGATATTCGCTTTCTTCCATATTGAAAACCATCTCTCCGCAATCAACGTGCTGTTTATCCACGTCGACCCCCTTTTCCCACAAAAGATCTTTCAGAATTCTCGAACCAAACGAACCGAGATCTCCCGTTACAATCAAATCATAATCATCGGGAGAAGAATTCGTGTTCTTAATATGATTAAATATCGTATCGGCTGCCGCCGGAGCCATAGCCGCCCCCATATCGTTAGCGTCGGTCACGCCGTAATCTTTTACCGTTCCTATCGTTGCGCACGAAATATACGGCATATCCGCCGTATGAGCGCCCAGATAGCAACACCCCGCGCCGGTCACCGTCCACTGTGAAAGCGGCGGTCTGGTACACCCTAATTCCAAAGGGTAACGATATTGTCTTTCGGCAGAAGAAAAGTGGCTACTTGTACCCGAAATCACACCCTTTAAGTACCCGCCGTCTATCATCGACGAGCCTAAAAGCAAAGACTCCGTGAACGACGAACATGCGCTATAAACCCCTAATAGCGGCAAACCCAACTCTCTCGCAGTAAAACTTGCGGTTATATTCTGGTTTAACAAGTCTCCTAAAATCAAGACGTCAACGGGATTATCCTTTACTTTTTCCATAAGCCTATTTACTGCCGTAAACATAATTTTTCTTTCGGCTTTTTCGAACGTTTTTTCTCCGAACGTATCTTCGCCTATTACTATATCGTAATATTTACCGAGAGAACCTTTACCTTCTTTAGGCCCGGCGACGGTATAGGTTTTTAATATACTCGGTTTGTTTTTAAAATAAATAGTATTCATTTAATACTTCCTTTTTCTAAAACAGATTTATAACGTAGTAAACAAGTCCTACCAAAACACCGCTCGCAACACCGAATACTATAATCGGTCCCGCAATTAAAAACATTTTAGCCGCCAAACCGTAAACGTAGCCTTCCGATTTAAATTCCATTGCAGGCGAAACCACGGAATTAGCAAAACCCGTAATCGGCACGATAGACCCGCCACCGGCATATTTACCGATTCTGTCGTACACGCCGAGTCCGGTTAGCAACGCCCCTAAAAAAATCATAGTCATAGAAACGTATGACGCGAGTTCGTCACCGCTAAGACCGAACGCCAGTTCATACAACGTTCTGATTCCTTGACCTATAACGCATATAAATCCGCCTACCCAAAAGGCTCTGAAAAGAGTCCTGGTTTCCTTTGTTTTCGGCGCTATAAGACTTACGTATTTAAGATAGTTTTGATTTGCATAATCGATTGTTTCTTTCATTGCTTCTCCTGTTTGTTCTTAATCTCTTTTATTAGAACTTCTCTTTCGGACAAATTCGTCATATATTCGTATTTTTTATTTTGCGATTTCATATATTAAATTTACCCGTTTATTTTTTTTATATACAAAAATGCGACTAAATTCTTAGTCGCATTTTATCTATTATCTTATTTTCTATTCTTGAAACCTGAACTTGCGAAACCCCTAAACTTTCGGCTATTTCGCTTTGAGTTTTATCTCTGAAATATCTTAATATTACTATCTTCTTCTCTCGTTCCGTTAAAGAATCTATAATGTTTGAAATATGAATTTTATCTACTATATCTTCTTCCGTTGTGGAATACGGTATCTTATCTATCAGTTCCGTTCCTTCTTCTTCATCGTCGTACTTTTCGTATAACGAAACGGGCATTTTCGCGCTGTCGAGAGCCATTACGGTTTCTTCTTCGGTTATTCCGAACTTTTCCGCTATCGTTTCTATCGTCGGCGAGCAATTATTCAGGCTTTGATATTCGTATATATATCTGTTTATCTTGTTTGCAAGTATTTTTATGTTTCTTGAAACCTTAATCGCTCCGTTATCTCTTATATACCTTTTTATTTCGCCTATTATCATAGGAACGGTATATGTTGAAAACCTTACGCCGAACGTTTCGTCAAAATTTTCTACAGACTTTAAAAAACCTATACTCGCTATCTGATACAAATCGTCGTACTCGATTCCCTTATTGCAGAATTTTTTTATTATGCTTTTTATTAGGGGAATATTGTTTTCGAAAATCACGCTTTTGGCATCTTCGTCGCCTTTCTTTGCTTTTCTTATGTAATCAAGCAATTCTTCCTGACTAAGCATTATTTTCCTTTTTAACCGGCGCCGATTCTTTTTACCATATAAACGCTCGTCCCCTTGCCTTTTTCCGATTTTACGATGACTTCGTCCATAAAACTTTTCATTACGGTAAAACCCATTCCCGACCTTTCGTCGTTGGGTTTTGTTGTGAAAAAGGGTTCGAGGGCTTGCTCGACGTTTTCGATGCCGATTCCTCTATCGAAAACATTTATATGTAAGTTACCGTCGACGACTTCCGATTCAAGGACGATTTCCCCCACTTCGTCCGGATATCCGTGCACGATAGAGTTTGTTACCGCTTCCGACACGGCTGTTTTTATATCCGATAATTCTGCGACACTCGGATTTAATCTCATTGCATAAAACGTTACGACGCTTCTCGCAAAACTTTCGTTTTCGGGAAGAGAAGGAAACGTTAAAACCACTTTGCTGTTATTCATATTTCTCCTTAATATTTCGGCATAATACCGTAAAGACCGGCAAGTTCGATTACTTTTTCCGTCGAAGGCGAAGCGCCCGTTATGTAAGTCGGCACGTTAAAGGCTTTTAGTTTTTTGTATCTCCCTATCAGTAACCCTATTCCCGTACTATCCATAAAAGACGTACCTGATAAATCGAAAATCACTTTACTTGTCTGAATATTATCGTTTAATACTTTATCTATCATTTGTTTTGCCTGACTCGCCGAACAATCGTCCAACTCTCCGTAAATATAGAGAGTAAGACTTCTGTTGACGTTTTTATATCTTATTTCCATATCTCTCTCCGTTATCTTCCATTACACTTTATCACATTCCTTTAGCCGCATTTTGTCGATAAATGTATTATACTGAATATCTTTGTCTTTTATAGATTTTATCTATAAAAAATAATGTTAAAAAAAAATTGAAAATATTGTTAATTTTGTTTGACAAATCTTTTTCTTTATTATATGATATTAGAGCGTTCGAAAAGATGCACTTGCGCTTTTACGATAAGTAGTAAATAACTAATTATGTTCGGGGTGTAGCGCAGTTGGTAGCGCACGTGGTTTGGGACCATGGGGTCGGGAGTTCGAGTCTCTTCACCCCGACCAAATTTAATGCGTACCCCTTAAAGGGCCTTTAGCTCAGTTGGTTAGAGCGGTCGGCTCATAACCGATTGGTCCGCGGTTCGAGTCCGTGAAGGCCCACCATTAAATCCCTTTAATATAATTATTTGGCCCGGTAGTACAGTTGGTTAGTACGCCAGCCTGTCACGCTGGAGGTCAGGGGTTCGAGCCCCCTTCGGGTCGCC
>CAKQQY010000029.1 GCA_934271245.1 uncultured Clostridia bacterium | reverse complement strand
GGTATACGCATTTTAGGCTTATCCGTAATGGAAGTAACGTCTAAATCTCCGTAAAAAATCAGAGAAAGAGTACGCGGAATGGGCGTTGCGCTCATAACGAGAACGTCGGGCGTTACGCCTTTATTCAAGAGAGCGCTGCGTTGCGCAACCCCGAACCTTTGTTGCTCGTCGCACACGCAAAGAGAAAGGTTATTAAATTCCACGTCGTCCTGTAAAAGAGCGTGCGTTCCGACTAAAATGTTCGTTATTCCGAGTTTCGCCGCGCCCTTTACCGCGCGTTTTTCTTTAGCGGAAAGTGAACCGGTGATAAGGTCTACGTTATAATCCGGGAACGCCTTTTTCGCAGCGAGATAGTTTTGCCTTGCGAGAACTTCCGTGGGAGCCAGCATTACCGCCTGATATCCGCTTTTTACCGCAATATAAACGGCGCACATGCCGACCGCCGTTTTGCCGCTTCCGACGTCGCCCTGCATAAGTCTGTTCATAACGGAAGAGCCTTTCATGTCGGCGAAAATTTCGTTGACGGCTTTCTTCTGCCCGTCGGTAAATTCAAACGGAAACCTTTCGGAAATAAACCGTAAAAGGTCTTTATCAGAGCAATCGTACTTGTTTATTCTTACCTGATTGCGGTCGCCTTTTATAAACTTAAACGCCGAAATGAGAGAAAAATATTCTTCCACGGCGATTCTGTTTTCGCTTTTTTTAAGTAAATTGAAATCGGTAGGATTATGAACCTGACGGTAGGCTTCGTAAAGTCCCGAAAGTTCGTATTTTTGCTGTAAATCGAAAGGGATTATGCTTTTCGGTTTTTCAATATCGACGGCAAGTTTTATGCTGTCCCGCATAACCTTTTGCGTAAGATTCCCCTTAACAGCGTATTGCGGCACTATACCCTTTAACCTGAACGCTTTTTCGCAAAGTTCGAAAGACGGGTTTACCAGACTTAACTCGCCGTTTCTTTCGTTTACCCTGCCGTAAAAAAGATATTCTTCGCCGGTTACGAGTTTGTTTAACACGTACGGTTGATTAAACCATATGACCGTGTAAATATAACCTTCCTGCTCGCAGACGGCTTTGACGAAACCGCCCCTTCTCATCGCGAACCGATTCACGGGGATATTTAAAATTCTGCCGGTAGTAAGAACTATATCGTTATGGTAAGCGTTTTTAAGCATTTGTTTGGAACGCAAGTCGAGATAAGCGCGCGGAAAATACCTTATGAGATCGGCGGTGTCCGTCACCCCGATTTTTTTAAGGTCTTCTTCTCTTTTCT
Source organism: uncultured Clostridia bacterium (assembly GCA_934271245.1). Taxonomy (GTDB): domain Bacteria; phylum Bacillota; class Clostridia; order Christensenellales; family Borkfalkiaceae; genus UBA1259. The sequence goes on along the minus strand of CAKQQY010000029.1, from coordinate 21,870 downwards.
CGTTTATTCCCTTAATTTTTGTAACTTCCATAACTAATAAAAACGGGAAAGATTTCTCTCTCCCTTTTTTTCCTTTTTATTCGGACGATAATTATTCAAGCGATATATAGTAATAATAAATGGGTTGACCGCCGTAATGAATATCCACGTCGCACGACGGATATTTTTCTTCGATAATCTCTTTAAGCGCTTCGGCGTCGCTTTCGGGAACGTCTTTTCCGTAATAGAGAGTAATCATTTCTTCGTTGCCACGCATTTTTTCGATAAGTTCCAACGCAACGAGCGACAAATCTTTACCCGTACAAAGAATCTTTTTACTGTCAAGCCCCATAATGGTACCGATTTTAAGGTCGAAACCGTCTACTCTCGTATTCTTAACGGCGTAAGTAACCTGACCTACGGTAACCGAATCGAGCGCGTGAATCATGTTCGCCTTGTTTTCGTCTACGGGCAGATCGGGATTGAACGCGAGCACCGCGGCAAAACCTTGCGGAACGTTCTTGGTCGGAACGACGTGAATGGTTTTATTAGTAACGAGCGATTTAGCCTGTTCTGCTGCGAGAATGATATTTTTGTTGTTGGGGAATACGAAAACGTTTTCGGCGTTTACCCTTTGTACCGATTCCGCAATATCGCTTGCGGACGGGTTCATCGACTGACCGCCTTCCACAACGCCGTCTACCATAAGGTCTTTGAAAATACTCGTAAGACCGTCGCCGGCGGAAACCGCCACCATACCCATAGGCTTTTTCTCTTCTTCGTACTTCTTCTTCAAAGCGCGGTTTTCTTCGAGCATGTTCTCGATTTTAAGCCTGTCGAGTTCGCCGAGCATCAAGGCTCTCGTAAGCGCCGCGCCCGGTTGATTGGTGTGAACGTGGACTTTTACCATTTCCAGATCGCCTATAACGATAACGCAATCGCCTATCGTCATCAGGTATTCTTTAAGTCTTTCTATATCGGTAATGGTAGTCTTTTTGTTTAAGTTGATAATAAAAAATTCCGTGCAGTAAGCGAACTCTATGTTGCCGAGCGCCATAATATCGGCGTGTTCCATAGCCGTTTCGGCGGAACTCGTGGATTCGGGCATAGCCGTCGTTCCTTCCACCGTTTCGCCCATAATCGCTTTGTACATACCTTCGTAAAGACAGGTAAGTCCTTTTCCGCCCGAGTCGACGACGCCCGCTTTTCTTAAAACGGGAAGAAGGGTCGGCGTAAGTTCGACCGCTTCGTTGGCTTTTTTGACGATTTCCGCAAGGAATACTTCTAAATCTCTTTGTTTGAATCTTATACTTTGCGCGTGTTCCGCAACCATACGGGCAACGGTAAGCATAGTACCTTCTTTAGGTTTACTGACCGCGCCGTAAGCGATTTCCGCCCCCATGCTTAAACCTTTGGCGAAGAGTTTGGAATCGATTTCGTTCGCGTCTTTGACCGCGTTACAAAATCCCCTTAATACCTGCGACAAGATAACGCCGGAATTTCCCCTTGCGCCGCGAAGAGCGCCCTTGGAAATGCATTCCGCCACGTCGCTTATTTTATTGGTTTTGCAATTTAAAACTTCTTTGACGGCAGACTGAATAGTGAGCGTCATATTCGTACCCGTATCTCCGTCGGGAACCGGGAATACGTTAAGAGAGTCGATAGTTGTTCTGTTATTTTCCAATAATCTGGCGGCAGTTAAAATCATCGATTTCAGCATTGCGCCGTTTATCGTTTTTTGCATATATAATTACTCCGAAAAAAAGAGAAAAAATTTTATTTTTTTACGCCTATCACGTTCACGTCGATAACGTCGACGATCATGCCGGTAAATCTTTCCGTTTTATATTTGACGCACTCTTTTAATGCTTCGATTACCGCTTTGATAGAAACGCCGTATTTAACAACGACGGAAATTTCCACGACCATTCTGTCGCCCGACGCGCGAACGAATACCCCCCTCTCCGTACCGAGAATGAAAGAACGCACGGCGTCGAAAATATTATGCGGAGCAAGCCCCACGATACCGTAACAATCGAGAGCAACTTGCGAAACAAATTTCCCTACCGTTCTGTCGGTTATCGTGATTTTGCCGTAAATGTTATTCGTCTTGACAGCCATAGAATTCTCCTTATAGTATATTTTTATTTTACAATATAAAAAAAAATTTTGCAACAATTTAGGCGGTCTTATTATCAATTTTATCGCCGCATATAAATAATATTATAATTTTTTACCAAAAGTCGCCTTTTTTTTCTTGCTTTTTATTAAATAATATGTTAGAGTATATCCGTTAAAAACATTGAACCAAAGTTCCATACAGGAGGATTTTAATATGAGTAGAATTTGCAGCGTTTGCGGTAAAGGCAAACTTTCGGGTAATTTGGTCAGCCACTCCAACCGTAAAACCCCCGTTTCTTACGACGCGAACCTTCAGAAAGTAAGCGTTAAGCATGCCGACGGCAAAGTATCCAAAGAATACGTTTGCGCAAGATGCTTGAAAAGCGGTAAAGTAGAAAGAGCGTAAGTTTTGTAGAAATTTTGAAAGACGCTTCGCGCGAAGCGTCTTTTTTTCGCGTATTTTTTTCGATAAATTATTTCGGTTTCCCCTTCCGTAATCGGATTATACCGGACAGTTTCAAAGACCTTTTACCCCGCGTCAAACTGACTGAAAACGTTCTTACTTTCCACCTTACGCCGTTTTATTTTACGCTTTAAGCAGACCCGTTATTCGAATATATTTTACCCTTTGTTTATCTTATTAAAACGGCTCGCCCGTTTTACGGGTAACCGATTATTCGAATCATCGCAGGATTTCTTTTATCTGAAGATTTTTAATTCCACCGCTCCGAGCGGCGGTCGTTTTTTCGCTAAAGGCCACAACACCAAACGCCCCGTCGACTAACAGTCAACGGGGCGCTTATTTTTATTCGTTAAATCAAAAATTTGTTCTTGAAAAACTAAATTCTGAACACCTTTTCGGGAATTCTCTTTTTGTTTTCGTTTTTAAGGGTTTTGCCTTTAAGCGTTCTGCTTTCGATAGAAAGGTCTTCGGTGTTTACGTTGAACGCCACGCCGAAATTGTCTATTACGGCAAGGTCGTAAGGGTCTTTAACGTAGTTTGCGAAAATTATCTTGTTTTGTTTGCCGAGTTCGCAGATTTTAACGCCCTTTCTGTATCTCGCCATAGGCTCTATATCGGAAGCGAGAACGCGTTTATAGAAGCCGCAATCGGTGATAATAACGAATTCCCCTTCTTCGTCTACCTGCGAAACGAATACGAGTTTATCGCCCTTATTAAGGTTTATCCCTTTAACGCCGCCGGCGGTTCTGCCCTGTTCGGGAATTTCGTCTTTATACGCGTTAAGGCACAACCCGTTTTCGGTAACGAAAGCAATCGTAGTGTCCGCCTTATCTTCTTCTACCCCGATAAGAGTATCGCCGTCTTTAAGTTTTATCGCGGGGAAACAAGTTTTATTTACCTGATATTCGCTCCAGGCGGTCTTTTTGATTATACCGTCCGCCGTATAGAAAAGCAGGCTTCCTTCGGGCATTGTTTCGCCCACGCCGAAGAACGCCACGGGGTATTCGTTTTTAATTATTCCCTGAGCGACTTCGGTGAATTTAACCCCTTTTTCTCTGAATCTGCACTCTTTTATCGTATCGAGTTTTATCTTCACGCAGTTGCCGAAGTTGGTAAACGCGTAAAGCATGCAGTCGCTTTTTACGTTTGCGGTAAATTTCAGATAATCGCTCGCGGCAACCGAATCTTTTACCTTTTTATCGCTTGCCTTGTAGTTCTTTTCGGTCATCTTTTTGACCATACCGCCTTCGGTAAAGCCGATAACCAGATCGTCTATCTGTTTGTAATCGTTTTCGGGCGAGGAAACCTCCAACTCTTCGTCGTTGCCCTTTAATATGCTCGTTCTTCTGTCTTCGCCGTACTTTTTCTTAATGGCGAGAAGTTCGGTTTTAACGATTTCCATTTGTTTCGCTTTGCTTGCGATAACTTCGGTAAGATAAGCGATTTTTTCTTTCAACGCGGCAAGTTCTTCTTCTAACTTGGTTACTTCGAGTTTGGTAAGTCTTGCAAGGCGTAAATCGAGTATGGCGTTAGCCTGAACTTCCGACAAGTCGAAACGCTTGCGTAATTTAACTCTCGCGTCCTGCGTATTGTCGGCGTTTTTGATTATCTTTACTACTTCGTCGATATTCTTTACGGCGATTATAAGACCTTCTAAGATATGCGCTCTTTCTTTGGCTCTTTCAAGGTCGAATTTACTACGCCTTAAAACGACTTCTCTCTGGTAATTTACGTAGTAACCTATGATTTCCATAAGTCCCATCTGTTTAGGTTTGCCGTTGGCGATGGCAACCATGTTGATACCGTAAGAAACTTCCAGATCGGAATTTTTATAAAGATACGCGATAACCGCTTTCGCGTCCGCGCCCTTTTTGAGTTTGATAATGGCGCGCATACCGTTTCTGTCCGATTCGTCTACCACGTCGGCGATTTTATCCTGTAAAAATTCCTTTTCTTCGCTCATATCCGATATCTTTTTAAGAAGCGTCGCTTTGTTCACCTGATACGGTATTTCGGATATTACGAGATTTTGTTTTTCGCCGTTCGTTTCCACGTTTACGCGGGCGCGGATTTTAATTTTCCCCCTGCCCGTTTTATACGCTTCGGTAAGTTCTTCCCCCGCGATTATATAACCGCCCGTAGGAAAGTCGGGCGCTTTGATATACTTCATCGTTTCGGCAAGCGAAATTTTCGGATTATCGATAAACGCCACGGTACCGTTTATGACTTCGGAAAGGTTGTGTGTCGGAATGTTCGTCGCAAGACCTACCGCTATGCCCGTCGCGCCGTTTACGAGAAGGTTAGGAAATCTTCCGGGCAACGTTTTCGGTTCTTCCAGAGAATCGTCGAAGTTAAGCGCGAAATCTACGGTATCTTTATCTATATCGGCTAAAAGTTCCAGCGCAAGCGGAGTAAGCCTTGCTTCGGTGTATCTGTAAGCCGCCGCCCCGTCGCCGTCTATCGTACCGAAGTTTCCGTGTCCGTCGATTAAGGGCATACGCATATTGAATTCCTGCGCCATATGTACCAGCGCGCCGTATACGGAAGAGTCCCCGTGCGGATGATATTTACCTAAACAGTCGCCGACGATTTTGGCGCATTTTTTATGCGGTTTATCGGGGGTAAGCCCCATTTCGTTCATTGCGTATAAAATTCTGCGCTGAACGGGTTTTAAGCCGTCTTCCACACGCGGCAATGCTCTGTCTAAAATAACGTCTTCCGCGTACGCAAGCATAGAAGTTTTGAATACTTCGTCAAGCGAATTGAATATTAAACCTTTTTCGTTTTCCATCGTTTATCCCTGTCTTTTAACGTTTTACCTTTTTGAATCCGTCTTCGCGGTTGAAGTCGGAATTATCGAAGATATACTGCTTTCTCGCCGAAACTTCGTCGCCCATTAAAATGGTGATAAGTCTGTCCGCTTCGGTTGCGTCTTCTATGGTTACCTGCATAAGATTACGTTTTTCGGGGTCCATGGTCGTTTCCCACAACTGCGCGGGATCCATTTCGCCTAAACCTTTGTATCTCTGTATCTGATACCCCCTGCCGACCTTATCAATCTTATCCTGCAATTCTTTATCGTCGTAAGCGTATTCTTCCACGTTGCCTTTATAAACCTTGTAAAGCGGCGGCATACCGATAAATACGTGTCCTTCGTTTATCAGATCTCTCATATACCTGAAAAAGAAGGTCAAAAGAAGTATTCTTATATGACTTCCGTCGACGTCGGCATCGGAAAGAATGATTACCTTATGGTATTTAAGGCTTTCCATGTCGAATTCGGGACCTATGCCGGTGCCGAGAGCGGAAATAATCGTTCTTATTTCTTCGTTCTGAAGAATCTGGTCGAGTTTTTTCTTTTCTACGTTAAGGGGTTTTCCGCGAAGGGGCAAAATCGCCTGAAACTGCCTTATTCTTGCCTGTTTCGCGCTGCCGCCCGCCGAATCGCCTTCGACTATGAACAACTCGTTCTGTTCGGCTTTTCTGCCCGAACACGCGGCGAGTTTTCCGACAAGGTTCTGCGATTCTATGCTTTTTGCCGCCCTTGCGATTTCTTTGGCTTTTTTGGCGGCGAGCCTTACTTTCGCGGCGTTCATTGCTTTTTCGATGATTTTATCGAAAACCTTGCCGAGTTTTTTATCTTTCATTAAAACGGAAAGTTCGGAAATCGTAACGCCTTCGACGGCAGGTCTTGCTTCGGGATTACCGAGTTTGCCCTTGGTCTGCCCTTCGAACTGAACGTTCTGCATTTTTATGGATAAAATTGCCGTAAGACCTTCCTTAAAATCGTCGCCGGTTAAATTATCGTCTTTGTCTTTCAAGTAGTTTTTATCTCTCGCGTAATCGTTCAGCGACTTGGTAAGCCCCGAGCGGAACCCCGTTTCGTGCATACCGCCTTCGGACGTAGGAATATTGTTTACGAAAGAATACACGCTGTCAACGTACGCGTCGGTATGCTGAATGGCAAACTCGACGATAACGCCGTCTTTTTGTTCTTTGGCGTAAAGGGGTTCGTCGTACAAAACGGTTTTGCCTTCGTTTAAGTATTTAACGAAATCCTTTATACCGCCGTCGTATTTATAGCGGTGATAATCGTTGTTCTTTTCGTTATGGAAGTTTATTTCCAACCCCTTGTTTAAAAAAGCGAGTTCTTTTAATCTCTTTAAGATGGTGTCGGGGTTAAACTCTACCGTTTCGAAAACCGTTCTGTCCGGCTTAAACTGAACGAACGTGCCGTGTTTTTGAGTTTTTTCCTTTGTGTCGCGTAAAGGAGCGACGGGAATACCCGATTTCATCTTGCCGGTTTTTTCGTCTTTATAACTATGGAACTCCATTTCGAAAACGGTGTTTTTATAAACCTTTACTTTAAGCCATTCGGAAAGAGCGTTGGTGACCGACGCGCCTACGCCGTGAAGTCCGCCCGAATAATTATAGTTAGAAGCGTCGAATTTACCGCCGGCGTGCAGTTGAGTAAAGACGACTTCCACGCCGGAAACGCCCGTTTTGGGGTGAATATCCGTAGGGATTCCTCTGCCGTTGTCTTCGACGGAAACGCTGCCGTCTTTATATAATTCTATGTTGATTTTGTCGGCGTATCCGTTGGCGGCTTCGTCGATGGCGTTATCGACGATTTCCCATAAAATATGGTGAAGACCTTTAACGCTCGTCGTGCCGATATACATACCGGGACGCATTCTTACGGCGTCTAACCCTTCGAGGATTTTAATATCTTCCGCTTTATAGTTTTTAGACATGATTTTCTCCGCAATTAGTCATTTAGTAGTTTCGTATCCGTTAGATTATACCATATATTGTGGTTTTTATCAAGATTTATTTGAAATTTTACTTATTATTTACCTTTTATTTTTTAATTTTATTTATTTTTACCGAAATAATATTGAAATAAATTTCATTTTGTTGTAAAATGATACGGAAATAAAGAAAAATCGGACGAAAATTTCAATCCGATAACGCAGCGGAGAATGAAAAATATAGTAAGGGAACCGCGTCAGGAACGCGCGATAGAGAAAAAAAACAAAATAATTAAAGCCGGTTACGAACTTTTTTCCGAAGTCGGCTACTACGGTACGAACACTGCGGAAATAGCGAAAAGAGCGGGTGTTTCGACGGGAATCGTTTACGGCTATTTTCAGGATAAACGAGATATACTTCTTTCGGTTCTCGAAATTTATCTGGAAAAAGTTTCCGCGCCCCTTCTTAAACGGCTCGACGGGATAACCGCCCCGATAAATTATTCGGTCCTTGCTCCGCTGATACTTAGCGACGTCATCAAGACGCATAAAGCCAACCGAAAAATGCACGAAGCGCTTCATTCCCTTTCCGGTTCCGACGAGGCGGTAAACGCAAGATTTATTACGCTCGAAGACACGATTACCGCAAAAATCGTGGATAAATTCCGCAATCTCGGCGTAACAACGGAAAATCTCGTGGAAAAAGTACATTTCGCGATGGATATCGTTCAGACCTTTTCTCACGAATACGTGTTCGATAAACACGATTACATCGACTACGCCTCCATGCAGAAAATAGTAACGGAAACGCTCACTTCTCTTTTTGAAAACTGATACTTTATAAGCGGCAAATCGCAACCTTAACCGCGGCGTACCGCCGAAAAGGAACAACCGTTCATATCAAACGATATAAAAACTCCGCAAAGAAGTGATTCTTTGCGGAGTTTTTAATTATTGTTCTTTTCTTAAAATATCGCCGGAATTAAGTTTAACGTCGGTATAAAGCCGGATTTTTTGCTGAACTATTTTCGCGTCTTCTATAACGTTGCCCTTTTCGTCTTCCATTTTCTCGACGACTATTTTTTTATTGAACGAGTCGGTCGGAGAAAGAACTTCCAGAACGTCGCCTTTAACGAATCTGTTACGCATTTCCACCGTAACGTAGCCGTCACGGTTACCGTTTAACACCGTCGCTATAAATTTGTGCGTTCCCTTACTCTGACTGTCGTTATAATTCACCGTTTTATCGTTTTCGCCGAGAAGATAAGCCGTCGTAAATTCTCTGTGCGCCGTTTTTTCAAGTTCGGCGTTAAACAGCGGATTGTTTTTATAATCTTCGCCTTGTTCGTAGTAAGCGTCGAGAGCGCGGCGGTAAGCGTTTATTACCGTCGCAAGGTAATATTCCGACTTCATTCTGCCTTCTATTTTAAGAGAAACCACGCCCGCCTTATCGAGTTCGGAAAGGTAATCTATAAGATTTAAGTCTTTGCTGTTAAGTATGTAAGTGCCGCGGTCGTCCTCTTCGAGAGTCATATATCCGCATTCGGAATTTTTCTCTCTGATTTCGTACTGCCACCTGCACGCCTGAACGCATTCGCCGCGGTTACTGCTTCTGCCCGTGCGGTAATCGGATAAAAGACACCTTCCGCTGTAAGATATGCACATCGCGCCGTGCGCGAAAGTTTCTATCTCTATATCGGGCACTTTTTCGTGTATTTCCGCGATTTCTTTTAAGGATAATTCCCTTGCGAGAATAACTCTTTTAACCCCGTAATTCTTCCAGAATTCAACGGTTTTGTAATTAAGACAGTTGGCTTGGGTCGACAGATTTATTTTTAAGTTCGGAGCAACTTGTTTTGCAAGGAATATAAGTCCCGTGTCAGAAACTATGGCGCCGTCTATGTTCGCCTTTTCGAGAAAACGAAAATATCTTTCGGCTTCTTCCATATCGTAGTTCCGCGCGAAAATGTTTACCGTAACGTATATCTTTTTACCGAGCGAGTGAGCAAGATTTACCGCTTCGACGATTTCTTTGTCGGTAAAATTCCCGGCAAGGGCGCGAAGACTCATACTCTTTCCGCCGATATACGCGGCGTCCGCTCCGTAATAAAACGCCGTCTTTAATTTGTTCATATCCCCCGCGGGAGATAACAGTTCTATTTTGTTCATAATTTTATAGTTACGCTTACTCCGTCTTCGATGTCGTAAATTTGCGTTTTAAGCCCTTTATTTGCCGTTATTTCGGCAATAAAACTTTCCATACTGTGCTTGGTCGTCATATAACGGTGCGGCGTTTTTACGGCGCCCAAAACGTATCCCCTGAAAAGAACGTTGTCGGCAAAAAGAACGCCTCCCTTTTTAAGTATTTTAAGTAAGTGCGGAAGATACTCGGCGTAATGACCTTTCGGTCCGTCGAGAAAAATAAAATCGTATTCTCCCGTTAAAAGGGGAATTATTTCCGACGCGTCGCCGAGAAAAATTTTGGCGCGTTTTTCCACGCCGAAAAGTTTATAATTTTCCTGCGCTTTTTCTTTGGCGGTTTCGTCGATTTCTATTCCCGTAAGCGAAGCGTTTTCGGAACAAAGCAGCATCGCTATTCCCGATAGTCCCACGTTCACGCCGATTTCCAGAATTTTCTGCGGCTTTCTTTTCGTTACCGTTTCTTTTAACAATTCGAAAGATTTATCCCTTAATACGGGATTTCCTTCCGCTTTCGCTTTTTCTCTTAATTCGTATAAAAGGTCGGACAATTTACACCACCATGATAATGGGCAGAATCATAGGATTTTTCTTCGTCGATTTGAAGAGATGATTTTTAAGGCTTCTTCTTATAATTCCCGAAAGTTCGTTATCGTCGCTCACCTTTCTTAAATCTATTTGTTTAAGCGCGTTTTCGACGTACGTTTTCGATTCCGCAACCGCGGAGTCCGTAAGCACCACGCCTTTACATACTATTTCCAAAGAAGAAAGTTCGCTCGAAAGTTCGTCTATTCCGACGACCACCACGACGAGACCGTCCTCGGATAGATGTATTCTGTCGCGAAGGACGAAACTGTCCGTTCCGTCTACGCCGTAACCGTCGATAAACAAAGACCCCGCGGGGAATCTTTCCCCCCTTCTCATCGAATCGGAAGTAAATTCTATCGTGTCGCCGATTTCCGCTATCGCTATGCTCGATTCTTTCATTCCGAGCGACTCGGCAAGCAAAGCGTGCTTTTTAAGGTGACGATACTCGCCGTGTACGGGTATGAAAAATTTGGGTTTTACCAAAGAATGAAGAACGCGGAGTTCCCCTTTGCATGCGTGCCCCGAAACGTGTATCGGCTCTAAAGATTCGTAAATGACTTCCGCGCCGAGTTTATACAGGTTGTTTATAACGGTGTAAATCATTCGTTCGTTGCCGGGGATTACGGAAGCCGATATAACGACGGTGTCGTTATTGCCGATAACGACTTTGTTGAATTCGCCGCTCGCCATACGGGTGAGCGCGCTCATCGGTTCGCCCTGAGTTCCCGTCGATATTATACAAATTTCGCTGTCTTTATAATTTTTAATTTTTTCTACGTCCACTATCAGGTCGGACGGAAAATCCAACTCGCCGATTTTAGAAGCCGCGTCCGCTATGTTAAGCATGCTCCTTCCCGAGAATACGACTTTCCTTTTATACTTTAAGGCAAGTTCCAAAATCTGTTGCAGCCTGTGAACGTTGGAAGCGAAAGTCGCCACGATAAGTCTTCTCGAAACGTTATCGCCGAACACGTGATCGAGCGTGTCTTTAACGACTTTTTCGCTCAAAGTGTTGCCTTCGATTTCTATGTTCGTAGATTCGGCAAGCATAAGCAGAACGCCTTTTTTGCCTATTTCGGCTATTCTCGTTAAATCCATCGTTTCGCCGTTGACGGGCGTATAGTCGATTTTGAAATCCCCCGAATGGAACACCACGCCGACGGGCGTAGTTATGGAAAGAGCGACCGCCCCCGCTATCGAGTGATTGACGTTAATGAATTCTACCGTAAAACAGCCTATTTTTATAACGCTCGACGGTTTTACGCAATTCAATTTAACGTTGTTGAGTCTATGCTCTTTGATTTTGTTTTCGATTAAAGTAAGGGTAAGTTTCGTTCCGAATACGGGAGCGTCTATCTCCTTTAACAGATACGGGAGAGAACCTATATGGTCTTCGTGACCGTGGGTTATCACTATGCCCTTTATTTTGTTCTTGTTTTCCGTAAGGTAACTTATATCGGGCATTACGAGATCTATCCCCGGCATATTCGTCCCCGGGAAAGATATGCCCGCGTCTATTATGATAATATCTTTGTCGTACTCTAAGGCGGTCATGTTTTTGCCGATTTCGCCGACGCCGCCCAAAAATCTTACTTTAAGCGTTTTCTTGTTTTTAAAACTTTTGTTTTCTTTTGACGGTTTCTGCTTTTCGACAACGGTTTTCCGTTCGGCTGCCGCAACGTTTTTAAACTTTACCTTATCGGCTTTTTTAGCGTTCTTTTTAGAATTATCGGTTCTTACGACGGATTTTTTGTTGTTGTTTTCCGTCGGATTCTTTTTAACAGACGACTTTTTCTTTCTGTTAAAAAAACTCTTTTTCTTATTTTCGCCGACCGTTTCGGCTGTTTTATTATTCTTTATCTTCAATATTACTCCTGCGCCGCGATACCGTTTCGCAGCGTTTTCTTTTTATTATACACTCTTTTACCCTTTTTGTAAACCTAAAACGAGACCGTTTATCTATATAAAAAAATAAACGGTCGTTACGATTTTATTTTTTCTTTCGCCGCGTTTTCGCTTGTGATTTTGTTTTATTTTGTAATATAATACACGCAGAGAGTTTGTTTCACAAACTTGGCGCCATAAAAAAATCAACACAAAACAATCAGTCAATAAAAAACAAAAGAGAGAACTTATAATGGAAAACAGATTATTATCGACTACGAAAGACGTTGCCGAATGCGCGATTTTTACCGCGATTATGGTAGTTACTTCTTTTATTTCTATTCCCTTTTACCCCGTTCCGATTTCTTTGCAAACGTTTACGGCGGTTCTTTGCGGACTTATGTTAGGCGCGAAAAAAGGCGCGATCGCTATGACGATTTACGCTCTTTTGGGTCTTATCGGAATCCCCGTGTTTGCCGACCACTCCGCAGCGGGAATCGCATACGTTTCCAAACCTTCTTTCGGGTATATTATAGGGTTTATCGCGGCGGCGGTCGTCGGCGGAGTTATCTCTTCTAAAAACGTGGAAAGAAAATTTTCTAAATATCTTGTCGCGGCGTTCGCGGCGCTCGGCGCCAACTACGTTATCGGAATCGTTTACTTTGCCCTTATATGGGTTTTCGTGTATAACGGTCTCTCCAACCTTATATACGCCCTCGGCGTATATAACCTTTTATATCTGCCGAAGGACGTGTTGCTTTCGGTATTCGCCGCGTTTATCGCGCAGAAAACCATTCCTTTGATACGGAAAAATTGATTTCTTAAAAACGTTTATTTTTAGCGGTCGGTCACCCCGACCGTTTTTTTATTGAGTAAACTTGTTTCGGCGTTACGACTACCTGCGAAAAAATTTTTGCGAACTTCGTTTTCCCCGTTTTCCGTCGATTTACCGCCGTTTTTTGGGAAAATAAGGAAATCTTTTATTTTTATAAAACACGAACATTTGTTTGACTTTTCGTTTTCGGCGTAGTAGAATGTTGATATGATAGACGAAAACAGATTAACCATTTTAACCAACGGCGCAAAATACGACGTATCTTGTTCGTCGTCGGGGTCTGAAAGAAAAAACAAAAGCGGCGGTTTAGGAAACGCTTCTTTCGGCGGAATATGCCATTCTTTCACTCAGGACGGCAGATGTATTTCTCTGCTCAAAATTCTTATGAGCAACGATTGCGTTTACGACTGCGCTTACTGCATAAACAGATGCAGTAACGACGTTCCGCGCGCCACCGCAACCCCCGACGAGATATGCGAACTCGTTATGGAATTTTATAAACGCAATTATATAGAAGGTCTGTTTTTATCTTCCGCGATAGTGAAATCGCCCGATTACACCATGGAACAGTTATATATCACGGTGAAAAAACTTCGCAAGGAATACGGCTTTAACGGATACATTCATCTTAAAGGTATTCCCCGCGCCGACAAAAACTATCTCGAAGCCGCGGGAGTACTGGTCGACAGAATGAGTTTCAACATAGAACTTCCGTCGGAAAAAAGCCTTAAACTTCTTGCGCCGCAAAAAAGCAAAACATCTATAATAGAGCCGATGAAAACGCTTGCTCTCGACAAGTATTACGACAGCCCTTTCAAAAGAAGAAGGGACTTTTTACCCGCAGGGCAAACCACTCAGATGATTATAGGCGCTTCGCCCGAATCGGACGCGCACATACTGAAACTCACCGAGTATATGTACAATGCGTACAAACTGAAAAGGGTTTATTATTCTTCTTATACCCCGACCAATTTCGACACTTCTCTTCTGCCCTACGCTCAGGTTCCGCTTATCCGCGAACACAGGTTGTATCAAGCGGACTGGTTATTAAGATATTACGGTTTCACCGCAGACGAGATTACCGGCGAAGACGGCAACTTGTCTTTCGATTACGACCCTAAATGTGCCTGGGCGTTAAAGCACCCCGAGTTCTTCCCCGTGGAAGTAAACACCGCATCGGCTGAAAAATTACTACGCGTCCCGGGAATGGGAGTTAAAAGCGTTTACCGTATTTTACAGGCGAGAAAATACGCAAAACTCACTTTCGACGACCTTAAACGGTTAAGAGTAACCTTAAAACGCGCCGTGTACTTTATCACCTGCGGCGGAAAATTTATCGGTACCGACGACACGGTAAAAGTAAAAACCATGCTGATAGCCGCCGAAAACCGAAACAATCCGCAACAACTCTCTATGTTCGGCGGCGACGCGGCGATATCGGCGTTAAACGGTGAATTATGAAAATAATTATAGCGGAAAAAAATTTCGACGGGTTATGCGCCGCGTTATTCCTTTCTTTTACGGAAAAATTTTTACCCGATGACGTAATAGATAAAACCGTTTATCAGCCGTCGCTCGATTCGGAAACTTTCGAAGCAACCTCGCTTAAAGCAAAAACGGCGCGGGTTGCAAGCGCAATATTCAGATACGGCGGAGATGCTGCCGTCGGCAGACTTAAAATTTGTCTGCTTTCGTCCGACGAAAACGCCTTTTTCACCGCCTTTAAGTACGCCCGTAAATTACTCGAATCGCGCCGAGATATTTCGGATATGCTTTCCGATAAAGACGTCACTCTTTTCGATTTTACCGTCGATAAAGTACTGAAAGAAAAGCACAGGCTTCACGGGTTTATAAGGTTCACCGTAACGGAGAGCGGAGTACTGTACGCGCCGATTTCGCCCGACAACGACGTTACCGAGTTAGTCGCGCCGCACTTTCTTAAAAGGCTCGGCGACACCCCCTTCGTCATTCACGACGTAAGGCGTAACCGTTACGCCATTTCCGACGGCAAAAAAATCTTTACGGGAACTACCGAAAAGCAGGCTACGATTAAACCGTCCGAACAGGAAAAAGAATTTCTGTCTTTATGGAAAAGATACTTTAAAACGGTCAACATAGAAGAAAGAAAAAATCTCCGTCAGCAAGATTCTTACATGCCGAGAAGATACAGAAAATTTATGCCCGAAACGTTTGAATAATACTGACGATTTTAAGGGTTTTTATCAAAAAAAACGAAAATTGAAAATCGCCGCTTTTTGAAAAAGCGGCGTTTTATCAGTAAATATCAGACGATTTACGCGTTTTTTATTTTATCGTGTTTTTTATCTTTTATCCGTTCGGCTGTTCCTTTCCCAAAAAACGCCGTCTTCGTAACCTTGTATGGTTTTATCCGTTCCGGCTTTTTCGAGTCGGTATTCCGCCCACGCGCAGTAAAGCGGATTCTGTTCGATACAGATATATCTTCTGTTCAACTTTTCGGCTGTCACCCCCGTGCTTCCGCTACCTGCGAACGGGTCTAACACGACGTCGTTTTCGTTCGACGAGGCAAGTATCAGTTTTGCGAGAAGTTTTTCGGGTTTCTGAGTCGGGTGCGCGGTGTTTTCCGCCATCGACCAGTACGGCACGGTTATATCGTCCCAGAAGTTGGACGGGCAACTGTCGCGAAATCTGCCGTCGGCGGTTTCTTCCCAGTCTTTGGGTTTACCGTCTTCCTTATACGGCGCGACTACCTTTTTGCGTTGTTTTACTTTGTCGAGATTAAAGGTGTAATTTTCCCCTACGGTGGCGAAGAAAATGTCTTCCATAGAATTTTTCCAGTTCGCTTTTGCTCCCCTGCCTTTTTCTCTCTGCCAAGTTATTCTAGAACGCAACGTAAAATTTTCCGCAATGGTTTCGCCGATGACGAGCGAACTTTCCCAGTCGCAGCAAACGTACACGCTTGCCGTGTCTTTAAGTTTGGGGTTTACCGCGTTTATCCATTTTTCCGTATATTCGCGATATTCATTTTTCTGCATTTTGGAAAAATTAAGCCCGTGAAAATTTTTTGCGAGATTATACGGCGGATCGACGATGAGCAAATCCACCGAATTATCGGCGACTTTTTCTATCGCCCGATAAAAATCGCCCGTCGCAACGCAGTTCGGTTCTATTTTATCTGCGGTTGCGACTTCCACGCATTTTGCCAAATATTTTTCTCCGTCGTCTAACGAAAAGTTTATGGTTTTGTTTCTTTCCGAACTCATTTTTACTTACTGTAAAGTTTTACCCACACGTCGATTTTATTCAACAAATCGTCGTTATTTTTAGTCTTTTTAATCATTTCGAGAAGGCTGTCGGTCGCGTCGCTCCTTTCGGACAATATTTTACGAAGTTTATACACCGCGCCGAGTTCTTTCTCGGTGAGAAGCAATTCTTCTTTTCTCGTTCCCGATTTATAAAGGTCTATCGCGGGGAAAATTCTCTTTTCGGAAAGTTCGCGCGACAAGTGAATTTCCATATTGCCGGTGCCTTTGAATTCTTCGTATATTACGTCGTCCATACGGCTGCCCGTTTCGATAAGCGCGGTCGATAATATGGTAAGACTGCCGCCGTTTTCTATATTTCTCGCGGCGCCGAAAAATCTTTTCGGTCCTTGTAACGCTACGGGGTCAAGCCCGCCCGACAAGATTTTGCCGGACGATTCGACGGTGTTATTGTACGCTCTTGCGAGCCTCGTTATGGAATCCATTAAAATTACTACGTTTTTGCCTACTTCGACAAGGCGTTTCGCTCTGTTTATAACGAGTTCCGCCGCCCGTATATGATGTTCGGCGCATTCGTCGAACGTAGAGAAAACCACTTCGCCCGACACCGAACGTTTTATATCCGTTACTTCTTCGGGGCGTTCGTCGATAAGCAAAACGATAAGTTTTACTTCGGGATAATTTTTTTCTATGGACTGCGCAATCTTTTTTAACAGCGTGGTTTTACCCGTTTTCGGCGGCGCGACGATTAAACCCCTTTGCCCCATTCCGATAGGAGCGAAAAGGTCTATACACCTTAAAGCCAAATCTTCCGATCCGTCGCTTTCGAGTTTTATTCTGTCGGTAGGATAATATGGTATAAGGTCGTCGAAGTTAGTTCTTCTCAAGAAAAGCATAGGCTCTAAATCGTTGATTGCGATTACGTCCTGCAACGCCGCGGAATCCCCTTCTTTTACGACTTTCGCCACCGCTTTTACCTTATCGCCGCGGCGAAGGTTAAAACGCCTTATGTTCATATTGGAAACGTACACGTCTTTAGAAGAGTTTTCGTAATTGTTTACCCTTAAAAAGCCGTAACCCGAAACGTGCTGTTCCAGAACGCCTTCCATTATAAAACTGTCGCTCGCGGAATCTTTGAATACGAGTTTTCTGTCTTCTCTTTTTATCGTTCCGTAATCGCCGATAACCTTGCGTTCGCCTTCTCCTTCGGCTATGGTTTCTTTTTCGGCGCCGTTAAGGTTAGCAGAATTTTCGGTATTTTCGCCGTTATCCGTGTAGGGCGACCCGTCGTCTTTTAAAAGATAATCGGAAAGGTCCACCTTGATTTTCGGCGGAGCGCCGCGCCTTGACGGCGGTTCGGGAGATTCTTCTCCGTTTTGTATCGCTAAAATTTCCTTTATAAGTACGTCTTTATTTTTAGAAGCGGGAGATTTTACCCCCATAACCCTGCCGATTTCCCTTATTACGGAAAAATGAAGCGGAGCCAGTTTTTCGCTCGTAAAGGTTATAAACTTTGTCATTTCGTTCTCCTTATATCTTCTCTTTTATGCTCTTCGCCGCCTTAACGCCCGAAGCAAAAGCAAAATTCAAGTTATATCCGCCGCAATCCCCGTCAACGTTGAGAGTTTCGCCTGCTAAATACAAGCCTTTCGTTTTCTTGCTTTCCATAGTAAACGGATTTACGTCGTCGGTGCTTATTCCGCCCTTGGTTACCTGAGCGTAATCGAAACCGAGAGTTCCTTTCACTTTTAACTTAAAATTTTTAAGCGTTTTCGCTACGTTTTCCGCGGCGGGCTGTTTTATCGTTTTTAGTATCGCCTGTCCGATTTTTTTATTTATTATCCCCGAAAGCAGTTCGTTTTCGGGTACGAACGGCGCGTTTTTCTTTTTGTCTTCTATAATCTTTTTTACTTCCGATTCGGTAAGATACGGTAAAAATTCTATTTTCAATTCTACGTTTTCCTTATCCGCAACTACCGACGAAATCTTAAATACCGCGTCGCCCGATATTCCGTAATCGGTAAACAGTATCTCGCCCGCGCTTTCGCTTAAGACTTTCCCGTTACTCGTTGCCGTTATTTTTACCTGTTCTTTTAATCCCTTTAACCCTTTTATTCCTTCCGTTTCCGTTTTCAGTTGTACCAACGACGGGAAAAGGTCGGTCAGTTTATGTCCGAATCCGATTGCAAGGTCATAAGATTTGCCGTCCGTTCCGAATTGCTTACCCGCCTTTCCGCCCGTACATAAAACCACGTTTTCGGCGTAATACGTTTTGTTTTTGGTTTTTATTTCAAAGGTCGTTCCGTCTTTTTTTAGTTCCGTTACTTCGGCTTCCGTTTCCGTTACGCAATTTTTTGCCGCCAGATATTCCCTTAAAATATCGAGAACGGCGCTCGCCTGTTTAGAAAGCGGATAACCTTTTCCGTTATCGGTATAGATTAAAGGTATTCCTAATCCGTACAGGTATTTTTCCGTATTAAAGCCGTCCCCAAAAAACTTTTCGATAAAACCGCGGCTTCCGTGATAGTGCGAAAGGGATAAATCGGAGTTGGTGACGTTACCTTGTCCGTTCCCCGTTGCGATAAGTTTTTTGCCGACTCTGTCGTTCTTTTCCAGAACGATAACGTTATCACCCTTTATTTCGTTGCCCGTAACCGCTTCCGCGGCGCACAAAAGTCCGGAAGCGCCGCCGCCGATTACGGCTATTTTGTATATCTTATTCATAACGGTCTCCCGTAAATTTAAACGGAATTACCGTTTTAATTATTATTGACTTAAAACGTTTTCCGTATATTACTATTTAGTTTCGATGTATTGTAAAAAGAAGAATAGTAAGAAAAAAGTAAAAAGTTATTTTTGAATCAGATTGAAAAGTTCTTTCGTATCGTACGCGATATTCTTCGCGCCCGTAGAAATAAGTTCCGCTACGTCTTTATATCCCCACGCGACGGCAACGCCTTTAACTTCGGCGTTTATCGCCGTTAAAACGTCCGTTTCCCCGTCGCCTACCATTACGGTGTTTTCTTTCGTTACCGATAGTTCTTTCATTATCTCCGTAAGCGCCGTTTTATCAGGTTTAAATGGAAATCTTCCGCCGCCCACGACGCAATCGAAAGAATACTTTTTAAGGTATATATTATATATTTTATCAACGGTAAACTGCGGTTTATTCGATAAAATCGCAAGTTTATACCCCGATTTTTTCAGTTCGGTTAAAAGATTTTCTATTCCGACGAAAAACTTCGTACGGGGGCTATCGGACTCTGTATATATTTTATTATAGTAGTCAAGACACTCTTTTATAACCGTTTCGGGTACGTTCTCCCCGAC
The DNA here is from genome assembly GCA_934271245.1 of uncultured Clostridia bacterium. Lineage (GTDB taxonomy): Bacteria > Bacillota > Clostridia > Christensenellales > Borkfalkiaceae > UBA1259. The sequence continues at coordinate 2,478 of CAKQQY010000029.1, read as the reverse complement.
GCAATCGGCGACGAGTTCTTTCGCTCCGTGACCGACTTTCTTTCTGACTTCGCTTTCGGTTAAACTTCCGAATCCGAACTTTTCCATTGCCTTATTGAGATAAAAAGTTATATCGGGAATGGTATCCAAAAGAGTTCCGTCGAGATCGAAAACTACGAGTTCCATTACATTTGCTCCACTGTGTCTATACCTAAAAGCGAAAGCGCGTTGGTAAGCGTTATCTTTACGCCTTTTACTATCGAAAGTCTGAAATTTCTGACTTCCTCGCGTTCGGTGGCTATTTTACAGTTTATATAAAATTTATTGAACGCCGAAGCCAGATCCAAAGCGTATCTCGTTATCAAAGACGGTTCGTATTTTTCACCCGCCGCTTTCACCGTTTCGTTAAATCTGCCTATGGCGGAAATCACCGCGTATTCTTCTTCGTTTACGTCGGTAACGGTATACGTTTCGGGTTCGCCGCACTTTTTAAGCAAACTGTTACAGCGCGCCACCGTATATTGCAGATACGGACACGTTTCCCCTTCGAAAGAAAGCACTCTGTCGTAACTGAAAACTATATCTTTTATTTTATTGTTTGAAAGAGCCGAGAATATTACCGCGCCGACGCCTACCGCCTTTGCGGTGGTTTCTTTATCGGGAATATCGGGGTTCTTTTCTTCTATTACTTTACGCGCTTTTTCTACCGTTTTATTTATAACGTCTTCAAGCAGTACGACGTTACCCGTACGGGTACTCATTGCGCCGTCTTCGAGCGATACCATTCCGTACGCCACGTGAACGAGATCTTTCGCCCAGTCGTAACCCATAAGGTCTATTACTTTAAAGAACTGGCGGAAGTGCAGATTCTGCTGATACGCCACTACGTAAAGGCATTTATAAAAATCGTACGTCTTTTTTCTGTATATCGCCGCGGCGATATCGCGCGTGGCGTAAAGCGACGAGCCGTCCGATTTTAATATCAGGCAAGGCGGCATGCCGTATTCTTCCAGATCGACTATTTCCGCGCCTTCCGATTTTCTTAAAAGATTTTTATCCTTTAACTCCTTTACCACGGGCGCCATTTTGTCGTTATAAAAACTTTCGCCGGCATACGAATCGAAGGTGACGTTTAACAGTTTATATATCTTATCCACTTCCTGCAAGGTGATTTCCTTAAAGAAAGAGAAAAGTTCGTTGCTCTCTTTATCGCCGTCTTCTATTAGTTTAAAATAATGCCTTGCTTCATCGTCGAGTTCGGGATGAATTTTTGCTTCTTCGTGGAATTTTACGTAAATGCGGGTGAGTTCTTTTAATCTTCCTTCCTTTACCGCGTCAAAAGAACTCCATTTTTTGTACGCAACGATAAGTTTGCCGAATTGCGTTCCGTAATCGCCCAGATGGTTGATTCCGACTACGTTATACCCTAAAAATCTATAAATCTTACACAGCGCGCTTCCTATTACGGTGGTGCTTAAATGCCCTATGTGGAAAGGTTTGGCTATATTTATGGACGAATAGTCTATACATATCGTTTTGCCGTTGCCGATATCGTCCGACCCGTATTTCTCTTTTTCGGTCAAAACGGATTCGAGCGTTTTTGCCGCAAAACCCTTTCTGTTGATTTTAAAGTTTAAGTACCCCTTAAGCGCCGAACAACTTTCTATAACGTCGTCGGGCGAAAAGGCGTTCGCGAGGCTCTCCGCTATCGCTATCGGCGACGAGCGTAAAATTTTGCTCAACTTAAAACACGGCAGAGCGTAATCGCCCATATTCGCGTCCGGCGGTATCTCTATAAACGAAGAGATTTCTTCTTCCGTTACGTTTTCGATTTTAAGTTTTTCCGCAATATATTTTCTGTAATCCATAAAGTTCCCGTAATTATTTTACTCGATTAAATGATAACACATATTTTATCGAAAATCAAACCTAAAAAGTTGAATTTTTCTAATTTTTGGATTATAATTGCTTTTGAAATCATTTTACGGAGATAAATTATGAAATTAGGCGTAGTAGGTCTTCCGAACGTCGGAAAATCCACGTTATTCAACGCAATCACCCATGCAGGCGCCGAGTGCGCGAATTATCCTTTCTGTACTATCGAACCGAACGTCGGCATCGTCGCCGTTCCCGATTACAGGCTGGAAGTTCTGGGCAAATTATACAACACTAAAAAAATTACCCCCGCGGTCATCGAATTCGTCGATATCGCAGGTCTTGTTAAGGGCGCAAGCAAAGGCGAAGGTTTAGGCAACAAGTTCTTAGCAAATATCAGAGAAACGGACGCCATCGTTCACGTCGTAAGGTGTTTCGAGGACGAAAACATTACCCACGTTGAAAGCACCATAGACCCGTTAAGAGATATTGAAACTATTAACTTAGAACTCATTTTTTCCGATATCGACGCGGTAAAAAAACGTCTTGACAAGTCGTTATCGATGGTTAAAACGGGCGACAAAAAATACAAAATCGAAAGCGAGTTTTTACAGAGGTTATACG
>CAKQQY010000028.1 GCA_934271245.1 uncultured Clostridia bacterium | reverse complement strand
GTTTGAACGGTGCATTTGCAAGTATTGTAAAGTATTTGGCTATTGTCGTTTAAATTGCAGAAACGCTTGTTTTTTTAGCAGCGATTTATTATTTTGTTTAATCGGGGTATAAATGAACGGTTTTTACAGATTTATTTTAAAATTATACAACGGTATCTATCCTAATAAATTTTACGGAAACACAAAACTTCCCGAGGGCGGCGCAATTATTTTATGTAACCATTTCAGGGCGTTAGATCCTGCGGTTATCGCCGAATTGCACCCGACCGACATTTTTTTTCTCGCGAAGAACGAGTTGTTTAAAAATAAATTATTTTCAAAAGTTTTATATTCTCTCGGAGCGTTTCCCGTTGATCGTGACGGCGGAGATGTTGCTTCGCTTATCAAGGCGGTAAGAATTGTAAAAAACGGACATAAACTTGTAATATTTCCCGAAGGGACGAGAAATAAAACCGGTACGACTAATTTACAGCCTTTAAAAGGTGGATCCGGACTTATCGCAGTAAAAACAAAAGCGCCGATTATCCCCATAATGATGATAAATAAAAGTAAAATTTTTCATAAAAACTACGTTTATGTCGGCGACCCGTTTTATTTAACCGATTATTACGATAAGAAATTATCTTCAGCCGATATTTCGGAAATGGAAGAAAAAATAAAAGAACAAATGCTATTATCGTATAGCAAACTTTTGGACTTGGTTCCGACCAAAGTAAAGAATAAAGTTTTAAAGAAGAATGATAGTAAAAAAATGCAATAACGACGGCTTTTGTTTCGGTGTAAAAAAAGCGGTTGAAACCGCATATTCTCTTAAAAGGGAAAATATTTACGTTTTAGGCGAACTTATTCACAACGAAAAAGTCGTTAAAGAGTTAGCGATTCGCGGAATAAAAACGATAAACAATCTTTCGGAAATACCCGAAGGTGAAAATGCAACCGTATTGATAAGAACGCACGGAGAACCGAAAGCGGTTTTCTCTGATGCCGAAAAGAAAAATTTTTCGATAGTGGATTGCACGTGTCCGTTCGTAAAACAAATTCATAATATTGTAAACGAGCATTATAAGAAAAATTACAAAATAGTTATAATAGGGAATGCGGAACATCCGGAAGTTATAGGAATAAACGGTTGGTGTAACAACAGTGCTCTGATAACTGAAAATCCGCTCGATATAATGTCTATTAACGATGATTTAGTGTGTATTGTCGTTCAAACCACCTATTCTATAGAAAAATTTAATGAAATTGTAAAAAAAATTAAATCTAACGCATTAAAAAAAGTTGCTATTTTCAAAACTATTTGCTATACTACAAGCGTACGTCAGGGTGAGGCAGATAAGTTGTCAAAGGAGTGTTCTGCGGTTCTTGTAATTGGCGGAACGAAGAGTAATAATACAAAAAAACTTTTCGACATATGCAAGAAGAACTGTGAAAACACTTTTATGATATCTGACGCCGATAGTTTTGACTATGAAAAATTAAAGAAATATAAAAAGGTAGGAATTGTTCTCGGAGCGTCAACACCCAACGAACAATTTCAGGAGGTCATCTCAAACATGGAGAACATTACAGAAGAAATCATCACGACAGAAACCGTTGATAATACTGCGGCGGCAGAAGAAACTGTAAACGAAAATGCAGTAGTTGAACAACCGGTTGTTGAAACCGCGGCAGAAGAAAATACCGAAAACACTGCATTATCCGAAATGGAAAACGCATTTAATAAAATTAAGCCCAGTAAAGATTGGAAAATCGGTCAAATCGTCGTTGCATCGGTTTCTTCCGTTAAAGATAACGGATTAATTTTATCTGTTAAAAATACGAAAGCAGATTATTTTGAACTTCCTAAGGAAGAATTGCTGAACGAAGACACTTCCGCTTATACGGTTGGTCAGGACATAAGAGTTATGGTTGTAGCCAAAGGTCCTATTAAATTCTCCGAAAAAGCAATGGGTAAGGTTTTAGCCGAAGAAGCTGAAATCGAAGAGATCAGAAACGGCAAAACGTTCGAAGTTACGATTGATTCCACTAATAAGGGCGGATTAATCGGTAAATACGGTAGATATTCCGTATTTGTACCCGCTTCTCAAATCAGAATCGGTTTCGTTAAAGATTTGGATAAATACGTTGGTAAAACTTTAAGACTTAAAGCCGAAAAAGTTGAATCCAGAGGAGCAAGAAGTCAGATTGTTGCGTCGCAACGTGTCATTTTACAACAGGAAAGAGATGAAAAAGACGCGATTCGCGCTCAGAAAGAAGCCGAATTCTTTGAATCCGTACAAGAAGGCGACGTTGTTTTGGGTACTCCCGTAAGATTTGCTGCGTTCGGTGCATTCATCGACGTTAACGGCTTTGATTGCTTGGCTCATATTTCCGATTTAAGTTGGACCGGTTGCGAAAATTGCGCAGACGTTCTTGAAATCGGTAAACAATATGAATTTAAGATTCTCAAGATCGACGCTGAAAAGAAGAGAGTTTCCGTTGGATATAAACAATTACAACCTAAACCTTGGGAAACCGTTTTGGAAAGATATGCAATTGGCGATACCGTTCACGGAAAGGTTGTCAGAATCGTTCCGTTCGGCGCATTTGTAGAAGTTGAAAAAGGTATTGACGGTTTGGTTCATGTTTCCCAGATTTCTAATAAATGGCTTGAGAACCCCGTAACCGCTCTTGAGGTTGGTCAAGAAGTTGATGCCAAGATATTAAATATCGATCCTGAAAAAGAAAAGATGACTTTATCTATTAAAGCGCTTCTTCCCGAAGAACCTAAGCCCGAAGTAAATGAAGAAAATGAAAACAAGGGTAAAGGCAGAAAACGTAACGCTAAGAGAGAAGAAGTTGCAGACCCCGATGAACTCCATGAATGGAAAGACAACGAAGTCGGCGGCGCTTCTATAGCGGATTTATTGAACAACGATAAATAAACTAATTTATCATATTAAAAGGCTTGGTTTTTTCCAAGCCTTTTTTTGTAAAAAGAAAAACCACCCGCTATGCGGGTGGTTGCTTATTATATAATAACAAAAAAAGAATGTACTCAAAGGGTATCGTTTTGTTATAACTAAAACAGAAAAAGTCGCAAGTCTTTGCTTAAATTAACTTGCGTATTCACCTAAAGAAAGTATTAATTCTAGTTAAACGATTTGTTTTAATAGGGCGTTTTTTGCGTTAAAAATATACAAAACGTCAGAAATTCAATAAGGTTTTCGCTGCAAATTATGTGTGACATTATCTGGCTAAAACTTCTTCAATCGACAAGATTGTTGCAATGTTTTCTTTTATGGAAAATTTTATTTCATAACCGTTATATTGCATTCCGTACGTTCTTTCATCGTCTATATAGGCGGGGCGCGGATCATCTGCGACACAGTCGATAATTACTTTCAGGTCGTTTTCATTTATACGCGGTTTTATATTGTCAGATAAAACAACTTCTAATTTATGGTCTTTGTATTTATCGGAAAATCCACCCTTTGCATCGGACCTACAATCTGAAAACGGAATATAAGGCTTTATATCATATATTGGTGTGTCGTTAAGTAAATCGACACCGCTGACGTTTATGACAACACCTTTATCCGGCGTTTTTTCGGTCGAAATTAATTTTACGCAAGAAAGCCCGAGATTGTTCGGCCGAAATGGTGAGCGCGTTGCAAAAACGCCTTTTCGGATATTTCCGCCTAATCTCGGGGGTCTGACAGTAGGGGAAAATCCGTTTCTGTGGGACATATTAAAGTCAAATATCAACCATAAATAATTATATTCTTCTATTCCTTTCAGCGCTTCGGGATTCCTGAATTCGGGTTCGAAAACTATAGTTCCCGATATCTCGACTCTGCCGCTATTTCTTGGTAATCCGAACTTCTCGGTAAAACCTGTTTTAATATAAGCAATAGGTTTAATTTCCATATTTTTCTTCCAAATCGTTTAGTTCTTGCATTTTTTTCATTCTTTTCCAACTTACAAACGTATATCCGTCGTTAAATAAAAATATAAAGAAGCATATTACGACTGAAATATAGGTTATGTCGGAAATAGTTGCAAGTGTCCATAACACAATTAAAACTACATCGTTTAGCCCATATGCAAAAGCAAAATAAGGACTTCGCCTTGCGCTTAAATATACAGCAAGAAAACTTGTAGCAACGGAAACAGTACTTGGAATTAAATTAGTTGTGTTCAGAGCTCTGAGAATGAAGTAGAATGCGATTGTTACGACTACCGTTAATAAAATCATAACGATAATCTCTTTTTTCGAAAGTTTATTTGAAATCTTTACCTGTGATTTATTGCCTTTAAAAGGATTTCTTATCCAGCAAATAAAGGTATAAACGTTCATCGGCAGCGACATACAAACGTATGTGATTAGTTCGCCGTAGTATGCAAAAGAATAGGATATAATACCGTAAATAATCGAAAAAACAATCATTATAAACGGTCCGATCGGATTACCTTTTGCGTTAAAAATAAGCGCAGTAACACCTATTAACGATGATATTAAAGATAAATAATTCGTCTTATTAAAAATAACGAACGATACGGTAATGATTACAACAGATATCGTCCATAAGCAAATTTCAAATTTTGTAAAATAATTTAATACCTTTTTTATTGCTTTCATTAGTATGTGTTTTTAACGGTTTTTCAAAAATTTATTTTTCAATTTAGTAAAAGAAGACGTTGACCCGATTTTATTAAAAGCTTTTTGTGATAGAAGTAACACGGGGGCGTCGACAATTAAAGCCACTCCGATGATAATCAATCCTGTGCCGTATTCGGAAAGGGGCATAACAGAAGATAAATTTAATATCGGTAAGCCGTTAATCAGTGCAACGGCGGTGATTGAGCCGACAATTAAAAGGCAAACGAAAAACAAAATAGATCTGTACAAATTTAGCGGTGTGCAGATAATGAATAAGTTTATCATACCTGTTAACGTTAAAATAACGATTGCATAAGTTTTATATGGGTCGTTCATAATAGACGAGCCGCCGCTTATGCCGAAAATATCCATTGCTAAAACGCCTAAAATCATTATTACCGCGCTGGGCAATGATTTTGCTAAAACAGTATTGATGAATTTACCTTCAACTAATGCGTCGTTAGGTTGTAACGAAAGGAAGAATGCAGGTAAGCCTATAACGAAAACTTCGAGCATTATCATTTGCGAAAGTTCAAAAGGATAAGACGTTATATGGGGAATAAAAAACATTATAATTGCAAGGAAAATGTTGAATAACGTTTTCATGAGAAATAGCGAAGCCGAACTTTGAACGTTATTGATAACTCTTCTGCCTTCGTAAACTATTTGCGGCATAGAATTAAAATTGTTATCGAGCAAAACAAGGTGAGATACTTTTCGCGCGGCATCACTACCAGAAGCAACGGTTATGGCGCAGTCTGCTTCTTTTAAAGCGAGAAGATCGTTTACGCCGTCGCCTGTCATTGCCGTAACGTGTCCCGCTTCTTTGATTGCTTTTATCAAAATCGCTTTCTGTTCGGGCGAAACCCTGCCGAAAACCGTATATTCGTTTGCTAACGCTTTAACTTCTTCGTCGGTTTTACCTTCAAGGCTGATATATTTATCACAGTCGGGAATGTTTACTCTCTTGGATACTTCTGCAACCGTAATAGGATTATCGCCCGAAATAACTTTAATTTTAACGCGATTTTCGTTGAACCATTTTACGGTCTGATATGCATCTTTTCTTATATTGTCTTCCAAAACAATAATTGAAAACGGGGTAAAGGGAGCAGAGATTTTATCGTCCGATATAACGGATTCGGACTTCGCAAACAATAAAACTCTGAATCCTTTAACGGCATATTCGTTTATTTTCTCTTTAATGGTTTCAAAGTTTTCTTTATTTAATAAATATTCAGGCGCACCAAAGGCATATGTGACGCCGTCGAAGGTAACGGCGGAAAATTTTCTTGAAGAATTAAACGGTAATACGCAGTTTGATTTGTATTTGTCGTCTACCCCGAAAAAATTGTATAACGCAACAGCCGTTTGGTTGTTATCGTGCAAACAATTTATCATTGACGGGATAATTTCGTCTGCTTTAATTTCATCGGATAAATCAAAAACTTCCTTAACGGACATTTTTCCGTCGGTTATCGTACCTGTTTTATCGAAACAAATAGTATCGACTCTTGCTAACATTTCAAGAGAATATAAATCCTGAACCAACGTTTTATGTGTTGCAAGTTTAATAACGCCGACCGCAAGCGCCATACTTGTCAATAAAAACATGCCGGAAGGTATCATTCCGATAACGAGGGTAGACGTTCCTTTTACTATGGTGGAATATTCGTCCCCGAGAATTATCGATTTAATTACAAAAACAGCGGCTATAGGAATAATGATGATTCCTATTGATTTTATTATAAGTCGAAGCGACCCCATCAATTCAGACTGCGGTTTCTTATATTCTTTTGCCTTAGACGACAACGTTTCGGCATAGTTTTCGGAACCGACTTTGTCGGCCCTTGCCGAACAGTAACCGCTGACGATAAAACTCCCTGCAAAAATTTCGTCGCCGACGTGTTTTTTTACAGGCACTGATTCGCCGGTAAGCAAGGACTCGTTAACTTCTACTTCTCCGCAAACGATAATACCGTCCGTCGGTACCTGAGCGCCTAAACCTAATTCAAAAATGTCGTCAAGAACAAGTTTTTCCGACAATATTTCTTCTGTTTTACCGCTTCTTATAACTTTAACCGTTTTGCTTGATAAAAGAGAAAGACGGTCGATGCTGATTTTTGCCCGAATTTCTTGAATGATTCCGATAAATATGTTTGCTAAATATATTATCGTAAAGAAGAAGTTGGAAATAGGCAAGTCCTTTACCGTTAACAAAAAAAGGAACACTATTAAACCCAACAAATTAAAAAAAGTACAAACGTTTTCTTTGAAAATGCTGAAGTAGGTTTTTGAATAAGTTTTCTTTACCTTATTTGTTAGTCCTTGTTCCGTTCTTAACGAAACTTGTTCTTCTGTTAAGCCGAAATCTTTATCAACCGTAAATCTTTCAATATTTTCAAGAGATATGTTTGTACTCTTTTTTTTCATTTTTTGCGTACCTTTTATATGTAATGTTGATTATTTATAAAGCCACTTATAAATCATTCGTTTTTGCGTTTTTCGTTCGAAAAAACGAAGTTTTAAATTCTTGTAAGCAAATTTTTGTGCTTATATGCTATATGATTATATTTACGAGTCTGTTCGGAACGATGATAATCTTTTTTATGTTTTTCCCCGTAAGGTCGTTCGCAATTTTTTCGTCCTGATAAATAATCGCTTTAATCTCTTCTTCCGAAGCCTTGTTCGGAATAATTATTTTTCCGCGCATTTTACTGTTAATCTGTACCGCAACTTCGACTTCGTCTTTAATAAGCGAAGCTTCGTCGCAAACGGGGTATTCCTGCTCGAATACAGACGGGTGATTGCCTATAATCGACCAGATTTCTTCCGAAAAATGCGGGGCGCACGGAGCAAGCAAAAGAATAAATTTTTCGAAGCATTTTTTGAATAAAGATACGTTCTTCGTTTCCAAACCGTCGTATTTTTGAATGGAATTCAGTAATTCCATAAGTCTTGCAACGGCAGTATTGAAAGAGAATGCTTCCATATCTTTGTCTACGCATTTTATCGCGTAATTTAATGCGTAAAGCAAATCTTTTTCGTTCTTGCCGATTTCTTTAGTTCCGTTATCTTTTATAGTCGGTATTCTCGTAGCAATCCTTTCGATTCTGTCAAGGAATTTTACGATTGCTTTGATGCCGTCGTCACTCCAGGGGCCGCCTTCGGTGTATGAAAAACCGAACATAAGGTACAATCTTAAAACGTCTGCGCCATACTGCTCTACATAGGGGTCCGGCGCTATTATATTGCCTTTCGACTTACTCATTCTGTTTCCGTCAGGACCTAAAATAACGCCTTGGTGAACAAGCGATTTAAAAGGCTCGTCGAAATCGAGATAACCCATATCGTGTAACGCTTTAGTAATAAAACGCGCGTATAAAAGGTGCATGCAGGCATGTTCCGCGCCGCCGACGTATTTATCGACGGGAAGCATTTTATTGATTATTTCGGGATCGAACGGCTTCTCGGAATTATGCGCGTCGGGATATCTTAAATAATACCAACTCGAACAAACGAACGTGTCGAGAGTGTCGGGATCTCTGTGTGCGGGACCGCCGCAAACGGGACATGTCGTGTTCATAAAACCTTGATGTTTCGCAAGGGGAGATTCTCCGTCCGGTTTAAATTCAACGTCGTAAGGCAGTTTTACGGGAAGATCCTTATAGGGAACGGGAACAACTCCGCATTTATCGCAGTGGATAACGGGAATCGGCGCGCCCCAGTAACGTTGACGAGATATAAGCCAATCGCGTAAACGATAATTCGTTTTATATGAACCTTTGCCTTCCTGAACAAGTTTATTTATAATCGCTTTTCTTGCCTGTTCGCTCGTTAACCCGTCAAAGCCGAAACTATTCATAACGATACCGTCTTCGCAATAGGGAAGAGCGTCGTCGCCTTTAACGCTGTTTATAACCCTTGTAATCGGTAAGTTGTATTTTTTTGCAAATTCATAATCTCTTTCGTCGTGTGCAGGCACACCCATAACAGCGCCGGTACCGTAAGAATATAAAACGTAATCGGAAGCGTAAATGGGGATATGTTTGCCGTTAATCGGGTTTATCGCGTCGTGACCTATATAGACACCGGTTTTTTCTCTCGTTGTGGAAAGTCTTTCTATTTCGTTAACTTTTGAAGTTTCGTATATATAATTTTCAACGGCTTTCTTCTGTGATTCGGAAGTAAGTTTTTTGACCAACGGATGTTCGGGTGCCAAAACTACGTAAGAAACACCGAACAACGTGTCCGCTCTTGTGGTGAAAACTTTGAATTTGTCGCCGCTTTCGGCTGTAAATTCTATTTCTCCGCCGGTAGATTTTCCTATCCAGTTTTTCTGCATAAGTTTTGTTTTTTCCGGCCAATCGACTTTATCCAATCCTTCTAAAAGTTCTTCTGCGTAATCGGTGATTTTGAAAAACCATTGCGTAAGATCTTTCTTTACAACAGTTGCGCCGCAACGTTCGCATTGACCGTTGACGACTTGTTCGTTTGCAAGAACCGTTTTACAATCCGGGCACCAGTTGACGGGGGCTTCTTTTCTATATGCAAGTCCTTTTTCGTAAAGTTTTAAAAAGAGCCACTGAGTCCATTTATAGTAGTCTTCGTTGCACGTTTTAATTTCGTAATTCCAGTCGAACATTGCGCCCATTTTTTTAAGCGTTTCTTCCATGTTGGCTATATTTTTTTCGGTAGAATCCTTAGGGTGGACACCTGTCTTTATTGCATAGTTTTCCGCGGGCAACCCGAACGCGTCGAAGCCCATCGGTTCAAAGACTTCGTAACCTTTCATTTTTTTATATCTGACGAAACTATCGGTAGGACCGTAATTATACCAATGACCTAAATGCAGTTTTGCCGCAGAAGGGTAAGAAAACATTTCTAGGCAATAATATTTTTTATCGATTTTCTTAGGGTTGAAATTATTTGTTTTTTCTTTTTCCCAATATTTTTGCCATTTTTGTTCGATTTGTTTCATGTTCATAAAGTGGTTGCCTCCGAAAAGTAAACGTTTTATAGATTTTTACTATTTATTTATTATATTATATTAAGCACTTTAAGTCAAGGGATATAGAACATATTAAAGTTAATAAAAAACGCCAAATTAAGTTTTTTGGATTTACAAAACAAAAAAAAGGTGTTATACTTAAAATTAGAAAAATTCAATTACGGAGAATTATATGAGTACACTTAAAAAACCCTATTCGGAAGTAAGCGTTTTGTACGATAAATTTCCATGCCTTTATGGGGAAGCAATTGACTTTCAGAAGAAAAGATATGAAGACCTTTTTGCTAAATTTAAAAGCAGTTTTAACGTTGAAAGCGCATACGTGGCGTCTTCCAGCGGAAGGGTAGAAGTTTGCGGTAATCATACCGATCATAACGGCGGCAAAGTCGTTTCTTGCGCGATAAGTCTTGACGCGCTTTGTATGTTTTTACCTTGCGACGGCGACGTTATCAAAGTCAAATCTGAAGGATATGACGATATGATTATCGATCTGAACGGCGCCGAATGTGAAGAGAAAGGTACTTCTGCGGCTTTGGTTCGCGGTGTTGCGGTAGGGCTTAAGAATAAAGGCTATAAGGTTGGCGGGTTTATCGCTTGCGTTACGAGTAACGTTTTAGGCGGCGCAGGAATATCGAGTTCTGCGTCTTTTGAAGTGCTTATTGCGGAAGTTCTTAATTTTTTATATAACGACGGCAAGATTACCGAAAGCGAAAAAGCGATTGTTTCGCAATTTGCCGAGAACGAATACTTCGGTAAACCGTGCGGTTTACTCGACCAAACCGCTATAGCGTTCGGCGGATTGAAGAAACTTGATTTTAAGGAAAAGGGCGTAATAGGCGTTACCGACATTCATAACGATTTAAAAGATTATACGCTCGTTCTCGTTAATACCGGCGGAAGTCACGCGAATCTTACTGGGGAATACGCCGCTATACCTTCCGAAATGTTCTCGGTTGCAAAAGCGATGGGCGGAGAAAAACTTATCGATTTTACCGAAGATGAATTTGTTAAAAAATTACCTTCCGTTCAGGATAAACTTTCCGATAGAGCGGTTTTACGTGCTTTCCATTTCTACGAAGAGAACGACAGGGTGGATGCTCTCGAAAAGGCGCTCGATGAAAATGATTTTAACACGTTTCTTGATTGTATAAATAAGTCCGGTATAAGTTCGCTTAACAAACTCCAAAACTGTTACGTTGCGGGAAGTAGCGAACAACCCATACCGAAAGGACTTGCTATATCGTCAAAGTATATCAAAAATGGGGCGAACAGGGTACACGGCGGCGGGTTTGCCGGGACGATTCTTAACATAGTTAAAAACGACAACTTGCAATATTTTATCGATAATATGAGTCGTTATTACGATAAAAAGGATATTATTCCTTTGAAGGTTCGTTCGGTGGGAACGATTGTTCTTTAATATTATTTTTGTTAGTGATTTTATAACGATTATTACGATGTTTATGTTAGACATAATTGCTTTTGGAGAGAAAATATGGCATACGACGTATACGAAAATCCGTTAACAACGCGTTACGCGCGAGAAGAAATGGTACACAATTTTTCCGACGAAAAAAAATACAGATTATGGAGAAAATTGTGGGTTGCTCTTGCCGAAAGTGAACATGAACTCGGATTAAATGTAACAACCGAACAAATCGACGAATTAAAAAAATATCAAAACGAAGTGAATTACGAGAGAGCGAAAGAGATTGAAAAGGATATTCGTCACGAAGTTATGGCTCATATCAAGGCTTACGGAGAACAGGCAAAATCCGCTGCAGGAATAATTCATCTCGGGGCGACGAGTTGTTTCGTTCTTGATAATGCTGAAATAATCGTAATTGACGACGCTTTGGAAATTGTTCGTGTTAAACTTTTAAACATTATTAACAACCTTAAAAAATTTGCGTTAAAATATAGCGATTTACCGTCGTTAGGTTACACTCATTTGCAACCTGCTCAACTTACAACGGTTGGGAAAAGAGCATGTCTTTGGATTCAGGATCTTGTATCCGATTATAGGGATTTAGAATACCTTAAACAAAACGTTATGCTTCGCGGTGTAAAAGGCACAACCGGTACCCAGGCAAGTTTTTTGGAATTGTTTAACGGTAACGATGAAAAAGTAAAGCAACTTGAAAAACTCGTCGTTGCAAAAATAGGTTACAAAAACGCGTTTGCGGTAACGGGGCAAACTTATCCGAGAAAGTTTGATTATAAGGTTTTATCGGTTCTTTCGCAAATAGCGCAAAGCGCATATAAATTCGCAAACGATTTACGTATTTTACAAAGTTTTAAAGAAATGGAAGAGCCTTTTGAAAAAAATCAGGTCGGGTCTTCCGCTATGGCTTATAAAAGGAATCCGATGAGAAGCGAAAGAATTTGCGCCTTGGCTCGATACGTGTTATCTTTACCCGTTAACGCTTCGATCACCGCGTCGACACAGTGGATGGAAAGAACGTTAGACGATTCTGCAAATAAGCGTATAACGATTGCGGAGAGTTTTCTTGCAATCGACGGAATTTTGAATTTATATATGAACGTTACCGAAAACCTTGTCGTTTACGATAAAGTAGTTGAAAAAAGGGTAAACGAAGAGTTGCCGTTTATGGCTACGGAAAACATTTTAATGGAAGCGGTAAAAGCAGGCGGTGACAGGCAAGTGTTGCATGAAGAAATAAGAAAACTTTCTATGCAAGCCGCAGAAAACGTAAAGATTAAGGGGCAACCCAACAATTTAATTGAACTGATAAAATCGGACGCGCTTTTCGCTTCCGTAAAAGATTCGATCGACGAATCGATAAACCCGAAAAATTTTGTAGGCAGAGCGCCGAAACAAACGATTGAATTTATCGAGAGCGTAGTAAATCCGATTTTAGAAGAAAACGAAAAGTTTTTAAATAAAAAAAGCATTTTAGAAGTATAAGGAGAAAAAAATGATTTGTAAAGAATTTGGCAACGCTAACGGAACGCCCGTGCAGATGTACACTTTAAAAAACGGTAAACTCGAAGCCGATATTTTGACTTACGGCGGAACAATTCGTGCGATAAGGGTTCCCGATAAAAACGGCGTTATAACCGACGTTGTGTTGGGATACGATACTCTTGAAGAATATATGAAAAACGCAGGGTATCTCGGCGCAATCATTGGAAGAGTCGGAAACAGAATTGAAAACGGTAGTTTCGTTCTTAACGGCAAAGAATATCATATAGGGAAAAATAAAGGAGAATTTACTCTCCACGGCGGATTCCACGGTTTTAACGAAAAAGTATGGAAAGCAAATCCGATTAACGATTATACGCTTGAAGTTTCCTGTTTAAGCCCTGACGGAGAAGAAGGTTTTCCCGCAAACCTTACCGTTTCGGTTGTCTATACGTTGACGGAAAAGGGGTTGCGTTTAGATTATAAAGCAGAAGCGGACGACGACACGGTAACAAATCTCACCAATCACGTTTATTTTAATCTTAGCGGCGAAGGGAACGGCACAATATTAAATACCGTTTTAACCCTTGATGCAGACGAAATTACTCCTACGGACGAAAATCTTATTACTCACGGCGAATTTATGAAAATTAAAAATACTCCTTTTGATTTTAATGCACCTAAAACTATAGCAAGGGATATCGAAGCCGACAACAAAATACTTAAAGACTGCGGCGGTTATGACATCAACTACGTGTTAAACGGCAAAGGATTTAGAAAATTTGCTACAGCGGAAAGCCCTATAACGGGAATAAAACTTAACGCTTATACCGACAGACCTGGCGTTCAACTTTACGTCGGAAACTTCCTTGACGGAGCAAAAGGCAAAAAAGGTCATACATATAACAGACGTGAAGGCTTCTGTTTGGAAACTCAAAATTTCCCGAATGCTGTAAACTGCAAACAATATCCTTCTTCCACCTTGAAAAAAGGCGAAGTATTTAAGAGTACTACCGTTTACGAGTTTGAATTTTAACGTATTTCACCGCAAGAATTACGTTACGTTTTAGTTATGAATAAGATGAAAAGGATTTTATCAATATTTTTATCCTTTTTTAAAATCGGTCTTTTCACTTTCGGCGGGGGTTATGCAATGGTTGCCGTTATTGAAAGAGAACTTGTCGAGAAGAAAAAATGGATTTCTTCCGACGATTTTCTGGATATAATAGCAATCGCCGAATCTTCGCCGGGACCGCTTGCGGTAAACAGCGCAACGTTTGTCGGTTATAAAACTTGCGGGTTTATCGGTTCGCTTATGGCAACAGTCGGGGTTATCCTCCCTTCGTTTGCCATAATTTTTATTGTTTCGCTTTTTTTTGAAAAATTTCTAACGTTTAAGATTATCGAATACGCGTTTAAGGGTATTCAATCCTGCGTTGCATTTTTAATTGTTTCGGCAGGTTTAAAATTTTTAAAGCAACTCGATAGAAGTATTTTTAACTACGTTATTTTTGGTGTAACCGCCGCCATAATGATTATTTTCTCCCTGTTTTCTGTAAATTACTCGTCTGTGTGGCTGATTTTGGCAGGAGCAACAGTCGGAGTTTTTACTTATCTCGGTAAGTTGTTGTTTTTAAAAAGAAAGAATAAAAAAGACAAAACCGACCTTCCCGATATAACAATTTCAAACTCCGACACGGAAAAGAAGGAGAAACCGTTATGATACAACTTTTCCTTTCTTTCTTAAAAATCGGCGCTATATCCTTTGGTGGCGGCTACGGAATGATATCGGTGTTACAAGAAGAAGTTCTGGCAAACGGGTGGCTTACTTCGGAACAGTTGATGGATTTTATTGCCGTTTCGGAAAGCACTCCTGGGCCCCTGGCTATAAATATGGCAACGTTCGTCGGGGCTTCGCAATACGGCTTTTTAGGAGCGCTTCTGGCGACTTTCGGCGTCGTTTTGCCTGCGTTTATCGTTATTTTGTCGGTTGCCGCATTGTTTACGAATTTAATGAAATATGCCGGGGTAAAAAGCGTGTTAAAGGGGATTCGCCCGGTTGTAACCGCCTTGGTACTCGTAACAGGCATTACAATGCTTGTGTCGGTTGTTTTTTCTTACACGAGCATAAAAAGCCATTTTTCGTTTGACCTGAAAGCGGCGATAATATTTCTCATAATTGCGTTTATTTATCTTTTCTCAAAAAAAGTATTGCGAAAAAATATTTCTGCGATTCTGCTTATTGTGGTCTCTGCAGTTCTCGGAATACTTTTTTACAGTTTAATCTGATATGGCTTTACTTTTACTTTTTGTTATATTTATATCTTTTATCGGACTCGGAATACCCGATTCCGTTTTCGGCGCGTCATGGCCCGCTATTTATACGGAATTCGGAATTCCGTACACTTACAATAATTTTGTAAGCATAACAGTTTCTCTCTGTACGACTTGTTCAAGCGTATTCAGTCATAAAATTCTTACGAGATTTAAAACGGGGAATGTGACTGCATTCAGTACTTTTTTGACGGCTTTAGGTCTACTCGGTTTTTCTTTTTCGCCAAACATTTACTTTATGATATTGTTTTCTATACCTTTGGGGCTTGGCGCAGGTTGTATTGATTCGGGTTTAAATAATTACGTAGCGCTACATTATAAAGCAACCCACATGAATTTCCTTCACTGTTTTTACGGTGTCGGCGTGGCTTTAAGTCCTTTTATCATGTCGTTTATGTTGTCCACCGATTTGGGCTGGAGAGGCGGATATCGGGTTGTTTTTATTATTCAATTAGTAATAGCGGTTATATGTTTGTTTTCTCTTCCGCTATGGAAAAAGGTGTCCGGAGATACTCAAGAATTCTCCGAAGAAGAAAAGAAAGTAAAAATTAAAGACGTTGTTAAAATAAAAGGCGTGAAAACAGGCTGGTTTGTATTCTTTTTTGCTTGCGGTTTAGAATTTACTTGCGGAAACTGGTGTACGACGTATTTGGTTGAATGTTTGAATTTGGGCGAAAATATTGCTGCAATAGGGTTGACTTGTTACTATGCGGGGCTCGCGTCGGGTCGTTTGACGGCCGGGTTCATCTCTACGCGTCTTTCGCCGTGGAATATAATACGAATCGGGCTTTTAGTGATTTGCAGCGGTATATTGCTTTTGTTTTTGCCGTTACCGTATTATTTTGCTTTTGTGGCAATGTTTTGTCTGGGGTTCGGAATCGGTCCTATTTTTCCGAATTTAACGCACTTAACACCGATAAATTATGGTAAAGACAATTCACCTGCGGTTGTCGGAACGCAAATGGCTGCAAGCAATTTAGGCGTTATGTCCGCTCCGTTTATTTTCAGTTTACTTGCGCAGTACGTAAACGTAAATATTTTTCCGTATTACGTACTTTTGCTTTTCTGTTCTATTGTAATTTCAACAATTATTTTAAAGAAAAAATTAGGGGTATATAATGGCAATAAGAAAACTATCTAAAAACGATCATGACGATTTTATCAATATGTCAATTGACTTCTATAATTCAGACGCCGTTATACAATCGGTGCCGACAGAATTTCACGAAAAGGCGTTTAACGACGTTTTAATCGATAATACGTATGTAGATTGTTTTATTTTTGAATATAATTCCGAAATAGCGGGATACGGATTGTTAAACAAATCATATTCGAGAGAAGCCGGGGGATTGGTTTTGTGGATAGAAGAACTTTACGTTAAGGAACAGTTTCGCGGAAAGGGTCTCGGCAGCGAATTTATTTCCTTTGTTGAAAAAAACTTTGATTTTAAAAGACTACGACTGGAAGTAGAAAAAGAAAACGTACGCGCGGTTAAAATGTATGAAAGAAACGGTTTATCGTTTTTAGAGTACGACCAGATGATTAAAGACGTGTAATAAATTTTTTTATTGCGTAAAGTTTGATGTTTGTGTTTAAAATCAAATAAATCAATAAATTCCAAAAACCCGTAGCCGAATTTTGGCTACGGGTTTTAATCTACCAAAACACTATTGAAATGAACATAACACTACTACGCAAAAAGTAAAAACAATTTCAAAATATTGCAAAAAAATATTATTTAAAATTTTCTAATTAAACCTTTAACTTTTCCGAGAATAGAAACGTTATCGAAAACCATATCGCTCATAGTGTCGTTTTCAGGGTGTAAAATTATTTTTCCGCCACGTTTATAAAATGTTTTAACCGTTGCGCTGTCATCGATGAGTGCAACGACAATATCTCCGTCTTCGGCAAAACTTGTTTTTTCTACGATAATAATATCTTTGTCGTAAATACCGGCGTTAATCATGCTTTCCCCGACAACTCTTAGCGCAAAACGATCTGGATTATTACCAAATTCTTCGGGAAGGGGAATGTATTCCTCAAAGTTTTCAACGGCAAAAACGGGCGCTCCTGCCCGAATAGCGCCTATAAGAGGAACGCTTTTACCGTCTGAGCATTGTGGTTTGCCAACTACGCTTATCGCTCGTTTTTTCATGGGTGATTTATTAAGCAGTCCGCGTTCGGTTAATTTCTTAAGGTAAGAATATGCAGTTGCGGTAGAACTGATATCGCACATTGCGCAAATATCACGTACAGACGGGGGAAAACCGTAACTATCGATATAATCTACCGTAAAATTATATACTTCGTCTAATTTCATTTCAAGTTTTCTTCTCATACGTTTATAATATCATAATGCGGTTTATAAGTCAAACATTTGTTCATAAAATACAACGTTCGGGTGCCGTATATTTTTATTTTTTTTACGGATATTATCTGTAGTGGTTTGGATATTAATTATTGCCGGTGTTTACGTAATACTTGTTTTTCCGTTCTTTTTAGAAACACAGTTTTTATATAAACAAAAAAACGAAAAAGTTTTCTTTAAAATTTCAATAGATAAAATACCTGTTCTAAACGGATACGTTGGGATTACGGACAAAAAAATTGCAATACATTACGCTAAAAATAAGGCAAAAATTATTACGGCAAAAGACGTTGTTTCGGTAAAGAGTTCAATAAAGCCGTTAATAGATTTAAATATATTAAAAATCGACAACGTATTAGATGTTCCGAAAGAAAATGTTCCTTTGATTGTCGGCTCTGTTTTTGCCTATAATCAGGCTTCCGCAATATTAAAATTCAAAAAACCTTACTTAAAAAATAAATTAAATGTTAATCAAAGCGATTATATATCGTTTTACAATAAAAGCATATCTGTATTTAATATTTTATCGCTTTGCTTATTTATAATAAAAAATATAATAGGGAAAATATATGAATCAACAAAAAGAAAATAGAATAAACACCGTTGTTGAAACGGCAATGAAAAATCTAAACGAATCGCTTGACGTAAATACTGTTATAGGAAAGCCGATAAAAGACGACGACGGCTCTATAATAATACCCATTACAAAAGTTATGCTCGGTATTTTAACGGGGGGTGGTGAATATGGGAAAAAGGGGATTTTTTCTTCGTCGTCAGACCTACCTTTTTCTGCGGGTAATGGCTCGATTATATCGTTAAAGCCATGCGCTTTTTTGATAAAAGAAAAGAACGAAGGGTATAAATTACTGAATGTAAGCGACACTTCTATCGATGCAATTTTTAATAAAATAAGCGATGAATTGTTTAATATCGTAAAAGGAGTATAAGTGAAAAAAAGATTAGTATTTTGCTTGCTTTTTATAGTGTGTTTATGTCTGACATATTATGATTTTAACCCAATAATTTCGAATGCGGAAACCGTTTCGGAAATTGTAATGGAAACTACAAGTCATAGAATAGTGTATGAAAATAACGCCCGTGTAAAAAAATACATGGCAAGCACGACTAAAATTTTAACCGCCATAACAGTCATTGAAAATTGTGATATAGATGAAGAAGTAACGGTTACCGAAAAAAGCGTCGGAATAGAAGGCTCGAGCATATATCTCGAAGTCGGTGAAAAGTTATCTGTAAAAGACTTGTTATACGGTTTAATGTTGCGTTCAGGAAACGATTGTGCCGAAACGTTGGCGCTGCACGTTAGCGGAAGTATAAACGATTTTGCCGAATTAATGAATAAAACGGCAGAGAAAATCGGGTGTGAAAACAGTAATTTTGTTAATCCGCACGGATTACATTCGGATAATCATTATACTACCGCTTACGATCTGGCTTTAATTTCGGTTTATGCAATGGAAAATCCCGTTTTCAGACAGATCGTATCTTCAAAAAGTTATACGATTCCTTTTACGACGCGCAATACGAAAAGGTTGCTTATCAATAAAAATAAAATGTTAAAAGAATTTGACGGCGCCACGGGTATTAAAACGGGATTTACGAAAAAAGCGGGAAGATGCCTTGTTTCTTCATGTAAAAGAAACGGTATGGAATTTGTTTGCGTCGTTTTAAACTGCCCGAGCATGTTCGAGAGATCAAAAAACTTATTATCAGATGGATTTAATAATTATACGCTTTATAAATTAGTTGAAAGCGATAATGTAATCGATTTTATAAAGAAATCCGATTCAGACGAAAAACTTGCCGTATATATAAAAAAAGATATAACTTTACCGTTAACACAAAAAGAGTACGAAGACATAAAAATTGAATATGATTTGCCAGATGAACTGCCCAAAAACGTTACTAAAGACGATATTATTGGATTTGTTAAAATTTATTGTCAAAATAACTTGCTTTTTACCGAAAAAGTCTATACTATTATACGGTAGGTGAATTATGCGAATAAATAAGTTTTTGGCAGAAAGCGGCGTCGCTTCGAGAAGAGCGTCCGACACGCTTATAAAAGAAGGCGCCGTAAAAATTAACGGCAGAACGGCAAAACTCGGCGACGAAGTAGAATGCGGCGATATGGTTTCCGTAAACGGAAAACTTGTAAACGTAGTTAAAAAATACGATTATTACATTATGAATAAGCCGAAAGGATACGTCTGTACTGTAAAGGACGATAAAGGAAGGAAAACCGTTATGGATTTACTTCCGCCGGATATTAAAAGATTATTTCCGGTCGGCAGGCTCGATTACGATTCGGAAGGTTTGTTAATTTTAACAAACGACGGCGATTTGACTTATAAATTGACGCACCCGAGAAACGAAATCCCCAAAACTTATCTGGTGAAGACTGAAAAGCCGGTTTCTACAGAAGACCTTAATAAATTAAGAGCGGGCGTTTATATAGACGGCGTAAAAACTAAAAAATGTAACATAAAACTTATCGAAACAAATAAAGTAGGATCCAAGTTACATATAACGATAACGGAAGGCAGAAACAGACAGGTAAGAAAAATGTTTGAAGCCGTCGGCAACAACGTTGACTTTTTAAAAAGAATAAAAATAGGCGATTTACAATTGACGGGGTTAGACCGCGGAGAAGTCAGAAAACTTTCTTATGAAGAAGTAAATTATTTGTTAAATATGTAAAACAAGTTTCAACAAAAAAGAGTTTGCCATGGAAACGGCAAACTCTTTTTTATCATATAATTCGATAATTCGAAAAATCAGTTTACTAAAAACGATTTATTTAACGACATAATATACTTAAACGTAAAATAGAAAACAATATTTAAATATAAAACGCATGGTATAATGAAAAACAAAGTCAAGTATTTAGCGTTCGAAAAATTAAGGTTAAATATCAGGCATAAAGCAAACGTGATCAGTATGAGATTAAAAACAACTATTATAGCGTTTAAAATTACGTCTTTCCGAATCGGCAAGCAGGTTTTTGACTGGTTATTAAAATATTTTACAGTGCAGTAAATCGGATAGATTGCAAAAAGGACTATTAGGCCCATCAAAATCGGAAAAGATATTACAAAATCGTTCTTTGAAACTATGGAAACGACAAATAGTTCCACAAAAGATAACAACATTAAAAAGAGCGAAGAAACGAAATTAAGTTTATTTATAAAAACGTTTCCTTTTGCTTTTTTCATCGACTTCGAATAGATTTTAATCTTGTAACCGTCACGTTTTGCCAAAGTAACAGCGTCTTCGTAAGCAGGAGTCGTATTTAACGTAAAGTTTTCTTCTTTAGTCTTAATGGTTTCATTTAATTTTTGAACTTGTGACGAAGCATTATTTTCGATAACCACTTCGGTGTTTTCCGAATTATTTAATTTTTCGGTTTTTGCCGCTTGCTTTTCGTATTTTATAAGACCGTTTAAAATGCTTCTGAAATTAATTTCTTCGATATTACTCGCTCGATTAACCGTGTAATCCGACTTATTTTCTTCGACATAAATATTGTTGTCGACATTCTTCTTTTCGGCGGAAATAACAGGCTCAGGCGACGGGGAATACGCTTTTTCTTCGGGTTGAATTATATTCGTTTTATTTTCATTATCGGCTTTAACGTCGCGAAAAACGGGTTTTTCGACAACAACGACTTCTTTTTCGGGCTCGGCGTCAATTAAATTATTTATGATAGCGCGAGAATACGCCCAGTTTTTAAGATTATCCGATACGTATTTTCTTCCGTTTTCTGTTATCGAATAAAAACGTCTGCGACCGTTTTCGGAATCGTGCCAATAACCGTTAACGTATTTTAACGATTCAAGACGTTTTAACGAACTGTATAACGTTGCCTGATTAACCGAATATTTTTTTTCGCTTTTTAATTCGACGTAATCCATAATTTGTTGGGGATATTTATCGCCGTCTAACAGAGAATTTAAAATAATCGTATCGATGTGACCGCGTATTAAATCGCTGCTTATCGAATTTTCCATAATAAATAATTTCTCCAAGTTTTAACATAAACCATATTTAGAACGAAACTACAGCGTCTAAATATATTATCTTAATTGATTATACAATTGAAAGTGCAATTCGTCAAGTAATATTTGAAAATATAAACCATTCGGACTACTTTTGAATAGAAATTATGTCAAACATAATAATTTTTGCAATAAGATTTTTTTCTCTTAAAAACTCATCTTAAATTGAATTTTTTGAAAATTATCGAAATCAGTTGCCTTATTTTGTGTAACTATTCGTAAAATAAGGATTTTGCGAATAGTTGTATACATTTCGGTGATACCCCATAAAACGATAATTAAACATCATATACAAGAAAAACCGAGACCCAAAAATTATTTAAATGATTTCTTTAGTTCAATTGTTATGTTCTATAGATATAATTGTTCCGTTATCTTATTTTAATTTAAGAAGTTTCGCGCATACCCCGGATTGACAAAAAATATTTTTCCCGTTATAATGTATTCGTAAAATAAATTTTAGGTAAATATATGAAAAATAAAAGTTATTTTGAAGAACGTGAAAAAACTTGTATTAAACGCGCGGATGAAATCGTAGGACAATTACCCTATTTTGTAAACGATTATATTATCGGAATCGAACCGAAAACTTCTCCCCTTACAAGATTAAATTATTGTTATGATTTACGCGTTTTTTTTGATTTTTTATGTAAAAAAGTGTTTAAAAATAAAAAAATCGAAGAAATTACCCTTGATGATATTAACGAAATTACCGCAAGCGATATAGAATATTTCTTAAATTACTTAAATTTATACGAAATTAACGGTAAAACCGAAAGATGTACCGAGACCGGCAAAGCGAGAAAATTATGCTCGGTTCGCTCGTTTTTTAAGTACCTGTTTAATAAAGGAAAAATCGTATCAAATAACGCAGCAAAGGTTGCCACGCCTAAAATTCACGAAAAAGAGATTATACGATTAGATTCAAACGAAAAAGTTGACGAAATCGGTGATATGATTTACGTTGTTGAAAGCGGTCACGGGTTGTCTAAACACCAAAAAGCCTTTCACGATAATACAAAAATTCGCGATACGGCTATCGTTACCCTGTTTTTGGGTACGGGAATTCGTATCAGCGAACTTGTCGGACTTAATATTTCCGATTTAGATATGTTAAACAATAGTTTTGTCGTTACGAGAAAAGGCGGAAACAGATCCATTTTATATTTTAACGAGCAAGTAAAATCTGCGCTTAACGACTATCTCGTTATGAGAGAAAAAGATAAAAGAGTAAGCCCTGATGAGAACGCTTTATTCTTATCGCTACAAAATCGCCGCATATCCCCCAGGACGGTTGAAAATTTAGTAAAAAAATATGCTTCAATCGTTTCCCCGTTAAAGAAAATCACTCCGCATAAATTAAGAAGTACGTTCGGCACTAACTTATATAGGCAAACAGGAGATATTTATATCGTTGCCGATTGTTTAGGACATAAAGACGTAAACACAACGAAAAAACATTACGCCGCAATTTCCGAAGATTCCCGAAAAAAAGCAGGCTTAAACGTTACAATCTCCCCTGCCGATAAAAATAAATAATAAAATTATTCTTCGTCGGTAATAATTTTGGTTATTTTTATTATTTTATAATTTTTATCTTCTTCTATGCACTTGCCGCAACTATCGCATGTTTTGTTTGGATCCAAATCGCATCTGTCATCGTCATCGATGACGTCTTTATTTTCTTTATTTTCAATCATTATTATTATCCTATACTATAAAGCCGTAAACTTTTTCGCAAGTGGTTTTAACTTATAACTTTTGCACGAGAACGAGCCGCACCTTCATGCAAAACTGATGTTATATCGAACAAGAAGCGCAAAGTTTTAACTTTGCGTAGCGCGACAGCGCAAATTTTGAATTCGCTTCAAAAATTTACTTCTCATAGTTTATAATATCGGAAGTTTTATCTGAAAGCGCGCGAAGCGCATTTTCAAGGAAAACTGATGTTTTTTCAAACAAGACAA
>CAKQQY010000027.1 GCA_934271245.1 uncultured Clostridia bacterium | reverse complement strand
TAACAATCCCTACGGCAATAATCCGTACGGAAACCGTAACGATAACAACGATAACGACGGAGATGATAAGAGCGGAACGAACGACCGTCCCGACGACGAACCTTTCTCCGATTTCAACGATAAAGAGAACAAGTAATGTCCGATACGATAGCGGCGATTTCCACGGGACTGGTCCCGTCGGGGGTTGCGGTAATAAGAATCAGCGGCAAAGATTCGCTTGCCGTTGCCGAAAAGGTTTTTAAGCCGGTCGGCAAAACATCCGTCAAAAATTTCGAACCCAACAAAATGTACGTTGGGGAAATAGTTGCGGACGGTTTTACCGATTTCGGCATGTGCGTTTATTTTAAGTCGCCTAAAAGTTTTACGGGCGAAGATTCCGTGGAATTGCATTGCCACGGCGGTCTTGCCATAACCAAAGGGATATTGAGAAGCGTTCTTTCATCGGGCGCAAGGCTTGCCACGAACGGCGAATTTACCAAACGCGCTTTTATGAACGGCAAACTTTCCCTTTCTTCCGCGGAAGGTCTTATCGATATGATAAACAGCGAGTCGGAAAGCGGAGTTAAAGCGGGGTATTATCTTTACAGAGAAAAACTTACTGCGGAAACCGAAAGATTGCAAAGTCTTTTAACCGACGCTCTTTCGGAAATAGACGCCGATATGGACTTCCCCGAAGAAGATTTAGACGTTAAATCGCGCGAAACCGCCGAAAGGATATTAAAAGAAGTTACGGAAAAAATCTCCGCCCTTTTAAAAACTTATCGCGGCGGAAGAATTATAAAAGACGGCGTGAAAGTCGCCATTGCGGGAAAACCCAACACGGGGAAAAGTTCTTTGCTCAACGCCCTTTTAGACTACGACAAGGCGATTGTTTCTTCGGTTGCCGGGACGACGCGCGACGTGGTGGAAGGAAAAATTTCTTATAACGGAGTAAACTTTTTCTTCTTCGATACCGCAGGGATAAGAGAAAGCGGCGACGAGATAGAACAAATCGGCGTGGGACTTTCCAAAAAGATAACGGACTCCGCCGATCTCGTGATTTTCGTGGTGGACGGAAGCGATATTTCTTCCGACGACGAAGAAATTTACGAAGAGATAAAAGACAAAAACCTTTTAGTGGTGTTAAATAAGTCGGATAAGGGCGAATTTTCTTACGAAAAAGCCGATATTAAAGTTTCGGCGAAAGAAAAAATCAATCTTGACGAGTTAAAAGAACTTATTTATAATAAAACCGTCGGAAACGGAATAGATTTAAACGGCGACTTTATCTGCGAAGAAAGACATTTCGAAGCGCTTAAAAAGGCGTACGAAAGTCTGTCTTACGCGCTTTCTTCCGTTAATACTTTGCCGCTCGACCTTTTATCCGTAGACGTTAAAAACGGGTGGGACGCTCTGGGCGAAATTTCCGGCAAAACGGCTTCGGAAGAGATAATCGACAATATTTTTTCCAAATTCTGCGTGGGAAAATAGTCTCGGGGGTTAATTATGGAAGTATGGAAGGCGATAATTTTAGGCGCGGTTCAGGGATTTTCGGAATTTTTGCCCGTTTCTTCGAGCGGTCATCTCATTTTGCTTCAGAGATGGTTAGGCGTAGAAGACGGGGGTTTGTTCTTCGACGTAATGCTGCATATAGGAACTCTTATTCCCGTCTGCATAGTGTTATTCAAAGAAATTTTAGCGCTTTTTAAAACGCCTAAAAAGTTACTGTATCTTATTATTGCGACAATTCCGGCAGGGATAACGGGCATTTTTTTGGGCGACAAGGTAGAAGTTTATTTTTACTCGGGCGACCTTCTGGCGGCGATTCTTTTGGGAATTACCTTTATTCTCACCGCGACGGAGTTATTCGTGGCGGAAATAGTTTACAAAAAAAGAGAAGTTTTCGAACCGCTTTCGATGAAACAAGCGATTTATATGGGGTTGGGGCAAGGTCTTGCTATAGTTCCCGGTCTTTCGAGAAGCGGAACGGTTATTTCGGCAGGTTGCTTTTCGGGTCTTGAAAAAAATCAGAACGCGGCGTTCACTTTTATGATGAGTATTCCCGTTATTTTAGGCGCGGCGCTCGTTTCGGGTTACAAATGTATAAAGCAGGGCGTTTCCGTGGAAATCGCGCCGCTTATCGCAGGTGTTTTAACCGCCGCGGTTACGGGTTATATAGCCATTAAATTTATGATTGCGGTTATTAAGAAAACCGATTACAAGTGGTTTTCGTTATATCTTGTAGTCATTGCGATAGTTTCCGTCCTTTCCAAAGCGATTTTCGGCGTTTAACCGTTGAAAACGCGGGCGAAGAAAGGATAAGATTTTCGGCGAACCTTCCGATAAAAACGTTTAAAAAATCGGGACGGGCAGTCTTAAAGAAAGTCGTTATTATCGAACGAAACCGGCGGGAAATTATCCGTTCGGTCAATAGTATTATTTTTTATTTAACGAAGGAAAAAAATGAAAAAGGTTGGTAAAGAAATGAAAAAGTTTTTCGGAGAATTCAAAACGTTTATCACTCGCGGCAACGTTCTCGACATGGCCGTCGGCGTTATCGTAGGCAGCGCGTTCACCGCTATCGTAACGGCGCTCACAAAAAACATTCTGCAACCGCTTATAAATTGGATTATTTATCTGATTTCCGGTTCTGAAAACAGTTTGGAAGGCGTTTATACCTTTCTCGTAGGTTCGAGCGCGGATCTCGCTAACGCTATTTATATCGACTGGGGCGCGTTTTTAAGCGCTATCATCAACTTCCTGCTCATAGCGTTCGTATTGTTTACCATCGTTAAAACTCTTAACAAAATTTCCGAAGGCAGCAAGGCTCTTCAGAACGAAATAAACAAAAACACGCCGACCAAAGCGGACAGAAAAGAAATGAAAAAACTCGGCATTTCCCGTTTCAACGCCGTAGCCGTCGGTAAGTTCATGGCGGAAAAAGAAGAAAGGGAAAAAGCGGAAAAACTTAAAGCCGAAGAAGAAGCAAAGTTAAAAGCCGAACAGGACGAAAAATTAAGAAGAGAACAAAATCCTACGACGGAAGAACTCTTAAAAGACATCAAAGCGCTTTTACAGGCTCAATCCGATAAAAAATAATCGCAAATAATTCCGTAAGGGGTTTATAAGGTTTTCGTTTTCGGAAACCTTTTTGCTTTGTTTTTCGTTCCTTTTATTTACCCGCGCGTAAAAAATTTCACGGTTTCCGCGCGCTTCGGTATAGACAAATTATATTTTATATGTTAGAATATTTCTAAACTTATTAACAGGAGTGGCTAAATGGTTAAAGCGGCTTATAAAAGGGTAATAATCAAACTGTCGGGAGAGGCTCTCGCAGGGGAAAAAGGCACGGGTATCGACGAAAAAGTACTCGATAAAGTTTGCAGTCAGATTAAAGAAGTGACTAAACTCGGCGTCGAAGTCGGCATTATCGTCGGCGGCGGCAACTTCTGGAGAGGTCGCCAGGGCAACGAAATGGACAGAACGACCGCAGACCATATGGGTATGCTCGCTACCGTCATCAACGCGCTCGCTATTCAGGACGCGTTGGAAAGAAAAGACGTTCCCACGAGAGTTCAGACGGCGTTGACTATTACGAGAGTCGCCGAACCTTACATTTTAAGAAAGGCTCTTTCTCATCTCGGAAAGGGCAGAGTGGTTATCTTCGCCTGCGGCACGGGTAACCCGTACTTTACGACGGATACCGCGGCGGCGCTTCGCGCGGCGGAAATCAACGCGGATATTCTTCTTCTCGCCAAAAACGTGGACGGTATCTACGATTCCGACCCCAAACGCAATCCGAACGCGAAAAAACTTTCTTCCGTTTCTTACAAAGAATATATGGAAAAGGGTCTTAAAGCTATGGATACCACCGCTATTACCATTTGCATGGAAAACGATATTCCCGTTCTGGCGTTCGGGCTTTTCGAAGAAAATTCGCTCGTTCGCGCGGTTTCCGGCGAACAAATCGGCACGCTGATTAAATAATCGGGGTTTTGCGGTTTCCGCTTAAAACGGCTTAAAAACGGCGAATCGTTGAAACGTTTGCTCGGCGGCAAAGTCGTCCGACGGGCAGGCGCAGGTTTTCGGCAGGCGGGTATACGTTAAAAAACAAGGAAGATTTTATTCGCCGTCACGGTTTTGTTATAAATGGGGAAAAAGTTCCCCGTAAAAATTCGGTGAAAGGTTAAAATCGTTTTTACTACGACGAAACGTTGATTTCGCTATTAAAAAGGGAAAACTTTTCCCGTTAAAATTCGCGCGGCGCGGTCGCTTTTTACCGCGTAAAATATTCGTTATTAAGACTTAAAAGGGAGAATTTATTATGGCTATCGAAAACGAAAGATACGAAGAAATTATGATGCAGACTATGGACAAAACGGAAAAAACCAACTCCGTTTTATCAAGCGACTACGCTTCTATAAGAGCGGGCAGAGCGAATCCGCACATTCTCGACAGAGTTTTGGTCGATTACTACGGCACGCCTACCCCTATCAACCAGGTCGGCAACATCTCCGTTACCGAAGGCAGATGCCTCGTTATCGCTCCGTGGGACGCTTCTATGCTTAAAGTCATAGAAAAACAGTTGCTCGCCGAAAACATCGGCATTACCCCCGCCAACGACGGTAAAGTTATTCGTCTCGTTTTCCCGGTTTTAACCGAAGAAAGAAGAAAAGAACTCGTTAAACAGGTTAAAAAAATGGGCGACGACGCGAAAGTCGCTATCAGAAACGTTCGCAGAGACAGTCTGGAAGCGTTAAAGAAAATGAAAAACGAAAAGGCTCTTTCCGAAGACGAACACGCCGTCTGCGAAAAAGAAATCGAAAAAGTTATCGCCGAGGCTATCGAAAAAACCGACAAACTCGCCGCCGATAAAGAAAAAGACATCATGAGCGTATAATGGATAACGAATTTTCCGTTTCTAAATTGCCGTCGCACGTCGGCATTATTATGGACGGCAACGGCAGATGGGCGAATCTGCGCGGCAAACCGCGTTCGTTCGGGCATAAAATAGGTTCGAAAAACGTGGAAACCATCGCAAGGCACGCCTTTTCCCGCGGAATTAAAACTCTTACCCTTTTCGCGTTCTCTTCCGAAAACTGGCTTCGCCCGAAAGAAGAAGTCGACGAACTTATGCGGCTTTTAGAACTGTATATGAAAAAGTTCCGGAAATCCGCCGTAGATAACGAAATGAGAATCGTCGTTTCGGGGGACAGAAGTCCGCTTTCCGATTCGCTTATCAAGGCGATCGAAAAAACGGAAAAGGCAACCGAAAGTTTTCAGGGCAGAACCCTCAATCTCGCGGTTAATTACGGCGGCAGACAGGAAATCGTTTACGCCGTCAACAAACTGATTTCCGAAGGTAAACCGGTTACGGAATCGTCCGTTTCCGAGTACCTTTACACCGCTCCTTTCGGTGAACCCGACCTTATCATAAGAACGGGCGGCGAAATCAGAATTTCTAACTTCTTATTGTACCAAGGCGCGTACAGCGAACTCTTATTTACCGACGTGTTATGGCCCGATTTTAACGAAACGGAGTTCGACAAGGCGTTAATAAATTATTCCGAACGCCACAGACGTTTCGGAAAAGTGGAGTGACTTATGATTAAAAGAATTATTACCGGCGCGGCTATCGTCGCGATTACCGTCGTTTTCTTCCTTCTTCGTTACTTTGTGAATTTCAGAGTGTTCGAACTCTTCGTGTGGGCGATTTGCGGTATCGCCACTTACGAAGTCGCAAGAGCGGTGATGGAACATACTTCATTTAAATCTTTTTTGACTAACGTCGTTTTCGGCGCGGTTGGCGTTCCGATTTATTTTATGTTCGAATCGTCTTTCGGCAGCGGTTACGGCGCGCTTGCGTTTTTGGTTCTGACGGCGTTAATCGTCGTTACCAACGTGATTTTCTGGTATACAGAAGGTAAAAAAACTTCGCTTATAGCGGAAATTTTACCCGTTCTCTATCCGTCTTTGCTCGTCATTCCGATACTGCTGCTTAACGGTTCCAACCGCGGATACAGGGGATTCGTCCTTCTTATCGCCCTTTTCGTTATTCCCGCGTGTTCGGATACGGCGGCGTACTTTATCGGAAGCAAAATAGGCGGCAAAAAACTTTGCCCCAAAATCAGCCCGAAAAAAACCGTGTCGGGCGCGATCGGCGGAACTATCGGCGGTATTATCGGCTCGATTCTGGTCTGCGTTATTTTCAGACCTTATACCGACGCGATTTTCCCCATATTGTTATTTACTCTGATAGGTTTCGTCGGCAGCATATTGACGGTTTTCGGCGACTTATTCGAAAGTTACATTAAAAGAAGAGTCGGCATTAAAGATATGGGCAATATCCTTC
Source organism: uncultured Clostridia bacterium (assembly GCA_934271245.1). Lineage (GTDB taxonomy): Bacteria > Bacillota > Clostridia > Christensenellales > Borkfalkiaceae > UBA1259. The sequence continues at coordinate 17,826 of CAKQQY010000027.1, read as the reverse complement.
CCGGTCACGGCGGCGTTTCCGACAGAATTGACGGTTTGTTATTCTTAGCGCCGTTTATCTTCCTTGTGTCGCTTATACTGTAATTATTTTTACGCACAAGTTTTTTAGAAAAGAAGGGCAAAGGGTTACCTTTGTTTAGTACGGAAGCGTAAATTACGAACTCGTTTCAAAATTGCTTCTTAAAGGGTTAATATGAAAAAAATCGCGCTTATCGGCAGTACGGGGTCTATCGGGAAACAGGTATTGAACGTCGTAAGAAACAATCCCGATAAATTTTCCGTCGCGTCGCTTGCGGCAGGGAATAATCTTACGCTTTTTACCGAGCAGGTAAAAGAGTTTAACCCCCCGGTTGCGACGGCGATTAAACGTCCTGAGGAAAATCTTCCCGACGGAACGGAATACTTTTTCGGCGAAACGGCGTTTAAGAACGCAATAATATCCGAAGCGGATATCGTTGTGGTGGCGCTTGTAGGATTTTCCGGCATTATAGCGGTAAAAGAAGCGATAGATAAAGGGCTTAACATAGCCCTTGCAAACAAAGAAAGCATAGTTGCGGGCGGAGAGTTTATTATGCCCGCCGTTAAAAAAAGCGGGATAACCTTAACGCCTATCGACAGCGAACATTCGGCTGTATGGCAAGCGTTAGGGTTTAATTTCGATACGCCGTTTAAAAAAATTATTTTAACCGCTTCGGGCGGCGCACTCAGAGATTACGACTCCGAAAGGCTTAAAACGGTCACCTTTAAGGAAGCGCTTTCTCATCCCAACTGGAATATGGGGTCGAAAATCACGGTGGACTGCGCGACTCTTATAAACAAAGGACTCGAAGTAATCGAAGCGAAATGGCTTTATAATACGTCTTTCGACAAAATAGACGTGGTTATTCACCGCGAAAGCATAATACACTCTATGGTAGAGTTTAACGATAACGCGATAATCGCGCAGTTAGGATATCCTTCTATGGAAACGCCTATAAGTCTTGCGCTTTCTTATCCCGAAAGGCTTAAAGGCGACGTTAAAAGCGTGGATTTCGTTTCTCTTAAAAAACTTTCTTTCGAAGCGCCCGACGTTAAAAGATTTCCGTGTTTTTCGCTCGCGGTCGAAGCGGGTAAAAAAGGCGGACTATATCCCGCTGCGCTTATCGGGGCGGACGACGCCGCGGTAAAACTTTTTTCCGAAGGCAAAATAGGCTTTTGCGATATTTATTCGGCGATTTCCGGCGCGCTCGACGAGTTTTCGGGCGGGGAAATCAATTCTTTCGACGATATAATCGGCGCGGCAGAGTTCGCGAAAAGATACGTCGAAAGCAAATTCGGAGTTTGATTAAATGAATTTTTTGTTGTTGGCTTCCTTCGGGGAAGTTATGAGTTATATCGGATATATTCTTTTAGCCGTTCTCGTTTTACTGGTTATGATAACCGTTCACGAGTTAGGCCATTATATCGCAGGTAAAATTTTCGGGTTCGGTATTCAGGAATTCGCTATCGGTTTCGGCCCTAAAATATACAAAAAAGAAAAGAAAAACGGAGAGATTTTCTCCGTAAGGCTGTTTCCGCTCGGCGGATTTTGTTCTTTTAAAGGGGAAGACGAAAAAGGTGAAGACCCCGAAGATTTTAACAACAAAAAGCCGTGGCAAAGGCTTATCGTGTTGGTTTCCGGCGCGTTTATGAATTACCTTCTGGCGTTACTTATCATTATTTTTACCTTTTCCGTTTACGGAAGAGCGTGTTTTAAGGTTGCCGAAGTGGATACTTCTGCAGATTATCCTTCGACGTACAGTTTAAGAGCCGACGACGTAATATTAAAAGCCGACGGCAGAAATATCTATCTCGTTACCGACCTTATGGACGCGTTAAACAACAAAAACAAAGGCGATCTGGTGGATTTTCTCGTCGTGAGAGACGGGGAAGAACAAACCGTAAAAATTATGCTGAGAGAAGACGCGAGATTTTCCAGCATAGAAGATTATTCGCCCATTATCACCGTTTTAGGAACTTTTAAAACCAACGAGAACGGCGACAAACTCGGAACGCTTTATTCTACCAACGTAAAAACGGGCTTTTTCAAAACGATAGGCAGAAGTTTTCAATACTCGTTCAGGCTCGGCGGCACGGTGTTCACCGTTTTAGGGCAACTTATTTCGGGTAAAATCGGCATAGGCTCCGTCGGCGGCACGATTACCACTATCGTGGTTACGGCAGACGCCATTAAAACAGGCGGTTTTCAATATTTATTATACATTACTTCGCTTATCGGCGTTAATCTTGCCGTTTTTAACTTACTTCCTTTCCCCGCGCTTGACGGCGCGAGAGCGGTTTTCTGTCTTATCGAATGGATTTTCCGAAAACCCGTAAACAGAAAGGTGGAAGCGGTTATTCACACCGTGGGGTTCGTTTTATTATTGCTTTTCGCGGTGTTCGTAGATTTACAACGGTGTTTCTGACGAAAGAAAGTTTTTTCGTTTGTCGGCTACCGATTTGATTTGTACCGACGGTTATATGGTTACGGAGAAAAAAGATGAAATTAAAAAACGATTATTTAATCGACCTTTTACAAAGAACGAAAGAAAAAAATCCTTTTGAACCCGAATTTATTCAGGCGGTTACGGAAGTTTTTTCTTCGTTAGAGCCCGTTGTCGAAAAAAGACCCGATTTTATAAAAGCGGGGGTCATGGAAAGGCTCGTGGAACCCGAAAGACAAATCATTTTCAGAGTTCCCTGGACGGACGATAACGGAAACGTGAGAGTCAACAGGGGATTCAGAGTTCAATTTAATTCCGCCATAGGGCCTTATAAAGGCGGACTTAGATTTCATCCGTCGGTTTATCTCGGGATAATAAAGTTTTTGGGGTTCGAACAGATTTTTAAAAACAGTCTTACTTCGCTCCCTATGGGCGGCGCGAAAGGCGGTTCAGATTTCGACCCTAAAGGAAAATCCGACGGAGAAATAATGAGATTCTGTCAAAGTTTTATGACCGAATTATATCGTCACGTCGGCGAAGATTGCGACGTCCCCGCAGGGGATATAGGCGTCGGCGCAAGAGAAATCGGGTTTATGTTCGGTCAATATAAAAGAATTAAAAACGAATGGACGGGCGTTCTGACGGGGAAAGGTATTCCTTTCGGCGGTTCGCTTTTAAGAACGCAGGCGACCGGTTACGGGCTTTGCTATTTCACCGAAGAAATGCTTAACGCAAACGGAAAATCTTTTAAGGGTAACACCGTCGTTATATCGGGTTCGGGCAACGTTGCCGTTTACGCTTGCGAAAAGGCGCAGAGTTACGGCGCGAAAGTCGTGGCAATGTCTGACAGCGACGGCTACGTTTACGACAAAAACGGAATAGACTTATCGATTATAAAACAAATTAAGGAAGTCGAAAGAAAGAGAATAAAAGAGTATATTTATTACCGCAAAGATGCGGAATATCACGAGGGAAGCAAAGGCATATGGTCGATTCCCTGCGATATAGTCCTTCCTTGCGCGACCCAGAACGAAATCGACGGAGAATCTGCGGAAATTCTTGCCGCAAACGGTTGTTTCGCGGTTTCCGAAGGGGCGAATATGCCGTCTACTCCCGAAGCCATAGACGTTTACTTTAACAATGGTATTTTATACGGTCCGTCTAAAGCGGCGAATGCGGGCGGCGTTGCCGTCAGCGGTCTGGAAATGAGTCAGAATTCGTTAAGGCTGTTCTGGACGGCGGAAGAAGTGGACGGAAAATTGCGTGAAATAATGAAAAACATTTTCGCTTCCTGCGACGAAGCGAGCAGAACTTACGGAATGCCCGGGAATTATATGGCGGGCGCAAACATTGCCGGGTTTATCAAGGTGGCAGAAGCGATGAAAGCCCAAGGCAACGTTTAGTCGGGTTCGTTTCCGATATTTTAATAACGCTGTTTATATGTTGTAAAGATTAAAGATTCGGGAATACCCGAAAGCGGCGGACGGGTTTTGCTGAAAATCGATTGAAATTACGTTTTTGCCGTCAATATTATTTTATAATGATTACTCCGTAGTCGTTTTTGCGAGATACGGAGTTTTTTATTTGCATAAACAATTTAAACATTTTTGTTGAAAACGACCCAAAAGGCTAAAATTTGAAGAATTTTCGGGTTGTCAAAACGGCGGTTTTATGATAAACTATATAAGTAAAGTTTTTATCTTGCGATAAAAACTTTTGAAACGCGGAAATTTCGGCAGCGTTTCGGCGGCGCGGGGTTTTACAATCAAATTTTTTCTTTAATTCAAATTCATTGCGGTTAAAACGGAACGGCTTTACAATGATTTTCCGTCGTATTTTCTATAACCGCGGTTACAAAAACAATAAAAAACGTCGACGGTTTCGGTTTTACCTTTTCTCGGCGAAATAATTAAAAAGGAGTATCTTATGGGAAAGGCTTTATTCGATAAGTTCAAAGAAGCGTTGGCGTCTATTTTGCCGTTATCCGTTCTCGTTCTTATTCTGTCTTTTACGCCCCTTTTCGATCTCACCGGGCAGGAATTTTTGATTTTTTCATTATCCGCGGTGTTTATGATTATCGGTATCGCGTTATTCAATATCGGCGCGGATTTTTCCATGACGCCTATGGGTACGCATATCGGTTCCGGTTTAACGAAGGCCAAAGGACTTAAACTTTTACTCCCCGCAAGTTTCATTATGGGGATTTTAATCACCGTAGCCGAACCCGACCTTTACGTTCTTGCCGATCAGGTCGCTTCCGCGATAGATAAAACCGCGCTTATAGCCACGGTCGGCGTGGGCGTAGGGTTATTCCTGTTTATCGCGGTAGTTAAAATCGTGTTTAAAAAAGACCTTTCTTCTATTTTAATGTTCTTTTATATGTGTCTTTTCGCGATGTGCGCCATTTTAGCCGAAGAAGGTAAACTGTTCTTTATTCCTTTATCTTTCGACTCCGGCGGCGTTACGACAGGTCCCGTTACCGTTCCGTTTATAATGGCTCTCGGCGTGGGTATCGCTTCCGCTATCGGCGGCAAAAACCGTGGGGAAAACAGTTTCGGTCTGGTCGCGCTTTGTTCTATCGGTCCGATTCTCGCGGTAATGGTGTTATCTTTACTTTCCAAAGGCGATTTGACTTACACCGTCACGGGGTACGATTTCCCGTCCGACGTCGGCGCGTTTTTCGCTTTGCTTTCTGCCAAAGCCGCCGAAGTTTTCGTCGCCCTTTTTATGATTATCATCTTCTTTATAGTGTTACAGATTACGGTGCTTAAACTTCCCAAAGAAAAGGTTATGGGTATTTCGTTCGGGCTTATCTTTACGTTTACCGGCCTTACCGCGTTTTTAACCGCAGTATCGGTAGGATTTATGCCTATCGGTTACAAACTCGGCGAAACTCTTGCGAAAAACCCGACGGCTCTCGCTATCATGGCGTTTGTGTTCGGCTCGGTTACCGTTTTAGCAGAACCTGCCGTTCACGTTCTCACGGGGCAGGTTGAAGACGTTACCGAAGGCTCCGTTTCAAGCAAATCCATGATGATTGCGCTGGCTCTCGGCGTGGGTATCGCTATCTGCCTATCGGTGATAAGAATAATTTTCAATTTCTCCATTCTGTATTACCTTATCCCGGGATACCTTATTTCTTTAGGGTTATCGCTGTTCGTTCCTAAAATTTACACCGCTATCGCGTTTGACTCCGGCGGAGTCGCGAGCGGTCCGTTGACTTCGGGATTTATTCTTCCTATGGCTATCGGCGCGTGCAACGCTCTGGTCGGCAGCGAAGGTATTTTAAGCCTTGCGTTCGGCGTGGTCGCCATGGTCGCTATGACTCCTTTGATTACCATTCAACTTTTAGGTTTTAAAGGCATTACTTCCAAACGGTTACGCGAAAAGATTGCGTTAAGAAGACTTCTTTCCAAAGAAGACGAACAAATTATCGATTTTATGTAGGTGATTTATGGCGAAAAAAATTAACGGCGTCGGAACTAAAATTTCGACAAAAATGAGAGAAAAAGACGAAAACGCCTTAAAAAAACTTGAGTTTTTAGTCGTTATCGTCAATCGTAAAAAATACGATTTCTATTCCGATTACATTCAGAACTTCGAAGTGAACATGCAGATGCTCGCGCACGGCAGGGGTACTTCCGACAGAATGACCGCAAGCGTTCTCGACAAACTCGGCACGGATAAAGCGATTATTTTTGCCGTCATAAAAGAAGAACGCGTTAAAGACGCGCTCGCCGGGTTAGAAGAAAAATTTGCGACATACAAAGATTCCAAGGGCGTGGCGTTCACCGTTCCGATGAAAAGCGTCATCGGCGCGCTCACTTACACTTTTTTAAGCAACAACAACGGGAGTAAAGAATTATGAAAAAATACGAATACGAACTTATCCTTTGCATCGTCAACGAAGGCTTCTCCGAAGTCGTTATGGACGCCGCCAGAAAGGTCGGCGCGCGCGGCGGCACTATAGTTAACGCCAGGGGTACCGCCAACAAACAGGCGGAAAATATCTTCAACGTTGTCATTCAACCCGAAAAAGAAATGGTTATGATAGTCGTTTCTACCGATATTAAAGAAGACGTGTTACACGCGATTTACCAGTCTGCCGGACTTTCGACCGACGGGCAGGGTATTGCTTTCTCGCTTCCCGTGGATAACGTAGTCGGTATCAAGGGCGGAGAATCGACTAAAAAAGAAGAGTTATCCGTTTAACGGATTTACATTATTTTACGTCGGTTCATCGGGGCGTAGCGCGCAGTTATAGTCCGGGCGAAAACAGGTTTTTCACTAAGGGAAAAGAAAAATGGAATTGCTTTTATCTTCGGCTCTCGTTAAAATTATAGATAAGAACGACGTTTCCGAAATTCAGTCGTTTAATTGCCTTAAAAACGAAAGTTTTAATTTTCAGATTTACGTTTGCGATACGGAAAACGCAGTTTACGATATCGGAATCGAATCCGATTTGAAAATTAGTTGTTACGAAGTTTTATTCTGCAAAGGCAATTACGATATTAACGACAAAACCGACGATTACTACATTAAAACCGAGTCGGATACTTATCCCGAATTGCTGATTCCCGTAAATAAAATCGAATGCGGGAAAAACCGGAATAAAACGTTGTTTTTCGAGATAGACAGTTCGGAAAAAGCCGCGGGGAAACACGACGTTAAAGTCACCGTCGGCGATAAATCGGTGAGTTTTTCCGTCAACGTTTTAGAAGAAAGTCTTACGGAGAGTGATTTAATCGTTACGCACTGGTTTCATTCCGACGCTATCTGCAATTACTATAACGTAAAACCTTTTTCGGCGGAATGGTACGTTCATTTTGAAGATTTTATGCGCGCGTACGTTAAAATGGGCAACAATATGTTGCTCGTTCCCGTGTTCACGCCGCCGCTCGATACGGAAGTCGGCGGAGAACGCCTTACGACGCAGTTATTGAAAATTAAAAAGGTCGGGAATCGTTACGAGTTTGATTTTTCCGATATGAAAAGGTATATCGACGAGGCAAAGTCTTTCGGCATAAAATACTTTGAATTATCCCATCTGTTCACGCAGTGGGGCGGGGAATTCTGCCCGAAAATTATCGTGGAAGAAAACGGCGAAGATATTAAAAAGTTCGGCTGGAACGTTAAGTCGGACGACGAAGAATATCTGGAATTTTTGAAGCAGTATTTCGTCGCGTTGAACGATTTTCTCGTAAAGGAAGGCATTAAAGATAACGCCTTTATGCACCTTACCGACGAGCCGAAAATGAAAAACATTGATAAGTATTCGGAACTTTCCGCGTTCGTGAAAAAGCATAATTTCGGCGTAAAAACCATGGACGCGCTTTCCCATTTCGACTTTATAGAAAAAACCGGGTTGAACTTGCCCGCGGTTGCGACCAACAGCAAACAAATAGATTTATTCGAAAACGTTCGCAAGTTATTTTATTATTGCGTCTGGGTGGACGAAAATTATCTTTCAAACAGATACTTCCACATGCCGCTGTTAAGAACTGCTATCATAGGCATGCAGTTATACGACAAACGCGCCGACGGATTTTTACACTGGGGTTTTAATTTCTACAACACCGCGCTTTCTATCGCGACGATTGACCCATATAAAGACGCGACGGCAGGGGGTAAATTCGTTGCGGGCGACCCGTTTATCGTTTATCCCGCGGAAAAGGGCGTAAATTATTCCATAAGATATTTTGCTCTTTTAAAAGCGTTCGAAGATTACAGATTATTGAAAACCGTCGAAAATAAGGTAGGAAGAGAGGGCGTAAAAGACGTTCTGGCAAGAAACGGCGTTTCCGGTTTGCACGAGTATCCGCGCGACGTTAAAAAGTACGAAAAACTGAAAAATCAATTATACGATTTATTGAAATAATTTCTTGTCCGTTTTATTACGGACGTGAAAAACGTTTTTAAGCGAAGAAGTTAAGGTTTTTTCGCTTTTTTTGTGGTAAAAAACAGTTGTTTTAATCGCCGGCAATATAATTTGCATGCGGAAAAACGGTTTTATTGACATTAAACGGAACGTTTACGTATTAAAGCGTTCCGGATACATTACGGCGTTCCCGTCAGACAGTGGCAATCCCGCCGATTTTTGCGACGGATAAGGCAGGCTAATAAATTACAAACGATATATAAAAAGAAAAAGGATAGCGAATGGTTTTCGTTATCCTTTTTATATTTATTTTTTGTCGTTTTATTAAACGCCGTTTTCCCGCCTTGTATGGCGGAGCGGTTAAGTTTTTACACGCCCAGCACCGCGATTGCAAGACCTACGAACACGAGAAGAGAAAGCGCGTCTACTATAGTGGTTATAAACGGACTTGCGACTACCGCAGGGTCAAGGTGAATGAGTTTGGCGAAAAGGGGAAGCATACAGCCGATGAATTTCGCCATTATTACCGTTATCGAAAGCGCAAGCGATATTACGAAAGAATTAAGCAGGGTATAGTCGGTATAACCGAAAATCAAATTGTCTATAAGTTGCAGTTTCAGAAAGCATACCGCGCCTAAGCATACCGCGCAGATTATGCCTACGCGAAGTTCTTTCCACACGACTTTGAAAAAGTCCTTAAAAGAAAGTTCGTTTAAGGCAAGGCTTCTTATTATCGTAACCGACGACTGACCGCCGGCGTTTCCCGCCGTATCCATAAGCATAGGCACGCAGGCTATAAGCACCGTAGGAAGCATGGCTTCGTAATGGTTTAAGATAAGCCCCGTAAAAGTCGCCGATACCATAAGCAATAGCAGCCACGGGATTCGGCTTAACCATATTCTCCACACCGATTGCTTTAAGTAGGGTTTTTCCGTCGGCAACATTGCCGCCATCTTCTGAATATCTTCCGTCGCTTCTTCCTGAATGACGTCTACCGCGTCGTCTACCGTTACTATGCCGACAAGACAACCTTCTTTATCTATTATCGGTATCGCGAGATAGTCGTATTTAGAAAGCATCATCGCGACTTCTTCTTTATCGTCGAGTGTTTCCGCCGTTACCACCGAAGAATCCATTACGTCGGCGATAAGTTCGGATTTCGCCGCAAGCAACATATCTTTTACCGTTACCACCCCGATAAGATGTTTTTTCTTGTCGGTTACGTAACAGGTATATATCGTTTCTTTATTTAATCCCGTCTGTCTTATCTTTTCGAATGCCGCGTCTACCGTCATCGTGGGGGATAAGGCGACGAATTCCGTCGTCATTATAGACCCTGCCGTGTCTTCGGGGTACTCTAACAGTTCGTTTATCAGTTTTCTGTTCTCGGGGTCGGAGTTACGAAGTATTCTTTTTACCACGTTCGCGGGCATTTCTTCTATGACGTCTACCGTATCGTCCAAAAACATATCGTCGATTACTTCTTTAAGTTCTTTATCGGTAAACGCTTTTATCAGATTTTCCTGCGTATCGGTATCGATTTCGATAAATACGTCCGACGCAAGTTCTTTCGGAAGAAGTCTGAAAAACATTATCTGCTCTTTTTCCGTCAGCATTTCTTCCATAAAATTCGCGATGTCGGCAGGTTCCATATCGAGCAGAACTATCCGAAGATCGGCAAACTTTCGGTTATCCAAACTGTCTTTAAGCCTTTCAAATACTTTTTCGAGTTCTTCGTTCATAGTAAACCCCCTTTTCTTCGGTAATAAAAAATACCTGCGCGCGGCAGGTATTACGTTCTTTTTCGATTTAATCGGAAACCATACTGGCTTTAGCATCACAGGGCGGTGTAACTGCGTTAGGTTAAGCCTTGCGTTCGACCAAACCTTCTGACCTTCTTATAGTGTCTCCACTACTTCGCGGTAGCAATCCATATCCCTGTGGTAGCCTTACCTACCGGATATTATTTTATTCTTTTGTTTTTTCCTTTTACAGAATACTTTTTTTTATTGCCGTTGTCAACAATATTATACGCGTTTGCAAAAAAAATAGTTACCCTTTTTTACTGCTCGGGCGTATCTTCTCCGTCTATCTTGCTTTCGTATACGATTTCTCTGTTTATCTCTCTCATATTTAATATGAAATCTTCGTATTCCGCAGGGGATATTACGATTACGAGATATTCGCCCTTTTTGTTATAGGCAACCAGTTTATCGCTCTTTTTGAAGTGTACGATTTCCGTTACTTCGGATATTTTCGTTTTGGTTTTTATAAACCCGAAACAAGTATATAAGTATTCTCCGCTTATAACGTATCTTCCGTACACCATTATGCTTAAACCGAGTGTTGCTAAAAATAAGGTTAGTAACGCTATTACCATATACGTTACCGCCTTAAAAACGTCCGAAAGATAGACGACAAAGTTATATACGTTCCATATTCCGCCGGCAAACGCCGCCACCACAACCAGCGCAAGCAACAAATATACTATTTTACCGTATCTGAATCTGTATTTCTTCATATATTATATTTTAATATATAGAGATGATAAAATCAACGGGATATTCTAAAATTTTTTATTTTTTTTGTCGGTTTTTCTTTCTTTTTAAAAAAACGGTTTTGTCCGGACGGATATCCGTGTTTTTCACCGCATAAAAATAACCGTTAAGGTTGACTTTTTTCCGTTTAAAAGTTAAAATATATCCGTAACTGATTCGGAGATATATTATGAAAAAGATTTTTATCGTAGGCAGTCTTAACATGGACCTTGTTATAAACAGTCCTTATATGCCCAAGGCGGGCGAAACCATTACCGGCAGCAATTTTATGACCAACGGCGGCGGAAAAGGCGCAAACCAGGCAACCGCTTGCGGTAAACTCGGCGGTAACGCGTTTATGTGCGGCGTCGTCGGCGACGATTCTTTCGGCGATACTCTTATAAACAACCTTAAATCTTCCGGCGTTGACACGACCTTTATAAGAAAGCAGGAAAACGTTTCCACCGGCATTGCCGTTATCGTGGTCGCAGAAGGGGATAACAGAATTATTCTCGACAAAGGCGCGAACGCTCTTTTAACCGAAAAAGACATAGACGCGGCTTTATCCCGCGCGGAAGAAGGAGATATTTATCTTACCCAACTCGAAAACCCCATAGACATTATCGGTTACGGGCTTAAAAAGGCTAAAAGTTTAGGTCTTTATACCATTCTTAACCCCGCGCCTGCGAACGTAGATATCGCTAAATACTTTGCTTACGTCGATTTAATCACCCCCAACGAAACCGAATGCGAAATTTTCGGCGGCAAAGAAAACCTTTTTAAAAAGGGTATTAAAACGGTTATTACCACGCTCGGAAGCAAAGGGTACGAAATCGCTACGGAAAATTCTTCCGCGATTTATCCTTGTTTAAAAGTTAAAGCCGTGGATACTACCGCCGCCGGCGATACCTTATGCGGCGGTCTTTCGGTCGGTCTTGCGGAAGGCAAATCGCTCGAAGAAAGCATTGCGTTCGGCAGCAAGGCGGCTTCTATCGCGTGTACGAGAAGGGGAGCGCAGCAGTCCGTTCCCACGAGAAAGGAAGTAACGGAGTACGCCGAATAATTATTTCGGCGGAAAATTTATCCTTTTTTTAAGCGCAAAAAAATCATTTAAAAAAATTTAAAAAATAAGTCGAAAAATTGTTGCATAAATTTTTTTTATGTGTTACAATAGCCAAAGTAAGTTGAGAGGAAAGAAAAATGAAAAGAACGTTATGTATTAAAGTTCATACCGAAAATCCGAAATCGCTCGGATATTTTTCCCTTTTTTCCTTTCTTAATAATCGTGTTTTTTAAGTCCTTTAAAAAAGGACTTTTTTTTTGGTAAAAAACTAAAAAAGATATTTTATTTTAGGGAGGTAAACAAATGAACAACAACGGTTTAGTCTTTAACGTAGAAGATAAACCCAGATTCGCGCAGGTACTCGTATTTGCGTTACAACAACTCCTTGCGATTATGGCGGCAACCATAGCGGTTCCGGCAATCATAGGGAACGGTATGTCGGCTTCCGCCGCTTTATTCGGAGCAGGCGTAGGCACGTTGGTGTACTTACTTTTCACTAAATTCAAAAGCCCGGTTTTCTTGGGTTCGTCTTTCGCGTTTTTGGGTTCTATGTCGGCGGCTTTCGCGGGCGGCGTTTCCGCGTCCGCAGGATTTTTAGGACTTATCATCGGCGCAGTTTTGGCAGGTCTCGTTTACGTAGTAATCGCTTTAATCGTTAAATTCGCAGGCGTTAAATGGGTCAACAAACTTATGCCCGCGGTCGTTATCGGACCTACCGTCGCTATCATAGGGTTATCCCTTGCGGGAAACGCGGTTAAAGATATGGTCGGCGGCTCCGCAGGCTTTGTTGAATTCGACTCTAATCTCGGTTCTTACGTAATGAACGGAAACGGGTTGGCGTGCCTTTGCTGCGGTCTTGTAACTTTAGCGGTTACGATGATTTGTTCGGTCTACGGCAAAAAGTTCGTTAAAATGATACCTTTCGTAATCGGTATCGCGGCGGGATATGCGGTCGCATCCGTATTCACCCTTGCGGGAATACCTATTATAGACTTCTCTAAATTCAACAATATGCAATGGTATCCCGATTTCACTTTCGTAGAAGCGTTCTTTAAGGGCGGCTACGACTTCGGCGGCGGCTCGTTAGGTTCTTACATCGGAACGATTGCGGTCGCTTACATACCGGTTGCTTTCGTAGTATTCGCGGAACACATCGCAGACCACAAAAACCTCTCTTCCATAATCGGCAGAGACCTTCTTGAAAATCCTGGTCTTCACAGAACGTTACTCGGCGACGGCGTAGGTTCCATCGCAGGCGCGTTCTTCGGCGGCTGCCCCAACACCACTTACGGCGAATCGGTTGGTTGCGTGGCAATCTCCGGCAACGCTTCTGTAGTAACCATTCTCGCAACCTCGATTATGGCTATCGTGGTATCCTTTATAGGGCCTTTCTCGACCTTCCTTGCAACGATACCTTCCTGCGTAATGGGCGGCGTTTGCATAGCGCTCTATGGCTTCATCGCGGTATCCGGTCTTAAAATGATACAAAAGGTTGACCTTGGCGACAATTGCAATCTCTTCGTGGTATCGGTTATCCTTATCGCCGGCGTAGGTTCGCTCTGCATGTCCTTCGGTAAAATCAAATTGACGGAAGTAGCGTGCGCGCTTATCCTTGGTATACTCACCAACCTGCTCTGCGCAAAGGCAAGAAAATCGCACGACGCGGAAAACGGTAAAAACTGCGAAACCTGCACCGCGGAAAAGAGCGAAGAACTTTGCGCCGCTTGCAAAGACGACAAAGCCGAATAATCGCAACAAAAATAACGTAATAAACATAAGCGTAAAAAGAGCGAAGAAAATTCGCTCTTTAACGCTATCATATAACTAACAAGGAGAAAATCATGAAAGATTATAAAAACGTTCACATCCTGGATCACCCGCTTATCAGACACAAACTCGCGATTATAAGAGATAAAAATACCAACACCAAACAGTTCAGAGAAATCGTCGGCGAACTCGCAACTCTTATGGCTTACGAAAGTTTCAAAGACGTTCCCACTCAGGAAATCGAAGTGGAAACTCCGCTCGAAGTTACCAAACAGACCGTCGTTAAAGAAAATTCCATAGCAATCGTTCCGATTCTTCGCGCGGGACTCGGAATGGTCGACGGAATTTTAACTCTTTTCCCCGCGGCAAAGGTAGGGCATATAGGGTTATATCGCGACGAAGAAACTCTCGAACCGCAGGAATATTATTGCAAACTTCCCGTAGGAATCGAAAATAAAGTCGTTATGGTGGTCGACCCCATGCTCGCTACCGGCGGCAGCGCTTGCGACGCCATCAAAATGCTTAAAAAACGCGGCTGTAAAAAAATTAAACTTATGTCTATAATTGCCGCTCCCGTAGGCGTGGAAAAGGTCGCGGAAGAACACCCCGACGTGGAAATCTACGTTTCCACGCTCGACAGATGCCTTAACGAAAACGGCTACATACTTCCCGGTTTAGGCGACGCGGGCGACAGAATTTTCGGAACGAAATAAAATTTTCCCGAACGCCCGATTAAACGTATAATATAAGTGAAAAAGTTTGCTTGCAAGGACTTTTTCACGCCATATTTCAACAGAAACGGCGGATTTGCATATGCAAAGACGCAAGCAACGACGGTTGCCGACAAAATTTTATTTTGTCACGTTTCAATGTTAAAATAAATTAAAATTTAACGCCCGACGGTTAGTCGGGCGTTTATTTATGTAAAAAAACCACCGTTTGGAGCGGTGGAGTTAAAAATTTTTGGGAAAAACACTGCCGTGTTTTGTGTTTTTTAGGGAAAAGAAAACCACCGCTAAAAGCGGTGGAATTAAAAATTTTCGGATAAAAAATCCTACTGTGATATATTTTTAGTTTCTTTCTATGTGAATATTATGCACACGGAACTTTTTAAGCCATACGGTTTCCTTATCGAAAAAAGAATATTCCGAACCGCAATCAAGGCAACGAATTTCTCCGTTCTTTTCTTCCACTGCGTTACTTCCGCAAACAAGGCAGAGTTTTTCGTAAACGTTTGGTTCTACCTTTACGATAAAAAATATAGAGTGAATAAAGGTTTCCAAATCTTTAAGCGAAGAAGCGCTGTCCGGTTGAACGCGCAGAGTTTCGTCGGAATAGGAAGTAGGGGCAAAACTTACTACGTACTGCGTTTCGGGTTTCGGGTCGTCGGCAAAAACCATGAATCCGAAAGTAATCGTTTTCTTTTCGCCCGTTACCTTGCAGGTCAGCGCAAAAGTCATTTTTTTCTCCGCCGCGCTGACTTTTACGATAAAATATTCGTTTTCGAAAGTCGCGCCGCGCGCGGAAAATTCGTTATACGCGTAACGGAAATCCCCGTCCTTTTTTAACGCAAAACCGAGTTTCGTCAAAGACTTTGCCGTGTACAGAAAAACGAACGCGGAATAAGCGGCTCGCAACCCTTCGTCTTTCAATTCGCCCATTTTAATATCCTTTTCGTTAAGGTACAGCCATAACTTAAGGCACGTGAAATAGTCGGCGTTATGAACGAGAAGGTTGGTAGGTTCGGGGTCGCGATCGGTAAACGAGGGGAGCCTGCTCATTATTTTATAAAAACCGCTACTCTTTAGTTGCGTAAGTTTTGCTTTAAGATAGAATATCTTTTTGAAATCGACGAAACAGCGTTCGTCGCTCTCCTTAAACATATCGGGGTCGAGAAGTCGCAACAGGTCGATTTTATTTATTTTTCCGACGTTTGCGTGCGCTTCGTAAAGACTTTTTACTCCGCCGCGCATTTCCGTCATAGGCTTTGCAAGAAAGACTATCAGTCTGTCGATAAGCGCTTTGATAAACCTGTTTTCGTACGTATTATACTCGTCTTCCTGGGTTTTTGCGTAAGCGAACTCGGGGCGCATGGTTTTACCTTTACGTTTCCATAGTCTGGAATCCGCAACGGTCTTTTTTACGCCTTCAGGCGTCATCGCCGTTACTTTCTCGGCGCGGATAGCGTCGTATTCACCTTTAAGTATTATATAAGGACTCATTACGACGTTGATAAGGCTTCCCATCGACGCCGTTATTTTATCTATAACCGAAGAATAATCCAGTTTCGCCGGCACGGGAAAACAAAACTTGAATTTCCCGTCGCTTTCCGCTTCTAATATTCCGGAAACGTTTCTCACTTTGTTTTCCGCAAGTTGCTCGTGAAAGTTTTCCAACGCGGCAAGTGGCATCAGAGTAATTTCCTTTTAAGTTTCGCTATGGTTTCGAGCGTTCCCGAAAAATCTTCCGCTCCGTATAATTCTATTACCAACTCTTCGAGTTTCGTCAGTCCCGCTTTAAGACCGTCGTCGAATCTGCCTTCTAATTTTCTGAGAATTTTACGGGAGAACATTATGTCGATTGCCTTTGCCGAAGTTCCGCCGCAGGCGACGAATACCGGCACGAACGCTCTTATCTGGTTCATTATACGGTTACCGAAGTTTATTTCGAACTTATCGAGCATAAAATCGCTCAGCGTTTTGAACTTGGCGTAATCCTCGCGGGAAAGATTATAATCGGAAGTTCCCACCGCTTCCATGAAAAGGTTAATCAGTTCGTCGGAACCGAGATGTATTGCCTTGACTTCGGGGGTGACGCCCGCCGCTTCGTTTCTGCGCGAGAAGTCTATTATCACCGCGCGGTCGTATACTTTGTCGGTTATGGTAAAGGTCGAATCGTCTTTATTCGCCGTGCCGATAAACCACGTGTTACTCGGAATCTTTACCGAACAACCGTCTATGAGAGCCGCCGGCAATTTGCCTTTCGTGGATACGGGCATAAGTTCTATCTTCCACACTTCCGTGTCGAGTTCAAGCACCGAAAGAAAATCCGCAAAGTAGTATTCCACTCTCGAAAGATTCATTTCATCGAGTACCATAAGGTTTATGTCGTCCGTACGATAAGACGCGGAATATAACGCGCGTAAAAAGGGAGTTTCCTTAAACTTTGCGGTAAAATCGTTATAATAACCTAAGATATCGCTTCTGTCTTTCCAGGAAGCCTGCACAGGCGTAAAGCACGCCGAGCAACCCACGTATTCCGAAAAGTATTTGGGAAGCGAAGTTTTGCCCGTTCCCGAAAGACCTTCTAAAATTATAAAATGGGAGCAAGCCATACCCGCGACGAACGAACGTATCGTTTCCGGGGTATAATACATATGGCGACTTTCAAGGTACGTGTTGAACCCGTCGCAAATCTGTTTTAACGACAGGTTCGAAGAAGGCTGCGGTCGATAAGGCTTTTCTTCGAACTGCTTATCTATGGCAAGAAGGTCGGGGAACACTTCTCCGGGAGCGGGTTCCGCTTTTTCTAATCCTTCCTGAGCGAACTGAGAAGATACCGTTATCTTTTTTCTGCGTTCCTTCTTTACCTTTACCGGCTTCGGCGGCTTGGGGTGAGTTTTACGGTATTCTATTCTCGCTTTGATAAGTTTAACGAGTCTGCGTCCGCCGTAAGGAATAAGAAATCCGAGCGCCGCGCCGCCTATAAATATCGCGAGAGCGGTAAAAAAGTTTACAGCGTCGGGTTTAGACGACGGCAGAAACTTAGGCGCGGTGAAAACGAGAATAAAAAATAATACGGCAAGAATACAGGGTAAAAACGTAAGAACTCTTTTAAGAACCGTACGCTTTACGTCTTTGCCGTTTAACGACCCCGTAAAGTAAAGCACGCAAACAAGCACAAGGCATTGAAGAACGGCAAATTCCGTCAGATAAAATATATTCATCCAACTTTCGCCGGAAACGGTGAAAACTTTTATTCCGTGAAAGAAAAAGAGTACGCCGTAAGCAATCGCAAGGATAAATAACCCTTTCAATATGAGTTCTTTAAGCAGGAATTCGGTAAGTGGTCTTCTTTCTTTTTTCATCTGTTATTCTCCTGATGTAAAGGTAAATTTTTA
>CAKQQY010000026.1 GCA_934271245.1 uncultured Clostridia bacterium | reverse complement strand
AAGCCGAAGCCGACTTAAAAGAAGCCATCGAAAAGATTAAAGGCGAAATGATAACGCAGTTCGACGAAGGGTTTACAAAAATCAACGAAAACTTCCAGAGGATTTTCAAAGAACTTTTCGGCGGCGGCAGAGCGATGCTCGAACTCGACTATTCGGAAGTGGACGACAAACTCGAAGCGGGCGTAGAAATCATCGCCGAACCACCGGGAAAGAAACTGCAGAAACTTTCGCTTTTGTCGGGCGGCGAAAAAGCGCTTACCGCAATCGCCATACTTTTCTCGATATTGCGTTTAAGGCCTATGCCGTTTTGCGTGCTTGACGAAATAGAAGCGGCGTTAGACGAAGCCAACGTAGACAGATTCGCAAGATATTTGCAGAAGTTCTCGGAAGAAACGCAGTTTATCGTCATAACGCACAGAAAACCGACAATGGAACTTGCCGACGCTCTGTTCGGCGTAACCATGCAGGAAAAGGGCGTTTCCAAGACGGTATCCGTTAAACTTTCCGACGTTGCCGATATAGAAAGCGGCAATATGGTCGGCTGAACCGAATAAGGATAATATATGGGATTTTTCAGTAAAATAAAAGAAGTTCTCTCCAAAACGAGAAACGGCATAAGCAAAAAACTCGCCGAACTTTTTTCTTCCAATAAATTAGGCGACGAATTTTACGAAAGCCTTGAAGACGTGCTTATATCTTCCGACGTGTCCGTCGATACGGCGGTGGAAATCGTGGAAGAAATAAGAGAACGCGCAAAAAAAGAAAGATTAAAAGATAAAGACTACGTTACTTCTTTACTAAAAGAAGAACTTTTCGACACCTTAAACTACGCCGACGCCAAAGAAATCAAATACCCCGCGGTTATTATGGTAGTAGGGGTAAACGGCGTTGGTAAAACCACGTCTATCGGGAAACTTGCCGCAAAGTTTGCTAAAGAAGGTAAATCGGTCACCGTTGCCGCGGGCGATACGTTCAGGGCGGCGGCTTCCGATCAACTTTCCGTTTGGGCGGACAGGGCAAAGGTAAGAATAATAAAACATGCCGAAGGCGCGGACGCTTCCGCGGTTGTTTACGACGCGATAGCGTCATGTAAAGCGAGAAATACCGACGTTCTGATTATAGATACGGCGGGCAGACTTCACGTTAAAAGCAACCTCATGGAAGAACTCAAAAAAATGGACAGAACGGTTAAACGCGAATATCCCGACGCCAACTATTATAAACTTATCGTTCTCGACGCGTCCACGGGGCAGAACGCCAAGTCGCAGACGGAAGTCTTTAATGACGAAATCGGGCTTGACGGCATAATTTTAACCAAACTCGACGGAACGGCGAAAGGCGGTTTTATAGTTTCCCTTTCTTACGAAACGGAAATTCCCGTTCTTTACGTCGGTACGGGCGAAAAAATCGACGATATAGAAGACTTCGACGCAAAAGATTATATAGACAACTTATTTTAACGGAATTTACTTAAAAAATTATGAAAAAAATAATAAAATTCATCGCGGCGGCATTAACCGTCGTAACGGCGGCGTTCGCCTTTGCCGCGTGTACGGGTACGCCGGCAACCTTTACCAAAGGCGAAATTTCCGTAACTTTGGACAGTTTTTACAGAGAACAGGAAAACGAAAACGTATACTTTTATTATCAGAGCGTTTTAGGCGGCGAATTCTGCGTTTGCAGTAAAGACGGCTTCGATAAAATAAGCAAAGAAAAAACGCTTGCCGAATACGCCGACGCCGTAAAAACCGCAAACAAAGTGGAAACGGAAGTTTCGGAAAGAAACGGTTACCTTTATTTTACGATCGATAACGGCAACCTGTTTATGATTACCGCAATGTATAAGTCGGAACAGGCGTTTTACACCTTGAATTTCGGGTGCGCGAAGAAGGATAAAAAAGATAAAGAAAGAATACTGTTTTCCCACGCCGATTCGGTGACTTTTGCTACCGACGCGGAAAATGCGTGAAAAAACGGTTCCCGTTAATCGGAAAAATGCGTGAAAACAGTTGACAAGACTGATTATATAATATATAATTCACAGCGTAAGGTAATTTTACTTTACGCTTTTCGTTTGCTATGGAAGAAGATATATATTATATAAGATTGTTCGATATATATAAAGGTTTGCTCACCGATAAGCAGAGAGAACTTTTTTCTTCTCACTATAATTTCGACTTGTCGCTGTCAGAAATAGCGGAGTCGGAAGGGGTAACGAGGCAAAGCATATACGACGCCGTAACGAAAGTAAAACAAAAGCTTTCCGAATACGAAACCGCGTTAAAGATATTAGAAAAGAACGAAAAACTTATATCTCTTGCGGAAGAATCGGATAAGGTTACGGCAAAACGAATTTACGATATTTTAGGGTAAAAAATGGCTTTATTTTCCGGATTGTCCGAAAAACTTAATCATATTTTTTCCAAACTCGCTCATAAAGGCAGGCTTACCGAACTGGAAATAAAAACCGCGATGAGAGAAATCCGTATCGCGCTTTTGGAAGCCGACGTCAATATAAGCGTCGTAAAAGACTTCGTCGCGAAAGTGTCGGAGCGCGCCGTGGGACAGGAAATTCTTAAAAGTCTTACCCCCGCGCAACAGGTTATAAAGATTGTAAACGAAGAACTTATCGCTTTAATGGGTTCTTCTAATTCCAAACTCGCCGTTTCGCCTAATCCGCCGACTATAATAATGATGTCGGGGCTTCAGGGCGCGGGTAAAACCACGCTCGTCGGCAAACTTGCGGTTTACTTAAAAAAACAAGGCAAAAAACCTTTGCTCGTCGCATGCGACGTGTACCGCCCCGCGGCTATAAATCAACTTAAAGTCGTCGGCAAAAACGTCGACGCGGAAGTTTTCGAAAAAGGGCAGGGCAATCCCGTTAAAATCGCCGAAGAAAGCGTTAAATACGCAAAATCTTACGGGTTCGACACGGTGATTATCGATACCGCCGGCAGACTTCAGATAGACGAAAAGTTGATGAAAGAACTCGAAGACATAAAGGCTGCCGTTCACCCCGACGAAATTTTGCTCGTAGTCGATTCCATGACGGGTCAGGTTGCGGTCGAAGTTGCGGATACTTTCAATAAACGTCTCGAAGTAACTGGGCTCGTGCTTACCAAACTCGACGGCGATACAAGGGGCGGCGCCGCGCTTTCTATGAGAGCGGTTACGGGTAAACCCATAAAATTCTGTTCGGTCGGCGAAAAACCGAGCGATTTAGAACCTTTCTATCCCGACAGAATGGCTAACCGCATACTCGGAATGGGCGACGTGCTTTCGCTTATCGAAAAGGCGCAGGAAGCCGTCAGCGAAGAGGACGCGAAAAAACTCGAAAAGAAACTGAGAGAAAACTCTTTCACGTTAGACGATTATCTTATGCAGTTCGACGCGATGAAAAAAATGGGCGGAATAAAGAACGTTCTTTCCATGATGCCGGGCATGAGCAATAAGGTAAAGATAAACGACGGGGACATCGACGAAAAGAAACTTCTTTCGATGAAAGCGATAATTCAGTCGATGACCAAAAAAGAACGCGACAATCCGTCGATAATAAACTTTTCGAGAAAGACGAGAATCGCGAACGGGTCGGGAACGAGCGTTCAGGAAGTAAACAAACTTCTTAAACAGTTCGAACAGACCAAGCAGATGATGAAACAAATGAAAAACAATAAAATGTTTAAATTTTAATAAATATTCAAGGAGATAAAAACAATGGCAGTAAAAATGAGATTGACCAGAATGGGAGACAAAAAGTCGCCTTTCTATCGTATCGTCATCGTAGACAGCAGAGCGGCAAGAGACGGAGCGTATATCGACAAAGTCGGTACTTATAACCCCACCGCCCAACCCGCAGAAGTAAAATTCGACGAAGCGAAAGCGAAAGAATGGCTCGGCAAAGGCGTTCAGCCCACCGATACGGTAAAGAACCTGCTCGTAAACAGCGGCATTTTACCCAAGCCCACCAAACTTTCTCCCTCCAAAACCAAGGTTCGCAAAAAAGATAAATAAGGTTTTTTAAGGAGCGATAATGGTAGAACTTATTAAATATATAGTAAGTCAGTTCGTTGACAATCCCGACGACGTTACCTACGACGTAACCGAATCCGCGAGAGAAACGAACGTAACTATTACTCTTTCCGAAAGCGATATAGGCAAAGTCATAGGTCGTCAGGGAAAGATTGCGAAGGCGCTCCGCACGATAGTTCGCGCGGCGAGCCAGAAAGAAAACAGAAAATACAATATCGAAATCAAGGAACGCGGGGAAAAGGAATAATTTTCCCCCTTTTTCTTAACTTATGCAGAATTTTTTGGAAATCGGTAAAATCGTAAAACCGCAGGGGGTTAAAGGCGAACTTAAAGTAATGCCTTTAACCGACGACCCGGCGAGATTCAAAACCCTTCGCGAAGTAGTGATCGACGGAGCGACTTTTAAGGTTTCGGGCGTAAAACTGTCGCCCGACGCCGTTTTTTTGTCGCTTTCGGGAGTTACCGACAGAGATTACGCGGAAACTTTCAGAAACAAATTCGTTGCCGTTTCGCGCGAAAACGCAGTCGAATTAAAAGAAAACACGTTCTTTATAGTAGACCTTATAGGCTGCGCTATAGTAGACGAAAAGGGAAAGTATATAGCGGAAATAACCGACGTAACCAAAGCCCGTACCGATATTATAACGGCTTCGGATAAAGACGGAAAAATAATGCGTTTTCCGTTTTTGAAAAAGTATCTTATTTCCGTAGACGAAGAAAAGGGCGTTATGACGGTAGACGGCGAAAAATTAGGGGAAGTATCTTGTTATGAAGATTGATATACTTACGCTTTTCCCCGATATGTTCGCGCCTCTTAAAGAAAGCGTGATAGGCAGAGCGGTAAACAGCGGCAAACTCGAAATCGTTATAACCGATATAAGAGAGTATACCGCCGATAAACACAGAAAATGCGACGATACGCCTTTCGGCGGCGGCGCGGGTATGGTAATGACGGCGCAACCCATCGCGAGCGCGATAAACGCCGTAGACCCCGACCATAAAGCCAGAAGAATTTTCATGTCGCCGAAAGGCAGAACGTTTAATCAGAAAATCGTCACGGAACTATCGAAAGAAGAAAGACTGCTTCTTTTGTGCGGACATTACGAAGGCGTTGACCAAAGGGTTATCGACCTGTTTATCGACGAAGAAATTTCTCTCGGGGACTTCGTTCTTACCGGCGGAGAAATACCTGCAATGGCGATAACCGACGCCGTCGCGAGATATATAGACGGCGTAATAAACAAGGACTCTCTTTTACAGGAAAGTTTTTCCGACGGTACGCTTGAATATCCGCAATACACCAAACCGCAGGAGTTTATGGGAATAAAAGTTCCCGACGTGCTTATAAGCGGCAATCACGGCGAAGTGGATAAATGGAGAAGAGAACAGTCGGAGAAAATCACGAGAGAGAGAAGACCGGATTTATCGGAGAATAAATAATTATGCAACATTTACAATGGTTCCCGGGGCATATGACGGCAGCCGTCAGAATGATGGAAGACAGCCTTAAATGCGTTGACGGAGTTCTGCTCGTTTTGGACGCCAGAGCGCCCAGAGCGTCGCTTAACCCGAAACTCGGAAAATTGTTTGAAAATAAAAAGATTTTATACGTTTTGAATAAAAGCGACCTTGCCGACGAAGAAGCCGTAAAACGGACTATCGCCGAATTCAGAAAAGAAGGAAAAGAGGCCGTTTCACTTTCCGCGACCAACAAAAGCGCGATCGATAACCTTTACAATAAGATTTTCGTTATGTTAAAGGAAAAACTCGACCGCAACAAAGAAAAAGGCGTGTTTAAGCCTGTCAGAATAATGGTTGCTGGAATTCCGAATACGGGCAAATCGACAATAATAAACGCGCTTTCGGGCGGTAAAAAGACGGTGACGGGCGACAAAGCGGGGGTAACCAAAGGAAAGCAGTGGGTAAGGCTTAAAGATATGGACTTGCTCGATACCCCGGGTACGATGCCGCCTGCTTTTCAGAATCAGACGTACGCCGTTCACCTTGCCTATCTCGGCAGTATGAACGACGCTAACATCGACTTCGAAGACCTTGCTTTCGAGTTTATATCGGAGTTTAAGGTAAGGTTTCCGGAACTTCTTAAAAATAAGTACGGAATAGAAAATCTTGACGCCGAACCGATAGATATTTTCAACGAAATCTGCGTTAAACGCGGATTTTTGATGAAAGGCGGCGAATACGATTACGCCCGTTGTTCCAAAGCGATTATAGACGATTTCAGAAAGGGCAGAACGGGTAAGGTAGTGCTGGACTGATGGACAAACTCGAATACGAAAGAAAATATCTCGCAAAAGGCTGTAAATATATCGCGGGGGTAGACGAAGTAGGAAGAGGTCCTCTTGCGGGACCCGTGGTTTGTTGCGCCGTTATAATGCCGCTGGAAGAAGAAAACCTTATCGCAGGCGTAGATGACAGCAAAAAAATATCCGAAAAGAAAAGAGAATTGCTTGCGGAGAAAATAAAACAAAAAGCCGTCGCTTACGTTATAGCGCAGTCGGAAGCGGAAGAGATAGACGAAATAAATATTTTAAGCTGCGTTAAAAAGCGTATGACGGAAGCGGTGAAAACCCTGTCGGTAAAAGCCGACGCGATACTTATCGACGGAAACGATACGCATCTCGATCTGGATAACGCCGAATACGTAGTAAAAGGCGACGGAAAAAGTTATACCGTAGGTTGCGCGAGTATCGTCGCGAAAGTGTACAGGGATAACCTTATGAAAGAATACGCTAAAGAGTTCCCCGAGTACGGGTTCGAAAAACATAAAGGATACGGAACGAAAGTTCATATCGATAAAATAAAGGAGATAGGTCCTTGCAGATTGCACAGAAAAACTTTTATAAAAAACTTCTGGGAAGAGCGGGAGAAATAAAAGCCGCGGAGTTTCTTAAAAACAAGGGATACACAATTTTAGACAGAAACTTCAAAACGCATTTCGGAGAGATAGATATAATAGTAAAAGACGGCGAATACATAGTTTTCGTCGAAGTAAAAACGAGAAGCGGCGACGAATACGGCGCGCCGTGCGAAGCGGTGGACGCCAGAAAAAGAGAAAAATATTTTAAGGTCGCCGAAGAATATCTTTTAAGAAACGGAAAATCGGACAGCCCTTGCCGATTCGACGTGGTAGAAATAGAGAAAGGGCAAATAAATCACATTATTAACGCATTTTATGGATAAAATCGCTTTACAAAAGATAAAAAAAATGTTATTATATAAAACGCTTCGGGTGTTCCTCTTGAAAATCAACGAACACTTAGTTTAATGGAGGTAATAAGCAAATGAGCACAATAATCGATGCTATCAATCAGGAAAACGTAAAAAAAGAAATTCCCGAGTTCGCAGTCGGCGATACCGTTAAAGTAATGGTAAAAGTTATCGAAGGCGACAGAGAAAGATTACAGGCTTTCGAAGGAATTGTAATCGCGAGAAAACACGGCGGAATAAGCGAAACCTTCACCGTAAGAAGAATGTCTTTCGGCGTCGGCGTAGAAAAAACTTTCCCGATTCACTCGCCCAAGGTTGCAGACATACAGGTCGTAAGACACGGTAAAGTTCGCAGAGCGAAACTTTATTACCTGAGAGAAAGAACGGGTAAGGCTGCAAAGGTTAAAGAAACCACGAAATAACAAAACAGAAGAAAATAAAAGAACTTGTCTTAACCGATTAAGTTCTTTTTTTCTTATTGCCTAAAATAAAAAGCATAGCAACGATTAACGATAAAAATTTCAATTTTGTTATGTTTCTATATTTTAATACAAAAAAGACGAGAAAAAAGCATTTACTTTACCGCAAAAATATAATATAATACAAACGTAGAAGTGTTCTGCGAACACTTCGGGGCTGAACGCCCCACGCGAATTTTTAATCAAAAATTCGCACGTTTTCTTGAAATTCGGCGCAAAAATGTCTGCAAATGCTTACGCGCTTGCGCATTTTTGCTTGAATTTTAATACACTAAGGGAGTTTGTTTTCACAAACTCGGCGCTTGTGCGCCCCCGTAACTGCGTTACGCCTACGCTCTTGAAATTCGGCGCAAAAATGTCTGCAAATGCTTACGCGCTTGCGCATTTTTGCTTGAATTTTAATACACTAAGGGAGTTTGTTTTCACAAACTCGGCGCTTGTGCGCCCCCGTAACTGCGTTACGCCTACGCTCTTGAAATTCGGCGCTCGAAAACCCTTGCGAGCAAGTTTTCTCGCTTGAATTTTAATACAAGAAGTTTCAAATTTGCTTGCGGGCGATAAGTGTATTTCATCGGGATTTCATAGAGTATTAAACCTATACCCGTATGCGGGTATATGCGTTAAGAGAACACCCGATACGGAGAAAAATTTAAACGGAAAATATATTTACGTAGATAAGGAAAAATGATAGCGAAAATTTTGAGTTACGCGCTGACGGGGTTAAACGGTATTCCCGTAAGCGTAGAAGTGGATATCAATAACGGATTGCCGTCCTTTGACATCGTAGGGCTTGCCGACACGTCGGTAAAAGAATCCAAAGAAAGGGTTCGCGCCGCCATAAAAAACAGCGGCAGGCTTATGCCGGTTAAAAAGATTACGGCGAATCTCGCGCCGGCGGACGTTAAAAAAGAAGGTTCGGCGCTCGATCTCGCTCTGGCGATAGGCGTATTAAAAGCGAGTTCGCAAATTATTGCTTCGACCGACGGTTACGTGTTTTTAGGCGAACTTTCGCTTGACGGTTCGTTAAGAAGAGTAAACGGCGTTCTTCCTATCATAATTTCCGCGGTAAACGAAGGTTACGACAAATTCATAATTCCTAAGGGGAACGAAAAAGAAGCGTCTTTTATAGAAAACGCGGAAACTTACGCCGCGGACAACCTTAACGAAGTAATAGACCATTTATCGGGACTTTCGCCGTTACCGAGAGTGGAACTTTCCGAATACGTCAAAAATCCCATAAAAAACATTTACGATTGCGATTTGTCCTTCGTTAAAGGGCAGAAAACGGCGAAAAGGGCGTTGGAAGTCGCGGTTTCCGGCGGACACAACCTTTTGTTCGTTGGCGCGCCGGGTACAGGCAAAACCATGCTTGCAAAATGTATTCCTACCATAATGCCCGATATGACCAAAGAAGAAGCGTTGGAAACGACGAAAATTCATTCGGTTTACGGAATATTGAACGATAAGGACGGAATAGTAAAGGTAAGACCTTTCAGAAGTCCGCACCATACTTCCACCACCGTTTCGATGACGGGCGGCGGTTCTGATTTAAGACCTGGTGAAATAAGTCTTGCGCATAACGGCGTTTTATTTTTAGACGAAATGCCCGAATACACCCGTTCGGCGCTCGAAGCGTTGCGTCAACCGTTAGAGGACGGCGTAATATCCATTTCGAGAGCGACGGGGAGCGTAAAATATCCCGCAAACTTTATTCTTTGCGGAAGCATGAATCCGTGTCCTTGCGGCAATTATGGTTCGGAAGACAAAGAGTGTACCTGCACGCCGTCGCAGATAGCGAAGTATAAAGCGAAAATTTCCGGTCCGCTTCTTGACAGAATAGATATTCAGGTTCAGGTTGACGGCGTAAAATACTCTGAACTTTCAAGCGACGAAGAAACGGAAACTTCCGAAACCGTCAAAAAGAGAGTCGACAGAACCAGACTTATTCAGAAAGAAAGATTCAAAAACGACGGTATACTGACCAACGCCGATATGGGCGAAAGGCAGATAAAAAAATATTGCGTTTTATCCGCCGATTGCGAAAAAATTCTTCGCGGAGCGTACGAAAGATTAGGGCTTTCGCCGAGAGCGAGAAGCAGAATAATAAAGGTTGCGAGAACTATCGCCGACATGGAACTTTCGGACAAAATTCTTCCGCAGCATATTTTAGAAGCGATAAGTTACCGCCATTATTAAAAGATGAGAGATAAAACGAGATATTCGACCGAAGAACTCTGTTATATCTGGATAGACGGTTTTTCGGAACTCGAATATAAGCACAAGAAAAACTTAATAGAGTTAATAAGCGGTAAGAAAGATATAAGAAAGGTTATCGAATCGGGTAAAGATTATATAATTTCCGAGATAGGGGAAGAAAAATTCAGAACGATTTCGATGTCGGCAACGCCGCAATATTTAGACTATCTTTTAGCCGAACTTAAAAGAAAGGAAGTTTACTGTATAACGCAGGCGTCGGAAGAATATCCCGACGTCCTTTTACAAACGGAAATACCGCCGCTCGTATTGTACGCGAAAGGCGAATCCGACTTGTTGAAAGAAAATTTGTTCGGTATCGTCGGCAGCAGAAAAAGTTTGCCGCTTTCGGTAAAAATTGCCGAAAACTATACCGAAAAACTTATCGGCTACGGCTTCGTACCCGTTACGGGTATCGCCGAAGGAATAGATAAAGCGGTGTTGGAAACGGCTTTAAGAATAAACGGAAAGGCGATTTCCGTGCTTGCCGGCGGCTTTGACAATATTTATCCCGCAAGTCACACAGAACTTTTTAATAAACTTGCCGAAAAAGGACTTTGCATATCCGAACACCGCCCCGAAATAAAAGCCCTTCCTTATCTTTTCCCGATAAGGAACAGAATAATATCGGGTCTGGCGCGCGGAGTTTTAATAGTCAGCGGAGCCAAAAAGAGCGGAACGCTGTATACCGCGGAATACGCGGAAGAGTACGGCAAAGATTTGTTCTGTATTCCGTACAGCGTGGGGATATCTTCGGGCGCGGGTTGTAACGACCTTATCAAGCGCGGCGCGATTTTGACCGACGACCCGAAAGATATCGCGGATTTTTACGGAATAACCGAAACGGAAGAAAAAACCGAACTTACGAAAGAAGAACTTATCGTAACCGAATGCTTAAAAGACGGCGAAAAACATATCGAAAAGATAGCGAAAGAAACGGGGAAAGCCGTTTACGAAATATCGCCGATACTTTCGATGCTGGAAATAAAAGGTTACGTCGTTAAAAGCGGCGTAAACGTATATACTTTGCTTAAATAAAACGGAGGAACAAGATGGATTTAATCATAGTGGAATCTCCCCACAAAGCCAAAACCATAGAAAAATTCTTAAAAGGTAAATATAAAGTAGACGCTTCAAAAGGTCACGTAAGGGATTTGCCCGTAAACTATCTCGGCGTAAATCTCAACAACAATTTCGAACCGTATTACGTTATCACGCCCGAAAAGAAGAAGGATATAAAAAGACTTTCGGAAGAAGCGGCGAAAGCGGATAAAATTTATCTCGCAACCGACCCCGACAGAGAAGGGGAAGCCATATCCTGGCACTTAAAAGAAGTTTTAGGGTTATCGGAAGATCAGGTAAACAGAATAGAATTCAACGAAATTTCCGAAAAAGCCGTTTCGGAAGCGCTCGCTCACCCGAGAAAAATCGACCAGAATCTCGTAAACGCGCAACAGGCGAGAAGAGTTTTAGACAGAATCGTGGGTTACACCGTTTCGCCCGTGGCGAGTTCCCGTCTTAACGAGAGTTTATCGGCGGGAAGGGTTCAGTCCGTCGCGCTTAAAATGGTCGTTGACAGAGAAAGAGAAATTCAGGCGTTCAAACCGCAGGAATACTGGAACTTAAAAGCCGAACTAAAAGGGGAAAACAAGAACTCTTTTAAAGCCCTTCTGTCCGAAAAGAACGGCAAAAAGTATAAACCTGGCAACGCCGAAGAAGCGGAAAAAGTCGAAAACGAACTTAAAAATTCTCAGTTTAAGGTAAAAACCGTTAAAAAGACGGTGGTAAAATCTCACGCGCCCGCTCCTTTTATAACAAGCACCATGCAGCAGGACGGGTCTATAAAGTTAGGCGTAACCGCTCCGCAGATAATGGCGATAGCGCAAAGACTTTACGAAGGCGTCGAAACGCCGCAGGGCAACGTCGCGCTGATTACTTATATGAGAACGGACTCGGTAAGAATATCTTCGGAAGCGCAAAGCGCGGCGAGAAAATTTATCGCCGATAACTACGGTAAAGAATATCTTCCCGAAAAGCCGAATTTTTATAAAACCAAGAGCGACGCGCAGGACGCCCACGAAGCGATAAGACCTATCGACGTGAACAAAACGCCCGACAGCGTTAAAAACATACTCGATAAAAATCAGTATAAACTTTATAAACTTATTTACGAAAGATTTATCGCGTCGCAAATGAACGAAGCGATATATAATTCCGTCGCGATAGACGTCGCGGCAGGCGAATACGTTTTAAAAACGAGCGGTAAAACCTTAACTTTTAAGGGGTATACCGCCGTATACGACGACACCAAAAAGGACGAAGACGACGAAAGCGGAAATTCTTTGATTCCGCCGCTCACCGAAGGCGAACTTCTCGAACTTATTAACCTTATCAAAGAACAGAAGTTCACGAAACCGCCCACGAGATATACCGAAGCGTCGCTTATCAAGAACATGGAAGATAAAGGAATCGGCAGACCTTCCACTTACGCCACCATTATGGCGAAACTTTCCGATAAAAAGAGAGAGTACGTTAAAAAAGAGAAAAAGTATCTCGTGCCGAATCCCATAAGTTACGAACTCATCGATTTTCTGGTAAAATATTTCCCCGATATAATGGATATATCGTTTACCGCCAAAATGGAAGACGAACTTGACGACGTTGGTTCCAACGGCAAAGACTGGCACCAACTCATTTCGGATTTTTATACGCCTTTCGAAAAGGAACTGAACGCTTCCAAAATGACGGATAAACTTTGCGATAAATGCGGCGCGCCCATGATGATAAAGAGCGGCAAATACGGAAGTTATTACGCATGCTCTAATTATCCCGAGTGCAAAAACATTAAACCCGTAAACGAAAAGGTGGTTATTCCCACCGACAGAATATGCCCCAACTGCGGCAGTATAATGGTAGAAAGAGAAGGCAAATTCGGTAAATTCCTTGCCTGCTCGAACTTCCCCAAATGCAAAACCACGGT
Organism: uncultured Clostridia bacterium; assembly: GCA_934271245.1. Taxonomy (GTDB): domain Bacteria; phylum Bacillota; class Clostridia; order Christensenellales; family Borkfalkiaceae; genus UBA1259. Next base: position 13,772 of record CAKQQY010000026.1, on the reverse strand, counting down.
AAGTTTAACCGAATCGGTAGGCGTTTGCCCCGAATGCGGAAAACCGACCAAAAAAATGGTAAGCCGCGGCGGAAAAGTGTTTTACGGCTGTTCGGATTATCCTAACTGCAAGTTTATGAGCTGGGATATTCCTACCGGCAAAAAATGTCCGAAGTGCGGCGCGTACCTTATTTCGGTCAACGATAAAGTAAAATGCTCGAATAAAAAATGCGATTATAAAGAATAATGGAAAAGGTAAAAATAATAGGCGGCGGACTCGCAGGTACCGAAGCGGCTTTATATCTTGCCAAAAAGGGTATAAAAGTCACCCTGTACGACGTAAAACCCAAATCGTTTTCGCCGGCGCACAAAAGCGAAAATTTTGCCGAACTCGTATGTTCCAACTCGCTTAAATCCAACGACGTATACGGTAACGCGGCAGGGCTTTTAAAAGAAGAAATGCGGCTTTTAGGCTCTGAAATTATCGCGGCGGCGGATAAAACGAGAGTTCCCGCAGGCAACGCGCTCGCGGTGGACAGAGAAGCGTTTTCTTCTCTTTTAACCGAAAGAATAAAGAGCGAAAGCAATATTACCGTCGTATGCGAAGAAGTTTCTGAAATAAATTTCGACGAATACACGATAATTGCCACAGGACCGTTGACAATCGGCGGTTTATCGGATAAAATAACCGAAACGGTAAAGGGCAAACTTCACTTTTACGACGCTTCGGCGCCCATAGTAACTTTTGAAAGCATAGATATGGGAAACGCCTTTTTCGGCGACAGATACGGCAAAGGTAACGCCGACCATATAAATTGCCCGATGAACAAAGAAGAATACGTTGCGTTTATTACCGAACTGCAAACGGCGGAACGCGCGGAACTTCACGAGTTCGAAAAAACCGACGTTTTCGAAGGGTGTATGCCGATAGAAGTTATGGCGGCAAGGGGTATAAACACTTTGCGGTTCGGCCCGTTAAAGCCAACGGGGCTTGACGATCCCAAAACGGGCAGATGGCCGTACGCGTGCCTGCAACTTCGGAAAGAGAACGAAGAAGGCACTTTGTATAATCTCGTAGGGTTTCAGACAAACCTTAAATGGGGCGAACAAAAAAGGGTGTTTTCTATGATTCCCGCGCTGAAAAACGCAGAATACGCAAGGTACGGCGTTATGCACAGAAATACCTTTATAAATTCTACCGAAACGCTTAATCCCGATTACTCGATGAAAGAACACCCGAAAACCTATTTCGCGGGGCAGATAACGGGGGTGGAAGGCTACGTCGAAAGTGCGGCGAGCGGACTTTGCTGCGCGATATATCTTGCGGAAAAGTTACGCGGCAATAACGTTTTACCCGTATCGGAAAACACCGTTATGGGTGCGCTCGCAAAATACATTACCACGCCAAATAAAGATTTTCAGCCGATGAACGCGAACTTCGGCATATTAAACTGTAACACGCTTATCCGCGATAAAGCGGAAAGAAAGAAATCGGCGGCGGAAAAAAGCCTTGCCGAAATAAAAAAATTCAAGGAGCAATTATTATGAACGACTTTACTGCTACGACAATCTGCGCGGTTAAAAAGGACGGTCACGTTGCAATCGCAGGCGACGGTCAGGTAACCATGGGACAACAGGTTATTTTCAAGAATACCGCGAAAAAAGTAAGAAGAATATACAACGGAAAAGTAATAATAGGTTTTGCCGGCACCGTGTCCGACGCATTCGTTCTCGAAGAGAGATTCGAAGAAATGCTCAATAAATTCGCGGGCAATCTTATGCGTTCGGCGGTGGAACTCGCCGAACTCTGGCGCAGCGACAAATTCAGAAAACTCGAAGCGATGATGATTATAGCCGATAAAGACACGTTATTGATAGTTTCGGGAACGGGCGAAGTCATCGACCCCGAAGACGGCGTATGCGCGATAGGAAGCGGCGGAAATTACGCGCTTGCCGCGGCGAGAGCGCTTTATAAAGAAACCGATTATTCCGCCGAAGTGATAGCGAAAAAAGCGTTGGAAATCGCAAGCGAAATCTGCGTGTTTACCAACAACAACATTATCGTCGAAACTCTTTAAGGAGGTAATAAAATGAATTTAACGCCTAAACAAATCGTCACCGAACTCGATAAATATATCATCGGTCAGAACGAAGCGAAAAGAGCGGTCGCGATAGCGCTTCGCAACCGTTATAGAAGAAATCAACTTCCCGACGCGGAAAGGGACGAAATAACGCCTAAAAACATTATCATGAAAGGACCTACCGGCGTAGGTAAAACGGAAATCGCGAGAAGGCTCGCAAAACTCGTCGGCGCGCCTTTCGTTAAAGTGGAAGCGACCAAATACACCGAAGTAGGTTACGTCGGAAGAGACGTGGAATCTATGATAAGAGATCTGGTTGAATGCGCGGTAAGAATTGTTAAAGAAGAACGCTTTAAAAAGGTTATGGAAAAAGCCGGCGCGACGGTGGACGAGAAACTTATAAAACTCATCTGCGAAGCGAGAAGATCAGACCGCGGCGAAACGCCCGTCGAAATCTTCGAAAAGAACGTCGCCGAAGGATATAAAAAAGGTTATTACGACAACGAAACGATTGAAATCGATATAGTGGATAATCCTAAGCCCATGGAACTTATGCCGGGCGCGGGCGAAATCAGCATAGGCAGCATTTTCGGCGACTTTATGCCGAAGAAGAAAAAGAAAAGAAAACTTTCGGTAAAGGAAGCGAGAAAACTTCTTATCGAAGAAGAAGCCGATAAACTTATCGATAAAGATTCCGTCAACGAAGAAGCGGTTAAAAGAGCCGAACAGGAAGGCATAATTTTTATCGACGAAATAGACAAAATCGGCGCGAAAGGTTCGCAGGGCGGCGGACAGGACGTTTCGAGAGAAGGCGTGCAGAGAGACATTCTTCCCATAGTAGAAGGTTCTACCGTTATGACGAAATACGGCGCGGTTAAAACCGACTATATTCTGTTTATCGCGGCGGGCGCTTTCCACGTTTCCAAAGTGTCCGATTTAATTCCCGAACTTCAGGGCAGATTCCCGATTTTAGTTGAACTCGGAAGTTTAACCAAAGACGATTTCGTTAAAATTCTTACCACTCCGCAAAACGCGTTGACAATTCAGTACGCAACGTTACTTAAAGTGGACGGGGTAGATCTGAAATTCACCGACGAAGCAATCGAAAAAATAGCGGAAATCGCCGAAGATATGAACGCCACTTCCGAAGATATAGGGGCCAGAAGACTTCACACCGTAGTCGAAAAATTGCTCGACAGCGTTTCTTACGACGCAGACGGCACCGAAAAAGAAGTCGTTATAGACAAACGATTCGTTTGCGAAAAACTCGGAATCGAAGAAAAAACCAAAGACCTTAAAAAATACATTTTATAAAAGGATTATTATGATAAACGCGCCTAAGGGGACAAAAGACTTACTGCCCGAAGAATCTTATAAATGGCAGTATATAGAAAAAATCGCGAGAGAAACCGCAAATTTATTCGATATTAAGGAAATCAGAACGCCGACTTTCGAACACACCGAAGTGTTTTTAAGGGGAGTAGGCGAAGGAACGGATATCGTCAATAAGGAAATGTATACCTTTAACGATAAAGGCAACAGAAGCATAACCTTAAAGCCCGAAGGAACGGCAGGGGTTGCGAGAGCCTTCGTGGAAAACGGTATGTTCAACATGCCTCTTCCGCAAAAACTTTTCTATATAACTTCCTGTTTCCGCTACGAAAGACCTCAAGCGGGAAGACTTCGCGAATTTCACCAGTTCGGAGTGGAATTTTTGGGTTCCGACACCGCCGATATAGATGCGGAAGCCATACTTTTCGCCAAAACTTTTTTCGATAAATTAAACGTTAAAGGTCTTACCCTTTATATCAACAGCATAGGCTGTAAAAAATGCCGCGCGGAATACGAAACGGCTCTTAAAAACTATCTTCGCGACAATCTCGGTAACCTTTGCTCTCTTTGCAGAGAAAGGTTCGAAAAGAACCCGTTAAGGATTCTCGACTGCAAAAACGAAGAGTGTAAAAAAATCGTGGAGAACGCTCCGAATATTTTAGATTATCTCTGCGACGACTGTAAGGCTCACTTTAATAAAGTCCGCGAACTTTTAGACCTTGCCGGCGTGGAATATAAAATCGATTCCAAGATAGTAAGGGGTCTCGATTATTATACTAAAACGGTGTTCGAATTCGTTTCGGAAAACATCGGCGCGCAGGGTACGGTATGCGGCGGCGGCAGATACGACGGTCTTATAGAAGAATTCGGCGGCAACCGAGTTCCGGGCATCGGCTTTGCAATGGGGATAGAAAGACTTTTATTGCTTTTAGACTCTATCGGCGTTAAAATACCCGACCTTAACCGTACCGAAGTATATATCGCGCCTATGGGCGAAGAAGAAAGAAAAAAGGCGTTCGCAATCGTACAGGAATTAAGGCTCGACGGAGTGTCTGCCGAAACCGACCATATGAACCGCGGCATAAAAGCGCAGTTTAAGTACGCCGATAAAATCGGCGCGAAATTCGTAGGGGTAATAGGCTCCGACGAACTTGCGCAAGGCAAAATAAAAATAAAAGAAATGGAAACGGGCGCGGAATCGTTCGTGGATTTTAACGACATATCGGAATTCGTAAAGGAAAATCGCGCGTAAAAACAGAATAAAAATTTAATAAAAACGAATACTTATCACAAAGGAGGAACAAACGTGAGCGAAATAATAAACGTTATCGGTAAAGAAGAATTCGAAAAAGAAATAAACTCCGAAATCCCCGTTCTCGTAGATTTCTGGGCGACCTGGTGCGGTCCTTGCAAGATGCAGGCTCCCATTCTTCACGAATTCAAAGAAGATTTAGGAGATAAAGTCAAAGTCGTAAAGGTAGACGTAGACGCTAACGAAGAACTTGCCGTGGCTTTAAATATTTTCAGTATACCTACCCTTTGCGTGTACGTTAAAGGCGAACTGAAAGAAAAAACCGTCGGTTTGACTTCCAAAGCGCAGTTATCCGAGATGATAATAAAATACTTATAAAAACGCTTTTTTCGCCGAAAGAATTTTCTTTCGGCGAAAATAACTACGGAGAAAAATTATGAAATACGTTATCGCGTCGGATTTGCACGGCTCGTTTTACTACGCAAAAAAGATAAAAGAGATTTTCGAAAAAGAAAAAGCAGACCTTCTTATCATGCTCGGCGATATTTATAATCACGGTCCGAGAAACAATCTTCCCGAAGAATATTCGCCTATGCAGGTTGCGGAATTGCTCAACGGTATGACGGATAAACTTATGGTTATAAAAGGCAACTGCGACAGCGAAGTCGATACGATGATTTCCGACTTCGATTTTATAGAACAGGGCGCTCTTATCGATTGCGGTAAGAAAATGTTCTTAACGCACGGTCACGTTTATAATAAAGATAATCCGCCGAAAACTTCTTTCGACTGCGTGATTTACGGGCATTTTCACACCGGTTTTATAGAGAGAAAAGACGGCGCGTTATTCGTGAACGCCGGTTCTCTTTCTCTTCCCAAAAACGGTACGGAACATTCTTACGTCGTCATTGAAAACGGCGTCGTTACCTTAAAAAACTTAAACGGCAAGGTAATTGCCGAACAAAAAATATAACTCTTCGCTTAGAAGAGTTTTTTTGTGAAAAAATCGCGTAAAATTTGTATCTAAAAAATTTTAAAACGCTTGATTATTTGCGGAGAATTTTGTAAAATAAGGTTGATGATATACGACGAAGAAAATACTCTTTGCGTAACCTGCGCTTCAGGGATAGAAAAGGTTACCAAAAAAGAGTTGGAAAGATTAGGTTACGGGGAAACGCCCGCGGTAAACGGCGTACTTACGTTTAAGGGTAACGGGTTTGACGTGGCAAGGTGTAACGTAAACCTTCGTACCGCGGACAGAGTGTATATAAAAATCTGCGAGTTTCCCGTCACGACTTTCGACGAGTTGTTCGACGGCGTAAAAAGCGTTAAATGGAAAAATTATTTTCCGTCGGACGCGAAAGTTATAGTAAACGGCAAATGCGTCAAAAGCAAAATTTTCGCCATATCCGCTTGCCAGAGCATAATCAAAAAAGCCGTAGCCGAAAATTTGTGCGAAGCATATCATAAAAACAGAATCTCGGAATTCGGAGCGGAATATTCCCTTAAATTCTCTATTTATAAAGACGTGTTCACCCTTCTGCTCGATACGAGCGGGGCAGGGCTTAACAAACGCGGATACAGAGATCTCGTAGGTATAGCGCCCATAAAAGAAACGCTCGCGGCGTCTTTGGTGCTTCTTAGCGACTACTATTATAAAAGACCTTTCTTGGACCCGTTCTGCGGTTCGGGAACGATAGCGATAGAAGCCGCGATGATAGCGCAGAACATCGCGCCCGGCAAACTTCGCAAATTCGCTTTTAACGAATGGAATAATTTTAACGAAAAGTATTACCGTAAAGCGATAGAAGAAGCGAACGATAAAGAAAAAAGAGAAAAATCTTCCGAAATATTCGGTTCGGATATAGATAAAAAAGCGATAAAACTTGCTCTTCGCCACGCCGAACGGGCAGGGGTTAAAGATTACGTAAACTTTTCGGTAAGCGCGGTTAAAGACGTTAAAATTTCTTTGAAATGCGGAACCATAGTAACGAATCCGCCGTACGGAACGAGAGTGTACGATAAAGAACAGGCGGAAGAGTGTTATAAAGATTTAGGCAACCTTTACCGCTCTTTGGACGGTTGGTCGGCATTCGTCATCACAAGCGACAACGCCTTTCAGAAACGTTTCGGATTAAAAGCCGACAGAATACGCAAATTATACAATTCCGATCTGGAATGTAACTACTATTATTATTACGGAAAAAAGGAGAAGGAAAATGATTGACGGCAAATTACTCGTAGAAAAACTGTTAAGGTATGCCGAAGCGTTCTTACACTTAAACCCGCGCGACGAAATTTATATGCGCAATCTTCTTTTAAGAGAGTTTAAGTTGGACGAACCGTATAAAGGGGAAGAAGATATTTCTTTCGTCGAAACGTTGGACGTTCCCGATACGCTCGTTTCGGAAATAGAGCAGTACGCGGAAGAAAACGCTCTCGCGGAAGAAGGCGAATATAATCTTTACAGTACCTATATAATGGGTATTTTATCACCCCTTCCTTCCAAAGTAAACGAAGAATTTTACAGACTTAAACAGACGGAAGGCATAGAAAAGGCTTGCCGCTATTTTTACGATTTATCGGTAAAAAACAATTACATACAAAAAACCGCCATCGGCAGAAACCTTTGGTGGAAGTTTGACGACGGCGACAGATACCTTGAAATCACCGTCAATTTAAGCAAACCCGAAAAAAACAATAAAGACATCGCGAAACTTTTAACCGCGCCTAAAAAGGCGAAATATCCCGCGTGCCTTCTTTGCAAGGAAAACGAAGGGTACAAAGGCACGCTTACTCACCCCGCGAGAGAAAATATCAGAACGGTTTCCGTCAAACTCGCAGGCGAACCCTGGTTCGTTCAGTATTCGCCTTACGCGTATTATAACGAGCATTTAATCGCTATATCGGAAAATCACGTTCCCATGAACGTTAACCCCTTAACCGTGAGAAAGGTATTGGATTTCGTCGATATTTTCCCCAACTATATGATAGGTTCCAACGCGTCGTTGCCGATAGTCGGCGGATCGATTTTAGACCACGAACACTTCCAGGGCGGCGAACACCTTATGCCTATGCATAAAGCGGGTATAAAAAAGAGCCTTACCGCGGTAAACTATCCCGACGTTAAAGTCGGCGTGGTTGACTGGTATAACAGCGTCATAAGAATGGAAAGCGAAAATAAGGAAAGTCTTATCGCGCTCGGCGGCGAAATCGTTAGCAGGTGGAGAACTTATTCCGACGTTAAATGCGATATTATAGCCGTTACCGAAGACGGCGTTATCCATAACACCTTGTCGCCGATAGCAAGAAAATCGGGTAATAAATATATACTCGATATGATATTCCGTAACAACAGAACGAGCGAAGAATATCCCGACGGTATTTTCCACGCTCACCCCGAATATCACAATATAAAGAAAGAAGGCATAGGGCTTATCGAAGCCATGGGCTTATTTATTCTGCCCGGAAGATTGAAAAAACAACTTTCCATGATAGCGGATATTCTGTGCAAAAACGCCGCTTACGACGAAGCGGAACTGAAAAGGGAAGACAATTATCTTTACGTTCATAGAAATATGATTAAAGATTTGGTCGGCGAAGGGTATTCTGAAACCTTCGAAGAAGCGGAAAAGAGAGTTACCGACAGGGTAAACAACGTATGCAAAAACATTTTGAAAAACACCGCGGTGTTTAAAGACGACGAAAACGGAGAAAGAGGGTTCTCGGAGTTTTTATCTTCCGTAGGCATAAAATAAAGGAGAAAGAATATGAACGTTTTGGTTACGGGCGGCGCCGGTTATATCGGCAGCCACACAATGGTTGAGTTGTTGAACGCAGGTCACGGAATCGTTTGTCTTGACAATCTCGTCAACAGCAAGTATGAAGCGGTAAAAAGGGTAGAAAGTATTACCGGCAAAAAGGTAAAGTTCTACGAAGGCGACGTCAGGGACGACGCTATGCTCGATAAAGTATTTACCGAAAACAAGATAGACGCGGTTATCAACTTCGCGGGTCTTAAAGCGGTCGGCGAATCCTGCGCGAAACCTTTGGAATATTACGAAAACAACATCGAAGGAATGTTGGAACTTCTTTTCGCGATGAGAAAATACAACGTCAAAAATCTTGTGTTCTCTTCTTCGGCTACCGTTTACGGCAAACCCAAGAGCGTTCCTATTAAAGAAGATTTCCCGTTGTCGACTTCTAACCCGTACGGCAGCACCAAACTTTTCATAGAATATATTCTTAAAGATTTATATAAAGCGGATAACACCTTTAACATAATGATTTTAAGATACTTTAACCCCGTCGGCGCGCACGAATCGGGACTTATCGGCGAAGACCCCAAAGGTATTCCCAACAATCTTTGCCCGTATATCACGCAGGTCGCCGTCGGAAAGAGAAAGGAACTCGGCGTGTTCGGAAACGATTATAACACTCACGACGGTACCGGCGTAAGAGATTATATTCACGTCGTCGACTTGGCTCACGGTCACTTGCTCGCGGTAAACAAACTCGCCGAAAACCCCGGCCTTTTAATAGTCAATCTCGGAACGGGCGTAGGGTATTCCGTTCTCGATATGGTTAAGGCGTTCGAAAAGGTTACGGGCAAACCCATTCCTTATAAAATCATGCCCCGTCGCCCAGGCGATATAGACGAATGCTATGCAGACCCGTCTTACGCGGAACAGATTTTGGGATTCAAGACGACTAAAACGCTCGAAGATATGTGCAGAGACGCATATAACTGGCAGGTTAAAAATCCCGAAGGTTACGGCGAATAAAAAATAAGTAATAAAAATGCGTTTTTTTGCGATTTTGCAGAAAAACGCATTTTTTTATACCCTGAATTTTGCATAATTTGCAAAATCTCGATAAAAACGCTATGTGTAAAAATTAAAAAATATGAAAAATTGCGAAATTTTCGTTTTATAGGATTGCATAATTTTAAGTATTGTTGTAAAATCTAATATATAAAACGTCAGTTATCGATAAAAAACGGAGATTTTATGAAATTCGGGTTTGTAAAAGCAGGCGCGTATACGCCTAAAGTAAAAGTTGCCGACGTAGAAGAGAACGTTAAAAATATTATTACGGGTATAAAACAAGCGGAAGAAAAGAAAGTGGAACTGCTCGTTTTCCCCGAGTTATGCGTAACGGGTTATACCTGCGGCGACCTTTTTTATTCCGACGTGCTTTTGAAAAATGCCGAAAAAGGTACGGAGCAAATCGCCGAATTTACCAAAGGAAAACGAATTCTCGTGTTTGTCGGGTTACCTTTCAGAAAGGACGGCGTTATATATAACGTAGCGGCGGCGATAAATAACGGCAAGGTTATAGCGTTGATACCTAAAACGTTTATGCCTAACTATAACGAATTTTACGAAAAACGGTACTTTAAAAGTCCGTCGGATAAAGTAATAAACGTTTCGTTTGCAAAAGAAGAAGTGCCGTTCGGCACCAAAATCATACTGAAAGAAAACTCGAACGAGAATTTCAGGGTCGCCGCGGAAATATGCGAAGATTTGTGGACGCCTTGCCCGCCGTCGATATCCCACGCGGTGAACGGCGCAACCATAATCGCCAACCTTTCATGTTCCAACGAAACGGTAGGAAAAAGCGAGTACAGAAGAAATCTCGTTTCTTCTCAGTCGGGGCATGCCGTGTGCGGTTACGTTTATTGCGACAGCGGCGACGGCGAATCCACGACCGACACCGTATACGCGGGGCATAATATTATAGCGGAAAACGGCAACGTTCTTAATGAGAGCGAGTTGTTTAAAGACGGACTTATAACTTCCGATATAGACACAGAATTCCTGGAATTTGAAAGAAGCAAGTTGTTTAACCAGAATCTGCCTTTATCCGAATACGTAACCGTCGGATTTTCCGCAAATAACGAAGCCTCCGAAATCGAAAGAACGTTTGCTTCCGCGCCGTTCGTTCCGTATGAAACGGATAAGCGTAATTTAAGGGCGAAACTCATCTTGTCTATGCAAGCCGCCGGGTTAAAAAAACGACTGGAACATACCAACGCGAAAAGTTCGGTTATCGGGCTTTCGGGCGGACTCGATTCCACGCTTGCGCTGCTCGTTGCGGTAACGGCGTATAAAGAACTCGGTAAAAACTTAAAAGAAATAATCGCGGTTACGATGCCTTGCTTCGGAACGACTTCGAGAACGCTTTCAAACAGTATAAAACTCGCAAAATCGTTAGGGGTAACGCTTAAAAAGATAGATATTACGAAAGCGGTGAAAGTTCACTTAAAAGACATAAAACACGACGAAACCACTTTCGACGTAACTTACGAAAACGCTCAGGCAAGGGAAAGGACGCAGGTTTTAATGGATATCGCGAACAACAACGGCGGACTCGTTATAGGAACGGGCGACCTTTCGGAAGTCGCTCTCGGCTGGTCCACTTATAACGGCGACCACATGAGTATGTACGCGGTAAACTCTTCCGTTCCCAAAACGCTCGTAAGGCATATCGTTTCTTACTATGCGGAAACGAGCAAGGGGAAACTTAAAGCCGTGTTATACGATATTCTCGATACGCCGGTTAGCCCCGAACTGATACCCGGCAAAGACGGAGAAATATCCCAAAAAACCGAAAACATCGTAGGTCCCTATGAACTTCACGACTTTTTCCTTTACTATTTTATAAGAAGGGGATATTCGCCGTCTAAAATTTATTACGTTGCTAAAAAGGTGTTTAACGGAACTTACTCAAACGAAACCATATTAAAATGGTTAAAGACCTTTTTCAGAAGATTTTTCTCTCAACAGTTCAAGAGAAGTTGTATTCCCGACGGCGTAAAAGTAGGCTCGGTCGCGCTTTCGCCACGCGGCGATTGGCGTATGCCGTCAGACGCGTCGTGCGCTCTGTGGATAGAAGAGTTAGAAAGTATCGAGTTATAAGCGAAGATTCGTAACGACTGAAATATCCGATTAAAAAAAGGCAATATCTGCTTCCGCCCTTGAATTCAAGGGCGGAAGTATTTTTATAATCGCCGTATTTAGAAAAAGTGTTTTTATATATGCTGCGTTTATAAGTTTGGCGAAAGCGTTTTTATAATCGTTACTTTTAGTGAAAGAAAATTTATGACTGTTGCGTTATGTGGAAGCGGTTTTATATGCGGCGCATTTATATGACGAGTTATAAATATAAAAAGAAATCCGGCTTACGTTCGCGCCTACGGACAAAAATCTTCGCCACTCTTCGACGCCTGTTTATAAGCGTAAAAAAACCAAATTTTTATCTATAAAAAAATTTTTAAAAATTTACAAAAAACCGTTGACAAATATTTTTTCTATGATATAATAATAGTAATCATTACTGATAAGTAATAAATAAATCAATCAAAAGTAGCTAAGACGAGTTTATTAGAATTAGAAAAATATAAATGAGATATTCCAGACAGAGAGAATTGATTATAAATATATTGAAGGGCAGGAAAGACCATCCGTCGGCAAACGCCGTGTACGCTTCCGCGATTCAGGTAGACCCGAAAATAAGTTTAGGCACGGTGTATCGCAACTTAAAGCAGTTATCCGAAAGCGGACAGATAGAAACGGTTAAGACGGACGAAAAAACCGTTCATTACGACGGCGATACGAGTTTGCACAGCCACTTCGTTTGTAAAAAGTGCGGAAGAATTTTAGACGTTTTCTTTCCGTTCGTTCCCGATAACCGTTTGACGGAAAAAGGGTTCGTCGTATCCGACGAAAAATGCGTTTACTACGGGATTTGTCCCGATTGTAATAAAAACACACTTAAATAAAAGAATAAAAAGGAGATTAACACTATGAAAAAATTTGTATGCAGTATTTGCGGTTACGTACACGAAGGAGATTCCGCGCCGGAAAAATGCCCGCAGTGCGGAGCGCCCGCGTCTAAATTCGTCGAACAGGCAGGCGAAAAGAACTGGGCGGCAGAACACGTCGTCGGCGTTGCGCAAGGCGTTGACCCCGAAATCATCGAAGGACTTCGTATGAATTTCAACGGTGAATGCAGCGAAGTAGGAATGTATCTTGCTATGGCGAGAGTCGCGCATAGAGAAGGTTATCCCGAAATCGGTCTTTACTGGGAAAAGGCCGCTTACGAAGAAGCGGAACACGCCGCAAAATTTGCGGAACTTCTTGGCGAAGTTGTAACCGATTCCACGAAGAAGAATCTCGAAATGCGCGTAGAAGCGGAAAACGGAGCAACGGCAGGCAAAACGGCTCTTGCGAAACGCGCTAAAGAATTAGGGCTTGACGCTATTCACGATACCGTACACGAAATGGCCCGCGACGAAGCCCGTCACGGCAAAGCCTTCGAAGGGCTTTTGAACAGATATTTCGGTAAATAAGGAGAACTTTTTATGAAATACGTTTGTCCTTGCGGATACGTTTATGATGAAACTCTCGGCGATCCCGAAAACGGAATCGCTCCCGGCACTAAGTGGGAAGACGTCCCCGAAGATTTCGTTTGCCCTATATGCGGTCTTACTAAAGACGCTTTTACGGAAGAGTAATCTTACGGCAATATTTTTCGTATAATAATACTATTAAAATGCAGTCGGGCGTCGCTCGGCTGTTTTTTTTTGTTAAAAATTATGTAAAAACATTTGATAATAAAAATATTTATGTATATACTTAAATAAAACATAAGGAGAAAACATAATGAATTACGATAAAATTATAATTGAACTTTTAGACCGCATTAAAAATCTGGAAAACAGGGTCGACGCATTGGAAAAAAATGAAATTAACTATTGTGGCAAACAAGAATGGAAAAAAACTAAATTTACCGATGAAGTAAAAGATTATATCGGTGAAATGAAAAGACAAGCATTTGCTCGGGGAGAAAAAGAGTTGATATGTGTTTGTAACGATATACAAAAACATTTCGGTGTGTCAAACAGGGCGCGTTCCGTTTGCGAAGCAATGTATAAGAGTATGTCAAATGGCGACGTGGTGCTATTTGCGCCGCCCAGCGGGTATTCTACAACCGTAAAAATAAAATATCTGTTAAGTGAGTTATAAAATAATAAACGAGTAGAGATAATTCTTTTTCTTTATGCTTAAATTTCTCCATTTACTTTTCAAGAACATATCCTACACCCTTGATAGTTTGTATATAAT
>CAKQQY010000025.1 GCA_934271245.1 uncultured Clostridia bacterium | reverse complement strand
ACGGAAGCCTGAAAATAACTTCTTCGAGGCGGGAAACCATTCCCGCCTCTTTATTTTTGCATAAAGAACGGCTAAACCCAAAAATAAAAGGCGCAGTTAAACCGCTCTATAACTAAATAAGATGAAAATAGTTTTCGGCGAAAAACTTAATAACGAAGAAGAAATTCTCGCAAAAGAGATTTCACGGGAATGCGGCGTAAAACACGACACCGCAAGGCTTTTGTTGCGCCGAAACGTAAAAGGGGTAAAAGAAGCGAAAGAGTTTCTTAACCCCGACAAGAAAAAACTTCTTAATCCGCTGTCTCTTAACGGAATAAAAGAAGCGACGGAAAGGATAAAACAAGCGAAAGAAAGGGGAGAAAACGTAGTCGTGTTCGGCGATTACGATGCGGACGGCGTGTGCGCCACCACCGTTTTGGTAAAAGCGTTGAGAGAATACGGTATAAACCCCCGTTACGAAATACCCGAACGCGAAGACGGATACGGGTTAAACCCGTCTATAATAGAAAAACTCGATAAAGAGAAAAAGGTGGATTTGGTAATCACCGTCGACTGCGGCGTAAGCGATCGCGAAAAGATAAAGGCGTTAAAAGAAAAGGGAATAGACGTAATCGTTACCGACCACCACGAACCGCCCGAAACGCTTCCCGACGGAATAGTTATAGACCCCAAAATTCCTTGCGATACCTACCCGTTTACGGGTCTTTGCGGCGCGGGAGTGGCGTATAAATTAGGGGTTGCTTTAATCGGCGAAAAAGCCGACGAACTGCTCGATTACGTAGCGCTCGCCACCGTCGCCGACAGTATGGATCTCGTAGACGAAAACAGAATAATCGTAAGCGAAGGTCTTAAACTTTGCAACTCGAACAAAATCAGAAAAGAATTCGAACTTTTAACGGGCGGCAACGCGAAGAAAATCACTTCGCAAACCTTTACGTATTCCGTCGCGCCGAAAATCAACGCGGGCGGCAGAATGGGAAAAGCGAGAATATCGCTCGATCTGTTCCTGTCCGATAACGAAATAGAAAAATACGACCTTTCGGTAAAACTTACCGAACTTAATATTCTGCGCCAGACCGAGTGCGACGAAATTTTCGCTCAGGCGAAAGAAATCGTCTTAAAGGAAAATAAAAACCGTAACGACGTAATTTGCGTTAAAAGCGATAACTGGAATCACGGCTCGCTGGGAATAGTCGCGGCGAAACTCGTGGAAGAATTTTCCCGCCCCGTAATAGTATTTTCCGCTTGCGGAGACGGATATAAAGGTTCTGCGAGGAGTACGCCGAGCGTAAATATATACGAAGCGATAAGCGACGAAAAGGATATACTCGCAGCCTACGGCGGACACGCTCAGGCGGCAGGCGTAACGGTATCTGCCGACAAATTCGACGAATTCGAAAGACGGCTTAACGCTTCCGTAAAAGAGAGATCGGGAAAAGCAAAAGAAAAGGAAATTTTCGTCGAATGGGAATGCGATAAACCGCTCGACGTAGACTTTGCGAAAGAAATAGAACTTTTAGAACCTTTCGGCATAGGGAATCCCCGCCCGATGTTTGCGGTAAGGGAAAACGAAGTGATTTCCATGCCCATAAAAGTCGGGTCGCCGCATTACGGGTTTAAGACCAAGGCTTTAAGCATGCTGGATTTTAACGGCGGAAAGGACGTTTTCGAACTGTCTTTGCCGACGGAAAAAATAATAGTATTCGAACCGAACGTTTCGGTGTTTAATAAGAAAACGTATCTTAAAGGATATTTAAGAACTATCGTAAGCGAAAGAAAAGACGCCGACGTTTTAAAGCCTTACGCGTTCGATAACGAACTGAAAAAAATGCGCGGAGAAGGTAAGGAAAACGACTTGTCTTTCGGCGACGGATTCGAAAACGTAAATTATAGCGACGAATTTTCCGCATTGTCCGCGGAAAGAACGGTTTTCGCGGAGTACTTCGCGGTGTTTAAAAACGCCGTCGGAAGAGATTATTTCAACGCGGTAAAATTCTGTAAAACTCTTACGGAACCGAAGAATCTTTTTCAGGCGATATTTTGTCTGGAAGTATTTGGCGAATTAGGCATTTTTTATACCGAAAACGGGAAATTTAAATTTAATCCCGCAGTGAAAAGC
The DNA here is from genome assembly GCA_934271245.1 of uncultured Clostridia bacterium. Classification (GTDB taxonomy): domain Bacteria; phylum Bacillota; class Clostridia; order Christensenellales; family Borkfalkiaceae; genus UBA1259. The sequence continues at coordinate 25,642 of CAKQQY010000025.1, read as the reverse complement.
GCGTTGACGAATTCCGCTATTTATAACGAAATTCGTTCGGGAAAAGGGCTGATATGACAGATATAATTGACAGATTGCAAATGGCGTATACGGGCAAAGATTTAGAACTTTGCACCAAAGCGCACGATTTTGCCAAAAAGGCGCACGAAAATCAAAAAAGAGCGTCGGGCGAACCGTATTTTACGCATCCTTGCGCCGTTTCGGAAATACTGATAGATTTGGGAATGGACGCGGCGACGGTTGCCGCGGCTTTTCTGCACGACGTGATAGAAGATACGCCCGTGTCCGAAGGGGATATAAAAAAGGAATTCGGGGACGAAGTTTTAGAACTCGTTTTAGGCGTTACCAAACTCGAAAAAATAGAGTTTACTTCGCAGGAAGAAGAGCAAGCGGAAAACTTCCGTAAAATCTTCGTCGCCATGGCGAAAGATATAAGGGTAATCATAATAAAACTGGCGGACAGGCTGCACAATATGCGTTCTCTCAACTTTCTGTCTTTCGAAAGACAGCAACGCATGGCGAAAGAAACGCTCGATATATACGCGCCGCTCGCGGACAGACTCGGTATCTTCCAGATAAAGTGCGAACTGGAAGATTTGTGCCTTAAATATCTGGAACCCGATATGTACGAATATCTTTCTTCCAATATTGAATCGCTCGTAAAAGAAGACGGCGGATTTATTCAGAAAGTCGTTAAAGAAGTAAACGAAATATTGGAAGAATCGCATATAAAGGGTACTGTTTTCGGCAGAAGAAAACACTTATACAGTATATATAAAAAGATGAAAACCCGTAATAAAACGCTCGACCAGATTTACGATCTGGTTGCCGTCAGGGTAATCGTCGATACGATAGACGAATGTTACGAAATATTCGGTAAAATCCACCATAAATGGAAACCGGTTCCGGGCAGAATAAAAGATTATATCGCAATGCCGAAACCGAATATGTACCGTTCTCTTCACACCACGGTCGTAACCGACTTCGGAAAGACCTTCGAAATACAGATAAGAACGTACGAAATGAACCACGCCGCCGAATACGGTATCGCGGCGCACTGGAAATACAAAGAACAAAAGGACGGCGACGACTTCGATTCGAGACTTACCTGGATAAGGGAAGTAATGGAATGGCAGGGCGGCTTAAAAGACAGTAAAGAATTTCTTGATTCGCTTAAAGGCGATATTTACAGTTCGGAAGTTCTCGTTTTCACGCCGAAAGGCGATGTAATAAGGCTTCCGCGCGACTCCACTCCGCTCGATTTCGCGTATAACATACACTCGGCGGTAGGCAATAAATGCGTCGGGGCGAAAGTCAATTCCAAAATGGTACCGTTAAACACCGTTCTGCAAACGGGCGACGTCGTTGAAGTCATCACGTCGCAAAACTCCAAAGGCCCTTCGTGGGACTGGCTTAAAATAGTAAAAAGCTCTTCGGCAAAAGTCAAGATAAAACAGTTCTTCAAAAAAGAAATGAAAGAAGACAATATCAAGACGGGTAAAGCCATGCTCGAAGCCGAAGCGAAAAAGCACGGCGTAAACCTTTCGGATATATTGACGGAAGAATCCTTTTTACGCATCGCGCAGAGGATGTCCTTTTCGGGGCAGGACGAAATGTTCGCGTCGGTAGGTTACGGCGCGGTCACGACGGCGCAGGTAATCGTAAAACTTTTAGATTATTACAGAAAAACCAAACCGCAGGCGGCGCCCGTGTTTTCCACGGGTAAAACGCACGCTTCGGGCAGCGTTTCGGTTAAAGGAATGTCGGGTCTTTTAATAAGGTTCGCAGGGTGTTGCAATCCGCTTCCCGGCGACGAAATAGTAGGGTTTATCTCTCGCGGACACGGCGTAACCGTCCACAGAAAGAATTGCCCCAACTTAAAACAGGCGGACCCCGAAAGACTTATCGAAACGGAATGGAACGACAGAACGGATAACTCCTTTAACGTAGAAATAAGGGTACACGGAGATAAACAGACGGAAATTCTTACGATAGTCGCAGGGGTAGTCGGAAACCTTAATCTCGGAATCGTTTCCACCAACGGCAGAATAGACGCCAAAACGGGGCAGTCGATAGTAGAATTCAATTTAAGAATCAACTCTAAAGACGATCTCGAAACGCTTATCAAAAAACTCCGCGCGGAACCCAAAATATCCAACGTGTACAGGAGTACCAAATAATGAAAGTCGAAACGTTCAAGAACGGCGTTCTGGGGGTAAACACCTACTTCCTTATAGGCGATAACGGCGACGCCGTTTGTATCGACTGCGGCGAAAAGTACGAAAGAACGTTAAAAGCCGCCGAGGGGCTCGGCGTAAAAATCAAGGCGATTTTACTTACGCACGCCCATTTTGATCACTCCGCCGCGGGTAAACGCTTTCAGGAAGACGGCGTTCCCGTGTATATAAGCGAAAAAGATAACGCCAAACTTTCGAACGACGGCAATCTTGCAGCATTGTTTGAAAGACCGTTCGACCCGTACTCGGCAGACTTTACGTTTAAAGACGGCGACGAATTAGACCTTTGCGGCTATAAAATAAAAGTTATTGAAACGGCGGGGCATACCGACGGCTCGGTAACGTTTATAACGGGAAACGTTATGTTTTCGGGAGATACGCTTTTTTATATGTCTTACGGAAACACCGGGTTTGTTTCGGGAAGCCTTGCCGATATGAAAAAATCGCTTAATAAACTTTTTTCTTTTACCGAAAATTACGTCGTCTTGCCCGGACACGGACAAAAAACGTCGTTGTTTTTCGAAAGAGAAAATAATCCTATAAATTATGATTGAAACCAAACTTCCCGAATTTAAACTCGATTTAGAAGAAGAAGTCGATATGTTCCCGAACGGAAAAGACCTTTCCGTCCGCCATTTGTTCGACAGAAAAGATAACAGAATAGTAAACACCGTTATAGTCAACGGGCGCAGTTATTCTTTCGGTAACTTAATGCCCGAAACGAAGGACGAAACGGAAGAGAAACGTTATCTTAAACGGTATGCCAAACTCGCTGTTTATAAGGCGCTTTCGGCTAATCTCGGGGTAAAATTGCCGTGGGGTTCGCTTACGGGAATAAGACCGACGAAACTTGCCTATCAGGAAATGGAAAAGAACGGCGAATTCACCGACTTTTTTGTAAATACCATGAAGGTGTCGGAAGAAAAGACGCTTTTAACCGAAAAGGTAATAAACACGCAAAAGGGGATATATCGAAAGCATAACGATTTTACCGACTTTTTCGTGTTCATACCTTTTTGCCCGTCGAGATGTAAATATTGTTCGTTTATAACCGCCGACGTCAAAAGCGCGGCTAAACTCGTCGACGCTTACGTGGACGCTCTCATAAAAGAAATACGGGAAAGCAAACCGCTGATTAAACAACTTCGCAGTATATACGTGGGCGGCGGAACGCCCGTCGCTTTAGCGGACGATAAACTTGAAAAGGTATTGTCCGCGCTGGACGAAATAAACACGGGGGTGGAATTCACCGTCGAAGCGGGCAGACCTGACAGAATCACGGAAGAAAACGTAAAGATGCTTTTGCGGCATAAGATTACGAGAATCTGCGTCAATCCGCAGACTTTTAACGATAAAACGCTTAAAAGAATAGGCAGAAACCATACCGCTTCGGACATAATAGAAAAGTATAATCTCGTAAAAGATAAGTTCGTCGTAAATATGGATTTAATCGCCGGGCTTGACGGGGAAACGCTTGAAGATTTCAAGCATTCGCTCGATAAAACCATATCGCTTAACCCCGATAATATCACCGTACATACCCTTTGCGTAAAAAAGGGTTCTGTCCTTGCCGAAGAAACGGAAAGGTTATCCGCCGAAAGCGTGAACGAGATGATGGAATACGCCCATTCCGCGCTGCAAAAAGCGGGGTATTCGCCTTACTATATATACAGACAAAAATATATGGCGGGCAACCTTGAAAACGCGGGATATTGCAAAAACGGAAAAATTTGCGTCTATAACGTTGACGTAATGGAAGAAATATGCGATAATATAGCGTGTGGCGCAGGGGCGATTTCCAAGTTCGTAAAAAACGACGGGGAAAAGATAATAAGAGTACCCGCCCCTAAAGACGTTGCCGCATACATCGAAAAAACGGATAACATTATCCGCGATAAATTTGCAGTTAAAGGGGATAACCTATGAAATATATAACTTTCGCCGTACCTTGTTATAACTCGTCGGCGTATATGGATAAATGTTTGTCGTCGCTTTTAAAAGCAGGCGAAGACGCGGAAATAATAATAGTAGACGACGGTTCCGTTAAAGACGATACTGCGGAAAAAGCCGACCGTTACGCGGAAAAGTATCCGAATATAATAAGAACCATTCATCAGGAAAATAAAGGTCACGGCGGCGCCGTGAATACCGGAATAAAGAACGCTACGGGTAAATATTTTAAAGTAGTCGATTCCGACGACTGGGTAGAAGAAACCGCGCTGAACGAACTTATGAAAACAATAAAAGGTTTCGGCGAAGACGACGCTCCCGATGCGGTGGTGGTAAACTACGTTTACGAACACGTTGAAGACAATACCCGTAAAATCGTAAGATATAAAAGCGAATTCCCCGTAGGCAGACCTTTCGATTTTTCCGAATCGAGAAGTTTCGCTCTCGGTAAATTTCTTGCGATGCACTCGCTCGTATATAAAACGGAACTTATAAAAAGCATAAATTTGGAACTTCCCGAACACACTTTTTACGTGGATAATATCTTCGTGTATAAACCGTTGCCGTACGTAAATAAATTCTATTACTTAAACGTAGATTTTTACCGTTATTTTATAGGCAGGGCGGACCAGTCCGTTTCCGAAAAGAACCTTATGGCGAGAATCGATCAGCATCTTAAAGTCGCCGAAGAAGTAATGGACAGTTACGATTTGAATTCTATAAAGAAAACCAAGAAAAAACTGTATAATTATATGCTCGATTTTCTTGCGATAATGGTAACGATAACGAGTATATATCTTATAAAAATCGGCACGCCCGAAAGTATGGAAAAGAAGGCGGCGCTCTGGGCGAGATTTAAAAAGGTAGACGAAAAGAGTTACAGAAAGTGTAAAAGTAAACTTATAGGACTTACCGCCTCTACGAGAAAATCCACCTGTAATCTTTGCAAAATGATATATAAAGTGGCGAGGGGCATATTTAAATTCAATTAAAGACAAAAAAATAGTTTACAAAGAAGAAATTTTTTGTTATACTTAAATAGTTGTAATGCTTTGGCAAGGTTCGGCGGCTCTCCACCCCTTACGTTGTCAACAGCGAATTAGTCCATAGCATAGGAGGTAAAAAAATTATGGATAAAGCAAGAAAGGCAGAAATTATAGCAAAATTCGGCGCGCACGAAGGCGATACCGGCAGCGCGGAAGTACAAATCGCTCTTTTAACGGAAAGAATCAATCACTTGAACCAACATCTTTCCGTCAACAAAAACGATAATCACAGCAGACGCGGACTTATGAAAATGGTCGGTGAACGTCGCGGTCTTTTAAAATATTTACAGGAAGTAGATATTGAAAGATACAGAAAGATAATCGCTGAATTGAATTTAAGAAAATAACTTTTTCGGGGCGGCATATTTTTTGTCGCCCGATTTTTCTTTTTTTCGGATAGCGAAAAAAAACTTTTTTTTCGGTGGCGAAAAGCCGGTAGAGAAAAAAACTATCGGCGAGGAAATCGGTAACGAAAAATCCGATATAAAAAAGGGGAAAAGTTTTCGATAAGAAACAAAAAAAGGGGTATACGCGGAATGCGGGTACCTTCCTGTGTAATAAGAGTAACAGAAGGAGAAACAAGATGACACAAAATTTCAGACAGTTTAAGACGACCGTCGGCGGCAGAGAAGTCACCGTCGAAGTCGGCAAGTACGCCGAACAAGCCAACGGCGCGTGCGTGGTACGCTCGGGCGATACGGCGGTAATGGTAACCGTATGTATGTCGGCTGCTCCGAGAGACGGAATGGACTTTTTCCCGTTGCAGGTAGACTACGACGAGAAGATGTATTCCATAGGTAAAATTCCCGGCGGATACAAAAAGAGAGAAGGAAGAGCGAGCGATAAAGCGATATTGACTTCCCGTCTTATCGACAGACCGTTAAGACCGTTGTTCCCGAAAGGACTTTTTAACGACGTAGTAGTAATCGCGCAGGCGTTGTCGGTAGAACCCGATATTCAACCGGAACCGCTCGCGATGATAGGTTCGTCGATTGCGCTTTCCATATCGGATATTCCGTGGGCAGGACCTACGGGTTCGGTAGTAGTCGGAATGGTAGACGGAAAATACGTAATAAACCCCGACTTGAATCAACGCGCTAAATCGGATATACACCTTAACCTTGCAGGCACGAAAGACGCTATCTTAATGATAGAAGCGGGCGCAAACGAAGTAACCAACGACGAAATGGTAAACGCCATAATGTTCGGTCACGAAGAAATCAAAAAGATATGCGCTTTTATCGAAGACGAAATCGTACCGGCGGTAGGCAAACCCAAGAAAGAAATCGAACTTTATCACGTTCCCGAAGAACTCGATAAAGAAGTAAGAGCGTACGCTTCCGAAAAAATCGACTGGGCAATAGATACCTTTGACCGTCAGGAAAGACAGAATCGTCAGGACGAAGCGGAAAAAGAAATCATCGAACACTTCAAAGAAATCTATCCCGACAACATAAGAGAAATAAAAGACAGTATTTACTATCTTACCAAAGAAAAAGTTCGCGCGAAGATATTCGATAAAGGAATCCGTCCCGACGGAAGAGGACTTAAAGACGTGCGTCCTATCTGGTGCGAAAGACACGTGTTGCCGAGAGTACACGGCTCCGCGGTGTTTACCAGAGGACAAACTCAGACTTTAACCACCTGCACGCTCGCCATGCTCGACGAAGCGCAAAGACTCGAAGGACTCGACGAAGAAGATTCCAAGAGATATATGCATCAATATAACTTCCCGGGATATTGCACCGGCGAAGCGAAAGCGATTAAATCGCCCGGCAGAAGAGAAATCGGACACGGCGCTCTCGCAGAACGCGCGTTAATCCCCGTACTTCCTTCCGAAACGGACTTCCCGTACGCGATAAGGGTAGTAAACGACATTATGTCGTCCAACGGTTCGTCGTCTATGGCGTCGGTTTGCGGCTCCACGATGGCTTTGATGGACGCAGGCGTACCTATAAAAGCGCCGGTAGCAGGCGTTGCCATGGGTCTTATAAAGAATCAGGAAACGGGCGAATTCCGCGTTATGACGGATATTCAGGGTCTTGAAGACTTCTTAGGCGATATGGACTTTAAGGTTGCGGGAACCGTAAAAGGTATAACCGCAATACAGATGGATATCAAAATCAAAGGCATATCCGAAGAAATCATGCACACGGCAATCAATCAGGCGAACGAAGGCAGACAGTTCATACTTTCCAAAATGCTCGAATGCGTTCCCGAAGTTGCTCCCGCGCTTTCCGTATACGCTCCCAAGATTATCAACTTCCAGATTTCACCCGACAAAATCGGCGACGTTATCGGTAAACAAGGTTGCGTAATCAAGAAGATTATGGAAGAAACGGGAACGGAAATCAACTTTAACGAAGACGATAGCGGCGTAGGATACATTTCCACCACCGGACCTATCGAAAACGCGGAAAGAGCCAAAGCGATAATAATTTCTATCGCGAAAGATCCCGAAGTCGGCGATATGTTCATATCCGAAGTCGTAAGAATTTTACCGAAAGTCGGCGCGTTCTGCGAACTTGCTCCGGGTAAAGACGGACTTATCCACATTTCGAGAATGAGCGAAAAGAGAATCGAATCGGTAGAAGAAGTTCTCCATATCGGCGATAAAGTCAAGGTAGAAATCGTTAAGATAGGCGAAAAAGGAATCGACCTTAAACTTTTGGAAAAAATAGAAGGCTGATTTATTAAACAACGATAACCGCAAGGCAAGGACCGCAGAAACTACCGCGGAAACCGTCCTTGCGGTTTTTGCGTATAAACGGAATCCGTATTTCGAGAAAGAGCGAAAAGAGAATCGAATTGGTAGAAGAAGTTCTCCATATCCGTAAAAAATAAATCGCCTTTCCGAATCGAACGGGAAATACCGAAAAGAAAACAAAACGGCTTTTTAGAATAATCCGAAATATCCGAAAGAATTTTTTCATATGATTAAAAGGGGTGTCGTATGAAAAATCGGTCGGAGAAAAGATTAAATTTTATAACCAACGCCGTTATAGGCGTTGTGCTTACGGCGGTGTTCGTTTTAGGGTTTTCCTATGATAAATCCACGCCCATATACGGCGGCGAAACTATCGGTGCGATATACCGCGGCAATGCGGAAAAAAATACCGTTTCTTTAATGTTTAACGTTTACGAAAATACCGAAATAGTCAATAATATTTTAGAAACGTTGAAAGAAAAAGGAGTAAAAGCCACCTTTTTCGTCGGCGGCTGCTGGGCGGACGATAACGCTCCGACCTTGCAGAAAATAATCGAATACGGCAACGAACTCGGAAACCACGGGTATTTTCATAAAGACCATAAAAAACTCGATTACGAAGGCAATAAACAGGAAATTTACATAACCGAACTTATAGTAAAAAGCCTGTGCGGCGAAAAAACGACTCTGTTTGCGCCGCCGTCGGGCAGTTTTTCCGACGTAACGCTTGACGCGGCGAGCGATTTGGGGTATAAAGTAATAATGTGGTCGAAAGATACGATAGACTGGCGTGATAAAGATGCGTCGCTCGTGTATAAAAGGGCGACCAAAACTCCCGCAAGCGGAGATTTGATTCTGATGCACCCGAAACCGCATACGCTTTCGGCTCTGCCGCAGATAATAGACTTTTATTTAGGTAACGGATTCGCGTTTTGTACGGTAGGCGAAAACGTAACGTAACAAGGGGTAAAAATGGAATTATATCATCAGTTTGACAACGGACTGAAATTAGTAGCAAACAAAATCGAAGGATTGATGTCGGTATCGGTGGGCGTACTCGTAAAAACGGGCAGCGCAAACGAAAGCGAACAGGAAAACGGAATATCGCACTTCATAGAACATACCGTTTTTAAGGGTACGAAAAACCGTTCGGCATTCGACATATCCGACGGAATAGATAAGATAGGGGCGCAGATAAACGCGTTCACGTCTAAAGAACTAACTTGTTTTTATACAAAATCCACTTCCGACCATTTAGAAGAATCTATGGACGTGCTTTCGGATATTCTGTTTAACGCCACGTTCGACGAAGAAGAACTGAAAAAAGAAAAGGGCGTTATAATAGAAGAAATCAATATGAGCGAAGATACGCCGGAAGATATATGCTTAGACCTTTTAGCCGAAAGTTATTACGGTAAAGAAGGACTCGGAAGAACGATTTTAGGCAGCGCCGAAAACGTTAAAAGGTTCACGGTAAAAGACGTCCGTAAGTATATGGACAAGTATTATACGGCGGATAATATAGTAATATCCGTTGCGGGGAATATCGACACCGATAAAACGCTGGAAGCGGTAAAAAGATACTTCGCGGATAAATTTACCGCTAAAAAATCCGCGCCGCAGGTACCGTTTACGGGAAACAGAAAGGGCAACCTTTTCAGAGTAAAGGATATCGAACAAGCGCACGTCGCGTTCTCGCTTCCGTCCGTTTCCATGGTAGACGACAGAGCCGACGCGATAGGTATAGCGAATCTCGTGCTGGGCGGCGGAATGAGCAGCAGACTATTCCAGAAAATAAGGGAAGAATTAGGGCTTTGCTATACGGTATATTCTTATCCGTCGCAGTATAAAGACAGCGGAGTTATAGAAATTTACGGCGGCGTTAATTCGTCTTCGAGAGATCTTTCGGCTACGGCGATAATAGAAGAGATAAACAAATTCAAAAAATCGGGTATAACGAACGCTGAATTCAACAGGGGCAAAGAACAACTTAAATCTTCGCTCGTGTTCGGCAGAGAAAACACCGCCACGCAAATGCTTTTGTACGGTAAATACCTTTTGTTTTTGAATAAGCGTTTCGATTTTAATAAGAAGATAAAAGAAATCGAAAAAATCACCGAAAAAGACGTTGCCGACGTGATAAACGAATTTTTCGATACCGACTTAATGGCTTCGGCGACCGTCGGCACGGAAAATTCTCCCCTTAAAATCTGAAATAACGAAATAAAAATTATGAAAGACTTTTCTTTAACGGAAAAGTCTTTTTTGTTATAAAAAGCGAATATATTTTTATTATGAAAGTTTGTAGAATGGTTATTTCGTCGTTGCTTGGTCTTTGCGTCGCGTTCACGTTGTTTTTCGGGAAAAATCTCATTTACCGAAAAGCCGACTCGGAAGGGGCTAAAAATTATAAAGGCATAATAAACGTGTGGCAGATAGACTCTTTCGAAGGGGGAACGGGTTCGAGAAAAAATTTTTTGTCGGACGTGGCGAGAACGTTCGAAAAAAAGAACGACGGCGTTCTGGTAATGGTATCATCACATACCGCCGAAAGCGCGGAAGAAAGTTTCAAAAAAGGCGTATATCCCGATTTGATTTCGTACGGCTACGGCGTGGAGATAACGGGGATAACCGAACTTAAAACTGAAAGGGATTTTGACGGCGGAAAGGTCGGCGATAAGCAGTTCGCCGTTCCTTGGTGCAGGGGAAATTACGTTCTGATAGAAAATCCCGAAGCGAAAGGCGAAAACACCGTCGTTTCGGAAAGCAAATACACTCTGCCGGAAGTATGCGCGGCGATAAACGAACTGAATTTAAGTAATTGCGGTTACGAAGAACCGCTTACTGCGTATATAACTTTCGTCGGCGGAAAGGCGAAATATCTTATAGGAACGCAAAGAGATATCGTACGTTTAGAAAATCGCGGATTTAATTATAAAGCCACGCCGCTTTTTAAGTTCAACGATTTATATCAGTATATTTCCGCGTTTAATAACGGCGACGAAAAAAGTTACTTCGCAAAAAAATATTTAAGTATGCTACTTTCCGACGAAACGCAGAAAAAGTTAAGTAAAATCCGTATGTTTTCGTGTTTTACTTCCGTAGAGTACGAGGGGGTTTTCAGCGAAATGCAAAAAGGAAACGCCGAAAAAATGCCGTCGGTTTGTATGGAAAAACATACGTTAAACGAACTTAAAACTTTCGGCAAAAATTATCTTTCGGGAGAGAAAAACGTAAAAGATAAAATAGAAAAAATGTTGCTATAACCTTGTAAAAAAAAATTATTTATAGTAAAATATAAAAGGAGAATTTTGTGTTATCCGAATTCCTTAAAGACGGCTCGGTAATCTTAAAAAACGAACCGTTAAGAAAGCATACGACTATGGGGATCGGCGGAAACGCCGACTATTTCGTAAAGGTAAACTCGTTGAAGGGCTTAAAAGAAGTTACGGAATACGCCTTAAACCGAAAGATAAAAACGTTCGTTATAGGCAACGGCAGTAACCTTATCGTATCCGATTCGGGTTTTCGGGGAATAATTATCTCGATTAAAAACCTTAACCGCATATACGTTACGGGAAGTAAAGCAAGGGTTTTTGCAGGAGCAGACCTTAATAAAACGATAAATTATCTCGAAAATAAGGGACTTTACGGACTGGAAAGTTTTTGCGGCATACCGTCGTCCGTCGGCGGCGCGGTTACGATGAACGCCGGCGCTTTCGGTAAACGAATAGGCGATTTTGTCTTGTCCGTAGAAACGCTTGCGGACGGAAAGTTAAATAAATACGATAAAGAAGATTGCCGCTTCGGATACAGAAAAAGCAGGTTTATCACGGGGAAAGAAACCGTGTACGCCGTTACTTTCGCGCTTTCGGATAAAAAGAGCGAAACGAAAGCGGAAATCTTAAAAAAGAGAGCGGAAAAACAACCGAAAGGCAGAACGTGCGGTTCGGTTTTCAAAAATCCCGACGGCGATTTTGCCGGCAGACTTATAGAAGAAGCGGGGCTTAAAGGCGAAAAAATCGGCGGAGCGCAAATATCCGTAAAGCACGCGAATTTTATAATAAACGACGGTTCGGCAACGGCGCGCGACGTCGTTTCGCTTATAAAACTTGCAAAAAAAAGAGTAAAAGAACTGTTCGGAGTAGACTTGAAAGAAGAAGTCAGATATTTAGGAGAATTTTAATGATACTTACTTCCGATTATCATACGCATACCGTTTTCAGCCACGGTAAAGGCACGATAGAAGAAAACGTAAACGTAGCGATAGAAAAAGGATTGAAAGAGATTGCAATATCCGACCACGGTTTTTCTCATCCCTTTTTCGGAATATCCAAAAGGAAAGTTCCGAAAATGAGAAAGGAAATCGACAGATTAAACGGGGTGTCGGACGGCAAAATAAAGGTGCTGCTCGGTATCGAATCGAATATAACGGGAACGGACGGTTCGACCGACTTAAAAGAGAAATATTACGACGATTTCGACGTGTTTATGGCAGGGCTTCATAAACTGATAATGTATAAATTCGGTTCTTTTTTCTCGCTCGGACTTCCCGACCTTGCCGCGGCAACGCTGCGTAAAAAGGACGTTTCCGAGTCTTTAAGAAGAAGAAACACAAAAACGTTTATAAACGTTATAAAAAACAATCCCGTAGACGTCATAACGCACTTAAACTTCGGGTGCTACGCCGACGTAAAAGAAGTCGCGAAAGCGGCGGCAGATTACGGAACATATCTCGAACTTAACGCTAAAAAGGTTCATATGAGCGACGAAGAACTGTACGAAGTTCTAAAAACCGACGTAAAATTCGTCATCGGGTCGGACGCTCATACGCCCGACAGGGTGGGCGAAATATCTCTCGTGGAGAAAATGATAAAACGGCTGGACTTTCCCACCGACAGAATTATGAACGTGGACGGCAGACTGCCCGAGTTCAGGTTTAAGAAATTTAAGGACAAGTTATGAGTTTTACCGAAAGCGTAAAAAACGAAATACTTAATAAACCGATAAAAGAAAACTGTTGTAAACGGGCGTTTCTGGCAGGACTTATAAGGGGATCGGGCGTGCTGTTTTCGGAAAACGACAGTATAGGGGTGGAATTTCGCGTCCGCGACGAAGAAACCGCCGAAACCATATCGAGATACTTAAAAAATCTTTACGGCTACGAAGTACGCGAATTTTCCGTTTCGGAAGACAGACTCAATAAACGTGATAACGTAATAATCGGCGTGTCGGGCGACGGGTCGGAAAACGTGCTTGAAGGGCTGGGCGTTCTTAAAAAGACGACGGGCGGCGGAATAGAAATCAATTTCGATATGTACGGCGAAGTAACCGAAAAAGAATGCTGCTTGCGTTCCTTTATAAAAGGTCTTTTCGTTTCGTCGGGAAGCGTCGTCGTACCGGACGAAAAAAACGCCAAAGGGTATCACGCCGAAATGGTTTTTTCGCATATAAAATCCGCGGAAGACACGGCGGAAAAACTTTCTCTTTCGGGGGTAGTCGCCAAGGTCGCGAAAAGAAAGGGAACGTATATCGTTTATATAAAGAGCGGAGAACAAATAAAAAATTTCGTGGCGTATCTGCAAGCGCCCGTTTCCGTTTTAAAGCTTACCGACTTAATGATAAACAGAGAAGTCGCGAATTTTTCCAACAGACAAAAAAATTGCGATTTAGGCAATCTCAATAAACAAGTCGGCGCTTCGGCGAAACATATAAAAGCGATAGAAAAGATAAGAAACACGGCGGGCATAAACAGCCTTAAAAAAGAACTCGAAGAAACCGCCGTTGCAAGGGAAACGTATCCGGACGAAAGTTTAAGCGACCTTGCGGAAAGGCTTGATATAACCAAAAGTTGTTTGAATCACAGACTTCGCAAAATAGAAGAAATAGCGAGTAAATTATAAAAAACAAAGGATAAAGATATGTCTGATTTCGTGCATTTGCATTTACATACGGAGTACAGTTTGCTTGACGGCTTGGCTACTATGGATTTAGCCATAAAAAAAGCGGGGGCGCTCGGAATGCCCGCGCTCGCCATGACCGACCACGGGAATATGTACGGCGCGGTGTCTTTTTACGACGCTTGCTGCGCGTATAATAAACAAGCCAAAAAGGAAGGCAGACAAACGATAAAGCCTATATTCGGCACGGAGTTTTACGTTTGCGACGACCTTACGGTGAAAACGAGAACGGCAACACCCGGCGACGAGCGCGACCGCAGACACCTTATACTTCTCGTTAAAAACGAGCAGGGGTATAAAAACATATCTCTTTTAAACGCCATCGCGTTCAGGGACGGGTATTATTATAAACCGAGAATCGATTTAAAAACGTTAAAAGAACACAGCGAAGGGTTAGTCTGCCTTTCCGCGTGTATCGCGGGCGATATACCGCAGGCGATACTTCACGATAACTACGAGAAAGCCGAAGAACTCGTGCAGTGGTTTAAGGGGGTGTTCGGGGAAGACTTCTATCTCGAAATCCAAAACCACGGCTTAAAGGAAGAATTAAAGGTAAATCAATGTTTAAGGGGATACGCAAAAAAGTACGGGATAAAACTCGTCGCCACCAACGACGTGCATTACGTAGATAAAAGCGACGCGCTTCCGCACGACGTACTGCTGTGCGTTCAGACGCAGAGCAATTTTAACGACCCGAACAGAATGCGTTTCAATTCGGACGATTATTATCTTAAAAGTTACGACGAAATGAAAAACATTTTCCCCGACGACGAAGAAGCCTTAAAGAATACGCTGGAAGTCGCCGATAAATGCAACTTCGAGTTCGTTTACGGGCATTATATGTTCCCGAGATATATTCCCGAAACGGGCGAAGACCCGGTAACTTATATAAACAAACTCATTAACGAAGGCATAAAGAAAAAATACGGGGCGGAAACCAAAGAGATAAGGGAGAGAATAGAGAGCGAGATGTCCGTTATCGAAAAGCAAGGCTTTATCGAATACTATCTTATCGTCTGGGATTACATAAACGCGGCAAGGAAAATGGGCGTGTCCGTCGGACCCGGCAGGGGAAGCGGCGCAGGTTCGCTCGTTGCGTACCTTATCGGAATCACCGATATCGACCCGTTGAAATACGATCTTTACTTCGAAAGATTTCTTAACTCGGAAAGGGTGTCCGCGCCCGACTTCGACGTAGACTTCGAAGATTGCCGCCGCGAAGAAGTAATAGAATACGTCCGCGAAAAGTACGGCGAAAACAGGGTTTGCCGAATAATTACTTTCGGCACGATGGCGGCGAAAAACGCTATAAAAGACGTCGGAAGGGCGTTAGGAGTTCCTTACGCCGAATGCGACAAAATAACGAAATCCATACCCGTTAAGCAAACCAAAATGGGTAAAGACGTAGAAATAAAACGCCCCAACATTCTGCAAAAGGTATTCGGATTCTATAAGCCCAACGCGAAAGAAGAAAAAGAAGGGTTAACGTCGGCGCATTTTGCGGTAGACGAACTCGTAAACCTTTATAATAACGACTCGAACATAAAAAGGGTTGCGGACATCGCAATGCGACTCGAAGACACACCGCGCCAGAGCAGTACGCACGCCTGCGGCGTAATAATCGGTCACGACATACTGGACAGGCATATGCCTCTTTCGAGAAACGACGAGGATATAACCAGTCAGTATACGGGCGTGGAACTTGAACATTTAGGCTTCCTTAAAATGGACTTTTTAGGGCTAAGAAACCTGTCCGATATCAAGAACTGTATAGAATACGTCAAACAAAACTACGGCGAGGAAGTAGACTTTGCGAAAATCGGATACGACGACCCGAAAGTATACGAACTCATATCGAGCGGCAATACCGACGCCATATTCCAACTCGAATCCGCGGGGTTTAAAAAGTTCCTTAAAGACTTAAAACCGACTTGTTTGGAAGACATAATCGCGGCGGTTTCGCTTTATCGACCGGGACCTATGGATTCGATACCGAGATTCGTAGAAAACAAGCATAACCCCGATAAAGTGTCGTTCGCGCACCCCTTGTTAAAACCTATACTCGAACAAACTTACGGCTGTATCGTGTATCAGGAACAGGTTATGAAAATCGTTCAGTCGCTGGCAGGCTATACGTTAGGTCAGGCCGATATGGTCCGCCGAATGATGGGTAAAAAGAAAGTGGAAGAAATGGCTAAAGAAGAAGTCGTTTTCCTGCACGGCAAACCCGAATCAACAGACGATCACGGCAAGGTTAGTAAAGCGATAGACGGCTGTATAAAAAGGGGCGTACCCGAAGACGTGGCGAAAAAAGTCTGGTCGGAAATGAAAGACTTCGCGAAATACGCTTTCAATAAATCGCACGCCGCGGCGTACAGTATGGTAACGTATCAGACGGCCTACTTAAAAGCCTATTACGAACCGGAATTCATCACGGCGTTTTTGAACAACAGAATCACCAACATAGCCGACGTAAAACAATATACCGCATACGCGAAAACGGAAGGAATCCCCGTAAATCCGCCGGACATCAACGAGTCTTACGCGTTGTTCTCGGTTAAGAATAAACAGATAAGATACGGCTTGGGCGCGATAAAAAATATCGGCGTAGGCATCATAGGCGAAATCGTTAAAGAGAGAGAAGAAAACGGAAAGTTCGCTTCTTTCGAAGACTTTATTAACCGTTGTTCGCCCTTCGGTTTAAATAAGCGAATGATAGAAAACCTTATTTACGCGGGCGCGTTCGATAGGTTAGGCAGAAGACGTTCGCAACTCATCGCGGTATACGCCGACTATCTCGACAGGGTCGTCGCCGACAATAAGAATAAAAACAGTCTGCAAATGTCGCTTTTCGACACCTTGCTAAAAGACGAAGACGTGCTGACTATAACGTATCCCGATATCCCCGAGTACGATTCCAAGCAAAAACTCTTAAAAGAAAAGGAAGTCTGCGGATTGTATCTTACGGGTCATCCGCTCCACGATTATAAAAACAGACTAGAAAAGTTCGATTTTTCCACCAAAAAACTCGATTCTTACGAAATACAGTACGACGACGAAGAGAACCCCGAAGACGGAACGAGAGTGTATACCGAAGTAAAAGAAGGGGATAAAGTCCACTTCGGCGGAATAATCACTTCCACCGATAAAATAATGACGAGATCGGGTTCGTATATGTGCTTCGTCACCGTCGAAGACCTTTACGGCAGTATAGAATGTACGCTTTTCCCGAAGATTTATTCGGACGTAAGAGACCAAATCGTAGCCGACGAACTCGTCGAAGTATGGGGTAAAATCCATATAAAAGGAAACGAAGTTTCGATAAACGTCGATAAGATAGAAAAAATGAACGTGGAAAACGCGGCGAAAGAAGAACCCGCGGAGTCAAAAGAGAAAGAGTATATGGGACTGATAATATCCGACGCCGTAAAGGATAAATTCGACAAAATATCGGAAATATTGACGAGTTATCCGGGCGAAATAGCGGTAATAGTCGCTATGGACGGCAAAAAATATTCTTTCTCCGCGTCCGTACGTCGTTGCGAAGGGCTTATGTCGGAACTTAAAAACTATCTTAAAGATAACGAAATAATATTTTTTAAGAAAAAATAATATAAACCCGTTAAAAGAATTTGTAAAAAAACGCGCGGGTGTGGTAGAATTTTATTTGATCGGATAAATATTAAACTAAAAGAAAAAGGACGGTATTTATGAAAAAGATAGGTGTTTTAACCAGCGGGGGCGACGCTCCCGGAATGAACGCCGCGATTCGCGCAACTGTAAGAACGGCGAGATATTTCGGCATGCAGGTTTACGGAATAGAAAGAGGCTGGGAAGGTCTTATAACCGGTCAGATAACGGAACTTGAAAACCGCTCGGTTTCGGATATAATACAAAGGGGCGGAACTTTCCTTAAAACCGCGAGATGCGCGGAGTTTATGACTCTCGAAGGACAGAAAAAAGGGTCTATGACGCTTGACGCTTACGGAATAGAAGGACTCGTGGTCATCGGCGGCGACGGAACGTTCCACGGCGCGAAGGCTTTGTCCGATAACTTCGGCGTAAAGTGCATGGGAATCCCCGGAACGATAGATAACGACCTTGCGTATACCGATTATACGTTAGGCTTCGATACCGCGGTAAATACCGTTCTTTCCGCAATAAACAATTTAAGAGATACCATGCAGTCGCACGACAGAGTAAGTCTTATAGAAGTTATGGGTCGTCATTGCGGCGACATCGCTCTCTACTCGGGACTTGCCGGCGGCGCGGAATACATATTGATACCCGAAAGACCTTACGATCTGGACGAAATCGCGAGTTCTTTGATAAAAAGTAAATTGCGCGGAAAAACTTCCAACATGATAGTTCTGGCGGAAGGCGCGGGCAACAGGGACGATATCGTCGCATACCTTAACGAAAAGGCGGGGGTAGATATTAAAATCACACATTTAGGTCACGTTCAGAGGGGCGGTTCTCCTACTATGTCAGACAGAATTCTGGCTACCCGTTGCGCGGTAAAAGCGGTGGAAATGTTAAAAGACGATTCGTCGGTATCCAGCGCGATAGGTATAAAAGGCAACGAAATAATCGCCGTGCCGTTCGAAGAAGCGTTCAACTGCAAGAGAACGTTTAACGACGACTTATACGAAGCGGCGGGAATATTAAGTAAATAATTTTAACAGGAGAATAAATATGAAAGGATTAAAAGGAGCATTAGTGTTCGCGCAATCGGGCGGACCTACGTCGGTAATCAACGCAAGCGCGGCGGGCGTGTTTATCGAAGGATTGAATTCGGAAAACGTCACGGCGGTTTACGGCGCGGCTCACGGAATCAGGGGGATACTTAACGAAGAGTTCTACGATATGTCCAAAGAAGATATGAAAGAACTCGAACTTTTGAAAAACACTCCGTCATCGGCTTTGGGTTCGGTAAGATACAAACTTAAAGACGCGTCCGTAGACGACACCGATTATAAGAGAATTTTAGAAGTATTCAAAAAATATAACGTAAGATACTTCTTCTATAACGGCGGAAACGACAGTATGGATACCTGCAACAAAATAAGCAAGTATATGGCGAAGTCCGGCTACGAAATCAACGTTATAGGCGTTCCCAAGACTATCGATAACGACTTGTACGGAACCGACCACTGCCCGGGATACGCGTCGGCAGCGAAATATATCGCGACGACGGTTATGGAAATCAACCTTGACGCCAAAGTTTACGATACGCCTATGGTATGCGTAATCGAAGCGATGGGCAGAAACGCCGGCTGGCTTACCGCGGCGGCGGCTCTCGCAAACTATAAAGGATTAGGCGCCGACCTTATCTATTTACCCGAAGTCGATTTCGACGTGGATAAATTCGTAAAAGACGTAGAAGAAGTCTGCAAAAAGAACAACAATAAATGTATCGCGGTAGTATCCGAAGGCATACACGATAAAGACGGCACGCTTATTTGCGAAGCGCTCGGAAAGACGGGCGCGAGAGATAGTTTCGGTCACGCGCAACTCGGCGGCGTAGCGGCAACTCTTGCAAACCTCATCAAAGAAAAAACCGGCTTTAAGACCCGCGGAATAGAACTTTCGCTTATGCAGAGATGCGGCGCGCACTGCGCTTCCGGCACCGATATAGAAGAGACGTTCGAAGCGGGCAGAGAAGCGGTAAGAGCGGCTGTAAACGGCGAAACGGATAAAATGGTCTGCTACGAAAGAAAGGCTGGGGATAAATACGAAATCGAATATAAACTCCTTCCGTTGGAGCTTGCGGCGAACACCGAAAAGACCGTTCCGCTCGAATGGATTACCAACAACGGAACGGGCGTTTCCGAAGAATACGTCAAATACGCGCTTCCCCTTATTCAGGGCGAATGCAATATGGTAAAAGAAGACGGACTTCCGAGATTCGCTCACCTTAAAAAGGTAATGGTAGAAAAGAGATAGATTTGTAAAATCATTTTTTTCGTCGGGGAAAAATAAAACCACCCGTCCGCCCGTAATAACGGGCGGACGGGTGTTCTGCTTTACGGACTGTAAAACTGTTGCTCATAAAAGATTATAAATATTTTTTTAGTTTTTTCTCGTAACTTTCTTCTAACGTAAGTAAGTCCTCGATAAAGGCTACGGTTTCTTCGGAAAAATTCCCTTTTTCGTTTTTCATGGCGGTAAGTTCGGTAATGCCGGTAACGGTGCCTTTAATCATAAGTTCGGCAATGCGGTTGCGACTTTTGTCGGTTAAAGTTTTCATTTTTATGCTGCTCCACATGAAAGCCTTCTGCAAAGGATTTATTTCTTTCGGTTCGATACCGTTTTCCGCCATATAAGAAGAAACGTTGCCGACGAATTTTTCATATCCCTCGTATTGAGATTTCAATTCTTTTTTAATGCCGTTGTCTTTTACGGCAGGCATAAGTCCCGAAATACTGAATAGCGCTATGTGCGCGTTTTTGTATACGTCGTTGACAGCCTTTTTTTCGTATTCGTTTTTATTCATAATCACTCCTTAAAGAAACAAAAATAGTTTGTTTATAATCAGGATTTTTATGCAAAATCGTTTGACAAAATTTTTAATATAATATAAAATAATCATCGAGCCGCTCGATTGGGGTTTATTAAGTGCGCTTAGCGCCGCCCCGAAATTTAATCGGCGAGACTGGAGAGACGGAGGTATAAAATGTACGCAATCGTAGACAACGGTAACAAGCAGTACAAAGCGGAAGTAGGATCGGTTATCAGATTCGAAAAACTTTCCGCTAACGTTGGCGACAAAGTCGAATTCGACGTAGTCATGATTTCCGACGAAAACGGAATCAAAGTCGCGGACGAAGCAAAAGGTTACAAAGCAGTAGGCGAAGTTTTGGAACAGGGTAAAGACAAAAAGATAATCGTGTTCAAATACAAAGCCAAAAAGAACGAAAGAAAGAAACAAGGACACAGACAACCTTTCACCACGGTAAAAATTACCGAAATAGTCGCTAAATAAGGAGGCGGAATTATGATGTTTTTATTTAGATTATTCGCTCACCATAAGGGCGGCGGCAGCACCAAAAACGGAAGAGACAGCAACGCTAAAAGATTAGGTATCAAAAGACACGACGGTCAGGCGGTTTTAGCCGGCGGAATCATCGTTCGTCAACGCGGAACCAAAATCCACGCGGGTGAAAACGTTGCTATGGGTAAAGATAACACCCTTTTCGCTCTTGTAGACGGAACGGTTAAGTTCGAAAGAGTCGGCAAAGACGGAAAGAAAGCAAGCGTTTACGCAGAATAGTTTTTAAAGGAGCCGGAATTCGGCTCCTTATTTTTTTACTTATGAACAAAATAGTTATAAGCGCCGAATATTTTAACGTAAAAGACACGCTTTCCTGCGGTCAGATATTCAGATTTTTCCCTTATGAAAAAGGATATCTCGTAACGTCGCTCGATAAAAGAGCGTACGCGTATAACGAAGGGGAAAACGCCGTTATAGAATGCGAAGACGGCGACGCCGGGTATTTCGAGAACTTTTTCGACTTAAAAAAAGACTATTCGGGAATTTATCTCGCCGCCGAGAAAGAAGGCGGAATAATAGCGGAATCGGCAAAATACGGTAAAGGTATAAGAATATTGAAGCAAAACGCCGAAGAAACGCTTTATTCTTTTATCGTGTCGCAAAACAATAATATACCGAGAATAAAAGGAATAATAGAAAAACTGTGCGCCGCCTGCGGCGAAGAAAAAACTTTTCTCGGCGAAAAATTTTATTCTTTCCCGAAGTCAATAACTCTTGCCGAAAAAGATATATCCTTTTTTTACGAAACGGGGCTCGGATATCGCGCGCCGTATATAAAAAGACTTGCCGAAAACATAAAAAACGGCGAAAACGTAGAAGAATGGAAAAACCTTACCACCGCGGAACTTAAAAATAAAGTTTTAAGCGTTTACGGTGTCGGGGAAAAGGTGGCTGACTGCGTCACTCTTTTCGGTTTTAATCGAAGCGATTCTTTTCCCGTGGACGTTTGGATAGAAAAGGTTTACAGGGAAGATATGCGCGGGGAAATAAAAGACAGAAAAAAGATTTCCCGATATTTATCCGAGCGTTACGGAGCCAACGCGGGGTATTTTCAGCAGTATTTGTTTTATTATAAAAGGGAAAGAGAAAAAGTTTGACGAAACGCGGCGAAAAATTTTTAAAAACAATTGTCAAACCCGAAATAAAATGCTACAATAAGAAAGGTTAAATCAACACTAAATTTGGAGGGCATATATTTATGCAGTATTCGGCTGAAGTTAAAGAAATGACCTGCGTTTGCAAAGGTCCTCATCACGGACCCGCCCCGATTCCCGAAGAAGGAAAATGGGTAGAAGCGAAAGAAATAAAAGATATTTCCGCTTATACGCACGGCGTAGGTTGGTGCGCGCCCCAGCAAGGCGCATGCAAGTTGTCGTTGAACGTTAAAAACGGCATAATCGAAGAAGCGCTTATCGAAACGATAGGTTGCTCGGGTATGACTCACTCTGCGGCAATGGCGGCGGAAATTCTTCCCGGCAAAACCATACTCGAAGCGCTCAACACCGATTTGGTTTGCGACGCTATAAACACGGCGATGAGAGAACTTTTCTTGCAGATAGTATACGGTCGTTCGCAGTCGGCATTCTCCGACGACGGCTTGGTAATCGGCGCGGGAATGGAAGATCTCGGTAAAGGCGCTCGTTCCATGGTAGGTACTATGTACGGAACCAAAGCGAAGGGCGTAAGATATCTCGAAATGACCGAAGGATACTGCACGAAGATGGCTTTGGACGCGGACAATCAGGTAATCGGATACGAATTCGTATCGCTTGGCAAAATGACCGACTTTATAAAGAAAGGAATGGAACCGAACGAAGCGTACGAAAAATCCAAAGGTACATACGGTCGCTTTAAACCCGAAGACGGCGCGGTAAAATATATCGACCCGCGTAAAGAGTAAGGAGGACGGAAATTATGGCACAATTTGAAGGATACGAAAGACGTGAAGCGAAAATTCTCGCCACGTTAAAAGAATACGGCATAAATTCTATCGACGAATGCAAAGAAATTTGCGACGCGAAAGGAATATCTCCTTACACCATCACTCAGGAAACCCAACCTATATGCTTCGAAAACGCTAAATGGGCGTATACCGTAGGTTCGGCAATCGCAATCAAAGCGGCGGAAAAAACGGGTGATAAAAGCGCTGCTACGGCTGCTGCCAATATCGGCGTAGGTTTGCAGGCGTTCTGTATACCCGGCTCGGTTGCGGAAAACAGAAAGGTAGGTTTAGGTCACGGAAACTTAGGCAAAATGCTTTTGTCCGAAGAAACGGAATGCTTCTGTTTCTTGGCGGGTCACGAATCTTTCGCTGCTGCGGAAGGCGCAATCAAAATCGCGTTGAACGCGAACAAAGTAAGAACCAATCCTTTAAGGGTTATTCTTAACGGTTTAGGAAAAGACGCTGCGTTTATAATATCGAGAATCAACGGCTTTACATACGTAGAAACGGAATTCGACCCGTACGCGGAAGAAGTAAAAGTCGTAAAAGAAGTACCTTATTCCAAGGGCGCGAGAGCGAACGTAAAATGTTACGGCGCGGATAACGTACCCGAAGGCGTAGCGATAATGAAACTCGAAAACGTAGGCGTATCCATCACGGGTAACTCGACGAATCCTACCAGATTCCAGCACCCCGTTGCGGGAACCTATAAAAAATGGTGCGTAGAAAACGGCAAGAAATATTTCTCCGTTGCATCCGGCGGCGGCACGGGAAGAACTCTTCACCCCGACAACATGGCGGCAGGTCCTTCCTCTTACGGTATGACCGATACTATGGGAAGAATGCACAGCGACGCGCAGTTCGCAGGTTCTTCGTCTGTTCCCGCGCACGTAGAAATGATGGGTCTTATCGGTATGGGTAATAACCCGATGGTCGGCGCGACGGTTGCATGCGCGGTTGCGGTAGCGGAAGCGCTTAAATAAGCGAACCGCATAAAACGGCGTATAAACGCGGTATTGCAAAACAAAAAAGTAACTAACGGCGCGGCAAATTTTGCCGCGCCGTTACTTTACGTAATTATCACGGAAAAGGCTCGCGAACGCGTTATCGACATCGCTTTCGCTTAACTTTCCGACGTAAAATTAAAAGGCTCTTTTTAAGAGCCTTTTTCTATATAAAATTCAATTATCTCTGCCCAACAAAAAGTCGGTCGAAACGCCGAAAAAGTCAGCCAACTTAACGATATAAGTCGCTTTCGGCTCGTTTACGCCGCGTTCCCAATAATCTATTGCCTTCTGGCTGACGCCAATCTTCTCGGCAAGCGTTTGTTGGGATATTTTTTTATCTTTTCGCAATTCTTTGATATTTTCCCCGACTACCATATCAATAATTTTAGCAGAATTCTTCTTGAATTATTTGACAAAGAAGAAAACTTCTTATATAATATGTGTCAGAAGTAATCTTCTTAAACGTAAACCTTGCCCAAAATAAGGTGGGGAAAAAGAAAAAGGGAGTTAAAGAAATGGCAAAATTTTGTAGTAGTTGCGGAAAGCAATTAGGTGAAAACGAAACGTTTTGTTCTGCGTGCGGGGCAAAGGCGGACGGAACAGCGGCAGCGGCGGCGCCCGCGCAGGAAAAACCCGTCGTAGTAAACGTGGTAAACAATAACACGAACGCTAACGCGAACGTTATCGGTATCGTCGGAAGACCCAAAAACAAATGGGTAGCGTTTTTTCTTTGTTTGTTTTTCGGCGCTTTCGGCGTGCATAGATTTTACGAAGGTAAAGTCGGCACGGGTATTTTATATTTGTTCACGCTGGGTCTTTTCGGCATAGGAACGTTTATAGATCTTATAATATTGTTGTGCAAACCTAATCCGTACTTCGTGTATTAGAAAAACATAAAATTAAAAGGCTCTTTTTAAGAGCCTTTTTTCATACGAAAAAATAATACGAGAAGTTCTGCCTTTTTGCCGGGACGTTTACTTTTATAATAAAAATATTAAACGTTAAAGCGGAATAAAACCACGTCGCCGTCTTTAATAACGTAATCTTTTCCTTCTGCGCGAACCTTGCCTTTTTCTTTCGCGGCGTTAAAACTGCCGAGTTCTACTAAAACGTCGTAATCGACGATTTCGGCGCGGATAAATCCCTTTTCGAAGTCGGAGTGAATTTTGCCTGCCGCCTGCGGCGCTTTCGTGCCTTGCTTAATCGTCCAGGCGCGGACTTCTTTTTCGCCGGCGGTAAGGTAACTTATAAGACCTAAAAGCCTGTAAGAAGTTTTAACCAACCTGTCAAGTCCGCTTTCTTTAAGTCCCAGTTCGGATAAAAACATTTCCTGTTCTTCGGACGAAAGGGAAGAGAGTTCCTCTTCGGTCTTTGCGCATATGACCATATATTCGGCGTTTTCCTGCTTCGCGTATTCTTTAACTTTCATGACGAGCGGCAACTCGGTTTCGTCCTTTCCCATATCGGCTTCGCTTATGTTAGCGGTGTAGATAACGGGTTTTGCGGTGAGAAGGAAAAGAGATTTCAGAATTTCTTCGTCTTCTTCGGAAAGGTTCCCGAGCGTTCTCGCAGGTTTTAACGCGGATAAATGGTCGTATAATCTCTGTAAAAATTCGCTTTCGATTTTGTATTTTTTGTCGCCCGTTTTAACCATCGATAACGACTTGTCGAGACGTTTTTTTACCGCGTCTATGTCGGAAAAAATGAGTTCTAAGTTGATGGTTTCGATATCTCTTAAC
>CAKQQY010000024.1 GCA_934271245.1 uncultured Clostridia bacterium | reverse complement strand
CTAATACGACAAGACTTTTCAATTCCATCGCCCATTACAGTGCCATATTCACCATCAATAATCTTACGAAGAGTGGTAAATGTAGCATTTGTCTTGCCCTTGGAAGTAGTTTCAGTTACATAGGTATAATGGACCTAAATAACATTAGTAAGCTCTTCATCAGTAGCAATACTAATAGTGCCCATAATAAACGGTGTGCCAGGATTCTTAGAATTCGGGCCGCTTTCTCTCATTTCCAGATTATGCTCGTATAAATATCCTTCAATTCTTGTTTCATTAACAAATTTCATTAATTATTTTCTCCTTTAATTAATCAATTTTAATATCTTTACCCTTAGTAGTAATAGCATAAATAGCTGGATTATCATCAATCTTTTCAACATATCCATCATTTACTAATTTACGGATACTACCTGAAATAGATCTTGAACTAATACCAAGGATTTCGGCCATATCTTTAGACTTCCAAGTGTCACTCTCTGTATGCTCTTGGAGGAATGTTAGAATAATTTTACCATTATCAGTAAACAATGGAGTTGCAACTTCTTTATCATCACTATTATTAAGATAATTCCAATAGAATTCAACATCTTCATTCATTTCTACGGGATGATTACAATTTTCAATTAAATCATTAACAAAATTAATAAATGCCTGCTTTTTAGTCATTTTTAAAATAACTCTCTTTCTTATTCTTTATATTAATATTATATCATATTTTAGAAAAATTTTCAAATTTTAATTAATCAATAATTCTTTTGCATAGGGAAGTGTCTCAATCCAATGGCAAAAATCTTGCCACTCTTTAAGCCTATGATTTTTACGTTGTTTATAAATATTTCTTAAACAACGATAATTAGTAGTCATACGTGCAGTTAATGTAAATCCAGCAGGATTAGTATAGAGAATTTCAAGATACAATTCTTTAAGCCAATCTTCTTGCTGTTTAATTGATTCCGTGCTTGCATCATTGTTGATCATGTTCTTTTTAATTTCAAGTTGAGTATTATAAGTATCGACTTTTTCTTTCATAATATCAATAACACGTTCATCAACATATTTATTATAAGCTTTATCTAAATCAAACTTGGTAATACGATGCATGGTACTACAACTGCTAACAAATTCCAAGAACCTGTAGCGTTCGGCCTCTACCCACATTTTATTAGAGCAAGTCAAATCAAAATTAACTCGAATACCTGTTAAAAATTGACCATGCGCCTAATTATCTTTTACACAAGCATTAATAAGAGTATTACAACGCTTAAAATCATTATCTACTAATTCTCTACCCTACTGGCTTTCTACATCAGTAACCATCGGGTATCCTGCTGCGATGATGCTTTCTTCTAAATCATAAATCTTTACATTGCTTACAATATCCATTATTCTTCATCCTCCGAGAGGGAATATCCAATTACATTTCCTAAACATTTTACTAATGATTCAATTTCATCAATTAAAAATTTTTGATTGTATCCTCGTCCTTTATAAGCTTCTACATATTCAGCATAAGACATAAAATTTAAGTCTTTAAAACCATAGTATATAGCTTTCTCTTGCATCATACGAGGATTAGAACAGACGATTGTAGCTCCAGTATCTTTAGCAATTAAAAATAATCTACCTGTTTTGCCAGAACCACGTTTATCAATAATTCTATACACTTAATTTCCTCCTTATTTTATACTATATCCAAATTCTTTAGCCTAATAAAAATTCTACCAAAAATCTTCACGTTCATCAAGTTTAGTTCTTTCACATTCTTCTAATACTTCAAATGTAAAATTTTCTGGGCCGAGTTCATACATTGCTGGATATAATTTATTACGAGTGGGAGCTTCAGCACCAACGCCACGTTTAATATGCTATTTCCAGCGGTCAGCCAGTGATGTTGCCTATCCTATATAACATTTTTGATTTTCTATGTTAGTAATTTTATATATACCAGTGTGTATTCCTTGTCCGATTACTCGACCAACTAAATCTGTATAAGGTTTTTCATAATAAACCTTCCAGATGACCTTATTGATAGGCTCAGCCGAGCGCAAATAAGGAATAATTGAACGAAGTTTTTTAATTTCTTCAATATCAATATTACTTAAATTAAGTTTATAAAATTGTTCTTTCTATTTAATTTCTTCTACGCGCTTATTCGCTTCAACTATTATATCTTGTTTAGCTTTAGCATCATTAAGAGCCAGAAGTATCTATTGTAATTCATTTTGCTTTTGCGCGATTAGGTTAGTATATTCCTATGCTCCTTCGGCAATAGTATTTAGATATTCTTGTTGATAATTACTTTCTGCCTACTGGTATTCTATCGCCATACGTTCGGCCGATTGAGCAAATTTTTCAGATGCTAAATCATTTACCTTCTGGCGATATAATTCAGCATTTTTATTGGCTTCTTTATAATTATTATCAAGAATTTTCTTTTTATCTTCAAGATAATTAATATCTTTAATTAGTGAGTTCTAAGTAATATTAAGAGAACAGATTTTAGTAGTTAATTCTTTCTAACTTTCTGTTAATGATTTATTCTCTTCTTTTAATCCATTATTTAGTTTTTCAATTTCAAGATTATATTCTTCTGTCTACTTTATCTTGGGCCGAAGAATATAATATATGATACTTCCACCCAGTATCAAGGATAAAATACAAAAAATTATAGTCATAAATTCATTATAAAAAATAGCGAAGGAGAGAAAATTCTCCCTCGCTATTTAAATTTATTTAATTACTCTGCGTCAGTAACAGTAGTATCAAATGCCATACCGGCATCAGTAAGAGACAAAAACTTCACTTGCTTATGGGTGCCATCAGGAAGCTCAATCTCAGCCGGGGTACGAATACCGAGTTCCTTGCGCTGAATAGCAGAGGTAAAAATACCATCAACAGTGCGCTTTTCAAGACCAAGAGCTTCTGCGACATCGGCAGCAGTGACATTCTAGCCATTGACTTCCTTAAGATAATTGATAACAGCAACGGTATTAGGTTTGAGCATAATAAATAATAATCTCCTTTTAATAAATAATTTTTTATTTTTTTAATTTTTAAGCATTTAGCTTATGTAAATATTATACTAAAAAATTTTTTTAAAGTCAAGAATTTTTTAGAATATCCTGAATAAATTCATCCATCAGCATAATATCTTCAAGGCTATCAACATGCCCTGATAATTTAACGATTTCGTCTTGTGCTTGATGAACTTGCTTCGGGTCTTCATTGCGCTAAATAATCTATTCTAATTTAGCAATTTTAACAGCGAGATTTTTTAGTTCTTTTCTTTTCATATAGAAAAATTTTTTATCCTTATTTACAAATATATTATAAAATATTTTTTGAACTTTGTCAAAATATTGTATTCAGCAAACAATCATTTGGATTTTTATCATCACGAAAACCTTTGAAGAAGGCATGACGTAAAGTATGTTCTTTATTGTCTTTTTGCATACACTGCAACGAAACAACTCTATTAAGATATTTTTCTGGACATTTAGCAAAACCTTCACGCAATTCATCAGTCAGCCCAGATGATACAGTGCCAATTTCTACAATATTACCATTTTCATCATAAGCGCCGATATGGATTGCAGTTTTCCATCCATAAAAATATCCTTTAGTAACTGGTGTATAACATCTTTCATCATCATTTACTAATTGAGAACCCCAATTAGTATTATTGCGATTTTGAGTATATTTATAATAATAATTACCGCTTACTAATTTAGGATTAACCCAGCCAGCAAAACAATGATCTTCTTCAAAACAATCATAAAAACTTGGTTCTTTTACTTCCCAATATTGCCAACTCTGAATTTCTTTGCCTTCATATTCTTTAGTCGCATCATCAAAACCAATAAGAATAGCATCAAGATAATCAATCTTTTTAATTTTAATGGACGACCAAGCTGGTCTTTTATCAGGAGCATATTGAGCAGTTTTTAATTTAAGAACTACACCTTCTTCTCCATTTTTAAGAGCTTGTGCAGTATAATCATAAATATTTTCATAGACTGCTTTTGCCAGTTCCATAAATGGATATTGACTTAAATTAAATTTTTCCCAAATTTTACATAACACTTTATAACGAGTTAATGCACCATAAGATTGTAAATCTTCTCCATTATATTTAATTACATCATGTAAATAAAAATGGACTGGATTATCTTTTTGGCGCAAAATAGCTTCATCAGCCAAACAACCCATTATACGTGTTACATCTTTTGATGTCTTACCTGGGTAATAAATTTCACCAATTAAAATTGTTCCCGCAGGTAAAACGGCCAAGGCTTCTTCAATATGAGGAACATTTGCTAATTTGTCAGTAAGAATACCAGTATTTTTACTGACATTCCTGCTAAATAGATACATATGATTTTGTGTCTTTTCAAATTCATACCAATATCCATCTTTTTTTAATTCGGCAAAATAGTCTCCATTAGTACAAACTGTTGGAAACATATCCTCTTTTCCATCTGGTAATTTCCAAATTTTCATCGCTTGAATACACTCGGCTTCAGGAGCATATTTATCGATAAGTTCTTGAGAGAAGGACATATTTTTTATCCCTTTCTTTATTTATATTATACGAAAAAATTTTTAAAAATGCAAATCAAATTTTTGTCACTTTCTTAATTTTTTCATTTTTAATAACTGAGTTGCCAATAGCAGTGCGACTTGCATATATAATATCCTTAGCTGAAATACAAATATTTTTCTTATCTCCACAAATAAATAAATTATCAGTATCATTGATAAGAGAAGCATCAATCACTTCACCTGTTTCAGCAGTGGGCTTATATACAACAATTCCTCGACCTGCACGTTTTTGTAATGATAGTTCACTTAAATTAATTTTTTTACTAAATCCATTTCGAGTAAAAATACCAAAATAATCTGTATTATCACGAATTGGTAATACGCAAGCTACTTCATCACCATCATTGAGATTAATAGCTTTAACGCCCATAGCAATACGAGAAGATGTGCCAAGTTCACTACTATTGATTTTAATTGCATAACCGTTTTTAGTTAATACAATTAATTGCTCATCTTTAATTAAGGATACATTAGCTAAGTTATCTCCATCATGTAATGTGGTTGCTGAGACGCCAGTCTTCTTACGCATACCAGTATACTCTTCAAGAGGAACTTTTTTAATTAATCCTTGCTTAGTGGCAAATAATACATACTTCGCATCTGTATCTCGATAAATAGAATAAATAGTAATAACTTGTTCACCTACACTCATTTTTACTAATGCCGAAATAGGTGTTCCAGCGCTTGCATTTGTGCCTACTGGAATATCATTTACCAATAACTTATACATAATACCTTTATTAGTAAACAACATAAGATTATCAATAGTATTTGTCCGAATTACACAATGTGTAATATCTTCTTGCGATTTTACACCTTTTCCATTGCGCTTTTGGATTTTAAAACTGGTAATAGGAATACGCTTAATAGTTCCACCTTCAGTTACTACAACGACACATTTTTCAGGCTCTACATTTACTATTTCTTTTTCTACTTTTGGATTATAATTTAATTGAGTTAATTGTGTCTTGCGCGGATTTGGATATTTTTTAATAAATGAATTAAATCTTTCAATAAAAATTTGTTTTTTCTTATCTAAGTGAGTAATAACATCTTCGCAATTGGTAATCGTAGATGTTAAATCAATTTTTTCTTGATTTAATTCAATTACTTCCAAATGTGCTAAACGGCCAAGCTTCATATTAACAATAGCTTGAGCTTGATTTTCAGTAAATTTATATTTGTTGATAAGATTAATTATTGCATCTTTAGAACTATTACTACTTTTAATTAACGCAATAATATTATCAATATCTTCAAGAGCTTTAATTAATCCTTCTACAATTTCAAGTCTTTTTTTAGATTTTTCTAAATCATAAGTATATTCTTTTTCAATACATTGATAATTATGATTTAAAAATGTATCAATATAATCTTTAAAATTAAGTAACTTTGGTGTTTTACCGATAAGAGCATATTGATTTGCATTAAATGTTTTTTGCAAATCAGTTTTTTGAAATAATTTTGTTAATACTATTGAAGGATTAGCATCGCATTCAATTTCAATTAATAACTGTTTTTTATTACTTTTATTTGTAATATTAACAATATTAGTTAATTCATCTTTCAAAATTAATTGTCTAACACTTTCAATAAATGGCTCAACATAAATTTGATAAGGGATTTCAGTAATTAAAATATTATTACCTACAATTTCCGTTTTGGCCCGGAGGACTACTTTACCCTTACCAGTTTTGTAAATTGTTTCAAGCTCATCTTTATTTACAATAATTCCACCAGTAGGAAATGAAGGGGCCAATTTAGAGTAATTAATTGTATCTGTTTTAAGATATTCATTAATCACTTCGGCTAATTCATCAAGAGAATGAGGAAGCCATATATTAGCAATGGTAGATCCAATACCTTGACATCCATTTACCATAAGACGAGGATACAGAGCTGGTAATACTTCTGGCCATTCTTCATCTTCTGAAAAATTTAATTTCATAGGAACATTATTTTTCTTAATTCCTACAAATAATCCATCTTCAGTAGATTTAGAGAGACGGGCTTCTGTATAACGATCTGCGGCCGCTTCACTACTTATTTGAATAGATCCATTTGCTCCATGCCAGTCTACTTCTGGAATATTATTAATCCAAGGTTGAGACATACGAGCAAATGTATCATAAATTGCTACATTACCATGGGGCCACCATGAACTAATGACGCCACCACTGATCTTTGCAGATTTAACATGTGGTTTAGCGCTGGAATAGCCTTTTGAGTACATTTCCCATAGGCACGCGCGTTGGCCTGGCTTTAGGCCGTCTCTGGCATCGGCAAATGCACGTTGACTATTTGCTTCATAAGAAAAATCAAGGAAATTCTGTGATAATTCTTGATTAATATTAATCATTGTCATTTGCCTCCTCACTATGCGCTAATAGATATGCTCTTCTTGGCGGTACACTTGGTCCAAGCAACATTTCAATTAAATTCTCTGTTGATTTTTTATCTTCAATCACTAATTGAGCTATATTTCTTGTTTCAGGATTTAATAAGGCTTCTGCTAATTCATCAGGGTCTTGCTCCCCCAGGCCTTTGTTTCTGTTGATTAAAAAACTTTCACCCTTATGCAATTCTTTATATTTTTCTAATTCAATAGCATCTTTAATAAAAATGTATTGATTTTTCTTAGTAGTAATTCTAAATAATGGTGGCATGGTTGTATATAAATGCCCATTTTCAATTAATTCAGGGCATAACCACCAGAACATTTCAATCAAGAGGTTTCTGATGCTGGCCCCATCCGGATCAGCGTCTGCTGCTAAAAAAATCTTACCATAACGTAATTTTTTTTCATCATAAATCAATTTATTAGTTTTACTATCTAATTCTAAACCAATAGCTTTAATAAGATTAACTACTTCTTGATTAGCAAAAATTTTCTCGCTACTATTTTTATAACTTGAAATAATTTTACCTCTAACAGGGAAAATAGCAATATGTTCAGCATCTCGTGCTTCTACAAGACCGCCAGCGGCTGAATCCCCCTCGACCACGAACAGCTCGCACTTACTTCTATCTTTGCTCCAACAATCAACAAGTTTACTGGGAAGATTTAAGAATTGTTTCTTCTTTTCTTTTGGTTGTCTGACGGCTTCTCTGGCTTTACGTGCAGCTTCTCTGGCGCGTCGTGCATTTAATGCTTTATCAGCAATAATTTTAATTGATTTCTCATTAAGTTCAAGCCATTGTCGAATTCCTTCAGTAATCCAAGGAGTAAATGGTGACATATCTAATTTTACAATTCTACTCTTAGTCTGAGCATCATAACTTACTCCAGAAGTAGTAAGATTAAATACAAGATACAATCCTTCTTGACAATCTTCACCTGATAAATTTTCTTCTTTATCTTTTAACCATTTCTTTTCACGGAAAAATTTATTTAATTCACGAGTAAGAATAGTTTTAATTAATGTAATATGAGGACCACTATCAGTAAGTCCTGTATTTACATAAGGAACAATAGTAGAAGTATAATTATCAGTATAAGTTAATTCAAAATCTAATTTATTTTTTCCTTCATCTTTTTTAATAATTAATCTATTATTAATAATTTCTGTTTTCTTAACAGCATCATTGACTAAATCAGTTAATCCATTGGCCGAGTAATATTCTTCATCATTAAGAACAATTTTTAACCCAGGACATAAGCATACAAGAACCTTAAATAATTGTTTAATAGTATTTAAATTAATTTCAGTATGAGTAAAAAATTCTTCACTTGGTAACCAATTAACTTTAGTGCCATGCTTGTCTTTTTCACATTTTCCAGTTATTCTATTAGAGAGAATACCTTCTGTAAATGTAATTTCTTCATAAGATCCATCACGCCATGTAGTAACCTTTAACCAATGGCTAAGAAAACAGGATAATTTACTACCAATACCATTCAAGCCAAGGGCTACTCCTTGATAGACCCCATTGTCATCATATTTGCCAGAAGTATTTAATACACTAAATGAAGCTTCAAGGATAGTCTTGCCATCTTCTCGCATTGCATTTGGAATAAAACCTTGTCCATTATCCTCTACCACAATACTATGATCTTCATTAGTAATAACTTTAATTGTATCTCCATGACCTGCACAATATTCATCTACTGCATTTGATACAATTTCAATAAGTAATTGAGTTGAATATTCAGTAGAGCCACAATATACACCTGGTCTAAGTCGAGTAAATTCAAGGGGCGACAGTGATTGAATACTATCTTCTGTGTATAATTTATTGGCCATTCATGTCCTCCTTATTGATTAAATCTTTAGGATTAATTTTACCAGTAGCAATCATATCAGCCAATTCATTACCTTTGACGCCGGAATGCCCTGTTACTTTGCGTAAATCAATTCTATATCCTTTTTTAATTAAATAATAATACGTTTGAATTAATTCTAAATTTTCTGGCTCTTTTTTATCACTTTTAAGCCATCCGTTATTAGCCCAATTATACATCCATTTTGTAAATGCCTGATGAACATAAGAGCTATCTGTATATACAATAGGTACTATAGATTTATTACCATAATGATAAATTGCATATAAAACAGCTTTTAATTCTTGAATATTATTTGTAGTATGCTCTTCCCAATGCCCATAAGCATCAATCAGTCTGTTGTTATCATCAAAAACTACTACACCAAATCCGCCTTTGCTATTGGCTTTACCATTTTGACTACAAGCTCCATCGACAAATATAATCATTTATACCATACCTTATTAAAACCGCTTAAACTATAAATATTTTTATACTCTTCATATACATCCATACGTTTTAATCCTTTTTGCTTCTTTTCTTTAATATCATTAAAAATTTGTTTTTTATCTTCATTTATTTGTTTTTCTCTAGCAAATTTTTTAATAGCTATTTTATATTCTTTGCTGTGGACATACTTTATCGCTTCTGGTACTAATTCTTTCCAATTTTCTCCTCTCCAAATATGATCAAATCCTCGACGAGAAATCCTATCGCTAAATAAAGAATAAACTTCAGAAGGCATTTTCCCCTCTAGCTATAAGGTTCTTATATAAATTATATCTTCGTTTTTAAGTTTGCTGTTAGGATTTGATTCTAATGGTAAGCTAGGTCCACCGTCTCCTCCTTCAGTTTCATTATAACCATTATAATATGAATCATAATATTTTATCCAGTATTTTTCTCTAGC
This sequence comes from uncultured Clostridia bacterium, assembly GCA_934271245.1. Lineage (GTDB taxonomy): Bacteria > Bacillota > Clostridia > Christensenellales > Borkfalkiaceae > UBA1259. The sequence continues at coordinate 18,140 of CAKQQY010000024.1, read as the reverse complement.
AAATAATTGAGTTTCATTATTTATTATTTCAATAATTTCAAAATTAAAATTATCAATACCATATTTACGAAAAGCTCTATGTATAGAATAATTATAAGGAGGATATTGCTCTAAAATTGATTCTGATTTATGAGCTACCCATCTATGTTCAATATTTTTAGAACATCCAATATAAATCTTATTATTGATTTTATTTGTTATTTTATAAATACCACTACTTATATTTTATCATCTCCTCCTAATTATATAAAAAATAAAAAATTTATTTTAATATTCTCTATTAGATAAATAATCATAAATAATCCTCATTAACAAGACACTGATTATAAACATTTAATATCTTATTATAAGGATCATCTGTATGAATAACCTTAATATTATCAATAAATGCATTATGAATAACTATCACTTGATTATTGGGAAAATTCCTCTACATATTTTTCCAAATATCTCGGGTAGCTTGCACATCAACATCTTTATTTATATATACTAAAATTTTATCTTCTTTACTTAATACATCATATTTCATAATTTATTATACCATAAAAATTTTCCTTTGTCAAATTTTATTTTTCTTCTTATATATTCTTCTTTTATATAATATATTATATCATATATTTTCTTAAATAACAAAAAAAATAATAGGGAGATTTATCTCCCTATTATTTTTTAATCGTTCGTTTCAATGGTGAGTTTGTCATCACCAAAATGGGCCGTCCAGCTATTTACAGTAGGATAGTTTTTACGAATGAAATCCAATTCTAAATCGGCCTTGGCCTTGGTATATCGAATGAGTGAGTTCTTGTATAAGGCAGTTAAATTTTCAAGTGTTTTATTTTCACAGGCCCGATCGCGCACAGCAATTTCGGCCAGAATGTCTTTATATGCTTCACTTTCAAAATAACTATCTTTCAATTCATCCAAATACTCTTTTGGAATATCAATATAATATGTCATTTATTTTTCTCCTTTATCTCAATTAAGGTAACATAGTTTCATATATTACTTTTGCTTTATCTATATACTCTTGGACAGATGCTTTCTTAATATCATTACCAGTAACAGGTGTGTAAGATAAGCTTTGGCCCATTGCCTGCAAATTAGCCATTATTGAATTAAATGCTTGATATAAGACTGGAACTGATTCTCCAACTGTTACTTCTGGAGAAGCCATAGCAACACCTTTTAAGCTACCTTCGCGTTTAATCCAATCCACTATTGTAGTTATATCTTCATCTAATATAATATCATTTAATACTAAATTAGCATAGGCAGAATTGAATAATGTTGTATTACAACCATTCGCACATGTTCCAGTGCATGTATTAGTGCAATTAGTAGAACAACTACTCCCGCAACTGCCGGAGCATCCATCACCACAATAACCACTACAAGTGCCTGAACAACCAGTGCAACTACCGCTACAAGTGCCATCACAGCCACCAGAGCAACTGCTTCCACAGCCACCACAAGAACTACCGCATCCTCTTATGCAAGTATTCTAACAACCATTTTCGCAGTCACCAGTGCAAGTATTTCCACATACACTACTACAAGCAGAACAAGATGAAATACATCCACCAACTGAACAATCACCAGCTTTATAACTTGTACCAGTACAAGTATCACCAGTAACACAAGCCATAATTATTCCTCCTTCTTATTAAATTTATTCCATTCATCCTGAGAAATAATTTCTAAGGCCATTTCATCAGGTATATTTATTTTATCATAGGTCTCCCAATCTTTAATATCATGATAATATTTTTTACACGCTAATGCTTGAGCTTTATACATTTGACAAATAAATAATGTTTTATGCTCAATATCTCCTCGTTGATAACAATAACCAGTACACCAGGCACATCCTCCTCCGATAGGACAATCAATACATTTTTGAGGAGACATACTTTCTATGGTCAATGAAGACACTTTTTCATATCTTTCTTTTTCTTCTGGAGTTCCACATAATCCATGTTCAATATTACCAACAATAAATGGTTCAACATTATGACCAGTTGAGCTTTCCATAAATCTAATACAGGGATACATATCACCTTTATAATTAAATGCTGTCATAGTTCTACTAGAAACTCCACACCAATTATGGGCAAGTGTATCTTCACTAATGGGTCTATATTTACCAGCATCAAAAATTGCAATATAAACTTTATTATTTAAATTATTATCAATTAAATATTTACTAACAATATTCATTTGATTATATAGTTCTTGAGCATCTGATAATTGCCATCCTTCTTCAAATACACAATTAATATTGATAATAGTAAATCCAAGAGATAGCATATTAATAAGACCATCGGCCACATACTTTATATTAGCTGGAGCCATAGTAATTTTAGTTGCTCCATTGTGATTATTGCGTAGCTCATTTAATGCCGCTTGAATAGCTATATCGTAACTACCTTTATTAGTTCCTTTAAATACTCTACATTGATCATGTAATTCTTTACAACCATCAATAGTAACACTAATGCTTAAATATTCTCTATACTTATTAATATAATGTTGCACTTTTGGAGTAAAATACAATGTGCCATTAGTAGAAAAACTATAAGCATGATTTATAATCCATGGACTATCTGGATATTGAAGAAGCTTTTCTTCAAAATAATCACATATTTGCTCAATTAAATCAATCTCAAGAAACGGTTCTCCGCCTATAAAATCAAATACAAATCCTTTGGTCTTTTCTTCACAGAATTCTGATTGAGGATTTTCTCGTTCTATAAATAAATAATCAATAATTTTCTTTGCTGTATCAAATGTCATTTTATTTTTAGATTTACAAATTTGATAACAATAAGAACATCCTAAATTACAATCTTCTGTAACTTGGAATGTAATATTTTTAATATAATGTGTCTGATAAGCTGAAACGGCATCTAAGCCATAAATCATATAATAAAAATCTATATAATCATATTGGTTCTTTAGCATTTATTATTCTCCATATATTAATAAATCATTAGCTATATCAATTCTAAAATCTAATGTATCTTCTGGATTTAAATATTTTGCGCAAAAATGTTTATTAAATAAATCTCTTTTGAGAAGAGCATCAAAATATTTTAATTTATAAGTTATTTTTAATTCAGAAGATATATTTAATATATTTAATCTTCTCATAATGCCTTTGTAAGCATTATATTCATGATATAAACGACAAGCTTCAACTGCTTCTTCATGTTCTATTGGAATATATTTAATCATTAAATGTATTGCTCACTTTCCATAGGTTGATTTTCATTAGCCTATCCATGCATTATCCTATTGACACGATTAACTAACTCAATTTTATCTTGACATACCAGAGTAGAAATAAGACATTGGAAATCATAATCATTCAAGCAATTGACTATATCAGGTCGAGCCTCTAACAATGCGACTAAATTATTTAAATTATAAGTATTAGTAGGATGAGAAGTAGCAATATTATACCAAATAGAATAATACAAATGAATATTTTCATGCTTAAATGTTTTTAAATTTTCTAAAAAATAATAAAATGTTTCATTTAACATTTCAAATTTTTTATTAAAAAATATATTCCTAAAATACATTAAAAGCATATTATCTACATTAAATTTTTCATCATTGGGTAAATTATCAAATAACCTAATTAATGCATCACTCTAATTGATATCATTATGTTCTATTGCATTAATTATTTCAATGGAATAATTCATTTTTTTTCTTATATCCTTCATAGAAAAATTCCTCCTTATATTATATATATATTATATAATATAAGGAGGTAAAAGTCAAATTCCATAATCAACGTTTAATTCATTTGAAATTTGCGTTTCTGTAAAAATTTTGGTATCATTATTAGTAGAAGAAGTTGTTGAAGACGAAGTATTATTTTTAATTAATTCCTTAATTAAATCATTATAATCCTCACTGTTACCATATGTCATATTCAAATATTTCTCTAACTAATCCTCTAATTCTTTCATTACTGTATCATATTTAATACCACCTTTGGTATTTTCAAGCATACTTTTTTTATAATAAAATACTTGGCTAACACCATAGGCCGCCCAAGGTAATGAGGCTGAAGCAGTAATCCAAGGTAGTGAACCTGTATAGCCCTACAATATACAGAAAAATGCTAAGGCAATATATAATAAGCTTGTAATCCAAATCAATACTGACTCTTGAATAAGTAAGCCTTTAGAATATTCTCTTTTAGGTTTTCTCTACTTACTATACATTTTAATTCCCCTTATTCATAGCACGATATAAGACAGTGATAACCTCTTCGCGCGTCATATATTTTTTATACATAGTGCGTCCTTGAGCATCACCATTAATTAGACCATTACTTTCAGCCCAAGCTCTTGCCTGCGCAGACCATTTACTAGGATCTAATTCAGCGCGCTCTTTCATGTAGTTATCCATCATTTCATTAAATCTTTCCTGAGTCATATCATCATCCTCCTCTACACCAAGTAATTCATTTACTTTTTCAGCAATTTCATAATGCTTATTATATAAGTAATCACCAGGGCAAGTTTTATGCGCAAACCATCTATGAACAGTCATATTCTGTTCTTCTGGATGGCCGATTAAGCTTTTATCAGCTTTCCATTTAAGTGATTTAATATTATTACGCTAACAAATATCAGCGAGTAATTTAATAAGAGCATTATATGCTTTATCAGTTACTTTATATGGCGAAGTAGTATCGCTGGCAACTTCAATAGTGATTGCTCTATCGTCATTAGCTCCATTAGAAGAGCACCAAGACCGATCTTTTTCCTCTACATACATACCAATTCGGCCATCTGGGCCAATGCCATAGTTAGATGAAGCCTATTTATTTGTTGGCGCAAATATACTTCCAAGAGTTTCAACAGAACATTGCCCAACTACACAGTGTATAGTGACTGTATCAATTACATGAGTGCGTGGACTGGTGCGATTTGGGCTAATCTACGTATAATTTATTAATGGACTATTGGTAGCGCCAAACCCATATTGATCACTCACAATATCATCATCCTTTACTGCTGGATTATATATAAAACCAAGAAATTTATAGCCAGAGCCAGCTCCCCAGTTACCATTTCCTTTTTTGCGTGTTGCTGTCCAGAAGGGGTTCTTACTGCCCCAACCGCTTTCAGATGTTATTACTTCTGTAGAACTGATTACTTTTTCAACAATAGCCACATGGCCAACGCCATCACCACTTTGTAATGTTGGTCCGCCCTGCCATACCATACACGCGCCAAGTTTAGGGGTATCACCCATTGGTATACCAGTATTGTTATATTGCGGGAAGCGTTCTGCATTAACTGGACTTAAATATTTACAATATCCATAGCCGCCGATTTCATTGAACCTACCGTATGCGTCATTCTGTTACTTTAAGACCTTAAATATAAGGCGGATAGGACGTTAATCCTACCTCTATGGTTTCATAGTTAGATTATAGCCATAGTTCAGACTGTATATTACTTCCTATTGGAAGAACTCACTTCAATAATAATATTACTATTATTATCCCGCAGTCGTTAAGGTTTCTCAATTAAGAGTCTTACCTCGGTCTGAAGTGTCTCCACCCTTTAACCGATATAGTGAGTTATGGGCATAGTATTTTTACCCCACGCAGTTGCTCAAGACATCATTTTGCTTATCTGTTGGATTACCCTTAATTGCATAAGAGTATCCACCATTATTTTTAGTAATATAATATTTATTACCGGCTTCTGGACGAGTTGTTCTCATTTTAAAAGCCATATTTTTATCTCCTTCCTCTTAAGATATAGAAAAGAGAAGAGGGTTTCCCCTCTCCTCTTACATTAATTCTGCTTGTTTAGCCAATTCAGAGCGATAACAATTTTTAAGAGTTACTTCACCATAATAAGGTTGTCCTCTAAATACTTCTGATAATCTCATTAATCCATTATTATTGCCTGAATAAGAGATTAAATCAACTTGTGTTTTATCATCGCCTTCAATTACGCATTTGGTATTTTCACCAATGCGTTGAACCATTAATTTCATTAGATCGATAGTAGAATTTTGTGCTTCTGTAATATATACTCCACTATTATTTGTAATATCCATACCGCGGCAATCTGCCGTCGGAACAAGAATTATTTTACCATCTGCAATTAAATCTTCAACAGCATTTCTATCACCAAATTTACTTATAAGAAAATTGCCAATTTGTGAATCAAGAAGCTTAAGGTCCTTGTCCCCAGGATAAACGTTAAACTTTATAGCTTTCACTATAAAACTGACTATATCTTAATTTAAACTATTTTTTAAACGTAAGTATATATCATATTTACGTTGTAAATGTCTTGGACAATTATTGTATAAAATATCAAGAATTTTTAAAACTTGAAGACGACCTCTCCATTGAGTATGCCAAGCTGAAGTATAAAAATTTTTATTTTTATGATTTATATTAGCTATAAAATTTATTAAATTTTGAAAATCTTCTACTTCGTTTTCATGATAAGCAGTATAATTAATAGATACATCTGTGCTACAATTTTTACTTACAAAAATGCTTCCATCACCATCTAATAAGCCCAATGCAAATGCTGGCCAATACTCTTGAGGTATTTTTTCATACGGAATATGAGAAGTTAAATAAGTTTTATTAGGAATAATATTATATTTTCCTAAATCATCAAAAATCTAACTACATATAAATTCAACAGAACAACATACACTATTAGGACGTCGATCATAAATAATTTTAGTTTCTATACTTAAATCTTTCTTGAATTGTTCTAATATTTCTAAATCTTTTTCTTGTAATTGAAGACGAATACGTTTGCTATTTCTTATGTATCCTACACTTCCATCAGTAAATAAAAATCCTAACCAGTATGCTTTTTCAGGAGCGTCTATAATTGAAAAATAATCTTGTTTAATACATCTATTTATATGACTTTTAGTTTTTAATTTAATGCCCCACTCTTCCATTTTTATAGTTAATGTTTCTTTGCTGCATTTAAATTTTTTACTAATATCTTTTATAAATGCTCCATCTTCAATCATTTGCTCGATTTCTTTTTTGTCTTGTTCTGTCCATTCACGTTTTTTTCTTCCGCCTCTAATAGTTATTTGATTTTCTCGAAATAACTTATTAATCTATCTTCTATTATAAGTAGGATATTCTAATAATAATTTGCTTATTGAATATCCCGATAAATATTTATTAATAATTTCTTGATCCATAAATTATTTTCTCCTTTATTATTTTCTATTATTATTAAAAATTGGAGAAAATAATTTTTCACTTTTTGTCCAAAATTTTTCAGTTTAAATCCCTCGCGCTTCGGGCTATGCCCTACTCTACTCTCTTCCATATTTCTATGTGATTTCGATAGTCGATGAGCCTTCCCCTATTCAGGGCTTGGTTGCTGATTGTCCAATATTTATTATTTTCAGACATTCACACTTAGGCTTATTTCATCCTTATGTTGTAGTTAATAAATCTTAAGGAGGTCCCAGCAATTCACGAGGTTTTACTTGACCCTTATCTATGGATTAAGCCAAGCTTCGCACTATCTCTGGTAGCTATTGGATTACAGAACATATAAATTTTATCAATTTTACCTTGTTCCAATAGAGAGAACAAATAAGTAAGGCCGAGCAAGGATTTACCTACGCCGGCGCCGCCTCTAAATACTGTAAGTTGATTATTTACAAGGCTATCAATTGCGCATTTTTGATACACATCACCTTTATATGGAGATACTTTACCAAACCATTTTGATTCAATAGGCTTAGAATTAAGATATCTATGTGTATCATCCATCCAGCATCTTACATCAAGTAAATTACCTTCTTCATCACGTAGAATTAAATATTGACCATTTAATAAATTATATTGATTTTCTCCAATATTATTATAAAATTTAATCAATTCTTCTTGCGAGATTGTTTTCTCAATGTAACCAGTGTATGGCTCTTGGTCCCCTTCTTCTAATGAAGATACGTTAGATAGAAATAATCGTGCGATACATTTAAGAGTTAAATCATTAGTAATAAAATTATCAATGGGATGAGTTTTATTATGTTTATTGAAGTCTAATGCCGTAGCTAATATTTTTGTATCATTAGTTATTGATAAATCTAATCGTTGAATAGGCTTAATCATTTTTTCTTTATAAATTAATACCTAATAAATATCAGGATTTGCATTGATATTACGCAAGAGCTGACGAGCTGTATATTTTACATCTGCATCTTTATTTGCAGATGTTTTTATATTTTCTAATTCATCAATAGTAATTGAAGAAATTAAAATATGCTCATCTTTTTTTATATCTTTGCCCTTTATCAACAAGCTACACGTATCATAATAGTTATTCATCATCTTCATATTCAACCTCGTCTTCCTATGGTATTGAAAAACCGATAGCCCGCGGGCCTTCATCCATTTCATTCAAATTTGTGATTTGGCGATTATACTATGAAATTTTCACAGAAAACCAGCCTTTAACCAATTCGGCGAAATTTGCTATTAACGCAGAAATAAAATCTAATAATGTCATTCCAACGCTGGCAAATATTATACCTAAAATAAAATAAACTATAATAAAACCAACTCCTTCTAAGGATTATTCCTATTAATAATAAAAAATTAAGTAAATAAATTATCTGGATCGGTCCATATTTCTGATAATTCTTTTAAAATCTATTTAGTAGATTTTAATGTTCCATCAGAATTATAAATTGAAATACCCAAATCCGTCAAGGTAGGCTTATAATTTTCATTTTGTGCAATCTAAGCCATTATATAATCATCAACGATCATTTTTCTTCTCCTGGCGCAATTTAATATACTTATTCATCTTGTCTTTATCATTAATGTAATCTTTTAATTTACCTTGACGATACTTAATATTATTTTTAATTTTAGTATATTCATCAAGTAAATTATCATATTCGGCCTTAATACGTTTAAATTCATAAGATTGCGGATTTAATTGCTTGCTATTTAACATAGTGCTAATTAAATGTTCATAAGCTTGAATTTGCGGAATGATTTGATTATTTTTAATGTGTTGCAAAATTTTAATGCGCGCTCGGCGCTCTGCAATCTCACAACCTGTGAATTCACTCTAAAATTCTTTATCTTCTGGATGGCATTTAGAAATACCATAAAAAATATTCTAACCATCTGAAATTATACAACTGGTTTCACCAGTTTCTTTATTGTAATCAAAAATAGGTTCTCCAATCAAATGAAAAATCCTCCTTTTTTTATTTTTATTATATCATAAAATCGGAGGATTATCAAATTATTTTACTGGCATAACCTATTCATATATTTTTTTAAGACATTCAATCCAATAAAGCGCCGCATCACGATCAACTGTATTTAATTGTTCACCAGATATAGAGTCTTTCCAAATTTTGATTGGTGCCATTTTGTTTTGATCAATTTCTACTCGGCCTTTATTAAGAGTATTTAAGTTATTAATAATAGCTTCAAATGTTTTATCCAACAGCATTGAGAATGTAGCTGTGCCATCGGCCATCCAGCCTTCCCAGTCAGCTACAAGGCCTATTGGATCGTCTCCTCCAAATTCATTTATATATTTTTCATCACCATTAGAGATAGTGCTTTTTTGAAGATTTTCAAATAATCTATAAATAATTTTTTTAATAGTATTTATATCATCACTTTCTGCAATACGTGATAAATGAAGATTTAAATATAAATCATTTACCTCATCACTGGAACATCCATAATTACAAGTGCCAACACAGCTATTAGTACATCCACCCGCGCAATTCTAAGCACAAGCAGATATACAAGTCCCTTGACAGCCACCAGAACAAGAGCCTGAGCATCCACTTTGACAATCGCCACTGCATCCGCCAGAACAACCTGTTGAACATCCAGCTTCACATGCACCAGTGCATCCGCCGCTGCATAGTGTATCGCAACTGGGCTAAGGGCCACATAAGGTATTACAATTGCCACAGCCAGCTTCACAATCGTTTTTACAAACTGTGCAAGATGTATTATCTGATCCGCTTAAACAAGCATTACCACAACTACCTTGACAACCAAACTCGCAGTTAGGATTATTTTCACTACCATTAGTACCATAACGATGCGAATGAGTGCCAGAATAACAAGCCATATTTATTCCTCCTTTATTAGAGAATTATATTCTTTCTAAGAGATTATATTTTTTACAAATTCATAATTTACTTTTGGCATTTTTGCCCAAATATTTTTATCAAATTGTTTATATAAATATAATGTAGCCAAGTATTCTGCTTTATGTATTTCACAAGTAGTCATTGTTCTACATTTAAGATTACCAGTCATTTGATAAGAGCAAGCCGCACACCATGAGCAGCCGCTTTCAATAGGACAATTAAAACATTTATTAGTATATATATTTTTCTTATTATAGTTATCAAATAATTCCATAATTTCTTGTTCTGATTTTAATGCGCCTATTCCGCGGTCTACATTACCTATAATAAGAGGTGGGGCATCATTACCCAAGGAACTTTCCATAAAACGTAAGCAACTATATATATCACCTTTATAATCAATAGCAAACATATTAGTTGTTGTTCCACACCATTGTCTATCTCCATCTTCTGGCTTATAAGCGTTATATCCAGAAGGTTCAAATATCCTAATATATACATCATTTATTTTTCCAGAAGATAACAACCAATCAACAAGCATTTTTAATTGATTATAATATTTAATTATATCTTTTTTATTATTCCATACATCTTCAAAAACACAATTGCCGTAGAGGTCTTTAAAACCTAATTCGGCCATATTTTTAAATCCTTCAAAAACGTAATCAAGATTAGCTGGACTGAATGTTAATTTTGTGCTACGATTACCTATTCGCTTCATTACATCTAAGGCGGCCGAAACAGCTAAATCATAACTCCCAGAACCATTGGCAAATAGTCTACATTTATCATGTAATTCTTTGCAACCATCAACTGTAATACCAAGACTAATAAGGCCATCATATTTTTTTAAGAAATGTTGACAAGCCTTAGTATTATATAATGTTCCATTGCTACTTATTGAATAAATATGGAACAAATTCCAAGGACTTTCAGGCACTCCAGCCAATTTACTTTCAAAATAATCACAAATCTATTCCATAAGACGTGCTTCAAGCAATGGTTCACCGCCTATAAACTCAATAATGAAGCCGAATACATTACCTTCATAAAATTCTGAAGTAGGGTCTTCGCGTCCTTCAAATATGTAGTCTATAAATTTTTTAGCTACCTCAAACGGCATTTTATGATGACCCTTTTGGATTTGATAACAATAAGAACAGCATAGATTACAATTATCAGTAAGCTAAAATGTTACTTCCTTAATTCCGCGCCCATCATATTCAGGAAATAGATGAGCTATATAATCATTATACTGCATTTCAGGGTTAAGCATTATTTAGTCCTCCACTTCCTAAGCATAACTATTAGGAATATTAAATTCCCATCTTTTAGTTGGATCTAAGCTATACTTGTTATTAATATATCCTAAATCATTTGCATAATCTTTATATGAAGCAATAAATTTATCTAAGAAATAATTATTCAATGAAAATATATAACAGGTCTTATAGCTTTCCATTAAGAATTTATTTCTTGCAAATTGAGTTAAATCTTTTTCTTCTATTGGAATTCTTAAAATATAAATCACCTTTTTCTCTGTATTCTTTATTTATATTGAAGAAGTAAAAATATGAATTAATTGGTTTTGACCATTTTGCTTCAAAAATTGCTATAGGGTGGGGAAAATCAAACTACGGCCGATGTTGGGTATAAAAAAATAAGTAAGGGCCATAAGCCCTTACTTATTAATTCTTTTTATTCAAATAGCTTTCAAGAATTTCTTTCATATTAATACCAGTAGCTTCAGACAAACCATTCATAATTTTATCTGCCGTCTGCATTACATCAGATACAAGCTTGGTATTACCGCCTTCGCCATAGACTGTAATCTTATCAACATTATTAAGAGGTTCAGCCGCATTTTTAACAACTTCAGGCAATGCCTTAAAATACATTTCAAGAACGGATGCTTCACCAAATTTCTTCTGCGCTTCAGCTTTCTTTTCAATAGCAAGTGCTTCAGCTTCACCAATAGCACTAATACCAGCGGCCTTCTGCTCTGCGGCAAATTTTTCAGCTTCGGCCTTGGTTCTCATAGCTTTTGCTCCTTGCTCTACTTCATAAGCCTTAGCTTCTGCTTCCTTCTGGCGACGAATCAAATCTGCAGAAGCCTTCTGCTCAGCCGCGTATTTATCAGCATCAGCCTGCTTACGGACAAGAGCGTCAAGTTCATATTCCTTCAACTGGATTTCTTTTTGCTTAAGATCTGCTTCACGCTCAGCCTTTGCAATATTAGCTTCAGTTGCTGCTACATCACGTAGCTTACGCTGATTTTCTGCCTCAATGCCAGCGGCCGCATCAGCCTGTGCCTGCTTCGTATCAGCTTCTTGCTTCAACTGAGCCTGTCTAATAGCAAGATCATTATTTCTGGCGGCCATTTCTTCCGCAGCCTTAACTCTTGCTTCATTGCTTTCTTTAGCATTTTGTGCTTCAGCAATTGCAATTTCACGCTGCGCATTAGATTTTGCAATCATTGCATCTTTTCTAATTTGCTCAACATTATCAATGCCAAGATTAGTAATTACATCATTATCATCAGAGAAATTCTGAACATTAAATGTAATTAATTCAAGGCCCAACTTAGCCAAATCCGGCACACTATTTTCCTGAACCCTCATGGAGAATTCTTTACGATCATTAATCATCTGCACAAGACCAAGGGTACCAACAATCTCACGCAAATTACCTTCAAGAAGATCATTAACTTTATTCATAATTTCATCGTGTTTTGCATTAAGGAAGTTCTGTGCAGCAGCTTCAATCAATTCAGGCGTCTGACCAATTTTAACAATGGCAGTCGCATCAACCTTAATATTAATGAAATCACAAGTAGGAATAGAAGTTTTTGTCTTTACATCAATCTGCATCGCTTTAAGAGATAGCTTATCAATTCTCTCAAGAAATGGAACTCTTAGACCAGACTTACCAATAATAATTCGAGGATTTTTTCGTAGACCAGAAATAATATAAGCTACATCAGGAGGAGCTTTAAAATATCCCAAGCCAATAATTATTCCAATTACAATTACAGCAAGAATAATCCAAATATGAGACAAAATTGCCGACAAAATCATTTATATACTCCTTTATTAAATTTTATTTTTAATTTCTTCAATAATATCATCCAGTAGAACAGGATAACAATTATGAGCATCCATTTCTACATGATAAATAAGACCTTTATCCCAATCGGTCCAACGGTCTTTGGTGTGCAAGTGGCCACATAGACAGATTACTCGTGCTTTAAGTGGCTTATCTACATCAAGATTACTGGTCAATGTAGGATAATGAGATAGATAAAAATTATATTTCTTATATTTATATGGAGTTGCATAACCCCAAATTTCAGTATCAAGTTTAAGATTTACATACTCTTGAACGCGCTTTGCAGTATCATGATTTCCACATACAATATGCAGATTACCATTAAGTCTATTAACGCATTGGATACCTTTTTCAGTATCATTAAGCATCAAATCGCCCAGTACAATCACATCATCTTCTGGACCAACAATACTATTATGTTTTGCAATGATAGCTTCATTCATATCATCTACATTATTAAATCCCCGCGGTTCATAGAGGAATGGCTGATTATGACAAAAATGCCAATCTGAAGTTAGGAATACTGCCATGATTAATCTACCTCCTTCGGCTCAAGCCAGGAATTACCTTCTTCATCAACACGCCAGATTTTACTATACTTATATTTTTCATAATAAGTAGGTTTGCTAAAATCGGCATACATTCTTCTAATTGCATCTTCTGGAACATAAGCTTTACCTTCTCTTTTTGAATTGCGTTCAAGGGCTACTTCAAGAGGAATATCCATCCAAATACAATTAATAAGAATGTTTCTTAATTTATATTCTCCAATAGCATTAAGAAGTTTATTGCGTGAGCGTTCATTGATATGAGTAGCATCAACTACTACATTATCTACTTCATTCAATGCTATTTTAATTTGATTAATAAATTCTCTAAATACTTCTTTTTCTTTAGCGAAATAACTATTACCTTCATTCAACATAGAAAATCTAATTGCATCTCTGGAAATAATTCTTGTATTATTCCCAGTGAATGTTTTCTTAATGAAGGTGCTCTTCCCACTCGCGGGACTGCCCGATAAAATCCAAAGATTGGGTTTTCTCTTGTTCATAGGCTCCATTCAAAAAATTCTCCCTAAATTCAAATACATCATCATCATTCTTACATTCGACACAATTAATTTCTGTTTTGCAATAAGGACAATAGAGCTTCTTTCTATGAAATCTTTCGTATTGAAAACCTTTTTTACGTGGAAGTTCCATTGCCATTTTACCACAATTCATACAATAAAAACTATGTATTACGATCTGTCCTGCCATATCTATCAAATCCTTTACTTCTTTATATATATATTATAATATATTATATTTAAAAAATAAAATATCAGGATTTAATAAGGATTTCTTCAAATGTATCAAGATTAAGAACAATAGCCAAATCAGTAGTGTATGTGCCAGCATCAATATTGATCTTATGCCATTGCTGACAGTTATCATATGAAGATTTGAGTGGATGTGGATGTTCTTTAAAATATTCTACATTTTGAATTAAATAAGGAATAGGAGTATGGCCGAACACTTGATAATCATAATAACCATAATAATATTTATCATCAAAATTTTTTCTATTCCAGAGTAATTCTTTTTTAAGGTATTCTTGCATTTCTGTATTTTCTTTTTTAAATTTATCATTGTCAAAATGATGTTTCAGCCGATTCCAAGAACACCCGGCGTGAGATAAGAAAATACGTTCTTCTTTGGTATTTAAATATTCATAAAATGGTTTTGTTCGTTTAAGATGCGTAAGCCAATCAGTCATATAATGATCTTGAGTTGCTGAATTAAATGTCTCGGTTCCGCCATTTTGAGCCAAGAGCATATAAGCATAATCCATCATGCCATCATATTTAATATAATCATCAAGTGCATCAATAAGCATTTGTTCATGATTACCGCGCACATAGATTACATTACCAGCGATTGTGCCACGAATCATATCTTTAATAATTTCCCAGCCTTCTGGACCTCTATCTGCGCAATCACCAAGACAAATCAAGGTGTCTTTTTCAAGATTAATAAGATTTCTAATCTGGTTCCAGATATTCATATTACCATGAATATCTGATACACATAGCGTACTCATTTTTATCAACTCCTTATACAGCAAATTTTATCAATAAGGCAAAAACATTCATAACTGCAACAGAAATCCACATATAAGTCATATATTCAGGAGCTTTATCTTTATTTTTGGTATTAAGCATTTTATAGAAAAAATATGACCAACTAATAAATGAAATAATCCAACAAATGAAGAGAATTACTTTAAGCATTATTTTTAATTTCCTCTCTTACTTGCATAAGCAATTTACCCAATTTATTTTGTCCAATTCCATTACATACGCCCCAGTAGGTATCTCCCCAATAATTGCCCTCTACTAATTCTTCATCACCAGTAGCCAGAAGAAGATCACGTAACTCAGGATTAGCAAATTTCTTGCGTAAGCCAATGAGCATTACATTATCTTTAACTTCTTCCCAATCGTGCCGGAGTTGGATACGTCTCCCCAGACGTTTGGCGTCACCAGGAGTAGGAGCATTCGCAATAAATAGATAATCCTTTTGATTATTTGCTTTACTTGCTTGAAAATAATGCTCCATTGTGGGGAATAAAACAGTATCAATACGGAATGGGCTGGCTGAATAATTACTCAAGAAAAAATATTTATCTCTAAAACTATCAATCATACTTCATACCCCTGATTCTTCATTACTGCTGTGCTTTTATAGACCATATGCCCGCTTGCTTTGTCTTTAGCTTTCCGCGCCATGCCCATTTCAATAAGATGACTAAGAACTCTACTAAGTTTCTGTGAAGTAACATTTCTAAGAGCAATATCACTCATTTGAATTTCTGCAATACTCATTGCATTTGGATTACTATCAAGAACTTCAAGACATCTCATAGCAAATTCACTATTTTGCTGTGCTGTATATTTACTCGTTTTATAAGGCATAAATTATCACTCACTTTCTATATATATTATATAATATTTTTATATAAAAATAAAATGAGAGGAAATTTCTTCCCTCTCATTTTAAATCAATTAGTCCTTCTTAGGAGCGAACTGCTTGATGATGCCCTCAAGGGTAGTACCTCTCAGGAGACGATCAACAACATCAGCAGAGCTTTCATTATTAGCAAGCGCATAAGGAGCTACGCCATCTGCAATTGTCTTCATAAGATTAACATTACCATTAGCAGTAAGAGCTTCAATCAGGCCAGGCTGGATAGAGTTCATAACCTTCTTAACGGTCTCGGCATATGCATCCTGCTTCGCCTTCTCGATGTCTGCAAGAGCCTGCTGACGTGCAATCTCTGCATCACTATCTTTTTGTCTACGAGCCAATTCGGCGTCATGAATAGCATCTACAATAACTGCCATATCACATTCGGCCTGCTTAATTGCCTGCTGTTCAGCTTCCTTCTTTCTATTGGCTTCACTCTGCATATCGAGCTTAGTCATAGTCTCGGTGCGCTGAAGCTCCAATTTATTAAGAACCTGCTGACTGCGCAGTTCCTGTTCTGCTTTTTCAGCTTCGGCCAGCTTAGTAATAACAGCAATACGGCGTTCGGCATCAGACAATTCAAGAGACTTCTGAATCATTTCATTCTGATGATTTAGAAGAAGTTCTTCAACATCATTATCAATGTCAATATTCAGGACTTCACAATCATAAACAAACATGCCATTTTCCTTGAAGAAACGGCCTGGCTTCTGCTTTTCGCCTTCTTCAACTTCATCAATAGCATAGTTACGAATAAGACTATTGTAATTCTGATAGAATTCTTCAATAGTATAATTCTTTGCCATTCTTTTGATAATAGAGCGTTCTCTATCACAGAGATACTTAACATAATTATCAATAGCAAACCATTTATTCATATAATCCTTATCGAAGGATACACAATAAGAAACAGCAATATTTGCTTTTACAAAATCTTTAGTCTCAATAGTAATAACATCGCTGATCTTATTATTTTCATGGCGCAAGAAGACAGTCTTAATAACCTTATCAGTGGTCTTCGGCTTGCCGGTGCTCATTTGGAGGACTTCAAGCGTCTGGTCATAATCAAGAAGAACCGTCTGCGGGCCGCAAACAACCTTACGATCACCATTCTTACTTACAACATTAACTGCATAGCCAGTCCAAATATCAAGAGAAACAACGCCATCATACTTATTATCAATAGTAATAGTGCGGGGCTTAGTATAGGAAGTGCCGCGCGAAATATTTGCCTTAGCTTCAAGATTTGCAAGGGTCGAAGACAGAGAAGCTGTAGAATAAGCAGTCATATTATCAAGACTATCAAATGAGAAAGACTTGAGATTTTTTTCAACAGATTTTTCATCAAGCCCTCTATTATATTCAAGAGCTTCATTATTGCCCGGATACCATAGAGCACACTGGCTAGTAGTCAACTTACGCTTAACAACAACTTCTGTGCGCGGGTCAGGCAGATACATGGCCGGTCCCTTAACAGTTGCAATTTCACCAGTAATACGATTCATGATATAACGGCCTTCGCCTTCAGGAATTGCGATTGCATGGTGCATGATTTTATTGTCGTAATTAATAATTGCGTGTTCAGGGCGCGGGTAATAAATCATCTGATCATTACCAGTGATAAATAGCTCTTCACCAACAGGATGAATAGTACCATCATCATCGGCATATTCAGCAATTACCTTAACATAGATACCAGAAATTTTAGACAGCTCAATGGCGCGGAAGATAAATCCGCCCTTGGGAGATGTAACGAATGTCTCAGTCGGCTCAGGGAAAACAACCTTCGGTCCATGGACATAACGCTTATTACCATCTTCATCCTTCAAGATACAATATTCAAGACGCTCA
>CAKQQY010000023.1 GCA_934271245.1 uncultured Clostridia bacterium | reverse complement strand
ATGAATTCTATAATAATACCTAAAGGGGTAAAGAAAATGGGAGGAGGCGTTTTTTCCGGCTGGGGAAAGAATCAGACGATATATATAGAAAATCTGACCGAAAAACCTTCTGATTGGAGCGATAATTGGCTTGACGGGTGCAATGCAAATATCGTCTGGGGGTATCAGCCGACATAGGGGAAAAAGGTTACAGATAACAGCGGAGTTTTTATCCCCGACAAAATTTTTTAAAATTCGGGGTTGAAAAACGGTTTACGCTATGATAAAATATGTTTAAGGGGAAACCAAAATTTACCAAAGGAGAAAATATTATGAAAAAGACAAAAAGAATTTCAAGTTTTATTTTAGTAGCGGTAATGTGTTTATCCGTATTTATAGGGCTTACAAGAAACAACACCGTGACAGAAATCAACGCGGATAGCAATTCCAACGTGACTGTCGGGGTGAGTCTGACTTCGTTAGATGATGCAGTTATGTCAACGATCACTACTTATATACAGTCTTTATATCCAAACAGCAACGTTACCGTTACGGTTGAAAACGCCGGAAACAACGTGAACGATCAAATAACCCAACTTACCGGGTTCATCGTTCAACAAGTAGACGCGATAGTGATAAAGCCGGTTAATGAAAACGCTTTGGATACGGTTCTTACAAACGCTAATAATCAGGGAATTGTCGTAATTATTATCGGGCAAAGACAAAATAATAATTACCCGTTTGCAATATATGTGGATTTTGACATTGAAGGATCAATTGAAAGAGCCGTGAACGATTTTATAGAAAATTATTGGGATTCGTCCGAAAATTATAACGTTTTTATCTTCTATTGCAATAATGCCCATGGGGCGGCTTATCTTAATAAGGTAAGGGCGGAATTGTCTAACTATTCAAATATCACGAGACATGAATTTGAAATTAACAACGTGAATGAAATAGAGGGATATTTAAGAAGTAAGATAAATAATCAGGGAAACCAAATTTCGCCGGATGCAATATTTAATTGTTGCAATTCGAACGCGGAAGCGACGGAAACCGCTCTTATTAATATAGGGTATACATACGACCCGAACGGTATGCCGGTTTACGGATTCAGAGATTTTAATCAAGACGTTATGAACATGATAGATTTTATTGCGGATTTATTGCAAGGGATATTAGACGGCGAAATTAACCCTACTAACGGAATGTCGTTCCTTATAGATATAAGTGATGGCGAGAATTGAAAAATTTCTATACTAAGTATTTCCGTCGACGCAGAATAACGAATATATTTAAGTATAAAGTCTTTTGTTCAGGCTATATATATTATAGCCTGAATAATTTTAAATAAAGGCGGTTGTTTAACGCTTTTAATAGTAGAAAAAGGAGAAAGTTAATGAGCGGGAAAAAGAGAAGAAACAGAATAATAACCCTTATAATGCTTATGGCGTTGGCGTTGACGGCGGGTTTTGCCGCGTGTAACAATGATTCGGGGCATAAATTGCAGGCGCCTACAAACTTACAGATAAGCGGAAAGACGCTTACCTGGGATAAAGTGGAAAACTCGGTCGGATATTTAGTAAATATTGACGGAAAAGAAAAAACCACGCCTAAAAACACGTACGACTTATCTTCGTTTACGGTAGCAGGTAAGTACGAGATAAAAGTTATTGCTTTAGGCGACGGGAAAAAGTATTGGGATTCCGTTTGGTCGGATGTTAAAGAGTACGCGGTTGAAAGTCTTGAATACTCTTTGAGCGACAAAGGAACCGTTTATACGGTAAAGGGTATCGGCACGGTGACTTCTAAGGAAATCGACGTTCCCGCTACTTTTAACGGGTTACCTGTATGGGAAATAGGAACAAAAGCGTTTGAAAATAACGTAAATATAACCAAAGTGACTTTGCCGAAAAACTTATCCCAAATAGGGAATCTGGCTTTTACGGGGTGTACGGCGCTCGAATCAATCGAATTACCCGACGGTTTAACTTTGATAGGTATGAAAGCGTTTTCCGGCAGCGGGCTTAAATCGCTTAGCATACCGGACTCCGTCGATAGTGGGCTGGATAGTATAGTAGATAATTGTGTAAATCTGGAATATATTAAATTACCAAACGGTATAAATTATATTTATTCAAGAATTTTTTACAATACCCCGAAACTTAAATCGGTTACTTTGCCCGAATCTGTGAGTTCTATATGGGCAGAAGCGTTCGTCGGGTCGAGTATAGAATCTATAAAGATTCCGAAAAACGTTCGGTGTATATACGAAAGCGCATTTGAAAACACAAAAATACGCTCCGTAGAATTTGAAAAAGGGAGCGTATTAGAAAGTATCAAGGAGAATGCCTTTAAGGGGTGCAGTAATATAAAATCTATCGTTATCCCCGCGACGGTAACGAGTATGGGCGAAGGCGCCTTTTATGGCTGGGGAAAGGATCAAACGATATATATTGAAAACCTGACCGAGAAACCTTTCGGGTGGAGCGAAAAGTGGTCTGACGGGTGCAACGCTAACGTGGTCTGGGGGTATAAATCCGTTTAAGAGAGTATAACGGTTAAAAAACTTGCAAGGCAATAATGCCGCGCGAAGTAAAAAATCGGGCGGCATTTTTTATAATCGGAAAATTTTTGCATAAGATTTTTGTACTTATAATAAATTTTGTACAAAATTCCGTTTTGGGTATTGACAAATTTTTCCAAAAATATTATAATTTCGATAGTTTATGCGGATAGCATATCTACAGTATCCGCTTTTTATTCATCTTTTTAGGGATTAAGTTTTTAATGGTTTATGCAAAAAAAGAATCGATTTTACGGGCCAAACTATTTTATAATAACGAAGTTATCAAAAAAGATTTTATTTTGTCGAATATCACGAATCTCGTGTATTTCTCTGTGATTGCGGTAATCGGTATGGTTATCAGAATTTCTCTTTATTACGCTATCGGCTGGTGGACAAGCGGTATTTTATACTTTTATACGATCGGTATCGGCGGTTTAGCCACGGTCTTTTTTGGAGCGCGTGCCGTGAAAAAGTTAGGGTATTGCAAGAAAACGGTAATTTGTACAAAATTACTGCTTGCCTTATTCTTTATGTCGTTGTTTTTACCTTGCTTATACGTTAATAAGTTCGTTCAGTCGCAAATGTACGACGTTATGTTGTGCGTATGCGGTATTTTAGTTTACAATTTATTTTATCTTTATCCCAGAGAAATTTTTGCGTACAGTTTCTCGATCTTCTGCATTTCCATTTTATGCGGAATTTTCGTGAAAGAAGGAAAAGTAATATTTTTTACCAACTCGTCTAATTTATTGAGTTCTTCCTTTTTCGGTTTATTTATAGGCTATCGCCGCGTTATGGACAGAGTAGGCAAAATCAGAGGGGAAATCAAACAGGAAAACAAGTACAGAGAAAACGTTAAAAATATCCTGGCGTCCGGTCAGATGCGTCCGCATTTTATTTTTAATTGTCTTGCGACGATAAGGGTTTTATGCGAACAGGATTCCGCCAAAGCACAGGAAGCCATTGACGAATTTATGGGCTATTTAAGGGGAAACATTGACACGTTGTCTTTATCTAACGTGGCAAGTATGCCGTTTAAGAAAATGTTTCAAAACGTTACCCATTACTTAAATCTCGAAAAAATAAGGTTCGGAGATAAATTAAAGGTGGTTTACGATATAAAGGAAGAAAATTTCTTTATGCCTGCGCTTTGCCTTCAACCTATCGTCGAAAACGCCGTTAAACACGGTATAGCAGACAAAGACGAAGGCGGCACCGTTACTATTTCTACTTACAGAGAAAACAATCTCGTCTATCTTATCGTCAAAGACGACGGCGTCGGTTTCGACAGTCCTGCTGCCGATTACGTTAAAACGGAAGGCCACGTAGGCTTAGCAAACGCCAAATATCTGTTAAAAGCATACTGCAATGCGGAAATGAAAATTTTAAGCGAAAAAGGAGAAGGAACGAGCGTTATTATCGCTATTCCCGGGGGCTGCGAAGATGATTGTATTAGCGGTTGACGACGAAAGTTTTTTATTGGAATCTATAGAAAAGAGTATCAAAAAAGCAATTCCCGACGCCGAAGTTCACGCTCTCTCCACAAGAAAAGAAGTTTTCGGATATCTGAAACAGTTACAAGAAGAAAAACTCGTTCCGGACATGGCGTTTCTCGATATGCGGCTCGAATGGTGCAACGGTATTTCTCTGGCAAAAGAGTTACGGAAAACTTATCCGTCTATTAGAATAATTTTCTGCACTTCTTACGCGGAATTCGCGTTGGACGCCTTTGCCGTCCGCCCCGACGGTTATCTTTTAAAACCCGTTACCGCCGAACAGATTAAACACGTTCTCGAACGCGTTAAAAGAAACGAAACCGATATAGAAGCGCAAAGAGTTAAAATTCAGACTTTCGGCAATTTCGACGTGTTCGTGGACGGGAAACTCGTTTTGTTCAACAAAGGCAAAGCGAAAGAACTTCTCGCTTATTTAGTCGACAGAAAGGGCGCGGGCGTTACCGCCGCGGAAGTGTGCAGCGTTTTATGGGACGGCAACGAAAGCGACGCTAACCTTAACAATAATCTGCAACACACTAAAAAAGACCTTAAAAATATTCTTAATTCCTACGGTATAGGCGATATAGTCATTTTCGGCTGGAACTGCCTTGCGTTGGACGTTTCAAAAGTTAATTGCGATTTCTATAATTTTATGGCTATGGACCTGAACGCCGTCGACGCGTTTATGGGCGAATATATGAAAAATTACGACTGGGCTGAGTTTACCACCGCCGAACTTATCGACAGAAAAAGAGCGTATTTAAGCAAAAATAACTGATAATTCATTATTCGTTCATCTTTTCTGTATACATCGTTCATTTACCCCGTGTTATAATTTAATTACAAAATAAGTTAAGGGGGTTGAAGTACGGTTCCTGTTCGCGAATCGGTGGATACCTTTTCGCGGATAGCGCCGCATTTCGGAAGAAAACATGAATAATCATAATTTCGGCGAATCCGACGAAGACACAAGTAGTTTTACGGAAAAGGACTCCGCGTCCTTTGCAATCGACAGAAAAATTAACCTGATGTTTGCAATGGTAGGCATTCCTTTTCAGAACAAAGGCTGCAACTATTTAAGAGAAGCCATTAAACTTACTTATAAAAAGCCGACGGTTTTAAATTCCGTTATGAAGGAATTATATCCTGCCGTCGCGCGGATTTTCAATACCGCCGCCACACTTGTCGAAAGAGGCATACGATACGAAATTGGCGTCGCGTGCCGCAGCGGTAAAATGCTGAATTTGAATAAAATGTTTAACTTCGCTATCGCGGACAGGCATTATAAACCTTCCAACTCGGAATTTATCGCCCTGTTCTGCGAAAAACTCAATATGGACAGTTTGTTGCTTGAAAACCAAAACGCAGGGTTTATGAAAATTTACGATTAAAATCGGCGATTTTCGGACAGAGAAAATTTATTAAAAAAGACTAACGAGTTTTTCGTTAGTCTTTTTTCGTTGCGTTTATTAAAATGCCGCAAAGCGGAAAAACGAGAAGCCGCAAAATTGCGAAAGGAAAAAGTGAGGGGAAATCGGTAAAGCCGCAAAATTGCGAATGGGAAAAGCGTGGGGGCCGCTGTTTAACGCAAGTTTTTGAGTGTGTTTTTGCGGCGTTTTTTGCGGAGAGTGGCTGTCGGGGTTTTCAGTGTCGGCGGCGAGTGGCAGACAGTGGTGCGGACGGTTCTTTAAATGCCTATGATTGTAAAACAACCGTACATCGCGATACTGCGTTTTGCCCAAGGGGTCAGTTCGGTCATTATATCACGAATAGTTTCGGACTCGTTTTCGGATTCTTTTACTAACTTTATCCACGTTTCTTTATTTACTTTGGTAGACCCGTAATAATCGTAATCGGGAATATTTTTGTCTAAAAACGCGCCGAAACGCGATTCGTCCATTACGGCGTCCGAAAGTAAAAGCGAAGTTTTATCCCAAAACACGTTCTTTCTGTTGCCCGCCTGAAATTCGTGGTAAAACGTGCCGTTTCTTTGTTTTTCCGTTATAAAGTAACGAAAACTACGTTTTTCGGGCGTCAAGGCGTTTAATCTGTTAATCTCTGCAACGACCTTCTTTCTCGCTTCTCCTATCGTTTCGAAAGAAAAACAGAAACCGTCGCGATTCATTATCCAGTGGGGCAGAGAGTTTTCAAATACCGTTTTCAGCGCGGAATAATATTCGACGGCGTATTCGTACTGACGAGTAAAATATATGCCGTCGGCTTTATTTATCGTTATAAGCGTTTTTTTGTTCTCGGTATAATGCCTTTCTTCGCCGTAATTCCCTTTGATTTTGTCGTTATAATAGGGGTTGTTTATTCGGTATTCGCCGTTAAAATCCGCAATGCCGATTTTTTCGATAAGCAAGTCGGTATTGGTTTCGACGTCCGCAAAATTAATTCTATTGCCGTTTTTTTGAAGGTCTTTATTATCGAGAGCGATAACCTGAAAATCGTCTTTCAGTTCGTACGCCTTAAACCGCAAGTTCATATCGGCGTTTTTATAGGTTTTAACCGTGTTTTCTTTAAGTTTGCCTTTCAACGTTTTATTTACGAAGCGAATCTTCTTTTCGCGTATAAGTTCGGCGTTTTCAAACAGGTTTTTGCCTTCTAAATAGTAAGTATGGTTACACGAAACGCGGTAATTGTACCGCTTAAAGTTATAACCGGACATAACTATTACCGTTATTAAAACGGCGGCGCACGCGCCCGTAACTATTGCGGGGATAAGATAATCCAAAGAGTATCGGATAATGCACGCAACGGAAAATACGACGCACGAAACCGCAAAAAATATTACGGCGAAGCCGAATATTCCGTTTTTTAGTTTTTTCATTTTATTTCTTCCGTTTTATCTACGTTATTTTTTGTTCGGTCACAGGATTTCCCAGGTGAAAGCGGCAGAATCGTTTACGGTTACGTCGTCGGGTTCTATCGCGATATTCGACAACGCTTCGGCTTTCATCATACGGCTGCTTTCTAATCTGTACTCGGTAGGGGAATAAACGTTTATATCTACCTGGTTATATTCGATATTCGTGAGTTCGCCGAGCCGCGCCCCCGAAGCGGAACATAAAATTTCCGCTTTTTCTCTTGCGTTACGCGCTGCGGATTTTAACAATTCGCCGTTTAACGCCGTCGGGTCTTTTACCGTAAACGATACGGAAAATTCGGGCGTGGCAAGGCAGCGTGAAATTGCGGAAAGAGTTTTCGCAAGCGTTTTCGTGTCGAAACCGAATTCTACTTTTAAGTTATGACTACATACGTACCCCTTAAACACGCTTTTATATACGCCGTTTGTATCGCGTACGCTTTCGTAGTCGGTGCTGACGTTAAAATTCGTGGTTTTTACCGATTCTTTTTCAAAGCCGATTTCCTCTAAAGATTTATTTAAAAGTTCTATTTTTTCGGCGGCGGTTTCCATTGTCTTTTCGTATTCGGAGTCTTTCGTTTCGAGAGTCATCGAAACTACTATTAAGTCGGGCTTTACCGATAAACGCCCCGTTCCTTTAACCGTTATGCTTCTCATTTTTTTTATCTCCTTTTTATTTTAGAATTTGTTCGTCGTTATATCTGCTATAAATATTAAGCCGCAAAGTTTTCAATTATTTTATCATTTGTTAGCCTTATTGTAAAGATTAAAAGGGGATTTTTATCAGGCGTTGTCGATAGCGCCGCGCCCGGGTTTAACGCTCAGCGACTTTTTATATTCCCCGGGGGAAACGCCGTACTGAACTTTAAACGCTTTACTGAACGCGTATATGGACGAATAATGCAGTTTTTCCGCTATCTGCGTAAAAATTATATCGCCTTTCCTTATAAGGGCGCGGGCGGTGTTCAGGCGTTGTTCCCGATAATAATCGGATATGGTCTGCGAAGTGGTAGACACGAATATCTTCGACAGATAAGAATAATCGTAATTCAGTTCGTCGGCTATCTCCGTTAAAGAAGTCATCGCGTATATGTTAGTCGTTATATAAGACATTATCTGGTAACAAAGTTCGTTTTTCGTGGTCGCAAACCGCTTTTTATCGTCGATTTTTACGATAGAACGCAGTATCTGTATTACTATCAGGGTAAACAGGTTTGAAAGATACTCTTTTTTGTACAGATTGAACGACCCCATTTCCGTCGTCGCTTCCGCTACGAGTTGTCTTAAATTATCGTTCCTGAACACTCTCTTTGTTTCGTCTTTTATAAATGACGAAAACTTTTTCATTTGTTTATTAAGTTCCGGGTCTTTTACCGTAAAAGCGACAAAATAATAGTTCATAAGCGAGTCGGGACTCGATTTCAATCCGTGCTTTTCATACGGCAAAGAAAGGTATATATCGTCCTTTTCTACGGGCGATTCTATATCGTTTGCGGATATTGTTCCGCTCCCTAACGTTATTAAAGAAAGTTCGTAAAAATCCGTATGCATATGGTCGGCGATAACGGTGTTATATCCACAGTGCGCTATCCCTATCTGCACTAAATCCACCGTGGAAAACGGCAACGGATTATCTAAATTGTCTACTATAAAATGATACTTTAAACTCATCGTCGGCTCCGTTTGACAGATTCTTTTTTTTAAGTATATTATACAAACTTCAACTTGTCAAATAAAAACAAATTTATTTTGTTTCGTTTATTCGCTTTTATCGTTAAAACAATAGTAATTAACTTGTGATTTTGCAATTATAAAAATTATGAGGTATGGACGAAAAAGACAAATCAGGATAAATTTTAGACAAAATAAAAACATTGTATTGTTAAATATATCGTTATATAATTTTAGCGAAAATAAAAAAAGAGAAGGTTTAAATGATTATGAACAAAAAAGTCATTGCGGTTATCGGTTGCGGAAGAATTGCCAACAACGCGCACTTTCCGGCGTTTGAAAAAATAGATAACGTCCGCATTAAATACGCTTGCGATATTATTGAAAACAAGGCGATTGCGGCTAAGGAAAAGTTTCCCAAAATAGAAAACGTTATTACCGATTACAAAATCGCCCTTAACGATAAAGAAGTGGACGCCGTTTACGTTCTCACGCCCAACTTTGCCCATTACACGATTTCCATGGACGCGTTAAAAGCGGGCAAACACGTGTTCTGCGAAAAGCCTATCACGGTAAGTTACAAGTTATCCTGCGAGATGGCGGAAGAAGCGAAAAAACAAGGTAAAATGTTGAATATCGGCGTATGCAACAGGCACAACAAAGCAGTTGAAGA
The DNA here is from genome assembly GCA_934271245.1 of uncultured Clostridia bacterium. Lineage (GTDB taxonomy): Bacteria > Bacillota > Clostridia > Christensenellales > Borkfalkiaceae > UBA1259. The sequence goes on along the minus strand of CAKQQY010000023.1, from coordinate 21,031 downwards.
AATCGCCGAATATATCAAGAGCGGCAAACTCGGCAACGTTTATCACGTTTACTGCTCGTTCAGAGATACCCGTTGCATACCCGGACTCGGCGGAGCGTTTACCACGAAAGCGCAGTCGGGCGGCGGCGTTCTTATCGACTGGGGCGTTCATTTCTTCGACCTGGTTTTATACGTTCTCGGCGGAGCGAAACTTAAAACGGTAACCTGCAACGCGTACAGCGAAATGGCGAAAGATATGAAAAAGTATAATTACAAGGGTTACGGAATGTGGGCGGAAGACACCGCGGACGTCGAAAACGGCGTAAACGACGTGGAAGATTTCATCACCGGTTACATAAGAACGGACAAGGCGAGCATTTCTTTCAACGGCGCGTGGGCGCAGAATATTCCCGAAACGGAAATGTTTATAGATTTTCTCGGCGACAAGGGCGGTATAAGATTGCAATACTGCGGTCAGTTCGTCTATTTCAACGGCGAATCATTAACGAAAGAACAAAGCGATATAGAAATTCCGAATATGTATAAGGCGGAGGACGAAGCCTTTTTACAATCTATCGACAGCGGCGTAAAAGATAAAAACCATATCGATTACGTTCTGGAATCGGCAAAACTTTTAGAGTTGCTTTACGAATCTTCGGCAGACAACAGAGAGGAGATTATCAAATGAAAAAAATAGGGTTTATCGATTATTATATTTCCGAATGGCACGCAAACAATTATCCGTTATGGATAAAAGAAGTTTGCGAAGAATCGGGCAAAGACTTTAAGGTCGCTTACGCGTACGCAGAACTCGACAAGTCGCCCGTAGACGGCAGAACTACCGACGAGTGGTGCGAAGCGTTCGGCGTGGAAAAGTGCGACACGATAGAAGAACTTTGCGAAAAAAGCGATTATATTATGATTCTTTCGCCGTCTGATCCCGAAACTCACTTAAGGTACGCCGAAGCCGCGCTTAAATTCGGGAAAAACACTTATATAGACAAGACTTTCGCGCCCGATTATTCCACGGCGAAAAAAATCTTCGATATCGCCGAAAAATACGGAACGAAATTTTTCAGCACGTCGGCTTTAAGGTGCGCCCCCGAAAACGATTCGATTAAAAACTGCGTTTCGGCGGTTCTGACGGGCGGCGGCGAAAATTTCGACGAATATATAATTCACGAAATAGAAAGAGCGGTTAAAATTATGGGTATCGGCGCGAAACGGGTTAAGGTGGAAAGCCAGACGGAAGCGCAGATTTGCAGAATAGATTACGGCGACGGCAAAACGGCGACTTTGGTTTATTCTTACGCGTTGCCTGCCGCGGCGGCTTATTGCGACGCGGACGGTAACCGCGGTTACGTTAAAATAGAATCGGATTTTTTCAGAAACTTAATGCGAAAAATCATCGAGTTCTACGAAAGCGGAAAGCCGTTTTTCGACGTGAACGAAACGCTCGAAGTAATGAAAATACGGGAAAAACTTATACAAGGGAAAGAAAAAGACGGAAAATGGATTGCGATATAAAAAAACTTCGCGTAGGGATTATAGGTTGCGGCAGAATTTCGGTAAGGCACGTAGGGTCTGCTATGTTATTGCCACAGGCGAACCTTATAGCCGTTTGCGATATTCGTAGCGAAAAAGCCCAAGCCGTTGCGGAAAAGTGCGGCGCGAAAGCGTATACGGATTATAAAGAGATGATCGATAAAGAAAATCTCGATTGCGTTCATATTTGTCTGCCGCATTATCTGCACGTTCCTGCGGCGGAATACGCGTTCGGCCGCGGCGTAAACGTATTATCCGAAAAACCTATGTCGATAAATTATAACGACGCCGTTCACGCCGTGAACAAAGCGAAAGAATGCGGCGTTTTATACGGCGTCATATTCCAGAGCAGATACAACGCCGCTACGATTTTCGTGAAAAACGCGTTGGATAGCGGTAAACTCGGCAAAATAAAATCGGCGAGTTCCGTTCTTACCTGGTCGAGATCGGACGATTATTACGGCGGCAGCGACTGGAAAGGCACCTGGGATAAAGAAGGCGGCGGAGTAGTTATCGATCAGGCGATTCATTCGATAGACTTAGTTAATTATTTTATCGGCGAAACACCGAAAACCGTCGGCGCAAGCATGGCGATTCGGGGGCATAAAGGCATAAAGGTGGAAGACACCGCGGAAGGTCTTATCGAGTACGAAAGCGGAATCAAATACGCCTTTTATTGTATGAACAACTACGCCTGCGACGAACCCGTTTCCATTAAACTCTGTTGCGAAAAAGGCAGGGCGGAACTTTCTTATACTTCCGCGAAAATCGTTTATAACGACGGAACGGAATCGAGATACGAAGAAGATAAAAACGCCTTTCGCCCGAAAGACGGAAAGGATTACTGGGGCTACAAACACATAAGGCAGATAGAACAGTTTTATAAGGCGTGCTTAAAAGAAGAACCGCTCGGAATAAGCGGCGAAGAAGCCCTTAAAACGCAAAAAATTATCTGCGAAATCTATAATAAAGGAAGAAAATCGTTATGAAAACGGGTGTTATTACCGATTGCTTCAAAAAGCCGCTCGACGACAGTATAATTACGGCAAAAAAACTTGGTATCGACGGGGTGCAGATTTACGCGACGAGCGGTGATTTTTCCCCCGAAACCCTTACAGAAGAAAGAAAAAAAGAGATAAAAAAACTTCTTTCGGATAATGGACTCGTCGTGTCGGCGTTATGCGGCGATATGGGCGGTTACGGGTTCGAAATAGAAAAGGACAACGCCGCCCGTGTGGAAAAAACGAAAAAAATTATAGACCTTGCCGTGGAATTCGGTACTAACGTCGTTACCACGCACATAGGCGTTATTCCGGCGGATAAATCGGAACCGAGATACGCCGTTATGTTAAAGGCGTTGACGGAATGCGGTTTATACGCCAAAGAAAAAGGCGTGACCATGGCGATAGAAACGGGTCCCGAAAAGGCGAAAACGCTTCTGGCGTTTCTTAAAGACACGAAAGGGGGCGTGGGAGTAAATCTCGACCCCGCAAACTTTACCATGGTAACCGATCAGGACGCCGTGGAAGCGGTATATTTATTAAAAGATTATATCGTTCACACCCACGCGAAAGACGGTGTGCTTATCGATAAAAATCAGAATCCTACCGACGTTTATCACGCTTTCGCAGTAGGCGGCGTGGAAGCCTTGAACGCTTGCAAAGGGTTTAAGGAAGTTCCGTTAGGCGAAGGACAGGTTGACTGGAAAAATTATATCAGAGCGTTAAAAGAAATCGGTTACGACGGATTTTTAACCATAGAACGGGAAACCGGCGAAAATCCCGAAGCGGATATAATAAAAGCGGTCGGATTCTTAAAAGAATTGATTTAACTTGCGGGGGAAAGATGACGGATTGTATTTGCAACAAAAAAAAGAGAAAACCGAACTGGGGCAAAATCGGGTTTATGACCACGATGTTTATCGTTCCCGTTCTCAATTTCCTTATTTTTTACGTATACGTTAATTTCGATTCTGTTTTGCTTTCTTTTCAGAATGCGAAAGGGGATTTCACTTTTGAAAACTTTTTGTGGGTGTTCAGAGAATTCGCGGGGCAAAACGCCGTGGACGACCACCTTAAAGAAGCGCTTTTAAATACTTTACTGATTTTTGCCAACAGTTTCGTAGTCGTAAGAATCATTACCTTATTTATGGCGTATTTTTTCTACAAAAAAATTATCGGGTACGGATTTTTCAGGGTATTGTTCTATTTGCCGAACATTTTGTCGGCGGTGGTAATGGTTTCCATTTACGACGGATTTATCGGCCCCAGCGGTCCCGTTTACCAGATTCTCGAAAGAATTACGGGCGTTCAGTACGAGTTTTTATACGATTCCCGTTACGCGATGAAAGCCTTGCTCGTTTATCAGTTATGGGTCGCTTTCGGAACGGAAACGATAATGCTCGCTTCCGCTATGGCGCGAATTCCCGTCGAAGTAACCGAAGCGTCGGTTATAGACGGCGCGTCGCCCTGGGTGGAATTTTCACGCATAATATTTCCGCTTATCTGGCCGACGCTTTCCACTCTTATGATTACGGGTCTTGCCTGGATTCTTAATTCCGACGTCAACGTTTTGCTTTTCACACAGGGTAAGTACGGAACGTACACCATAAGTTACTGGATGTACGAACAGGTTTTCGTTTTCAAATCTCTATGGCACGCGAGCGCGTTCGGGCAGTTATGCACTATCGCTTTGATTCCCATAGTGTGGCTCGGAAAGGCTTTATTAGAAAGGATAGGTTCAGATGTTACGTATTGATTTTCTTAAAAAATTTAATCGGAAAAACAAAAGAAGCGTTTTGGAAAGAAGAACCGGTTCGCAAAAAGTTGTTTTCGGCGTGGCTTTCGCGATTCTCTGCTTATACGCGTTTATTCTCGTTATGCCTTTCGTCTGGGTGTTTTTAAGTTCTTTTAAAGACCCCTATATTTACGCCGACGTTTCTTCCGACGCTCTGGCGTTTCCCGACCCGTGGCTGTTTTCCAACTGGGCGGACGTTCCTAAATATCTTCAGGTAAAAGGACAGACGTACTTTTCCATGCTCTTTAACAGCGTATGGCTTTCGACGAGCAGAGCCTTTTTATACATTATCTGCAAGGTTATGCCGGCGTATTGCGTGGCTAAATATTCCTGCAAGTTCACAAAAGGCTATTACGCCGTCGCTCTTCTTACGATGATGCTTCCCGTAATGGGAAGTTCCGCCGCAACTTATAAACTGTACTGGGGAAGCGGTATCGCCGACACCCCTTTGACCGTTCTTGCGGCAACCGGCGGTATGGGTTTCGAATTTATTATGATAACCGGCTTTTTCCGAACGCTCGACAACGCGTACAGCGAAGCCGCGATGATAGACGGGGCGGGGCATCAGAGAATTTTCTGGACGATTTCTCTGCCGCTCGTTATGGCGCCCGTTTCCGCTTTGTTTATCATCTCTTTAATAGGTTTCTGGAACGATTACTATTTTTCGCTTATGTATATGCCGTCTTATTATACGATAGCGTCGGGGTTGTTCGTTTATAAACAACTGACTGCGGAAAAGTTCATGAACGTGCCGCTTTACTATGCGGGCGTAATCATATCCGTTCTGCCCGTTCTGGCGTTGTTTATAATTTTCCAGAACAAAATAATGAACAATATCGCCGTGGGCGGTCTTAAAGGATAAAAATTTTTGTTTTAACTTAAAAAATAACGGAGGAATCTTTAATATGAAAAAGAAACATTTTATCGGTCTGTTACTGGCGTCGGTTATCGCCGCGTCGTCGCTTTTTACCGCTTGCGGTCCTAACAGCGCCGGCAACGACGAAAACACCGTGGAAGTTTACGCTTATAACGGCGGTTGGGGTCTTGATTGGCTTACCGCTGCGGAAAAGAAGTTCGAAGACGCTAACCCCGGCATCGACGTGGTTATTAAACAACAGGATATTTTAGGCGGTATAGCCGATCAGGTCAAATCGGGTCCGAGAGCGAATTCGGTCGATTTATACTGGGCGTCGGAAGATATTTTCGAACTGTTGCTTAAAGGTTCCGACGTTTTAAGCGGATATAATATGGTTTTCGAACCGCTCGACGAAGTTTACGATTATAAACCGAGCGGAGATAAAACCGTAAGAGAAAAATGCAGCCCGGGTATGCTCGACGCCGTTACTTTCAAAACGGAAGAAAACGGCGAAACCGTTTCTCACGAATACGTTCTGCATCTCGGCAACGGCTCGGCGGGTATTATTTACAATTCCAAAAAGTTCGAAGAATTGGGCATAACCGTTCCGAGAACGACCGACGAACTTTACGACGTTACCTGTAAAGAAATAAACGAAAAACATTCCGACGGCGGCAACAAAACCAAAGCGGCTTTTTCAGAGTCCGTTTCTACCGCGTACAGTCAGTATATGATGTACGTCTGGTGGGCTCAGTACGAAACGGTAGAAGGGGTAAAAGATTTCTGGAACGGTAAATATACGAAAAACGGACTGCCTAAAACGGGCAACGGAATTTTCGAACAGAAAGGCAGACTTTACGCTCTGGAAGCGTACGAAAAAATGATAGGCGACTACGTAGGAGAAGGCGAAAAAGCATATCCGAGAAACGCGCACAGCAAAATCAATTCGATGAAATATATTCAGGCGCAGGAACAACTTATGAACGGAAACTGCCTTATGATGGTCAACGGCAACTGGTTGGAAAACGAAATGTCGCTCCGTTCGAACGGGTCTGCTTCGAACGTCGAATTAAAGATGATGAAAGCGCCTATTATAAGCAAAATCATTGAAAAAACGAATTCTATAAAGGACGACGAAACGTTAAGAAAAGTAGTTTCTTACGTGGACGGCGAAGGGGAAAAACCCGACGGCGTAACCGACGAAGATATTGCGGTTATAAGAGAAGCAAGACAGGTTAAATACTCTAATTACAGCGGCGGCACGTTTATTCCCGCGTACGCAACCGCAAAAGAAAACGCCAAAAAGTTTATGAAATATCTGTGTTCGGAAGAATACGCGCAGATTTACTTTGAAAAAACGGGCGGAAATTACGTTTCGTTCAACAGAGATTTAACGAACTTTAGTTCCGCTTCCGCTTTCATGAAGAGCGTTGCGGAAAACGAAGGAACGACGGAATGCCCCAACGGGTATCGCTATCCGCTTGCTGGACTCGGCGGAATGCTCGTTTTCCCCGGCACGGTGGATATTCCTTCTTTGCTTGCCGCCAAAAACGCTAACGACAGAAAAACGCCGCAGGCTATTTTCGATTACGGCGTTACTATCGGCACTAACGAATATTTCAGAGAATGTCTTGAAAAGGCAGGTCTTAATTAGTAAATAAAAGGAGTTGAAAAGTGAACGGATATAAAAGAATTTTAATTTTTATTCTTTCATTGATAACGTTTACGGGTTGTTTTGCCGGTTGCGGCGGCGGTAATAATTCCAAAGGGGAAGCGGAACTGTTTTCCGCCTACGTAACGACCGTCGTTATGCAGGATAAAGAAATCGCGGAAGCCGACAAACTTTCCGCCGCGTTTAACTACGTTTGCGGTAAGGGCGAAACGGAAACGGCGCAAATTATAATGAACGCGAAAAGTAACGTTTCGGAATATACCTTTACGGTATCCGATTTAACCGACGAAAAAGGCAACGTTTTTCATAAAGATAATTTCGAAGTTTTTAACCAGAAGTATATAGAAGTTATTAACCCCACCAAAAACGAAGAGAGCAACTACGGGTTTTTCCCCGACGCGCTTCTGCCTTTCGATAAGGCTGCGGAATATAACGAAAACAAGATAGAAAAGGGTAAAAATCAGGCGATTCTGGTTTCGGCGAGTATCCCTGCGGATCAGCCTGCGGGGAATTATTCGGGCAGTTTCTCTCTCGTTATAGACGGCAAAGAAGTATCCGTTCCCATAAACATGAAAATATACGACGTCACCTATCCTACGGCGACGGGGTTGGAATCTATTTACATTATTAACAGATACGAACTCGCCGCGGGCGAAGCGGACGACACCCTTTCGATGTACGAAAAATATTACGAGAAAATGCTCGAATATAAATGCGCGGGGTATCAGATGCCCGTGTCTTCGGGAAACGCCGAAGCGTACGCAAACGCGGTGCGAAAATATTTCGATAAAATTCCTAACTACTCGCTTCCTATGTGCGTTATTAACGTCGGCGGCAAAACGTACGATTTAGACGTCGAAGCGACCTGGAAATACGTGGAAGAAATATTAAAACTTTCTATCGCGGACGGCAAAGAATATCTTTCAAAAGCGGCGAACTATTACGGCATTATCGACGAACCCACGTTGAACGACACGGTAAACGAATGCAGTTATTTCTGCGATTCTTATAACGCTGGCGTAAAAACCCTTTCCGAAAGGGTAAAAAATTACAAGAATAATTCGGGATATACCGCCGAACAGATAAAAATTATCGAAAGCGAAGCAGATTCTGTTCTGAATATGCCTAACTACGTTACCGCGGAAAAACAACCGTACTACACGGGCGTTACCGAAACGGAAGAGATTAAAGACATAAGAAACCACGTTAAAAATTATTGTCCGCTCTTTAACAAGGCGGATACGGAAGTTGACCGCGCCGCTTACGATACCAAAAAATGGTATTACGGCTGCAATCAACCCACAAGTCCTTACGCAAACTTTCATATAGACAGTCTGAATCATCTCGAATCGACGCAACTTTTAGGCTGGACTTCCAACGAATACGATTTTTCGGGCGTTTTATACTGGGAAACGGTTTATTATCGCGGTTACTACGCAAGACCCGTTTTCGACTGTTATAAAACCGCTTTAAGAAATTCCAATTCCAACGGCGAAGGATTTTTGTTATATCCCGGCGCTCCTTACGGAATCGACGGACCCGTGGCGAGTTTAAGGCTCGTTTCTATGAGGGACGGCGCGGACGATTACGATTTGTTGAAAATTTTAGAAAACCTTTACGCCGAAAAAGGTTACGACGCGGCGCAGGCGCTTAACGTTATTTACAGGTCGTTATATAACGGTATGAAGTGCGTAAACGACAATCACGCGACGCTTTTTAACGCGAGAGAAAGCGTGTTTAACCTTATCGGACTTGCCGAAAACGGCGTGTTTATAGATAAAACCGAAACCACCGAAAACGGTTACAGGCTTTCGGGCGTATCGGAAAACGAAAACGAAGTTAAAGTAAACGGCGCGGCGTTAAACCTTTCCGACAAGAGATTTTCTTTCGAAATAAAACTTTCGGCTAAAACGAATTCTTATATACTTTCGAGCGGAGATTATAGCGTAAATTACACCGTCGACGGCGTGAAATCAGCCGTTTTCGGGGGAAATGCCGAATCAAAGTTAAAAGTAATCGATACGACTTTAATAGATTACGAATCTGTTGACGGCAGCGGTATAGGAATAAGCGGCAACGTTATTAAAATAGATTTTAAAAACGCCGAAGAAAAAACTTTCGCGGTTACGGGCGACGGATTCGATAAACTTTATAACAAAAACACCAAAGACGCGATTTTCGGAATTTACAACGCGGGCGATACCGCCGTTCTGGTTATAGAAGCGCAGGGCGCGGGAATCGGTACGGTGGAACTTAACAAAGTGTTCTTGAAAAACGGTTACAACGAAATTCATCTCAACGATTTATCCGTTATAAAATGGAAAGTTCATAAGAAACTCGATTATATAACGTTTACCGTCAAGGGCGAAACCGACGGGGCGAACGAGATAAACACCGTTTATCTGTGCGACGCGAGCGTCGTAGTTAAGTAAAAGGAGAAAGACGATGAAAAAAAGATTTATTCCTTTGATATTGTCGCTCGTTCTCGTTTTCAGCGCGTTTATCGGCGGTTCGGCTTGTTCCGATAAGGATCGGGAATCCGATACCAAACCCGTTCTTATCGCCGATTTCGAAGATATATCCGAATGTACGCAAAGCATGATATTCTATAACGATTTCGGCAAACTAAGCATAACGCGCGACGAAAAATTCGTTACTCACGGAACGGGCGCGGCGAAAATCAACGCTATGGGCGACACGTCGGGCAGTCCCGCTCTCGAAATAGTGATTCCCGAAAACGAAAGAGATCTTTCCGCTTTGCAGGTTATCACTTTCGACGCTTATAACGATACCGATTCCGAGTATACGATTAACGTTTATTTCAGACTTGCTCCGTCCGTCGGCACGAGCGCGGCGTTAGGACCTGCAAGCGGACTTAAAACGCAGTCCGCGCAAGTGGCTTTGCCGATTCAAAAATCGGTTATCGCTTCGCCGTCTTTCGATATTTCTTTGTTGAACGTAGGTTACGATATGACGGGCGTTTACGCGATAGGTTTTGAATTCAAGAAAGTCGGACAATTTTATCAGGGCAAAAACGATATTTATATCGACAACTTATGTATAAAAAAATATAAAACCGCGCCTGAAAAAATAGACGTGAGTTTAAGCGAAAACGAGATATGTTCTTTCGATAAGTTATGGCAGAAAGCGGTGTGCTATCCGACGGCTTATACAAACGTGCCGAATTACGAAATAAAAACTTCCGTAAATACCGACGTAAGATACGTTAAAAAGGGCAAGTCGCTTAAAGTGGAACTGCCCGAAGATTGGCAGAATATCGAACCCGAAGGCTGGCCTTACTTAAAATTCCCCGCTAAATATATAAGTCTTGTGAATTTAAGCAAATATTCCAAAGACGAAAGTTTGGGCGTGTGGGTATATAAAGAAGGTAAAGGAGCGTTATCCGTGACGATGCGGCTTTGGGGCGAAAACGAAGAACTCGACAGGTTTTTGGGCAAAGGCTTTAACTTAAAAGACGGTTGGAACCACTTAACCTGGTCTATCGGCGAGATAAACGACGGACTCGATTATCTTAAAGACACCACGAATATCCGTTTCGAGTTCGGTTACGTTTACGGCGATACGACGCTCTATTTCGACGAGTTTATGGTAGAAAGGAACGGGTAAGGTGACGATATGAAAAAAATTATTATTTTGATATTAGCCGTCGTCGGTTCGGTTTGTTTCGCTTTCGGGTGCGGCGCGGATAACGGTACGAAAGCCGAACTTTCGGGGTTTGACGTAGCGGAAGAAGAAACGCGGGAACTCGGTTCCGTTTACACTATAGATAAACCTTTCGTTTACGACACGGACAGAAACTTTTACGAAGTTTCGATAGCCGCGGAACACAACGGAGATACGGTTGAAGTTGTCGGCGGAATGATAGAATTAAGCGAAACGGGCGATTACGTTATAACCTATTCGGTGAATTTCAACGGAAAACCGATAGTTAAAACCACGACGATAAAAGTAAGCGACAGCGTTGCGCCTGTGATTTCTTTCGGGGAACTTCCGAAAAGGGTCGGCGTGGGCGATACCGTCGATTTAAGCGGCGTTACCGCAATAGATTATTCGGGCGTAAAGACGTTCGAAAAAAGCGTGGTCGACGACGAAGGTAATCCCGTAACTTTAACTAACGACGGTTTCGTCGTACAAAAAAACGGCGTTTACACGATAAACGCGGTCGCAACAGATGAGAGCGACAACGAAACCGAAGAAAGTTATAAAATCGAAGCGCTCAGCGAAAATCAGATTTACACTTTCAACACGGAAAGCGATATTTCTAACTTCGGCTTCGACGACAGATACTGCTCAGAACCCGAAACGGTAACTAACGCGCACGGATTAAAGGGCGGTTGCATGAAAATTACGCCGCTTCAGGGGTGGTTCTATATTACCTGGCTTTCGATGGGGTATTCGGCAGAATACGAGATAGACCTTTCGTCGGAAAAGTATAAAGATTATACCGAAGTTTATTTCGACGTCTATTTCGAAACGACTTCTGCCGCCGCTACGGTTTTCGATTTTAACGGAAAACAAACGAGCGTTACGGTAAATACCTGGGTTACGGTAGGAATGGATATAAAACAGTTCAATAACGGCAGCGTAAATTATACGGCGTTGTGGGCAGACCCCGTTACCGCGGCGTATATCGCAAACGTCAGGTTAGAAAAGTTTAACCCGATAAAGTACGATTTCGAAAACGGCGATTCGAGCGGAGATTTCGCTACTAATCAGGGTTCGGCGGTTATGGCGACCGACCCCGAGAACGAAAACAACCGCGTTCTTTTATGGAAAGCGAACGCAAAATGGGCGGCGTTATATTTTAACAACTTCAACGGCGAACAGTTAAAATCGGAAAAGTACGAAGGTTATAATACTTTTACGATGAAAGTTTATATAAAGGCGGACGGGGCGAAAGTCGATTCGTTCAACGTTTTCGGCATTTCCAAAGGTCCCGTCGAAACGAATAAGTGGGTAACGATAACGGTTAATCTCGACGACGTAAAAAATTCTACGACTAAATACGCGGATATATGGGATTCGGAACTTAATAGTTACGACGTTTATTTCGACGATATAGGCGTTTGTAAGTAAGTATTTTTATTCGGACGTTGCGGCTTTAAGCCGATAAAAAGTTAACATTAAAATTTATTAAACAGAGGTGGAGAATGAAAAAAAGGTATGTAAAAGCAGAAGCGACTTTTATAGAGTTGCTTAAAAAAGAGAAAGACGTTTTAGCGTTTTCCGGGGTAACGGGCGTAAGCGACCGCGACGACATCGGCTGGCTGCCGAAAGACGGTTTCGACGGCTTCGCTTCTAATTAGAAAGGGGGAAATCATATGAAAAACCTTATTTGTAAAAGGAAATTTTTAATAAGTATTTTTGCTGTTATTCTCGCTTTATCGTGTCTTACGGCGGTTTTCTCTTATTCGAACGCTATGGCGGAATATTCGGTTGATAACGCGTCGCTTAATATGGTAGCGGGCGCGTGCGTTCGTCAGCCGAACGACGAGTATACGACGGGCGGACTTCGTTACATAATGACTATGCCCAAAGCCGATTACGAAACGCTTATGCAGAACGTAGGCGAAGATAAAACGTATAAAAGCGTGGAATTCGGTATATTTATCGCTCCGTCTTATTACAACGACAAATACGCGTTGAACAACGTAACTAACGTTAGCGGCGATTCGGCTAAATACGGCTGGCTTACCGACGAACAGATAGAAAACGGCGTTTCTTACGCGGATACCGAAGCGGGTAAAGCGGGGCGTTATCAGATTATCAACACGCAAAGCGACGGAATGATCAAATATGCGGACGACGAAAGCCTTTACGCGTTCTACGGTTCGGTAGTAAACATGAAACAGGAAAACATGCTCGTCGAATACGATTGCGCGGGGTATATCAGATATACCGACGCCGAAGGAACGCATTACAAATTCGCCGCTAAAAACGACAACGTTCGTTCTATGACGTACGTCGCGCAAAAAGCGATAGAAAACGGCGCGGATACGGACGGAATCCTCGCGGCGACTTACGTTACGCCGTTCGCGGAAACGGATACCGAATATCAGGTAAACGTTTATATCAGAAACGAAAAGGGCGAGTACGTTAAAGACGCCGAAAAGAGCGGAAAAAGAAGCGCGAAAGTCGGCTCTTCCGTAGATTTATCTTCGGAAACGTTAACGGGTTACAAAGCGGTTTCTAATGACAACGCAAAAACCGCCGGCATAATTTACGCCAACGAAAAATCCGTTTTCGATTTGTATTATCGCGCTAAAAACGTTATCTGCGATTTCGAAGGCGACGACGGCGCAAGGCAGTGGAATTTTATGTCCAACCAGATAGACGGGTACGTGGGAACGATTACCGAAGAAGAAGGGAACGCTTCGAACCACGTTTTAAGTTTTCCCGAAGCGAAAGAATCCTGGGGATTTATTTTAAGTCTTGCTACTCTTTCCACCGCGACGATTAAAACGGACTATTCCGAATACGATTTTATTACCATGGACGTAACGAGCAACAAAAATATTTCGGTTTCTTTATTCGGGTCGGCAAGCAGAAAAGTTTCCGCTTTAGTTAAAACGAAAATTCTCGTTCCGATAAGCGGAATAAGCGAAACGGGCAACCCCGCGTTGTTCACGCCGCTTACCGAAAACGAAAAATTCACCGTTTCTATAGACAACATAGCGTTCGGCAATTACGACGTAAATACTTACAACGAATATTCCTTTATCGAAAGCGGAAGTAACGGCAACGACGTTAAAGTAGAAGCGATTGACGATCCTACGGGTTCGAATTTCGGCAGAGTGCTTTCTTATTCCGTTACCGACGACGGCTCATGGGACGGAGCGGCAGAGTTTATCGGGTTTACCGAATATCTCGCCTGGGCAAAGAAAAACGGTTACGAAGTTTTCTCTTTCGATTATTACGTTAAAGGGGAATCGAGTTCGGAGGCAAAAGTTTACGGCAAAAATCTCGCAATGAACTACGGCGCGTGGACCCACGTTTCCTGGTATATAGACGATTTACAAGGTTTAACCGACAAATCTTACGAATTATGGCTTGGGGCGACGGGTAACGCGTTCTACTTCGGCAACTTTAAGTTTGAAACGCCCGAAGAGTTTGAGGGAACGGTTTGCGATTTCGATTCGGCTAATTTCGTTTCCGTAAATATTACGGGTACCAACGCGACGGTAAGCGTAATCGAAGACCCGACGGGAAGCGGTCACGGAAAAGTTTTATCTTACTCGGTAACGAAAATGAACGGTATCTGGGACAATGCCTTATCGTTCGAAGGACTCTCCGATATAAAAACTTTGGCGGAAAAACAAGGCTATACGACGCTTACCTTCGAATACTACGTTACGGATTCTGTCAGCACGGTTAAGTTCTGCGGAAAATCTTTCGACGTAACGAGTAAGAACACCTGGGTAAGGGGAAGCATAGAAGTTTCGAAACTCCTCGAGTCGGATAACCTGTTCTGGCTGGATAAGGTAGCAGGAAGTATTTATTTCGATAACTTCAGACTCGTAAAATAAAAACGCGGTATTTATAAAAAGGATTTAACGGCGGCATAAACGATTTTATGCCGCCAAAATTAAAAATATGGATAAAATTAAAGTTACTTATTCCGATATTCCCGTAATTCCTATGCCGAAAAGCGTTAAAGGCGACGAGCCTTTCGTTTTCGACGTACCCGTATCGACTGAAATTTATACGGAAGAAAAAGAGTGGCAGAATCATATCGACGCGTTTATCGATACCATTTATCGCGGACGGAACTTAAAGTTTACTCGCGGTAAAAACGGCGCGGTAATTAAGTTTAACGACAAGTTAAATAAAGGCGAATACTCGCTGAAAACTTTTCCGCAGGTCGAAATACAATCTTCTTCGTCCGAAGGGGTGTGTTACGCGCTCGCAACGCTTATTCAGTTGATAGAGGTTATCGACGGGAAATCGTTTATCTGCAAATGCGAAATTTTCGATTACCCCGAAACGGACTATCGCGGGGTTATGGCGTGCGCTTCGCAAAGTAAGCGTAAACTTGCCTTTAACAATTTGCTGGTGTTCGCCGATTTGTGTTATTTATACAAAATGAATTATTTACATATTCATTTTACCGATAACGACGGTTATACTTTGCCGTCCGAACGTTTTCCGAAAATTTCCGCGGGGAATTGCTATTCAAAAGAGCAGATAAAGTTTTTGAACGAATACTGCAAGCAAAGGAATATCACTATCGTTCCCGAGATAGATTTACCCGGGCACGCAACGGCTATGATTAAGAATTGCTCCGAGATTTTCGCCAACGTTTATACGGAAAAATCTCCTTTATGGGAAGACGGTACTCCGTGCGCGGAAGACAGTATCTGCGTAGGTAAAAAAGGAACGTTCGAAGCGGCGGAAACGCTTATCGAAGAACTTGCGAAGTTGTTCCCCGACTCGCCTTATCTTCATATCGGCGGCGACGAAGTAAATCACCGCGTATGGGACGCTTGCGACGATTGTCAGGCGTTTATCAAGGAAAATAACCTTACCGATTCCGAAGAACTTTACGCTTACTCCGTTAAAAGGTTTGCGGAAAAAGTAATTTCGCTCGGCAGAACGCCCATAGTCTGGGAAGGATTTGCCGAAAAGTACGCCGATATTATTCCGAAAGAGTGTATAGTGGGCGTTTTCGAATCGCTTTACTGCACCGCGGACAAGTTGATAGAAAAAGGGTACAGGGTGTTAAACTGTTCGTGGGAACCCTTATATTCGGTGTCCTGGGGTTCTCGGTTATGGTGGCCGGATATGAAACCCTGGGGGTATAAAGAAATTCTCGCCTGGGATAAGTTCACTTTTAAAAATAAGTATATGAAAACTTCGCCCGTGCATTTAAACCCCATGCACTTGCCGAAAACGGATAAAATTATCGGCGCGCAAATGTGCGACTGGGCTAATTATTTCGCGCAGAAAATTCCGTATATAAGGGAATTCGTTCCCGCGGTTTCCGAACGGCTCTGGACGAACGAACGCTTCTGCACCGACGAACAGTTCTTTAAAAAATTCTGTAATTCGACAGCCGTTTTCGACGAATTGACGGAAAACAACGATATTTACAAAGAATAGAGTTTCGTTATTTAATAACGGCGAATTTTCAAAGGAGAAAAACTTTAATTTATGGCTTTTCACGTAAAATTCGGGTCGCCCGAAAAAATCGTTCCGTCGGTTTATTGCAATGGGTTTCATTATAAAGAAACGAAAATCGGTTACGACGTAAACAAAATAAAGTTTAAATTAAACGCGCGCGGTTGCGTTCTCGAATTCCCCGTCGGTAAAGGCGAACGCTTTTACGGATTAGGGCTTCAACTTAAAACTTTCGATCTCACAGGAAAAAAACTGGTTACGAGAGTAAACGCCGATCCCGTTTCCGATAACGGAGATTCGCACGCGCCCGTTCCGTTTTTCGTGAGCAATTTCGGTTACGGAATATACTTCGATACGGCAAGGTACGCAGAATTCGAGTTCGGGAAACGAAAAAACGACGTTTCGGGTAAAGATACTGATTGCGATAAAGTCGGCAACGGGGAAGTTAAAGTCGGTACCGACGAACTCTACGCGATAAAAGAAGTCGCGGATAATTCCGTGGTTTCCGTTCAGATTCCCGTCGCCAAAGGCGTGGATATTTATATTTTCGAAGGGGATACGATTACCGACGTAGTTAAAGAATACAATACGCTTTCGGGCGGCGGCTGCTCTGTTCCCGAATGGGGACTCGGAGTTTATTATCGTTGTTACGGTCCGTCGGATCAGAATAACGTGGAAAAAACCGTAAAATATTTTTCCGATAACCATATGCCGCTTTCTGTCGTCGGGTTAGAACCGGGGTGGCAAACGGCTACGTATTCGTGTTCTTTTAAGTGGAACAAAGAAAGATTCCCCGACCCCGAAAAGTTCGTTAAAAGCGTATACGAAAAAAATCTTCACTTAAATTTATGGGAACACGCTTTCACTTCGCCGCAAAGCGATATTTACGACGATTTGAAAAAGTACAGCGGCGATTATCTCGTGTGGAACGGTCTTGTTCCCGATTTCGCTACCGAAAAGGCGAGAAAAATCTTTATCGATTATCACAAAAAAGACGTGACTTTCGGCGTTATAGACGGATTTAAAATCGACGAGTGCGACGGCAGCGATTATACCGGCAGTTGGACGTTCCCGTTATGCTCGGAATTTCCGTCGGGCGCGGACGGCGAACAATATCACAGTTTGTTCGGCACTCTTTATATGCAGACGATATTAAGCGTTTTAGACGGTAAGCCTACCTATTCGGAAGTAAGAAACGCGGGCGCGCTCGCTTCTTCGTATCCTTTCGCCGTTTACAGCGATTTATACGATTACCGCGATTTTATTCGCGGTTTGTGTACGGCAGGGTTCTCGGGAATATTATGGACGCCCGAAGTAAGGCACGCCGACAGCGCGGAAGAGTTCTTAAAACGGTTGCAACTCGTAGTGTTTTCGCCGCAGTGCCTTATAAACGGTTGGTATTGCGAAGAGTTGCCCTTTATTAAGTTCGGCATAGAAAAAGAAGTAAAATACTGGTTAGACGAAAGGGTTAAACTTATTCCGAGATTGAAACGCGCTTTCAAAATTTATAAAGAAACGGGTAAACCCGTCGTAAGGGCGCTCGTTTCCGATTATACTTCCGACAAGGAAGTTTATTCTATAGACGACGAATTTCTGCTCGGCGAAGATTTACTCGTCGCGCCGTCCTTTTCAGGGCAGAATTACAGAGAAGTTTATCTTCCGCAGGGAGTATGGGAAGATTACTTTACGGGTGAAAAGGTCGATTGCGGCAGATTCACCGTAAACGGCGATAAAATTTCGGTTTACGTAAAAAAGGATTTATAAAATGGAAAAAATCAAATTAGGATTTATAGGGTTAGGTCAGCGCGGAAACGGTTGGTTGGGATTTATTCTTAACGAATGGAAAGACGATATAGACGTGGTTGCGGTTTGCGATTCTTACGCAGACAGAACGGAAACCGCCGTAAATGACGTTAAAAAGATTCGCGGGTTTAACGCCGTCGGGTATACCGAAGCGGACAAACTTTTACAAGATAAAAACGTTGACGCGGTAATAATTTCCGCGGCGTGGGAAGCGCACGTTCCGCTTGCCGTAAAAAGCATGGAAGCGGGCAAAATTACCGCTTTGGAAGTCGGCGGCGCGTATTCTATAGACGATTGCAGGCTGCTCGTCAGAACGTACGAAAAAACGAAAACGCCTTTTTTCTTTATGGAAAATTGTTGTTACGGCAAAAGAGAACTTCTCGCGACGGGCATGGCGAGAAAAGGACTTCTCGGCGAGATTGTGTACTGTCACGGCGCCTATTGCCACGATTTAAGAGAAGAGATTTCTTACGGCGTAAAAAACAGGCATTACAGATTAAGGAATTATTTAACGCGCAACTGCGATAATTATCCTACCCACGAATTAGGTCCTATCGCAAAACTGCTTAACATAAACAGGGGAAACAGAATGGTTTCTCTGGTTTCCGTTTCGTCCAAGGCGCGCGGACTCGAAGAATACGTAAACGGTCGCGACGATCTGGCTTCGCTGAAAGGGAAAAGGTTTATGCAGGGGGATATAGTTCATACTATAATAAAATGCGCCGACGGGGCGATAATTTCTTTAAAGTTAGACACGACTCTTCCGCACCCGTACAGCAGAGAATTTACCGTGGAAGGTACGAAAGGCATGTACTCGGAACGCGGCGACGTCGCCCTTATCGACGGCGAATTCGACCACGAAAAGGATATTTACGAGTATCATGGCACTGCGAAAAAACACGAAGACTGTATGCCGAAGTTATGGCGCAATATGACCAAAGAACAAATCGACGCGGGGCACGGCGGTATGGATTATCTGTTATTAAAAGCGTTCGTCGACGCGGTTAAAAACGGCGACGAAATGCCTATCGACGTTTACGACGCCGCTTCCTGGATGGCGATTACCTGTTTATCGGAAGATTCAGTCGCTAACGGCGGCGCGCCCGTCGCCATTCCCGATTTCACCGACGGAAAATGGGTTATGCGCGAAAAGAAAGACGTTACGGAGTTTTAACTTTTTCGGTTTTTCTTTATGAACGTTTATATCGTTATTCTTTTATTTATCGTAATCGCCGTTATGAGAGTCGTTCAGAAGGCTTGCAGCAAAATTTCGAGCGACGAAATAAAATCGGGAAAGCAGTTTTTCGCGTTCGGCGCGCTGTATCAGGGCGTTGCGGCGATTCTTGCTTTTATAGCGGTGTTATTCGTGGGGTTCGACGGCTTTAACGCGGGACTTATCGTCTGTTCGGTCTTGATGGCGGCGTTATTCGCCGTAGATTTGTTCAGCGGAACGGAAGCCCTGAAAGGGTGTTCCATTGCCGTGGTGACTATGTTCGGGTTGGGCGGACTCGTTATTTCCGTGGTGGCGTCGTATTTCTGGTTCGGCGAAGAAATCAGAATTCATCAACTGATAGGTCTTATCGTGTTTTTCGTTTCCGCTTATCTTCTGTCGTCGGGCGGCGGCAAATCGGAAAAGAAAATGTCGGTGAAAACGCTTTCGTTGCTTTTCGCAAACTTTCTCGCAAACGGACTGGTTATGGTGGTGCAAAAATATTTCGCGCTTAAAGTTGACGGGGCGAATTCGTCGCTTTTTTCTTGCGTTACGTTCGTTTTATGTTGTCTTTTTATGCTCGTTTGCGCCTTCCTTTCGGGAAGAAAAAAGCCTTCCGAAAACGTCGGAGATAACGCTGTAAAAACAGAAAATACGCCGAATAAAAAACTTATCGTTTGCGGCGTGTTTCTGGCGGTCGCGGTTTTCTTGATAAATATTATTATCACCGAAATGAGTAAATCGGTGCCGTCGATTATAATATTCCCCGTATCGAGCGCGATATGTATTATTATCGCGACATTAGTAGGGTATTTCGGGTTCAAAGAAAAACTTTCGCTAAAAAAGACTATCGGGTTGATTGTCGGCGTCGCCGCAGTAATAATTATCGGCGTCTGATTATTCGGAATTTGCCGTATTTTTAAGCCGAGAAAAACTCGGGTTTTCACAAAAAATTAACGGGCAGGATAACTATCCTGTCCGTATTCGTGATATTAAAGAAAAATTTATTCTGCTAAAGCGACTGTACTTCGTCGTTTACGATAATTAAATCGGCGCGAAGCGATTAACGGATATGTAATCGTTCGAAGTGGTAGCGCGGTTTTCCGACGCTTTTTTTGCCGTATTCTATGGCTTCCGTCGGGCAATAGCATATGCAAGCCATGCAATGCGTGCAGTTTTTTCCCCATTTCGGTTTGCCGTTATTAAGGGCGATATTGTTCATCGGGCAATTTTTTACGCATTGTCCGCACCCGATACAAGTATCTTTCGTTCGGAAGGCTTTGGCTTTTACGATAAAGCGGTAAAATATCGGGTTTACGGGTCCGCTCATAAAGCGGTCGTAAAGGTTATTTCTCGGTTTTTGGAAAGATTCGCCCGATTTAATCCGTGAGATTGCGTTTTCGATATGCGGTTCGGCATTTTGCACAATCGATTCGGCTTTATCGAAGGTCGGCGCATTGAACATAGCGATATAATTTTCCGGCATAACGATTTGCGCGGTTCCCATATAGATAAGGCGTTTTTCTTCCGCAAGGCGGCGATTGTATTTAGCGGCGTTTCCGATTTCTCCGCCGCAATCCATTACGAACCAGATCCGTTCCGCTCCGATAAGTTCCGTTTCGGAAAGCCATTCACTCGCGACGCGGGGGATACGCCAGGCGTACGTAGGGGTTACCACGATTACGTCGCGTCCCGTTTTTATCTGCGAAACGTCACGCGTTTTGATTTTTGAGTTAAGGTCGATTATTTCGTCTTGTGTCGCTTCGGCGATTCGTTTCGCGATATATCTGCTGTTGCCCGTTCCCGAAAAACAAAAAATCATAATTGATTTCCTTTAAGATTTTTTAACGAGTAAATTTTATCATTTATTTTATCGATTGTAAATACCCGAACGCAGGGAAAATAGTATTAGGCGTTAATTACGGCAAGAAATATATATGAAAATATGTTCTTTAATCCCTGAATATGATTTACGGGAAAAGTCTGCAAATTTCAACCGAACGGAATGACAACGATATTCTTTATCTCCGAA
>CAKQQY010000022.1 GCA_934271245.1 uncultured Clostridia bacterium | reverse complement strand
AGGTTTATAAATAAGGTTTTAGCCGAAGTTCCTTTCGTAAAACTTAACGGACCGAGAAAAGAAGGAAGACTTCCCGCAAACGCGGACTTTTCTTTCAGATATATAGAAGGGGAATCGATACTGTTCAGTTTAGACCTTGCGGGGATTGCGGTATCTTCGGGTTCTGCGTGTTCGTCGGGGTCGCTGGAGCCGTCGCACGTGTTGTTGGCTTTAGGTCTTCCCGAAGGACTTGCCCACGGTTCCATAAGATTTTCTTTCGGAAAACATAACACCGCGGAAGAAATAGATTACGCGGTAGAAGTATTAAAACAAGCGGTTGACAGATTGCGTAAGATGTCGCCTTTATTCAAGGTTGAAGGAGAAACGAAAAATGTATAACGAAAAAGTAATGGAAACGTTCAAAAACCCCAAAAACGTAGGCGAAATCGAAAATCCCGACGGAATAGGAACGGTAGGAAACGAGGTTTGCGGCGATATAATGCAGATAACGCTTCGTATCGAAAACGACGTGATAACGGACGCCAAATTCAAAACGTTCGGCTGCGCGGCGGCAATCGCCACCAGTTCCACGGCGACCGAAATGGTAAAGGGAATGACGGTAGAAGAAGCGCTTAAACTTACCAACAAAAGGGTAATCGACGCGCTCGGCGGACTTCCCGCGCAGAAATTGCACTGTTCGGTTTTAGCCGAAGAAGCGATTAAAGCGGCTATAGAAGATTATCAGTCGAAAAAACACGCATAAATCGACTTTTTCCGCGCATACTACTTTCGTAAAACGGAGGTAATATGAACGATAAATTTTTGGTCGGCGTCATTTTGGGAATGCTCGGCGGAGCGGTTTTGGTAACTAATTCCGTAAAAGCCAGACAAGCCGTAAAAGACGGTCAGGAACAAGTTATAAACAAAGTTTCCGAAATGGGTAAACCTAACGGAAAACAAAAGAAAAACTAAAGAAAGACGAACGGCGGAAAAAACCGCCGTTCGTTTCGTAAATAATTGTTGCTTTAATAACCTTTTTATGGTAATATGAAAGGGTGAAAAGGTTTTTGTGTCTCGATATAGGCGATAAAAGAATAGGCGTTGCGGTGTCCGACCCGTTCAACGGTTACGCGTTGCCGGTCTGCACGGTTTACAGAAAGAATCTGAAAACCGATTTAAGCAAAATAGCCGAAATTTATAAAGAAAAAGGAACTACGGAAATAGTTTGCGGAGTCCCCGTGAACTTCGACGGAACGCCGTCCGTTCAGACGGAGAAAGCCAAATTCTTTATAGAAAGATTAAAAGAAACTCTTAACACGACGGTGTACGGGGTAGACGAAAGGTGTACCACGTGCGAAGCCGAACAAACCCTTATAGAACAAGGTAAGTCACGCGAAGAAAGAAAAGCGTGCGTGGATAGCCTTGCGGCGTGTTCCATTTTAGAAGGTTTTTTGCTCGATTATAACAAAAAGAAAAATTAAGGAGAAAATAAATGAACGAAGAAACTAAATTTCACGACGATTGCTGCGACTGCGGCTGCGAAGAACATCATCATCACGACCACGACTGCGATTGCGACGATTGCTGCGATTGCGAAGATATCGTAGAACTCACCGGCGACGACGGCAGAACTCTCAAATTTCACTACGTAGGGGAAATCGAATATAAAGGCGAATTATACGCCGCGTTCGAACCCGCCGAAGAAATCGAAGGATTCGAAGAGGACGGCATAGTAATCTTAAAAGTAGTACCCGGCGACGGCGACGAAGAAGAACTTCTTCCTATCGAAGACGAAGCGTTGCTCGAAGACGTATATCAGGAATTCTGCAGAGCGCTCGAAGAAAACGAAATGGCAGACGAAGCGGAAACTCTCGAATAATCAGGTATAAAAATTAAATCGAAAGGGAATACTCTCTCCGAAACGGGGAGAGTACTTTTTATGTTCAAACGTTATTTTATCGTTTTTTTATCCGTCGCGTTTATGTTGTCGCTTTATTTTACGGTAAATAAACCCTTGTTTTCCGATTACGCCGACAGATACGAACTTTACTTAAAAGAAAATTCTTCCGTCGCCGAAATCGTGAACGCGGACAACTATTCCTTTCCTTTTTACGTTTCGGTAAAAGGTGAAGCGTGCGTCGTTAAATGCGGCGACGAAAAGGAGATAATAGGCGACTTTAACGCCGAAATAATTTTCACCGAAGAAACGGACGACGCGGTAATAATTTACGCCTACTCTGAAAAGATTCCTTACGAAAAAATCGTAAAAGGCAAGAAGGTAAATTTGCAGATAGTAAAAAGAAACGACGTAATAAAGGTGGGTTCGCCTTTAATTTACGGAAGTTTTTAAAAAGAGGTATATAAAAATTTTTTTCCGTCAATAAAGGAAACGAAAAGGAGATAAAAAAATGAAAGAAAAAACAAACGGATTTTTACTTTTTTTAAGAAGAAACGTCGCCTACGTCGTTCTGGCGTTGTGCATACTGGCGATAGGACTGACCGTAACGTTCGTGTTGCTGTCAAGAGATAACAAGATAGATATAGATTCTGAAATTCCCGTTGTAAAACCGGACGAACCCGATAAGCCGAATCAACCCGAAACACCCGACGAACCGGTCGAACCGGAAGAACCGGTTATCGAAACGATAAAGTTCATTATACCGGTAGAAAACCTTACGGGTATGAGCGATTATTCCGAAACCCCTGTGTTTTCAAGCACTCTTTCGAGATATTCCGCGCATAAGGCAATCGATTTTTATGCGGCGGAAGGCAGTAAAGTGTTCGCGGTATACGGCGGAACGGTGGAAAGCGTTACCAACGACGTGTTAAAAGGTTATACGATAGTGATAGACCACGGCAACGGACTTAAAACCACGTATAATTCTCTCGCCGACGGCGATAAAGTCGTAAAAGGGCAGAAAGTATCCAAGGGCGACGTTATCGGCGCAGTTTCGGTGACCAACCGTCAGGAATATAAAGACGGCGCGCACATTCACTTCGAAGTAAGCGAAAAGGGCGTAACGATAGACCCCGCGAAATATATGGATATATCCGAAAAATAAGAAAGTAATAAAAATCTATAACCCCGAATAAACTTTTATAAAAAGGTTTATATCGGGGTTTTTATATGAAAAAAATAATCGGATTTTTACTTGTTTTATTAACGATTTTTCCCGTCGTCGCGGCAGGCGGCTGTTCGGACAATCCCAAAATATCTTCTTATAATATAGAAGCGACTTTCGACGGAAATACGTTAAACGGAAAAGAGAGCGTGACTTTTTATAATAATACGGATAACGCTTTTAAAGAACTTAAATTTAATCTTTTCGGCAACGCGTACAGAGAAAACGCAAAATATTCGCCGATAAGCGCGCAGTATGAAAATAAAGCCTATTATAAAGGCAAAAGTTACGGCAAAACGGAAATATTAAGCGTAAAAAAAGGCGGAAACGACTCTGAATTCGAAATCTGCGGCAAAGACCAAAATATTTTGTCGGTAAAATTGCCGGAAGAAGTGTTTCCCGACGAAAGCGTTACGGTGGAAATAGAGTTTTCTCTTCGCCTTGCGGAAGTAATCGCAAGAACGGGCATAAACGCCGATACCGTTAACCTTGCTAACTTTTATCCCATACTTTGCGGAATAGAAAACGAATCCTTTTTCGAATGCGAATATTACGGAATAGGCGACCCCTTTTATTCGGACGTCGCAAACTACAAAGTGAAAATCACTCTTCCGAAAAAGTATAACGTCGCTTCGGCGGGTAAACTTACGGGAGCAAGCGAAAACGAAGAAACCGGAACGCTTTGCTATAAGCTTGATAACGCAAGGTCGTTCAATATGGTTTTGTCGGAAAAATTCGAAAGCGTAACCGCTTCGGTAAACGGAATAACGGTAAACTACTGGTATTATAAAGACGAAAAACCCGAAAAAACTCTCGAATACGCTACTAAGTCGCTCGCGTTTTTCGGCGAAACTTTCGGCGAATATCCTTATTCCGAGTTTACCGTGGCGCAAACAAAACTTATCGCCGGCGGAATGGAGTACCCGACCTTCGTGACGATATCCGATACTCTTACCGAAAAGGAAAGGGGAGAAGTGACCGTTCACGAAACGGCGCATCAGTGGTGGCAGAGCGTAGTCGGCAATAACGAAATCAAACACGGCTTTTTAGACGAAGGGCTTGCGGAATATTCGGTCGTGCTTTTTTACGAGAACTTTCCCGAATACGGAATGAAACGGGAAGATATGATTTTAAGCGCGGAAAGGACGTATAAAACCTTTTGTACCGTGTACGATAAACTGTTCAACAACGTGAACACTTGTATGGACAGAACGCTCGGCGAATTTACGAGCGAATACGAATACGTAAATCTTTCATACATAAAACCGTGCATAATGTACGATTTGCTAAGGAAAACCTTAGGCGACAACAAGTTTTTCGGCGGACTTAAAAAGTATTATTCGGAATATAAATTCAAAAACGCCGAACCTTGCGATCTCGTGGGAGTTTATCAGAAAATCGGCGCGAACGCCGAAGGGTTTTTGCAAAGTTTTATAGACGGCAAAGAAATTTTGTAAAAAAAGGCATTTTCGGGGGTTAAAAATAATTTTATTTATTGACAAAAGATAGTTAAAATGGTAAACTTATTAAGTATATTGACTTATAACTTATATAAGGAGACCATAATGAAGAAATTTTTAAGAGTAACCGTGCTTGCGCTCATCGCGGCGATATGCGCTTGCGGATTGTTCGCGTGCGGTTCGAATACGAGTAACGGCGGAAAATCGGGGCTTATGTATAAAGTATATACGGGCGACGAAAATTATACCGTTTACGGATATTATGCGGAAGAAGGCGTAACGACGCTCGATCTCGGGGCGTACGCCATGAGTAAAGGCATCACTATCGAAAGAATTCAGGAAGGCGCGTTCGACGGTAACGAAACTCTTACGTCGATAATCGTTCCTACCACCGTTAAAACCATCGACGCGGGCGCGTTCAAGGGTATGAAAGCGTTAAAAGAAATCACTCTTCCCTTTATAGGAGTAACGGCTAAAACCGACGCTTATTTTGGAGAAACCGCTTCCGATCCCGATAAATCGGTAGACGCAGAAAGAACTTTCGGCGTTATATTCGGAACGGAAGAATACGACGAAGGCATAAAAGTAACCCAGTATTATAACGAAAAGAGTTCTAACGATTATTACCTTCCTTATACTCTTAAAAAGGTATCGGTAATGCCTGCGGAAGAATACGAACTTCCCTGGTGCGCTTTCAACAATAATAACCTTATCGAAAGCGTAGAACTCAACGTTAAAGTAACGGCTATCGGAGACAGCGCGTTCAAAAATTGCACAGCGCTTAAAACGGTAACGGGTCAGGAGGGCGTAAAAACCATATATAACAATGCGTTCTCGGGTTGTGCGAAACTTAGCGTTAACTTCAATTCTTACGTTTCGCTCGTAAAAGTCGGCGAATACGCGTTCGCTGCCACCACTACCAACAATCTCGTAATTCCCGATGCGGAATACGGCGCGTACGCATTCTCCGAAGCGACTATGTCCAACGTAACCATAAACGCGAAAGATATCAGCCGCGGAATGTTCTATAAATGCGCAAACCTTACTTCGGTAAGACTCGGCGCGGCGGTAAGAGCGATTAACGCGTTTGCTTTCTCGGGAATCGAAAAAACGGTAACTTTCACCGCTGACGGTAACTGGTCTGCAATAGATAAGAACGAGAACTTTGCAACCGGCACGACGATAGTCGAACCGTAAACAAAAAGAATAAAACCAAATTCAAAACGCTTTTCCTTTCGGAGAAGCGTTTTTTTGTTGTCCTGCCTGCGCTACCACATAATGCAGTTTCAAAGTCCCCGAAAAAGTTTTACTTTTTCGGGGACTTTATAAATTTTCCCTTTAATTTTCCGTTGATTTACTTGTTTTCGGGGAAAACTTTAAATGAAAAACCAAAATAATAAAACCGTATTATTTTAAGTTAAAATTAGACGGTTATATTACTAAAAAAGTCCGAAAGAACGTTTTAATAACCGATATTGACAACTAAGAAAAATGCAATTAAAATTAAACTTGATATAAAGGGCGTTTATCGCAAAAACTGAGAGTGTTTAAGGAGAAGATATGATAACAATAAATAATTCTAAGATAGTATTAGAGACTTCAAAAACCTGTTACGTAATGAAAGTGAATACAAAAGGCGAACTTATGAACGCCTATTACGGAAGAAAACTTCTTCACACGGAAGAACTTGACGAACCCGTAACCGACGACGTATTTTCCGACCATATAAGACTTTTTAAATACAATCCCGAATTTCCGACGAGAAAAAGGGGATATTACGACGAACCGTGCCTTTCCGCGAGATTTTCCGACGGAATAAACGATTTGGATTTAGTTTACGAAAAGGCGGAAAAGATTTCTACCGATTCGCTGAAAATAACGCTTAAAGACAGACATTATAAATTAAAAGTTTATCTCTATTATACGGTGTTTTACGACTTTAACCTTATAGACAAACACGCCGTCGTGGAAAATTGCGGAGAAGACGACGTCGCGCTTGAAAACTTCCTTTCGGGCGCGGTGACTTTGCCGCCGTCCGAAAAATACGTTTTGTTAAGACAATGGGGGTACTGGAGCAACGAATACCGCAAAGAAGAAAGCGAGATACCGCACGCGAAAACGGTAATCGAAAACCGCAGGGGAATATGTTCGGGACCGCAGCAAACACCTTTTTACGCCGTACACGAAAAGAACGCCACCGAAACGCAGGGCAAGGTGTGGTACGGATTTTTGCATTATAACGGAAACTTCAAAATCGTCGTCGAACAGAATTCGGGCGACGTGGTAAGAATATCCGCGGGCGTAAACGACTACGATACGAAAATAAGACTAAAAAGCGGAGAAAAAGCAGAACTGCCGATAATAACCAACGGATACAGCGACTGCGGACTTGAAAAGATAACGAAATCCGTTTACGATTACGAGTTCGACTATCTGCTTCCGAGGACGCGTATAACAAGACCTATGCCGGTAATATACAATTCCTGGTATCCTTTCGAATTCGACGTAACGGAAGAAAAATGCGTAAAACTTTTAGATAAAGTAAAAGATTTAGGCGCGGAAATGTTCGTTATAGACGACGGCTGGTTCGAAGGAAGAACGACGG
Source organism: uncultured Clostridia bacterium (assembly GCA_934271245.1). Classification (GTDB taxonomy): domain Bacteria; phylum Bacillota; class Clostridia; order Christensenellales; family Borkfalkiaceae; genus UBA1259. The sequence goes on along the minus strand of CAKQQY010000022.1, from coordinate 23,722 downwards.
AGAGAACGTCGCTCGGCAACTGGTACGCGGATAAAGAAAGATTCCCTCACGGAATAAAATATATATCCGACGCCGCCCATAAAAAAGGGTTGCTGTTCGGATTGTGGATGGAACCCGAAATGGTCAACCCCGATTCGGAACTCTATAAAAATCACCCCGAGTGGGTCTTAAAATATCCCACGCGCGACAATTTACAGTTCCGTTATCAGTACGTTTTGGATATGTCGAGAGACGACGTTACCGACTTCGTTATAGGCGTGGCGGACAGATTAGTAAAAGAAAACGCGCTCGATTACCTTAAATGGGATATGAACAGATATATAGCCGAAGTAAATTATAAAAAGGAAGATTTTTATTTTAAGGTGGCGGAAAACGTAAGAAAAGTCTGGAAATTCCTTAACGAAAAATATCCCGACTTGATTCTCGAATGTTGCGCGCACGGGGGAGCGAGAACGGATTTCGGTCTGCTTCCTTATTGCGACAGAATCAATCGGAGCGACAATTCCGACCCCGTAGACGTGTTAAGGCTGCACGAAGGTTTCACCACGTATATGCTGCCCCGTCTTGCGGGCGGAGCGGGCAACGTCACTATGGAAGTGCACCCGATGAACGGAAGAAGAGCGCCGCTCGATTACAGAGCCAAACTCGGAATGACGGGGTCTATGAGCGTTGGAATGAACCTTTTGGAGATAAGCGACGAAACGTTTGCCGAAATGCAAAAATATATCGCGGAATATAAAACGATGCGCCCCGCCCTTCATAACGCGTACGTATACAGACTAAAATCTGCTTTCGATTCTACCAACGGAAATCTTGCAGTGTGGCAGTACGCCGAAAGAAAAGGCAACTTTCATTACGTGTTCGTTTTCGCGGCGGGAACGACTCGCAGAGATAAAATCGGAAGAATCAAACTTCGCGGGCTTGACCCGAAAGCGGAATATCTCGTAGACGGAAAAGAATATCACGGGGATATTCTTACCGAGTACGGCATAGAAGTTCAACCTTTCGGCGACTACTTCGCGAAAGTAATAAAAATCGAAAAAATCAGGTAGGGGTAAATATGCTTAACGCGAATTACGATAAAAAATGTCTTTACTTAAACGGCAAACCGTTTATTCCTTACGCGGGTGAATTCCATTATCAGAGAGTACCGCGCGAAAACTGGGAAGAAGAAATCGCCAAAATGAAAGCGGGCGGTCTTAACGCCGTTTCCGCTTACGTTTTCTGGAACTACGTTCAGCCGAGCGAAACCGACTTCGACTTTGAAAAAAGCAACGACATAAAATCGTTTATGCGGATTTGCCGCGAAAACGACCTTCTCGTGATTTTAAGGTTAGGACCCTGGTGCCACGGCGAAGTAAGATACGGCGGTTTTCCCGACTGGCTCGTCGAAAAGAGAATCGGGCTTCGCTCCAACGACCCCGTATACCTTAAATACGTGGAAAAATTCTGGAACGCCGTAGGGGAACAGATAAAAAGCGAACTCGAAAACCTTTTTGCCGTGCAGATAGAAAACGAATATCTTTTCGGCGGCGAAGGCAAAGGGGACGAGCATATAAGAACGCTCACCGAAATGGCGAAAAAGGCAGGTTTTGCCGCTCCGATATATACCGCCACGGGGTGGGTCAGCGCGTATATAGGAGACTTACTGCCCACTTTTTGCGGATACGTCTGCGCGCCGTGGGCGAGAGTAACCGAAAAACTCCCCTTTAACGATAATTATATGATGAAATTCGACCAGAATCAGATGATTATGGATAACGAATTCAATTTGGTGCATATGGCGAAAACGCCTCACTTCGACAGAACGCAATACCCGTTTTTAACGAGCGAACTAGGCGGCGGAATACAGGTAACCAGACATCGCCGACCTGTAATAGGCAAAGACGATATAGGCGCGATGGCAATGGTAAAAATCGCGACGGGCGTTAATATGTTCGGGTTTTATATGTATCACGGCGGAACCAACCCGCTCGTAAACGGAAGATATACGCAGGAAAGCGTAGAAACTGGATACCCAAACGACTATCCGAGAATATCTTACGATTTTCAGGCTCCGATACGCGAAACGGGCGACACAAACTATTCGTACGGAGAACTGAAACTTTACGGACTGTTTTTGCAGGACTTCGGCGATACGGTAGTCGAAGCCGACACTTACCTACCCGACGGCAAAATGTACGCCCCGTGGGATACCGAACATCTCCGCGTGGCGATAAGAAGAAAGGGTAAAAGCGGATATGTTTTCGTAAATAACTATATAAGAAGAGAACAAACCAACGATTTTAACGACGTCGGATTAAAAGTTGAATTATCGGACGAAACGGTGGTTTTCCCGAAACAGGATATAAAAAGCGGCGAGTACTTTTTCTATCCGTTTAATATGAATCTGGGCGACGCGTCGTTAAAATACGCCACGGCGACCCCGCTTTGCAAAATAAAAAACAACGGAAAAACGACCTACTTTTTCTACGCCGATAACACCCCCGAATATAAATTCGAAAAAGGTTCGGCGGAAATATTGACCCTTTCGAAGGCGGACGCCGAACACGGGTATAAAATAAATCTTTCGGGCGAAGAATACTTTGTCGTATCAAGCGGCGAGTTGTTTAAGAAAAAAGAAAACTACTGTGTCCGTCACGGCGGCGAATGTACGCTTAAAACTTATCCCGAACTTCCTTCCGTTCCGAAAGGATTTACTAAGAGAGGTAAAGAAAAAGATCTGTTCGTGTATTCTTACGAATGTAAGACGGAAGAACATACCGTAGCTATCGAAAAGAATATCTACGGCGAAGGCGCCTGCTATAAAGTAAACGTTACCTACGGAGAGAAAAAAGACGACGCGATAATGGATTTATCTTTTGAAGGAGACCGTATATGCGTTTACGCGGACGGTAATTTAACTTTTGACGATTATTATAAAAACGGCGTTACTTCTTTCGCTCTCAAAACGCGTAATTATCCCGAAAGTTTTTGCGTTAAAATAACGCCTTTATGCGAAAACGACGAGATATACCTTGAAAAAACGCCGGAATTCGTAAACGGAAAGGCGGCGGTTTTAAGCGGAGCGAAAATAAGAAACGTTGTTAAAACTGACTTGATATTCGGTTAAAATTAGATAACCGTCTAACAAATAACGGGGGTTACGGGCAAACTGAAAATGCCCGTTGACCGTTAAAAATAAACGGTGATAAAATATTTTAAGTAAATAGTCGGGGTGTTTATTTTGTCAATAGGTAAGCCCGACGGGATTTTAACCGTAAAAAAGCATCTTTGCAAAATAACTAATAAATACAGCAGGTTAACATGATAATAAACAATTTCAGCAATCACCCCACGCCGCAGACGGAAAGGAAAGGTTTTTTCGATTTATGCGGCAAATGGGATTTTAAATTCGACAGCGGCAATAACGGCGAAAAAGGCGGATTATATAACGGCTTTATCGGCGAATACGAAATAAACGTTCCCTTTACTTACGAAAGCGAAAAAAGCGGAGTGGGAATAGAAGAACCGTGCGAAAACGTATGGTATCAGAAAAAATTCGCGATAAAAGCGCCGAAGAATAAACGCGTTATATTAAATTTCGAAGGCGCGGACTACGTTACCAAGGTATGGCTTAACGGTAAATTCGTCGGTTCGTCGGTCGGGGCGTACCACGCGTTTTCTTTCGATATAACGGATATTATCGAATCGGAAAATTTACTCGTCGTAAAATGCGAAGACAGTTTAGACCCCTGTATAATCCGCGGAAAACAACGCGCGAAAAAAGAAAATTACGCTTGTTTTTATACGCAGATGACGGGAATCTGGAAACCCGTGTGGATAGATTTCGTCGGCGACAGTTATTTAAAAGAATTTTATATCCGTACCGAAATATCCAAGAAACTGTTTTGCTTAAAATATACCTTAAATAAAGTTTTAAGCGGCGAAACTCTGGAAGTAAAGGTATTAAAAGACGATAAAGTCATTAAAAGCGTAGAAGAAAACGTCGTATCGGAAATCGGCGAAATCGCTTTGAATATCGCGACGGACGACAATATTTTCTGGGGACTTAACGGCGGACTTTACCGCGCGACGATAACGCTTAAAACGGAAAATTCTTTAGACGAAGTTTACACCTACTTCGGGTTAAGGGATATAGGAATAAGAAACAACGCGGTGTGTTTAAATAACGCCGTGTTAAACCAGAATCTTTTGTTGTATCAGGGAATTCATAAAGACGGATTGTACACCGCGCCCGACGACGAAAGAATAATAAAAGAGTTGTCCCTTATAAAAGAAGCGGGCTTTAACGGCATAAGAATACACGAAAAAACCGAAACGGAAAGGTTTATGTATTTTGCGGACCTAATGGGGCTTATCGTATGGTGCGAAATACCTTCCGCTTACGAATTCGGCGAAAAACTAATCGACAGATACCCCGAAGAGATGGTTTCGATTATAAAACAAAAACGTAATCACCCGTCGGTTATAACCTGGGTGCTTTTCAACGAAAGTTGGGGAATCGGCGAGATAGCGAGCGACGATAAAGTGTATAACTTCACGCAGTCTATGTATTATCTCGCAAAATCGCTCGACGACCGCCCCGTGATAGTAAACGACGGCTGGGAACACACTTCGTGCGACGTTATCACGATACATAATTACACGCAGGACGCCGACGTTTTGTTCGATAACTGCAAAGACCTTACGAAGAGTTCGGAAAAGAGCATAAAAGCGGCTAAAAAACCCGTGTTCGTAAGGGGATTTAAGTATAACGGTCAGCCGATAATCGTCAGCGAGTACGGCGGTTGTTGTATGAACAAAGACGTAAATAAAGGCTGGGGATACGGGCTCGGCGCAGACGGCGAAGAAGATTTTCTTTCGAGATACGATAAACTTCGCAAGGCGCTTAAAAAACTCAAATTTTTGTCGGGATATTGCTATACGCAGTTCAACGACGTTCAGCAAGAAAAGAACGGTATAGCGGACGAAGACGGAAATATGAAAGTAAACCTTGACAAACTGAAAAAAATAAACGTTTAAAGGCGGAAAATATGAAAAAATCGTTAAAGAACATAGTTATAATGTTGCTTGCTCTTTCGGTCCTGCTGTCGGTTACGGCTTGCGGAGAAACGGGAGAAGGCAAAACCAAAATAAAGTTTTTCGGCTGGGGTTCGGAAAGCGAAATCAGAATATTCGGCGAACTTATAGAAATGTTCGAAGAAAAATATCCGCAATACGAAGTGGAGCAAACCAGTTGCGACGCAGATACCTACCTTCAGGTACTCGTCAGCAGCAGCAAAAGAACTTTTCCCGACGTTTTCTATATTCCGGACGTAAACTTCGTACAGATGATTAACGGTAAAGACATTATGCTGGATATTACCGAATACGTGAATAATTCCACAGTAATAAACAAAAGCGATATGTATGAAGAAGGTATAAACGCTTACAGATTCGACAGGGCGACGAAAACGCTCGGCGAAGGCAGTATTTACGCGTTGCCTAAGGATTTAGGACCTAACGTCGTCTGCTATAACAAAACTCACGTATTAAGTCGCGGAATTAAAGTCGTTTCAGACGAAAACGGAGAAAATTATAAATACGGATACGGCTATTATAACGGCGAAAAGGTGTTAAACGACCGGATTCCCATGACCTGGGCGCAACTTTTGCAGTTCTGTATCGATTGCCAGACGGGAACCGATACTTCGAGTATCGCGGGAATGACGCACTATCCGTGGGAAGCGGCGTATATCGCGTCGGGCGGCAGATTTTTGTCCGACGACTATAAACAAGTAACCATAAATAACGATAAATTTGCCGAAGCGGTGCAGATTGCGGGCGACTTTTTCGATTACGGTGCGATGCCGTCCACCACGCAACAGGCAACGCAGAACTATATACAGAGATTTACTTCGGGGCTTGCGGCAGTCAGTTGGATAGGCGCATGGAACACGCCCGAACTCTGGAACGTGAATTTCGAATGGGATATACTTCCTTGTCCCGTACCGAACGTAAGCGGCATAGACGAATACGACGCAGAAACCTGTACGTCGGTAAGAACGGAACTTATGACGGAAGAAGCGAGAGAATGCAGTAAATCCACCTATAAATTAGGTTCGGTAGGGCTTGCGGTATATAAAGAAAGCAGTTGCCCCGAAGGCGCGTATCTTTTAACCGAGTTTTTAACTTACAACACCGACGCGCAAAGACATATATGGAAATCGGGTCAGGCAGTACCTAACGTAAAAAGTATGGCGGATGGGGAGTTTATGACGGAAAAAATAAACGACCCGAAAGGGATGAACAGACCCGCAAACAGAAAAGTGTATCTCGATATGCTTGAAGATTCCAACCGCCGCCCCGAAGCGTACACTTACGATACCGAATGGTATACGGAAATTTCGGGAACGGCTAACGACAGTCTTAAACTCAAGAGAATCTGGGCGAGAAAGAAAGTCAACGGCAAAGACGTTCGCGGCGGTAAAGAAATCGCCCTTTGGGACTGGAGCAAAAAATCTCCCGAACACCCGTCGGGCGAACAGACCTATTCGGAAAATATGCTTAAAAACCTGTGCGACAGAGTGCAGGAAGTATATTTGGCTAACTTTAAGGGGTCTGATTTGAAGTTTAAATGGAACACAACCTGTAAAATTTAAGGAGAAAAGATGGAAATCGGACAAAAGCAAACTTCTTACAGAAAGAAAGAAGGAATTACCGCGCTGTTATTTGCCATACCGATAGTGTTGAAAGCGGTTATATTCACGCTGAGCTGTATAGCGTTCGGTCTGTATTACAGTTTTACCGATTATAACTTATTCAACGATTCGCTGAACTTTATCGGTTTCGAGAATTACGTGACGTTATTTAAGGATTTGCAATTTTTAAAATCGATATTCAACACGTTTTATCTGATGCTGTCTATACCGATAGTTATGGTATTAGGATTTTTGCTTGCGTACGTGCTGAATAAGCAGATTTACGGGAATATGGCGTTCAGGGTAATATACTATCTGCCCGCGGTATCGAGCGCGCTTGCAATCGGAATCGTGTGGAAATGGATATTAAACGACGAATACGGTCTGCTTAATACGCTGCTCGGCACGAATATCGGCTGGCTTACCGACGACAACGTCGTAAAGAACTCGCTCATCATCAAAGCGGTGTGGGGCGGACTCGGAAGTTCCATGCTTATGCAACTTGCCGGAATGCAGAATATCGGGCAGGAATATTACGAAGCGGCGGATCTCGACGGCGCGGGCGAATTTACGAAGATGATAAAAATAACCCTTCCGATGATGACGCCGATACTCTTCTATTTGTTGACGGTAAACGTAATCGGCGGACTTAATGCGTTTTCCGATAACTATATTATCGTATCGACGGACGCAACCAAGACGATTGTGTATTATCTTTATCTAAAGATGACGGATGGTAAATACGGATTTGCGTCTTCGGCGGCGGCGCTTTTGGGTATATTCGTGTTTTTAATATCGTTTGTTCAGTTCAGATTCAGCAGAAAATGGGTATTGGAGAATTAGCCATGAATAAGCAATTAAAAATATCGCCTGAAAAAGCGATAGGTATGGTATTGCTGTACGCCGTGCTGATATTCGGCGCGATAACGATGGTATTCCCGTATCTTTATATGGTCAGCGGCAGTTTTAAATCGGGCGTAGAAGTAATCTCTAACTTTTCCTTTTACTTGTTCCCGAAGCAACCCACGCTGGAAAGTTACGCGCTGTTATTTAAGAAAGTCCCGTTTTTTAACGGACTGATGAACACTCTTATATTAGAAGTGGTAACGCTTACCGCAGGGACTTTCGTAACGACTCTTTCGGCGTTTGCTTTCGGCAAAATGCACATGCCGTGTAAAAAAGTATTGTTCTTTATAAGTATATCGAGCATGATGATACCTTTTGTCGTTGTAATGATACCGCAGTATAAGGTATTTGTGGAATTAGGGCTTACGGACACGTTATGGCCGCTGATAATACCGGCGTTTTTCGGCAATACGGGATTTTTCTTCTTTCTCGTGCAGTATTTGTCGGGAATATCGACGGAATACTTCGAAGCGGCGAAAATCGACGGCGCGGGGTATTTCACACAGTATTTTAAAATAATGATACCCCTCTGTATGCCTGCTATATCCGTGCAGATAATTTTTTGGTTTTTAGGCGTCTGGAACGACGTTTTAGGACCCGATATATACCTTAAACAACCGGAAAAGAAAACGTTGCAGGTACTTATAAAATATCTCGATAATAATTTCGGCGGCGGAACGCTCGTCAACCAGCCGATAATGATGGCGGCGGCTTTCCTGTCGAGTATACCGGTGCTTGCGATATATATAATTTTTCAGAAGAAATTTATAAAAGCGTTGTTGGTAGGCGGAATAAAGGGATAACCGCCTTAAAAAGGAGAAAAATGATGAAAAAAATTTTAACGGTCGCGCTGGCGGCGGCGTCTGCGGTTTGTATGTTCGTCGCGTGCAACGAACCGGGAAAAGAAAAGAGCGGCGCGGAATTTACTTACGAATACGAGAACCCGTTTCCGCCCGAATCGATGACGATACTTAAAGGGTCTTACGAAGAAAAAGGCGGCGTTATCACGAGTTTGGAACGCGATTCGATAGGGTTTTTCACCGATAAACCGTTTAATAGCGGAAGTCTTTCGGTAAAGATGAAGGCGAACGATAAATCGGATAACGGAATAATGATGGCGTTCGACTGTTCGGAAGGAACAGACTACAAAAAGTTTTACGCGTTGCAGATAAATAAAGACGGCGTCGTAATGTTTTGTAAGATAGAATCGGGCTTCTGGCAAACGCCGTTCAGTTTCAAGATAAGGGATTATAACGAAAAGAAAGAATACCGCTTAAAACTTTCCTGGAAAGGCGTGGAAACGGACGGAAGCGGCAACAAAACCGCAAGTATAGACTGTTTTTATAACGATTGCTGGATATACACTTATAAAGACGAAGCCCCGCTCGATTTCGATAAATACGGACTTAAAACGGGCGGCAAAGGAGTAAAATATTCCGATTTGACTGTTTCCGAAACGGTATCCGAAAAAACCAAGGATATGAGCGGCGCGTATAAAATGGAATTTTACGGCGTCGTCGGCGACGAAGAGAACGGCTACGATTTTTCGGCAAGGTCTGCAATCACCACTAAAGACGACCTTTTAATCGACAACAAGAAAATATCTTACACGGTAACGCCCGACGTAAATCAATGGACCAGCGTAAACCTTATGTTGGATTCTACGCCCATAGAAGGCGAAACCGCCGCGGAAAACAACTTCGAAAAGGGCATAAACGTGTTTTTCGGTCGTAAGGAAATAAATAAAACGGCTTATACGGTCATCGCCGCCGAACGCTGGGGAGGAGACTGGAAGTCTTTCGGAAACTATATTATATGTAAATGGGAAGAATTCGATAAAACCCGTTCGTATAATCTTACCGCTTCGGTAAACGGAAGCGAGTTGATAGTGTATTTAGACGGCAAAGCCGCGCTCTTTTCAAAAATAGACAGAAGCGACGAACCGAAAAAATTATACTTCTGGGCGAGAACGCAGGTAACTTTATCCGACATAAAGATAGAAGATTATACCGCCGAAACGGGCGCGGAATATAACGCGGCGTTCGGAAGCGCGCTCTATGGCGGCGAAAATATTTACGGCGTAAACGTAAATTCGGCGATTACTTCGGCAACCGAAAACAAAATAGACGACAATAAAACGATAAAATTTTCCTACCGCCCGCAAATAGGCAACTGGCCCGATTTAAGAATGGTATTCGATACCGTAACGGGCGACGATTCCGCGAGATTCCCGAAAGGTTTTGTCGTAATGATAAGAACGGAAGAAGAATCGGAAACCAAAATAAAAAAGGTAAAGGTAATCGTTCAGCAAAGATACGGCAGTTGGCAAACTTACGGTTCCGCCGAGATTTGCAAATACGAAGATTTCGACTTTACCAAAGACTATTTCGTTTCGGTAGCGATATATAAAACCACCGTCGCAGTGAGTATCGACGGAAAAGAAGTGTTAAAGGCAAACGGCGTAACGAGAGGCGAGTACTCGAACGCGTATTTCTGGAACCCCGGTTCGCAAACTTATACCTTAAAAGATATAACCGTGACGGAAGAAGACCGCAAAGAAAGTTATAAGGCGGCGTTCGGAACGGTAGTCGGCGACGACGAAAACGGCTATACGGTATCGGGCGGCAGCGCGATAACCACCGCGGACGCCGTAACGGTAAAAGACGCGGAAGTCACGGTGTCTTTCAAAGCGGAAGCGGGGGCGTGGCCCGATATAAGGGTAATGTTCGACGCAGACAGCGTAGGAGACGAAAGCAAAAGATTCCCGAAAGGTTTCGGCGTTCAGATAAAGGTCGAAAACGGCAAAATCAAAATGGTGTGTCAGGAAAGAAGCGACTGGGCAATGTACGGTCAGGCGGAAATCTGCGATTACACGGACTTCGATTTTACCGCCGAACACACCCTTAAAATAACGCTTACCGGCAACAAACTCACTGCGGAATTCGACGGAACGAAATATCTCGATAACGTAACCGTGGGAAGAAAAACGCAAAGCAAACTCTACGTGTGGAACGCAGGGTCAAAAAATTTGAACGACCTTAAAATTACTGTTAAATAAAAAAATAGGAGGGAAATAAATGAGAACAATGAGAAAATCATTCATCGTAGCGCTGGCAATCGCATTCGTGATGTCGGCGACGGCGTTCGGATTTTCCTACCGTCCGCAAACCGCGAGAGCGGAAGGCGGCGAAAAAACGGTTTACGTATCGGAAACGGGGGATTTGTATTCGGAATCCGCCGAAGGACTGACCGAAGCGACGTTAAAACTTACTAATCTTTACGGCGCGTCGATAAGACTATCCGACGAAACCGCGGGGTTAAGATTCGTATGCGGCGTTGAAAAAACGGGTTACGACGCTCTTAAAAATGCTAAAGACAAAGTAACTTTCGGTACTTTAATCGGTCCTAAAGATTTGGTCGGCGACAGGCTTACCTTTGAAACGGACGAAAATTATTATGAAAACGCCGTTGCGGATAAAACGGTCAGTTGGTACGAAAAAGAAGTCGACGGCGTTACGTATATGTGCTATAATGCGGCGATTTCCGAAATAAGAAGAAATAACTTCGAAAGAGAATTCGTAGCGCAAAGTTATATGACGATTACTTACGCTGACGAAACGCAAGAAACCGTTTACGGCGCAATCGCGGATAAAAATACGGGCGATACCAAGGAAAGTAACGTAAGGTCTGTTTCGGAAGTGGCTGCCGCAGCCGAAACAAACTCGACAACGGCAGGATATACCGACGAAGAACTTGTTATAATCCGTTCGTTCATCGCTTCCAACGTAAATTACGTGAAAGCGTTCGGCTCGTTAAAAGGCAACGATAAAGACGGGTATACGTTAGGCGGCACGTCGGCGATGACGACTTTTGAAAAGACCGCATATACCGACGCGGAAATTTCTTATAACGTAAAATTCAACAGAGCATGGCAGGATTTGAGAATACTCGTCGATACCACCGTTGGCAATTCTACGTTCGGCGGCGGCGTGGTTTTCAACTTCAAGAGAGAAAACGACGATAACGTTTATCTTTTCGCACAGTTAAGAAACAGCCCGTACACCGTATACGGCGAAAAATATAAAATCTGCGCTTATTCGGAGTTTGACTTCGATAAAACGTACAACGTAAAAATCGAACTTTCGGGAAAGAGTTTTATTATATATCTCGACGGTGTTAAGGTTACCGACGGCTATAATCTTTTGCCGAGAGGCGCCGCTTCGCAGGTTTATTTTTGGAACGTTTCAAATCAACCTGTAATTCTTACCGACGTAAAGATTACCGTTCCCGAATACGAAACTTCTCTTGTAGGGGCGTTCGGTACCGTCAGCGGAAACGATAAATTCGGCTATTACGCGGAAGCGGGGTCGGCTCTTACCACCGTAGATAGCAGTAACTTTACCGACGGCGAAGTGTCCCTTGATTTCACCACGTCGGCTTCCGCTCCGAATTTCAGAATAATGATGGACACCACGGTGGGGAATAAAACTTTCACTAACGGCTTCTCCGTAAACTTCGTAAAAGACGGAGGAATAATTCTTACGGCTCAACAAAGGAACGGCAACTGGACGAAATACGCCACGGCGAACGTATCCGACTTTGCGGCGAATAAAACTTATAACGTAAAATTCAGAGTGGTAGGAAAGAGTATCACATTATACTTAAACGGGGAACTTGTAGCGTTTTCAAAAGACGGAATAACCGCAAGAGATTCTTTCACTCCTTCTAAAATTTACTTCTGGGCGGTAGGTCAAAGCGTTATTAAAAACGTTAAGATAACTCCTATAACCAAAGAGTCTTATACCACCGTGTTCGGAACGGCAACGGGAAATGCCGAAACCGTTTTGGGATTAAACACAAAATCGGCGGTTAAAAAAGACGGCTACACGGTAGAAGCGGGTAAAGTTACCATAACGGCAAAAGCCAAATTCGTAGACAGTTGGGCGGATTTAATGTTTGTGTTCGATACCGCGTCTACGGGAACGGGATTGAACGGCGGTTTCCGAGTAAGAATAAAAAGGAACGGCGAAAACGTAATCGTGTCGTTGGAGGAATGCGGCGGCGGATGGAAAAACTACGGTATGTATACCGTTTGCGCGGCAACCGACTTTGACGCCGACACATATCACGATATTAAAATAGTTATGGAAGATACTTTCGTTTCGGTATGGTTTAACGGTGTCGCGATGTGTCAGAATACGACCGTGGTAAGAAAGACAACCACGAACGCCTATTCCGAACCGTACGTATGGAACAATTCGACGCAAACTGTAAACTTATTCGATCTTTCGATCGTTAGAAACTGACGTTAAGGAGAATAAAATATGAAAGAATATAAAAATCCTGATGTAAAGATAATAAAATACAGCGAAGACGTTATTTTAACGTCGGGCGTAGGAGAAAACAACGACGTTCTCATAAAAGATAAATGGAGCGACGACTGGAAAGCGAGTTTTTAAGATGAATGGCGTTAAAAAATCTTTAAGTTTAATTTTATGCGGGTTTACCCTGTGTTCGGTTTTTGCCTTCACGGGGTGCGGCGCGAATATCGGCAAGGTCGATAACACCGTCGACCTTACCGAAAAAGTGAGATACGATAACCGTTTCGGCGAAGATAAAATCCCTTCGCAGTACGAAAATTTCGGCGTGGGCGACCCCTTCGTGATGAGACACGACGGAAAGTATTATTTATATTGTTCGGCGAAAGCGTATACCTACGGATATAAGTGCTGGACGAGCGACGATATGATAAATTACACCTTTTTAGGCGATTTCAATCTTCTCGATATAAACGGAAACCCGTTTGCGGACGATCTGGATAAGTCCACCGCCGCCGCCCCCGAAGTGTACTATTATAACGGAGAGTTTTATATGATAACTTCTCCGCGTTGTAAAGGTCACTACGTGTTTAAAAGCGTGAATTCCACGCCTTACGGAGACTATAAAGCGTTAAGCGAAAAGCCGATAGACGAAGGTCTTTATAAATACGACGGCTCCGTATTTATCGACGACGACGAAAATATGTACCTTTTAACTCCCGGGACGAACACGATAAGGGTATATCCTTTTACCGACTTCGAAACTTTGGGAAAGGAAGGCTACGCGAATAAACCGTCCGCGCTGAACGTAAAAATGCCCGTTACCGTAGAAGGTCCGCAGGTAAAAAAGGTCAACGGAACGTACTATCTTACTTACGCCGGTAACTTCGTCGAAAGTAAAGGGTACAGGGTAGGCTATTCTTACGGCAAAGGCGATTCGCTGTTAAGCGAACCTTTCGAGGTTGCGGCGGATAACCTGTTGCTTTTAGATACTTTGGGCGCGCAGAACGGCCTTGGGCATTGTTCCACCGTTTTGGGTCCCGATTTAGACAGTTACTATCTTTCTTATCATAATTTAGAAGAAGACGATAACGGTTTTTACAGACTGTATAACGTCAACCGCGTTTCTTACGGAACCAACAGAATGGCGGTAAACCACAGAGATAAAAGCAATATCGCGCCCGAACTCGCAGAGTTTTTCGTTTATTCCGACGGCACTACTTATCAGGGGCGTAACGACGCTTTGACCGCCGACGGCGATAAATTCTTGTCGAATAAATCGACGGGCAACGTTTTCACCGCGGAATATAACTTTACGAACGCCGGCGAAAACCGTTCGCTCGTATTCTCTTCGGGAGAAAACGAAGGGGAAATCTCGTTCGGCGAAAACTCGATTATATTAAAAATCGGCGGCAAAACGGTTGCCACCGCTACGGTAAACAAAAACTTCGATTTAAGTAAATTCCATACGGTAACCGTTTCTTACGCGAATTCTAAAATTAAAGTTACTTACGAAGGCATAACTAAAATCGAAACGACCTTGTCCGAACCGTTAAACGGCGGAAAGATAGGGTATAAGGGCTTTACCCGAGAAGAAATCAATTCTACTTCTTTTTCGCCCTACGCATTCGGAAGTTCCGAAAGGAAAGCGGAAACCATCACGGAAGGCGAATTCTGGAATAAAAATTACGTCGAATCGGCGAGCAGGGTTACGGGCAATTCCAAAACAGAATATGTCGAATACGATTCTAACGACGACTATTCCGCGTATTCCGATACGTCGGCTTTAACCTTGAAAACCGCGGGCGATTACGCTACTTATAAAATAGACGTCGAAAAGGACGGGTATTACGGAATAGATTCATTGATAAGCGCGTCGTCGTTCGGCGCGGTTATAGGAATTCAGATAGACGATAACGACCCCGTAGCGTTCACGATAAATAAAGTGGAACTCGATAAATCGGGTAAAGAAATGGGCAGTTTAAGTAAATACGTAAAGACCACGGTTGCCGAAATACGCCTTACGAAAGGTTTGCACGCCTTAACGATTATACTCGGCAAAGGCGAATTTTCGGCGATAAAAACGGGAATTTACGAGTCGAGCGAATTCCGCCCCGAGTTTTCGGCGGACTTAACCAAAAACGTTAAAAACGGCAGTATATACGTAACGCAGTATAAAATCGGTGATAACGCTCACCACGCGGAACAGTTCTCTAATAAAATGGTATTGTTCGGAAGCAGAAAACTTACCGATTACGCCGTTTCGGTCGATATAAAAATAACCGAAAACGCAGGGCTCGGAAAGGCGGGAATACTTCTTCGCGCGGATAACCCCAACTTCCCGCTCGGCGCGAACGGTTCTGCGGACGAAGCGGTTACGGGGTATTTCGTGTATATAAATAAAGATCAGGTAGTGTTGCAAAGATTAAGTTACGGCGCAACGACGCTCGCGTCAGAAAGAAGGGCAATATCTCTCAACGAATATCATACCCTTAAAGCCGAAATAAAAGGCAATAAGATAACCGTATCGTTAGACGGAAAAGAAAGCGTGTCTTTTACGGATTCTTACGCGTTCACGCACGGTTTAGCCGGATTATTCTCGGTAAAAACCGAAGCGTACTACAAAAATCTTAAAATCGATTAGAAAGAATTTTTACGTTTTTTCGAAGATAAATCGCGGAAAACTCTTACTATCCGCGAGAGATAAAAAATAAACTGATGCCGACGGCTTTAATTAAGGCCGTCGGCATTAAAATTTATCGGATATTATTTTTCGTCGTTTCGGTAAATAGGGCGGCTTTTTACTTTTAACTGTCGCTTATCGCCGCGAGTAGTTTTCCGCTGCCGCCGCAACTTTTTTACGCCGCGCGGCTTCGTTTTCGTCGCTCTTTATGGGGCCAAACCGTCGATAAAAGCCGTTTATTCTTCTTCTGTTCTTAAATTTTCGTCGGCGACAAACTGAACGAGAATGTTTTGCGGGTGGTCGCCGAAGTTTTTGCCGAAAAGGTTTACGCCGCCTTTACATTTGGCGTTGTCTTTAATGCCTATGCGAAGGGTAACGCAATCGCCGGAAGTAAGGGCAAGATCACGAACGGTAACTTTGTCGTTTACCACCTTTTCGTTGAGATAAACGCCGTCGTTCCCCACGGAAATTTTCTGTAAAAAACCGTATTGAGTGGCGTTGTGCGTCCAGAGTTTCGGCGTTAAAAGACCGCGCCTTTCGCCGTAGTCGCCCATGCAGTTATATGTGCAGATTTCCACGCCGTTTACCCAAAAAGTTATGTCGCTGCGCCAGTTGTTGTTAAAAAAGGGAGTTTCGGCGCACAATTCGAGCGAGAAAATAAACTTGTAAATGTTTTCGTTTTTGAATTTGTAAGTCGGCACGGAATATTCTATCCACCCGTCGGCAAAGGAAATAAGTTCGGCTAAAATTCTTTTCGGAGAATAGAAAAACCCCGGTTGGTCGAGAGCGAGCGCTATACCTTCCTGATCTACGATACAGCACGGAGAAGATATGTTGAACGCGCTGAAAGAGCCTATCGGCAAAGAATAATAAAAATTTTTCTGAACCGCCTGATTTTGCGCCGCTTTTGAGATAGAAAGCCTTGAAAAGGAAACGGAAACCTGTTTTTCGTTGCCCTTTTTGTTGGGGTGCTGTAAAACGATGACAAGCCCCGCCTTTTGCAGAATTTTAACGTGAAAACTTATCGTGGGGATAGCCATGTTGAGCGCTTCGGCAAGCCCGTATATGCTGTAACTTTTGTTGGCGCACAGCCTTAAAATATCTCTTCTCGTGCGAGAATTGAAAGCGTTGCCTACGTCTTCCAGCATCTGGTCGTCCGACAGATAAATATTGATTTCCTGCGCCATAATCGTTCCCCCTTAAACGTTTTGTTTTTGTTTTAAGTGTATTATAATTTTCTAATATTGTCAAGATATTAGACAACGGTCTAACAAAATAAAAAAGAGAAAGAAAAATGCTAATAGGCGTTGACAATCCGGCATTTAAATAGTATATTAGTACTACCAAAAAAAAATAAAGAAACGGAGAATTAAGAAATGGCAAAAAAAGCAAAGAAAAGACAACTTGATATGATTATTAACTTCGTAGTAACTTTACTCGGTTTGGCGGCGATAGTTATGATGTTTTTACCCAACGTCGGAATAAACGATTCCGATACGACGTATACCGGTCTTCAGATAGCGTTCGGCTATAACAGAAAAGTAGGAAACAGCGAGGTGGCGGTATTTAACTTCTCGTTTATGAACCTTTTAACTTTTATACTTGCGGCGGTCGGCGTGGTATTTACCGTACTCGGCGCGTTAGGAAAGGGAAGCAAATTCGCGGCGTTCATCGCAGCGGGCGCGTTTATAGTTGCCGGCGTGTTTTTCTTCCTTTCTATTTCTTTCTGCTTGCCTAATCAGACCGCTCTCGATATCGGTTCGATTTTCGGCGCTAACGTAAAAGACGCGTTACATCTGGCGGTCGGCGCGATAGTCGGCGGCGTAGTATCTTTACTCGCAGGTATCGCTCAACTCGGCAGAGTATTTTTGAAATAATAAAATCTCGGGACAGAAAAAAGCGGCTTTATAAGTCGCTTTTTTTACGCAAAAAAGGAAAAACAAAAATAAAAAACGCCCGTTGTTATATGTGGTAACGGGAAAACGCAAAATAAAAAAGCGAAAAAATCCAAAAATGGAAAACGTTATAGAAATAAAAAATTTAGTAAAAAGTTTCGGAGAAGTGAAAGCGGTAAACGACCTTTCTTTTAAGGTAAAAGAAGGGGAGTTGTTCGCGTTTTTAGGGGTAAACGGCGCGGGAAAATCCACCACCATATCGATAATGTGCGGCGCTTTGGAAAAGGACGGCGGCAGCGTAATAATAAACGGCAAGAACGTGGAAACGCAGATAAACGAGATAGTTTCGGAAATCGGCGTAGTGTTTCAGAATTCCGCGTTGGATTCCGCGCTTTCCGTTAAAGACAATCTTACTATAAAGGCGAGTCTTTACGGAATAAACGGTAGAAAAGCCGAAGAACGCATAAACGAACTTGGTAACCTTTTAGATTTTTCCGATTTAATGAAAAGAACGGTCGGCAAACTTTCGGGCGGTCAGAGAAGAAGAATCGACGTGGCGAGAGCGCTTCTCAATAAACCTAAAATCCTTATACTCGACGAACCTACCACGGGACTGGACCCCCAAACGAGAAAAACGCTTTGGAAAGTTATAGAAGATATCCGTAAAAAAGATAAAATGACGGTTCTTTTAACCACGCACTATATGGAAGAAGCGGCGGACGCCGACTACGTTATAATAATCGACGGCGGAAAAATTTCTGCCGAAGGCACTCCGCTCGAACTTAAAAACAAGTACGCGGGGGATTATATCCGCGTGTACGGCGAATCGGAAGAAAAGATAAAGGCGCTCGGCGAGAAGTACGAAAAGATAAAAGACGGTTTCAGAGTTTCGGTAAAAGACACGGAAACCGCGAGAAATCTTATAATAAAATATCCCGAAACCTTTACCGACTTCGAAGTGGAAAAAGGCAAAATGGACGACGTGTTCTTAACGGTAACGGGCAAAAAACTTACGGGGGAAAACTGAAATGAAATCGTTGTTTGCATTGATAAAAAGAAACACCAAACTGTTTTTTTTCGATAAAGGAATGCTGTTGTCGTCGCTTATAACGCCGATGATACTGTTAGTTCTTTACGCAACCTTCTTAAAAGACATATTTTACGACAGTTTCGCTCAATCTTTGCCGGAAGGCTTCGAAGTGAGCAAAAGCCTGATAGAAGGTATGGTCGGCGGCGAACTCGTTTCGTCTATACTTGCGGTAAGTTGCGTAACGGTGGCGTTCTGCTCCAACCTTATAATGGTACAGGATAAGGTAAACGGCGCGAGAAAAGATTTGCTTATCACGCCCGTAAAAAAGAGCGTTTTATCCCTTTCATATTACGTAGCAACGCTTATCAACACGCTTATAGTATGCTTTACCGCGGCGGCGGCTTGCTTTATATATCTTGCCATAGTCGGCTGGTATTTAAGTTTTACCGACGTACTGCTTATACTTTCAGATACTATTTTGCTTTCTATGTTCGGAACGGCGCTTTCGTCCATAGTAAACTCCTTTTTGACAACGCAGGGGCAAATGTCCGCCGTGGGAACGATAGTTTCCGCCGGTTACGGATTTATTTGCGGCGCGTATATGCCTATACACAGTTTCGGCGACGGTTTGCAGAAAGTCCTTTCTTTCTTACCCGGGACTTACGGAACTTCGCTTATGAGAAACCACGCGCTAAACGGAACGTTTAACGAACTCGCCGATATAATAACCAAAAGCGGCGCTTCGAAATCGGACGTAGACGCGATAATGAACGGAATAAAAGAAGGAATAGACTGCAAACTTTCCTTTTTCGGCGCCGAGGTGTCCGTTCCCGCAATGGCGGTAATAGTTTTGTGCTCCACCGCCGTTTTGATAGGTATTTTCGTTTTAATCAACGTATTAAAGAAAAAAAGAGCGTAATCGGAAACCTTTGGCTGAAGATTGTTCTAACATTCTATATATTTATATAAATAAAGGCTGCGCGGCAAGTTTGCCGCGCAGCCTTTATTTTGCCCGAAAAAAGAAGATATAAATTTTGTCGAAATATGAAAAAAAGTTCATATTTTTGCTTGACAAGATTTTTTACGGGTGCTAATATAATACACGAATATGAAAGATTATTCATATTTGTGGTAAAAATCGCGTAATATGAATAGTCGGAAAAAGGAGAACGAAAGATGCCGATAGTGTTAGCGCCATTGAATCAGGATTTAAGAATCGTAAGAATTGTTGCGGACGAGAAACTTAAAAAACATCTCGAAAGTCTGGGGATTACCGTAAACGGAGAAATAACCGTTTTAAGTGCTTCGGGCGGAAGCGTCGTTTGCAAGATAAAGGAAGGCAGAATCGCTCTCGATAAAGAATTATCCACGAAAATATTCGTGGCGTAATTCTATGAAACGGTTATAAATTATTAAGGAGAATATATATGGAAAAAACTCTGGATAAGTTTTCGATAGGGGAAAGCGGCGTAGTAACGTCGGTTCTCGGCGAAGGCAAAATCAAAAGACGTTTGTTCGATATGGGCATCACTCCGGGCGCAGAAGTTTATATGAGAAAGAAAGCGCCTTTGGGAGATCCTATCGAAATCACCGTCAGGGGCTATGAACTCACGCTTCGTAAAACAGAAGCGGAATGCGTAAAGACGGAGGTTAAAGGCTGATGAAAAGATTTGCTTTGGCGGGTAACCCTAACTGCGGAAAGACGACGCTTTTCAACAGTTTAACGGGTTCTACCGCTCACGTAGGCAACTGGCCGGGCGTAACGGTAGATAAAAGAGACGGCGTATATAAAAGACTCCCCGAACAAGTCGCTATAGTCGATTTGCCGGGTATTTATTCGTTATCCCCATACACTCCCGAGGAAGTTATCGCGAGAAATTATATCTTAGACGAAAAACCCGACTGCGTAATCAATATCGTAGACGCTACCAACTTAGAACGTAACCTTTATCTCACCACGCAGATAATGGAAATCGACGTACCTATGGTAGTCGCTCTCAACATGATGGACGCCGTAGAAAAAGTAGGCGACAAAATCGACGAAAAAGAACTCGAAAAAAGATTAGGCGTACCCGTCGTAAAGATTTCCGCGTTAAAAGAAACGGGTCTTAAAGAACTTATGGAGAAGGCTTATAAAGTAAGCAAAACTCCGAGAGAGGGAATCACGGTTTTAGGCGATACCGACGTAGCCCACTTAATCGGGGACGTAAAAATCGCTCTTAAAGGACAGAACGTCGAAAATCCGTTGTTCCACGCAATCAAACTCGTAGAAAACGACGAAATTGAAGTCGGCATGCATAAAGAAACTCTTCCTATGATAGAAGAGTTCAAAAAGACTTTCAAAAACGACACTTTCGGCGCAGACTTCGAAGCGCTTGTTGCCGACGCGAGATATAAATACATATCCAAAAACTTCGCTCCGGTAATTCAGCGTAAGAATAAAGAAAAAGTCAAAATGACCGCTTCCGATAAAGCGGATAAAGTTTTGACTCATAAGATATGGGGTATACCGATATTCCTCGTGGTACTTTTCCTTATCTTCCACTTAACCTTCTCGGAAAACCTTTTCTATCTGAACGGTTTTAACGACAGTCAGGCTTGGATGCCTTCTCTTGCCGAAAACGAAGCGTTCCTTGAAAAAGACGAAAACGGCAATATAGTTTATGAAAAGGACGACGACGGCAATTATATTCTCGATTATTATATCGACGACGAAGGTAAATACGTAACTACCAGACCCGAAGAAGACGGCGACTGGGAACAAGGCGAAAACGGATACTGGGGACAGAAAATTCCCGTATACACCTACGGCGCAAGATGGCTTGCGACTATATACGACGGAACGCTTTATTCGCCCGGCGTAGTAATAAACAATATCTGGAACGACATGATAGTCGGCGACCTGTTCGGTCTTGTAAAGACGGGCGTCGAAAACATCGGTATGGCAGATTGGGCGACCGGTCTTATCAACGACGGTATAATCGAAGGTCTGGCAGCGGTTCTTTCATTCCTGCCCCCGATTCTCGTACTGTTCTTGTTCTTCTCTATCTTAGAAGACTCCGGATATATGGCTCGTATCGCGTTCATTCTCGACAGAATGTTCAGAAAATTCGGTCTTTCGGGAAGAGCCTTCCTGCCTATGATAATGGGCTTCGGTTGCTCGGTTCCTGCAATGATTAACACGAGAACGCTTGCCGACGAAAAAGAAAGAACGGCTACCGTCAGGGTAATACCTTTCTTCTCTTGCGGCGCAAAATTACCTATACTTACCGCCGTTGCGGGCGCGCTGGTAATGGGAACGGGTATGAGCGCGGACGTAATAACGTACTCGATGTACCTGCTCGGTATAATAACGGCGATAGTTTCCGTACTTTTAATGAGAAGCACTTCTCTTAAAGGGGAAACTCCTCCGTTCATTATGGAACTTCCTTCCTACCATATGCCGCAGTTCAAGAATCTTATGGCTCACCTTTGGGATAAAACGAAACACTTCGTTAAAAAGGCGTTCACCATTATTCTTGCTTCGACAATCGTAATCTGGGTACTTACTCACTTCGATTTCGCATGGCGCTTACTCGGCGACGAAGAAATCAACAACAGTATTTTAGCAAGCGTATCAAAACTCGTGCAGCCCTTGTTCACGCCGCTCGGATTCGGCAGTCAACTCGGCGAATTCGGTTGGGTATTCGTGCTTGCTGCCGTCAGCGGTCTTATCGCGAAAGAAAACGTCATCGCGACGTTCGGAACTCTCGGCGCTTGCTTGCTCGCGGCTGCGGGTACGGAAGGTTCTTCTCTTGCCGGAGTAGCGAGTGACCTTGCTATGTGCAACATTTCGGCAGAAGCCGGTATCGGCGCAGTAAAAGCGATGATAATCGCGACCAACATTACGCCTGCCGCGTTGATATCTTTCATAGCGTTCAACATGACCACGATTCCTTGCTTTGCCGCAGTCGCAACTGCGAAAGCGGAATTGCAGAACAGGAACCGTTATAAATGGACTCTTCTTTTCTGGATAGCAACTTCTTATGTCGTGGCGACTATGGTTTATACCATAGGTTCGTGGTGGTGGACGGCGTTCGTCTGGGCGGTAGTCGCCGCGGCGGTAGTTACGGTAATCGTAATGAGAAATAAAGGAATGTTCAGAAAGAAAGCATAACGAATATAAAAAGGAGATACAAATATGGGCGTACTTGAAATAATTTTAATAGCCGTCTGTGCTTTGATAGTAATCGGCGTTGCCACCGCTTCGATAATAAGAAAGAAGCAGGGTAAAAGTTCCTGTGATTGCGGCGGAGATTGCTCGTGCTGCAAAGGTTGCGCGTATTCCCGAAACGAAAAAAAGAAGTAAGTGTGTTAACTCCTGTAAATATTTAAGAAAAAACGGAAGTCTGCCAAACGGCGGGCTTCCGTTTTTTGTTGACAAATAAAGTAAAGGGGAGTAAAATAAAGCAAAATTATATTTCAGGAGAGCGCTTTTTGATTAAAGACGGAAAAACGGAGATTGTGTTTTAACCGAGGGAGGTTAAAAAAACACAGTCTTAACCTCCCTTTTGTAGTAAAGGTTAAATTTTCAGGAGGTAAAAATGAAAAAAGACTATATCATTCGTTTGGAAACGGAAAAGGAATACGAGGAGACAGAAAATTTAGAAAGGGAAGCGTTCTGGAACGTTTATCGTCCGGGCGCGCTGGAACATTACGTGCTTCATTTATACAGAAACGCCGAAGGTTTTATAAAGGATCTTGATCTGGTAATAGAAACGGACGGCAAAATCGTAGGGCACGTAATGTACGCGGATAGTTATATCGAAACGGAAACGGGAAGAGTAAAGGTTGCCACGTTCGGCCCGTACGGAGTTTTGCCCGAATATAAGGGTAAAGGGTACGGCGGCGCGCTTTTAAGAAAGTCCATGGAAATGGCGAAAGAGCGCGGAATAAAATGCCTTTGCATAACCGGCAGATACGAACTGTATAAACATTTCGGGTTTGTTTTGGGTAAAACCGTGGGTATAACTTATAAAAACGACCCCGACGCCGACTATTTTTTGGTTAAGGAACTGGAAAGCGGCTTTTTCGGAAAAGTAAAAGGAACGTATACCGACCCCGAAACCTATTTCGTAGACGAAAAGGAAGCGGAAGAATTCGATAAAAAGTTTCCGCCCAAACAAAAACTGAAGTTACCGGGTCAACTCGCGTAACCGAAACAGAAT
>CAKQQY010000021.1 GCA_934271245.1 uncultured Clostridia bacterium | reverse complement strand
TCGGAAAAATACTTGACAATTACGGGTTTTTTTGTTAAATTGAAAAAAACGAATACGAATTTTTAAGTTTTGAGTAAATACTATGATTTTGGTTAACGATGTACAAGAAAGTTTAGGTTTGTTTGAAGCGCTTGCTTCTCCCGTGCGCCTGCAAATTATCGGACTGTTGCGGGACGGCAGAGAAATGAACATTAACGAGATTGCCAAACAAATTCATCTTACAAACAGCGCCCTTACTATGCACATACAAAAACTTGCCGATTGCGGGATTCTACGTATTCGACTTTGCGCGTTATCCCGCGGAACGCAAAAAATGTGTTCTTTAACGGAAGACAAGATTTTAATCGAGTTTGTCGACAAAATCGGGAATGATAATTTTTATGAAACCGAACTCGAAGTAGGGCAATATTCGGATTACTCGATTAGTCCCACTTGCGGTATCGCCGATTTATATTCTTTGATAGGCGACTTTGATGATCCGCAAATTTTTTCCTACCCCGAACGTTTTCAGGCTCGCATACTGTGGTTTACGGAAGGGTTCGTTACCTACCGTTTCCCCAGCAAACTCAGATCTTATCAGCAGCCCGAAGAGTTACAGTTTTCTATGGAAATTTCGGGCGAAGCGCCTGGCGCCAGCCAACACTTCCCGTCTTCCATCCATTTTATTGTGAACGGTATCGACGTAGGCGAATACGTGTGTCCGGGCGAATATTTTGACCGCCGAGGGCGTTTCACCCCTGACTGGTGGTCTTCGAATTTCGGTCAATACGGCAGACTGAAAAATCTCTCTATCGACCGATACGGAACTCTCCTCGACGGCTTACGAATCGGTGACACGACTATAGAAGATTTGCATCTGGATAAAAACGAAAATATTTCTTTAACCATAGACTGCCAGGATAAAGACAATTATCACGGCGGCGTTAACCTCTTCGGAACGGGGTTCGGCGATTACAACCAAGGAATTCGTTGTCGACTTTTCTATTCCGAAACCAAGGAAAAAACCAAAACCGCTAACGTTACGCCTGCTACAGATTTCGAAAATAAAACCGAAAAATAATTTTTACCCTTTGTTTATCCCCCGCCCGACAAAATTTGTCGGGCGGGATTTATATATAGCCCCAACCTAACGGTTTTGTTTCTAAAACAAACGGCGGTAAACCCCGCCGTCGAAAAATCGTTATTTATTTTTCCAGATCACGTCCGACCATAAAAGTTGCTTTTTAAACTCTTCGATTTTCGTGTTTTCGTCTATTAAAACAACTTCTACTCCCCACATATTCCCCAGATCAACCATTTGCTGCGCCGTTACCACGGACGACACGACGGTATGGTGCGCGCCACCGGCATAAATCCAAGCGGCAACGCCTTCTTTAAAGTCGGGTTTATATTTCCACATAAGTCCGCCGACGGGAAGATTAGGCATCTTGTGAGGATATTTTACCAGTTCGATTTTCTGTATAATCAAACGCATCCTGTTCCCCATATCCACCATAGAAACCGCAATTGCTTCGGGCGATTCTATTCCTTCGAAAACAAGACGGGCGGGGTCTGCCTTTCCCCCGATCCCGAGCGGATGAACCTGAATTTCGGGTTTACTTGCCGCAAATTGCGGAGAAACTTCCAACATATGGGCGCCGAGACAAAGGCCCTCTTTCAAGTCATAAGTGTAATCTTCCATAAGACCCGTTCCCTTCTGCCCCGCCATATATTGCATAACCGCGCCGAGAGCGGCAATTTTCCAGTCTCCTTCCGCGCCGAAGCCGTATCCTTTCGACTGTAAATCCTGTATCGCAAGTCCCGGAAGTTGATTAAGACCGTGTAAAGACCCGAAGTGGTCCACAATCCCGATATATCCGCCTTTATCCCGGCAGAATTTATCTATGGCGATTTCGTATTTTGCCTGTTCGCGCACGGTATCCGTTCTATCCGCTCCCATCGTATATTTTTCGGCGTATTCTGCCATAAGCGCGTTTGTTTCCTTTTCGGAAACTTTTTCGACGTAATCGACAAGATCCCCGACGGGGTAATAATCTACCTGCCATCCCAAATTGATATGCGCGTCGATTTTATCGCCTTCTGTTACCGCGACATCTCGCATATTGTCCGAAAAACGGCATACCTTTACACTTTTTGAAAAGGCGTACCCGGCAGCAACTTTACACCAGGAAGAAAGTTCTTCTATAAACTCTCTGTCTTTGTAATGCCCAACAATCACTTTATTATCCATACGCAAACGGGCGACAATATATCCGAATTCTCTGTCCCCGTGAGCCGCCTGATTTTCGTTCATAAAATCCATATCGATTGTACCGTAAGGCAATTTTTCATTATATTGCGTGGCGAGGTGACACATGGGTTTTTGCAGCGCTTTTAATCCCTTTATCCACATTTTGGCAGGAGAAAAAGTATGACACCAAGTAATAATGCCTATGCAATCGTCTTCGTCGTTAACCTTTTTTATCGCGGCAACTATTTCTTCGGAACTTTTGCAGGTCGTAAGATATTTCACGGTAACCGGAACGCGTTCGTTTACATAATCCGCCATTTCCCGTGAGTGTTGCTCGACGTGAGAAAGTACGTCTTCTCCGTAAAGAGTTTGCGAACCCGTAAGCCAGTAAACTATTTTTTCTTTCATAATTATATCTCCTGTTTTTTATTTCTTTTGTCCGTAATAAGCGTCTTTTCCGTGTTTACGTAAATAATGTTTTTCCAAAATAAATTCGTCCGCGCGTTTAACGTCGGGATTGATTGTCTCTGTTAAAACAGCCATTTTTGCAACTTCTTCCAACACCGTTGCATTATAAACGGAATTCGCGGCGTCTGTTCCGAAGGAAAACACTCCGTGACTTTTTACCAGTACACCCGGGATTTTCATCGGACTCAAACGGGATTTTTCAAATGTTTCTATAATAACAAGTCCTGTATTTCTCTCGTATTCGCCGTCGATTTCTTCTCGGGTAAGCGAACGGGCGCAAGGAATATCTCCGCAAAAATAATCCGCGTGGGTCGTACCGTAAAACGGAATCGACCGTCCCGCCTGCGCCCACGACGTTGCAAAAGCGGAGTGCGTATGCGTAACCCCCCCGACGTTCGGAAACGCTTTGTAAATTTCTATATGCGTAGGGGTATCGGAAGACGGACGGAGAGAACCTTCTACCACTCTGCCGTTTAAATCCACCACGACCATATCGCTCGCTTTCATTTCGTCGTAACTTACGCCCGACGGCTTAATAACTATCAGTCCTTTTTCTCTGTCGATCTGGGAAACGTTTCCCCAAGTGAACAGTACAAGTTTGTTTTCTTTAAGTTGCAAATTCGCTTGCAAAACTTTTTCTTTTAATTTTTCTAACATATTTTTCTTTCCTTATAATAAACGGGTTGCTTCTCTTACCACGGGAAGCCCGTTGAGATAGCGCGTCATATATTCTTCGAACCCTTTTACGTCCGCGGGGTTCGGCGACAAGGTAATCCCTTCGCTGTTTTTGAATACGTGTTCGTCAAGATAATCTTCGAGGCTTTCGTTTTTCTTCTTCTGAATCATATAGTTCGCAAGAAGAGCAATCCCCCAGGCGCCGCCTTCTCCCGCCGTTTTCATTACGCTGACGGGGGTGTTTATGGCGGCAGCCAAAACGCTTTGCCCTACCCGTTCCGTCTTGAAAATTCCGCCGTGTCCCGTAATTCGGTCAAGACAAACGCCTTCTTCTTTCAGCATAATGTCGCACCCCGTCTTTAATGCGCCGAACGCCGAATACACCAACGAGCGCATAAAATTTTGAAGGCTGAACTTTGATTCCGTCGTACGGACAAACAACGGCCTCCCTTTTTCGACGCGGGTTATGTGTTCGTTGGAAACATAATTATAAGTCAACAATCCGCCACAATCTTTTTCGCCTTTTTCCGCTTCGGTAAATAATTTTTCAAACAGTTTGTTTTTGGAAATATCCGTTCCTAAAAGCGAAGAGAATTCTTCGAAAACGTTTACCCACGCGTTTATATCCGAAGTACAGTTGTTGCAATGCACCATACCGACGGGGATACCCGTAGGCGTAGTAACAATATCAATCTCGGGATAAACTTTGGAAAGCTCCTTTTCAAGTACAATCATCGCAAACACGGACGTTCCAGCGGAAACGTTTCCCGTCCGTTTTCTGACGCTGTTTGTCGCAACCATACCCGTCCCAGCGTCGCCTTCCGGCGGGCAGAACGGAATTCCGCAACGAAGTTTGCCTGTCGGATCGAGAAGCAACGCTCCGTCTTCGGTTAAAGTTCCTCCGTTTTCGCCCGCAAGCAGTATTTCGGGTAAAATATCTTTTAAGTTAAAAGAAACTTTTCCCCTTACGAGTTCGTCAAAACGCGCCAGCATTTTATCGTCGAAATCTTTCTTTTCGTAATCGATAGGAAACATACCGCTGGCTTCACCTATTCCGATTACTTTTCTTCCCGTCAACAAAAAATGAACATATCCCCCGAGCGTCGTCTGAAAAGCAATGTTTTCAATATGTTTTTCTCCGTTTAATATTGCTTGATAAAGATGCGCAACCGACCAACGCGCAGGAATGTGAAACCCGAATTCCTCCGTAAGCCTTTCGGCGGCATACGCAGCGTTGTTGTTTCTCCAAGTACGGAAAGGTACGAGAAGATTGTTTTCTTTGTCGAAAACCATATACCCGTGCATCATAGCAGAAATACCTATTGCTCCGACGGTAGTTAAATCAACCCCGTACTTCTCTTTTACGTTCGCCGCCATTTTAGCGTAACAATCCTGCAATCCGTTTATAACTTCCCGAACCGAATAGGTCCAGATTCCGTCTTTAAAACTATTTTCCCACGGGTGCTCCCCTAACGCCACGGGGTTGTTGTCTTTGTCTACGAGAACTGCCTTGATTCTCGTAGAACCCAACTCGATTCCGAGCGCGGTTTTTCCTTCTTCTATCTGTGTTTTTACGTTTTCAGCCATATTTTTCTATTCCTTGTTTATCCTGTTTCTTTAATTATATAATCGTTTTTTCAGAAAAGTCAATGGGTTCCGGCGCCTTTTTCTTTACGGCAAAACACTTAAAAGATATTTGCGCCTTTTTTGTAAAATTTTGTTGCGATGTTCAGATCTCTTGCCGCTTTTACTTGTTTTCGGTAGAATTATAAACGCTTATCGCTATTTTAAATTGCTTGTTTTTTCCTTTCTCTAATACGGAATACGCGAATTTATCGTCCAGAAAAGTCGTTGTCGGTTCGAGTCCGAGCGCGTAGTCCCCCGTTGCGTTACTTTGCCATAACACGGTTTTCGGTAACGTATCTTTTGAATATTTTAACGTAAACGTTTTATTTATCTTTTTATTCACCACCTTAAAAAGAGGCTCTCTGTTTTCAATAAAATAGCATCTCTCTTCCTGATTGTCGACGGGTTTTAAGAATCCGTGTATTTCTCCGATCCTTTCTTTTGCAAGGGCTGTCCTCGGGACAACGGTTTGCCCGTCATACAGAACTTCTACTCCCTCGTCGAGCATAGGATAGCCTACATTGACGTGATACAATACACAAAAATTTTCATCTTTTGTGCCGTTATTTATAACGGTGTCGTGAAGAGTTACCGTATCGCCGTTAATTTCGGTTACTATTTTTCTTTCGATTTTCAAATTCCGTCCGAACAACGCCGTGTCTTCTATTTCGGCAACCACTTCGATTTTTTCATCGTTGCAAACTAAAGATATGATTTTTGCGGGAATATTATGGAAACTTCCGTGCGTTTCGAAACCCTCTCTTACGCCTGCGCTATCCAGCCCGACCGTGTAAAGCATACCGCCTTCGAATCTGCCCGAAAACAACGTTTCGCGTTTGGTAAATCCGTTTTTGGAAATGAAACTTATGTTGTCTCCTTTATGCCAAAGCTGCATAACGTCCAGCGCTTTGCATTCGTTCAGCATAAACCTTATGTTTCCGTTGTTTACTTCAACGACTCTTATGCCTTCTTCCTTGCCGTCCGAAAGAATATACCGCCTGATATATGCCACCTGACTTAAATTACTTATTTGTCCTTTCATAAATTTACTCCGCAAAAAACCTTCATCGTCCGAAGAACGTTTTCATACATAGCGTCTTCCGCCCCCCGAGAGATAACATGGAAAAAGTCGGCATCTTTTTTTTCGACGATTTCTTTTGCCTTTCGGTATCCCGCATATGCCATATACGAATAATAATTTATTTTTACAATACCTTTTTCGATAACTTCTTTATACTGCTCGTCGGATATTCCGCTGCCCCCGTGCATTACGAGAGGTAACTCCGTCCTTTTCGCTACTTCGCCGATAATATCCGTGTTTAAAACGGGTTTCTCTTTATAAATCCCGTGCGCAGTACCGAAAGCAATTGCAAGAGCGTCGATTTTTGTTCGCGTTTCGAAATCGTTTACAAGTTCCGGATTTGTATACAGGTCTTCCTTTCGGATTTTTGAATTCCCTGTCCCTCCTTCCCTTTGCGGCAGAGCGCCGAGTTCCGCCTCGACGTCTACATTATGCGCGTGCGCGTATTCCGTTACTTTCGCCGTTTCTCTCACGTTGTCTTCATAAGGAAGAGCGGAACAGTCTATCATAACGGAAGAAAAACCTAACGCGATTGCTCTTTTACAATACTCCGAATCTTCGCCGTGATCGAGATGAACGCAGACGGGGACCTTACTTTTTTTTGCCGCTGCCACCATAATCACGCCTATACGGTCAATGGGGGCGTATTCCTCGTGGCATTGCGCGTGCATTATTATAACGGGAACGTTCAGTTCTTCCGCCGACCTTATTACGGCAAACAGACTTTCCGAATTCGGCGTATTGAAGCTGCCTATGGCGATATGTCTTTCTTTGCCCATTCTTAATACTTCTTTCAACGATGCCAGCATTATCTTCTCCTGTTTATTTTTCAATATTGACAACATCATAATCGAGATACGTTGTAATAGCTTCCGTTAATATTTTTTTCATGTGTCCGACCCCGACCGTCGTATGATGTTTGAACCCTTTTTTTGCAAGCACCAACAACTTGTCCTGCAAATCGGGAATTTCCGCAACTCCTCCGCAACCGAAAAACTCTTTTTCTATCGGTTCTCCCGTAAATTTGCCTTCGGAAACATATACTTTCAGTTTTCCGTTTTCCGTAAAACAATTAGCAAACGTCATATCAAACGCCTTGATTCTGCCTTCGTTTGCACCCCAACCCGAACCGGGATCTCCTTTCGCAAACATTTTATGTTCGGTTACAACGCCCTTCCCGTCCATAAGACTTTGCGCAACCGGTCCGCAATGAAAAAGGATAACCTTGTTTTCGTCATTTCCGTAATTATTGTTCCAGTCGAGACAAGCCGTCGGCTTACCGCTTGCGAGAGCCATCGCTCTCATGGTTACAGCGCTGCAAAGATCGATTTCACAGGAACACACGATTCCCCTGTCGTTAAGTTCGGAAATAAGAACGCAGGGACAAACTCTTAAAATCGTTTCCATTTCGTTCCAGCAACGAAGAGTAATCGCATCGAGATGATATTCGTCTATATATTCGTCAATTACAACGGAAATTTTCGCAAGCATGAGTTTGTTTTTTTGGGGAACGCGCGTAAAGTCCGAATATTTTTCCAGCGTTTGTAATTTTTCCAGAACTTTTTCGTCATCATCTTTCTTATTATTGACTTTATAAATCAATTCAGAAAGGTCAAAACTTTCTACGTTTATTCCGTACCTTTGCAAAGTAACTTCGTCAAATCTAACCGTCTTAAAGGCCGTTGTCCTTGCGCCTATACAACCGAGGTTAAATCTTTTCATCCCCTTAACGACTCTGCAAATCGCCGCAAACTCGTCGAGATTTTCTCTGAACTCTTCGGAAAGAGGATGTACTACGTGCGGCTTTAATGCCGTGAAAGGAATTCTGTATTGATAAAACACGTCCGTAACGGAAAATTTACCGCAAAACGCGTCCCGTCTGTGTTTAAAGTCCATTTTACCTATTTCGTCGGGATATGCCTGCATCAGAATAGGAACTCCCGCATCCTGAAGGGCGGCAACCGCTCCGTTCTCGTCGATAAATATCGGCATACATAAAATTACGCCGTCATATTCGCCTTCGTGACTTTTAAGCCAGTCGTGATAAAGAATTCCTTCGTCTCTCGTTTCGACAGCGCCGTATCTCGTGGCGTTTTTATCCATAACCAGTACTTCGTGCCCGGCGTCGAGCACGGCTTTAATCATATCTTCCCTTGCGCTTTCTATAAGTTCCGCGGGCATAAAACCGCGGTTCCCAAAATACAATGCGAATTTCATTTAAAATATCTCCTTTATTTTATTATATATTTTTTTATATTTTCTATATTTTTTTTCGTATATCTTCCGATGTGTCGCCGAAGGATAAAAAGTCTTTTTATACTCGGTAAAAACTTCACGCGCCATATGGTAATTCCCGTTTTCTTTCATCGCGACCGAACTTATCGCCGCAAGTCCGCAAAGCCCCCCTTCGGAAGAACGAAGAGTTTTTACTTCTTTTTCAAAAACGTCGCTCTTTATCTGCACCCATTTTTCCGAGTTGGCTCCGCCGCCCGTGGCAACGATTCTCTCCGCGTTTATGCCATATTTATTTACTATTTCCAAGTTGTATTTCATTTCATACGAAGTGCTTTCCATAATCGCCCTGTAAATGTCGCTATCCGTCGTTTTTAACGTTATGTTAAGCATAGCGCCTTTCGCGTTTACGTCGTTATACGGATTCCCCGACCCCGAAAAATACGGAAGTACGAGAATATCCGTAGGCTCTCCCAAACTTTCTTCGAGATAATCGAATACACTTTCTTTTCCGCCTTTATAACTATGCAAAATCTCCTTACGATACCAGTTCATAACCGAATTCGAAGTCTTATTCAAAATGTATGTGCAATATAATCCGTTGATAAACGGAACGACGGGATACCCGTATTCGCCCATTTCGAGATTGTCGGGTTTTTCCTTAAAAACCGACGTAATACACTCTACCGTACCCATTCCGTCCGCCGATTCCCCGTCGTCTATCGCTCCCGCTCCGATTGTGGCGCACACCTGATCGTGAGAACCCAGCACAAGCACGCAATTTCTGTTTAAGCCTAACTCGTCGCAAACGCTCTCCTTTATTCTCCCGACTACGGTTCCTGTCGGCTTCGGGATTGAAAACATTTTATTGTTAATTCCGAGTTCGTCGCATAACTTTTTATCAAACTCTTTTTTCTCCAAATCGAAAATGCCCGTTCTCGACGCGAGAGCGTAATCAATGATTCTCTCTCCCGAAAGAATATACCCGATATAATCGCACATCAGCAACACTTTATCAATCTTTTTAAATGTCTGCGGCTTGTGATTTTTAATCCAAAGCAGTTTACTTACCGAATACATTGATTGCGGACAAACCCCGAATTTCTCAAAAAAGTATCCGTTACCGAACATTTCCGTAAGACGTTTGGCTTCTTTTTCTCCCCTGCTGTCAGTATATAGCATAGGATAAGTAAGAATATTGTCATCGCCGTCAAGCGCAACAAACGACTCGCCGAAAGACGAAATCGCTACAGAATCTATTTCCCTTCCGTCGGAAGCAAGTTTTATCAGTTCTTTTACGGTGTTTATTATTTTCTTTATGTCGGCATAATCTTCCCCGTCTATCCGAACCAAAGGACAATTCATACTTTTATAAAAAAGTATTTCACCGCGACTATTGAACACTTGCGCTTTTGTGCAAGTCGTTCCCACATCTAAACATAAATAATTCATTATTTTTTCTCCGCGATTTTATTTTAATTGCAATTTTTCCGCGATTATAGTAGAATATATAAAAAAATATGGTAAAATTATAACAATGAATATTAGTTTTATCGAAACGAGTGAAGAACTTTTCAACTTAATGAGAGATTTTTATAATCTCACACAGATAAAAATCTGTATTTACAACCTTGACGGAGAAGAAGTATTTTATTATCCTGAGAAATTTTCTTCTTTTTGCGGAAAATACAGAGAGAACAAGCAGGTAAACGACCTTTGTAAAAAGTGTGATAATCTCGCCATCGAAGAGTGCAAAAAAAAATTAAAACCTATAACTTACAACTGCCATATCGGACTAACCGAATGTATCGCTCCCGTCATTATAGACGAAATTCTATACGGTTTTGTTGTGCTTGGACAAATCAAAACGGAAAATACTCATATGGAAAAAATACTCCTCCTTTCCGACGACCTCATAAAATTATTTAATGAATTACCTATAATCAACGAAAAAAAAATGCTCTCTTCTCTGAATATTTTAGTTGCCCTGACGAGCATCGAATATATGAAGAAATATATAAAAGAGATACAGAACTCGTTAAAAACAAAATTGATAAATTATATAGACCGTAATTTATGCGAGAATTTATCCGTAGATATTTTGTGCGAAAAAATGAACGTATCAAAAAGGGAACTTTATTCTTTATGCAGTCAGAACTACAGATGTACTCCCGCCGAACTCGTCCGGGAAAGAAGACTGTATAAAGCGACCGTTTTGTTGACAACAACAAAAACGCGCATAAACAAAATCGCCTACGAGTGCGGGATAGGCGATTATAACTATTTCTCAAAACTGTTCCGAACATCATACGGCGTTTCTCCGAGAGACTATCGGAAAAGGTTTACAAAACCCGCTGCCGTACGCGAGAACACAATGTAATCGGCAAACGGGTTTTCCGTTATTTTATATTTTTGCAAAGCGGGGTCGCCGAGGCTTATTTTAACGACGCTTCGCCCGATTTTATATTAAACGGATAGAAAAAGTGCCCGCCGCGTTTAACGAATTTACCGTTTTCCTCATACCTGCGGATCTTTACTTTTTGTTCCTAAATTATAATCGTTGCCGATTTCTCTGTAATATTCGAATTTCTCAAGGCACCCGGCAAGCCGAATAACTTTTTCCGTATCTGCCGTCGTTACCCCGGCGAACACAAATTCGATTTGTTTCATACGCGCTCTCTATTCGCCTCCTGTAACGCCGCTAAGCCGCAACGCTTGATTTGCATTGCCTGACTTATCAACTTATATATTTTCGGCGAAACAAGACTTCTATCCGATAAATCGCCGAGCGTCAGATACTTCGTGCCGTATTTGATATCCTTTGCCGCGCCAAGCAATATATATCCGTCCTCCGTTATCCCCGACAACCGAACGTTGTTCAATAATATTTTTCCGTAAATCGATGCCTGCTTTGCTCGCCGCCATAAGCACGGCTCCGCCGACAGCAAATATACCGCGCTCACCGTTTCCTTATCCTTGCGATTCGTCTTTTTCATTCCTTCCCGAAATGCCTGTCTGTGATGCTCGTTTCTGAAATACATATTTTTCTAACCTCCGAATTTTCGCATAAAAAAAGGCGTGTAGTTTTTTACGCTATACGCCAAAAATTTTATGTAATTTGAAAATACGGGAGTTCGACTCTGCCCAAAATTAAAAAGCATCTACGAAAAACGCTCTGAAATTTTCGTGATTCCGATAGCAAAAAAGCCTGATAAAATCAGGCTTTTTTGCTCAGGTATCTTTTTTGTTCACCTGAGATGGTGGAGACGCGGAGAGTTGCACTCCGGTCTCGAACGCTTCCTTTTGACCTTCTACATACTTATCCGAACGTTAAATCTCGGAAAAAACACGGTTATCGGCAACCTATATTTTTTCCACTTCCGCTAAAAGCCGCAAAAAATCCGCGAATAAAACTTTTTGCCGTTCCCCGCCTTGATTGATGCCCTTATTTTACCCGACGGGAAAAATAAAACAGGACATACGCTTAAGTTAAGCAGCGTAAGCTAATTGATTGTTGTTATTAGCATTTAAATTTAAAATCTCGTTTTTACGAAGCCGAGCCTTCGGTATGCTTACTTCAAAACGAATACGCCCGATCGAAACTGAATCGCCCCCGTTTTGTTTTTAATTTTTCATTAAGGTTTGCGTCGCTATCTGTAACTATTTATCTGCCTTTCTTTATCCCTTTTTATATCCTTTTCTTTCAATGAATTCTTTTTATCGAAAGTATGTTTACCCTGACAAAGCCCCAGTTCCATTTTGATGAGCGCTTGCTTAAAATAGAGTTTAAGCGGAACAAGCGTAAGTCCTTTTTGCTCAACTTTCGATTTTAGTTTTATTATTTCGTTTTTATGAAGCAAAAGTTTTCTATCTCTTTTAGCGTCTTTAGAATTAAACGCCCCTGCGTTACCGTAGAGAGAAATATGCATATTCTTTATATACATTTCTCCGTTATAGACAACGCAGAAACTATCTTTCAGATTAACGTTTCCCTGTCTTAAACTTTTTACTTCCGCGCCTTCGAGTTCGATTCCCGCTTCTATTCTTTCCAGAATAAAATATTCGTGATTCGCTTGTCTGTTAACGCAAATAACTTTCTCTTCCATTTTGTTTTATTCTACTACTTTTCTCTTATTTTTGCAAGTTTTCTCTTCATAAAATACAAATTCCGCTTTTCTTGCAGATATATCTGCGCCGACGACGGTAATTTTCACCTTATCGCCGAGTTTATAAGTCGTTTTACCGTCGGACAACGAAAATCTGTTTTCGTCGTACACGAACCTTTTGCCTTTTATGTTTTCTATTCGTATTAGTCCTTCTATTCCGTTATCGAGTTCAACAAAAACGCCGAATCCCGTAACTCCGCTTACGACGCCGTCGAAAGTTTCCCCTACGTAATCGGATATATAAAGGGTTTTGTAATAATCGTCCACCGCTCTTTCGGCTTCGGCGGCATTCCTTTCCTTTTCCGAAGACTGCAAAGAAGCCTTATTTACAAAATCCCCGTACTTTTTCGCAACGTCCTTTTTCCCGCATAAAAAATCTTTTAATATTCTATGAATACAAAGGTCGGGATAACGGCGAATCGGCGACGTAAAATGGCAATATTCTTTTTCGGACAAACCGAAATGCCCGACGCATTCGGGGCTGTATTTCGCCCTTTGCATAGAACGCAACATAACTCGGTTAATCAACGTAAACGCGGGCGTTCCTTTTGCTTTTTCGAGAATGTTTTG
Organism: uncultured Clostridia bacterium; assembly: GCA_934271245.1. Lineage (GTDB taxonomy): Bacteria > Bacillota > Clostridia > Christensenellales > Borkfalkiaceae > UBA1259. The sequence continues at coordinate 19,337 of CAKQQY010000021.1, read as the reverse complement.
AAAATCTTTCGGAAAAACTTCGTCTTTTTTACTCTTATACGTTATACCGAGTCCGTCTAAAAATGAATAGAATTTTTCCAGACTTTCATCGTTAGGTTTTTCGTGAATTCTGTACACGAACGGCAGTTCGAGATAGTAAGCGTATTCGGCGACAACGACGTTTGCAAGAATCATAAATTCTTCTATTATCTTATGCGCCTTATCGCCTTTACTTGCCGAAACGTAAATTTTTCCGTTTTTGTCTACAGTAACGACGCTTTCCTTTACGTCTAAATCGATACTTCCTTTTTTGTTACGCTTTTTTATGAGAATATCGGTCAATTCGTTCATTAAAAGCAAATCGGAATAAATACCTTTACGGCGATTTATTGTTTCTTTATCTCCGTCAAGAATTTTCTGAACTTCGCCGTAAGTAAGCCTTGCTTTACTTTTAATTACGCCGACGGTAATTTCTTTATCGACGACGTCGCCTTTTTTATCGATTTCGGCAATGACTGACAATGTAAGCCGCTTTACGCCTTCTTTAAGCGAACACAAATCGTTGCAAAGTTTATCGGGTAACATCGGTGTTACCGATTCGGGAAAATAAACGCTCGTAGCCCTTTCAAACGCTTCGTTATCGATTATCCCGCCGAGTTTAACGTAATGCGAAACGTCGGCGATATGAACGTACAATCTGTAATTACCGTTTTCCGTTTTTTCAATGCCTACCGCGTCATCGAAATCTCTTGAATCTTCTCCGTCGATAGTAAAAACGGTTTTATCGGTAAAATCACGTCTTCCCGCAAAATCTTTTTCGCTCGGCTCGGTTATCTTTTCAGCTTCATGCCACACTTCGGTCGGAAATCTTTCGGGTATGTTATAAGTATAAGCCAAAGATTTCAATTCGGCTTTTCTGTCGTATTGTCTGCCCAAAACGCGAACGATACGACCTTCGGGACTTTTCTTTTTAGGATACGCAGTAATTTCACAAACGACTTTATCCCCCGATTTTGCGTTTCCTTCTTTTCCGAAAGGAACGGTAACGTTGTCGAAATATTTTCCGTCGTCGGGAATAACGAATCCGCCGCTACGCTTCGAGATAAACGTGCCGCAAAGTTCCGTAATACCCCTTTCGATTATTTTAAGAACGCGCGCGGTAGTTCTTTTTCCTCCGCCGAAAGTTCTTTCGCACACGACGGTATCACCGTGCATAGCGCCCTTTAAGTCGGAATGCGGAATAAAATAATCCGTTCCGCCGTCGGTTATTAAAAAGGCGTACCCGCGTTCGTTACCTTGTAATTTTCCCTTTAACAAATCTCTCATTTTTTACAAAAAAAGGCGGCTCTGAAAAAGAACCGCCGTATAAACCAATTATTTTTTAGTGAGAAGCAAAATAAGCAACTATTGCGAACACCACGCTTAATACTACGAAAACGATACCTGCAATTACGGTAAGTTTTCTCATTTTGTGTTCGAAAGTTTTGCTCTTGTTCTTTCCCAAAAAAGTTTCGGTAGTTCCGCCTAAGGCGCTTATTCCGGAAGAATTGCCCGGTTGAAACATAACAACCAGGATAACGAAAATCGCGCAAAGCAACATTACAACCAAAGCCACAATTTTAACTACGGGCCAAACGTTCCAAAATCCGCCGCTTGCCAAAAGCATATTCAACATATCCAAAATTTCTCCTTTACGTTACAAATAAAGCGCAAAAACAGGCGCAAAGCCGTTTATAAACGCATTACTTGACTATTGTAGCATAAAAAAAGTATAATTACAACTATTTTTAACGAAGTTTTTATCTGATAAGCAATGATTTTCCCGTCATTTCGGCAGGTTTTTCGATTCCCATCATATCGAGAAGGGTCGGAGCAACGTCGCAAAGTTTTCCGCCGTCGGCAAGTTTCATACCCTTAAACTCTTTTCCTATAACAGCCATAGGAACGGGATTTGTAGTATGCGCGGTGAAAGGTTCGCCGTCGTCGTCAATCATTTTATCCGCATTGCCGTGGTCAGCGGTAAGAATCGCGGTACCGCCGAGTTCAAGAACTTTATCGATAACTTTTTTAACGCATTCGTCAACGGTTTTAACCGCTTTTACAGCCGCATCGAACACACCCGTATGACCAACCATGTCGCAATTAGCGAAATTCAATATCATTACGTCGTATTTACCCGTAGACAATTCTTCGATAACCTTATCGGTAACGAGATACGCGCTCATTTCGGGTTGCAAATCGTAAGTAGCCACCTTGGGCGAAGGAATAACGATTCTCGTTTCCCCTTCTACGGGCGCTTCGAGTTTTGCGTTGAAGAAGAAAGTTACGTGCGCGTATTTTTCCGTCTCGGCAATATGAAGTTGTTTAAGCCCTAAAGACGAAAGATACTGCGGTAAAGTGTTTTTGATTTCTTCGGGCGGGAAAGCGACTTCCACACCTTTAAACGAAGAATCATAAACGGCAAAACCTACGTAAACGGGCGCTAAATATCCCGTTTTACGTTCAAAGTACATATTTTTACCCTTTTCGTTATCGAAATAAGGCGTGAATTCTTCCTGAGAAAGCGCTCTCGTAATTTGTCTCGCTCTGTCGGGACGGAAGTTAAAGAATATTATCGAATCGCCTTTTTCTATCAAAGCGACGGGTTTACCGTTTTCGCAAATGTTGGTAGGAAGCATAAATTCGTCGGTGACGCCGTTTTTATAACTATTTTCCATTGCGGTAGCGGGATCCGATTCGTGAACGCCCGTACCTACGGTCAACATATCGTAAGCCTTTTCCGTTCTGTCCCAGTTGTTGTCCCTGTCCATAACGTAATATCTTCCGCAAATGCTCGCGATTTTGCCGTATCCGAGTTTTTTTATTTTTTCCTGTAATTCTTTAACGAAGTTTTCGCCCGAAGTCGGCGGAGTATCTCTTCCGTCCATAAAGCAGTGAACGTAAGTTTCTTTTACCCCTTTATCTTTAGCGAGTTTTAATAATGCGAAAAGGTGCGTTATATGAGAATGTACGCCGCCCGTCGACAAAAGTCCGTAAAGATGAAGTTTTTTGTTGTTTTTAACGGCGTTATCCACCGCTTTAAGCAACGCGGCGTTCGTGAAAAAATCGCCGTCCTGTATCGCTTTGGTAATTTTGGTAAGATCCTGATAAATTATTCTGCCAGCGCCCATATTAAGGTGTCCGACTTCGGAATTTCCCATTTGTCCGTCGGGAAGACCGACGTCGAGTCCGCTCGCCCCGATAAGAGTAGACGGGTATTCTTTTAAGAATTCCTTAACGTTCTTGCTGTCCGCGGCTTTAACGGCGTTACCTTTATCGGAAGGATTATAGCCGTAACCGTCCATTATTATAATACAATTAGGTCTGGTTTTTAAATTCATAGTTTTAACCTCTTGTTATTTTTCGTATGTAATTATACCTTTTTTAAGTTGCTATCGCAAGCAATTAACGCCGAAAACAAATAATTTAGCCGTTTAATTTCGGATTCGCCATTTTTTCGGGATGGAAAACTTCGTCAAACTTTTCGGAAGACAAAAATCCTAATTCTACGCAGGCTTCCTTTAACGTTTTATCGTTATCGAAGGCGTATTTTGCAACCTTAGCGGCGTTTTCGTACCCGATATAAGGATTCAGCGCGGTAACGAGCATTAAAGACTTATCGACGTTTTCACGCATTTTCGCTTCGTTGGCCTTTAACCCCGAAATACAGTTCTTATCGAAAGACGCTATCACGTCGGAAAGAAGCGTTACCGATTGCAGATAATTATACGCGATTACCGGCAAAAACACGTTAAGTTGAAGGTTTCCTTGCGAACAAGCGAAAGAAATGGTTGTGTCGTTACCCATTACTTGTACCGCGACCATAGTGACCGCTTCGCATTGAGTAGGATTTACTTTACCCGGCATAATAGACGACCCGGGTTCGTTCGCAGGTATGGTAATCTCCCCTAATCCCGTTCTTGGCCCCGAAGCCAACCAACGCACGTCGTTGGCTATTTTCATCATGTCGCAAGCAAGCGTTCTAATCGCGCCGTGCGAGAAAGTGATATCGTTTCTGAACGATAAAGACTGAAATTTGTTAAATGCAACCCTGAACGGTCTGTTAGTCCATTGAGAAATGACCATCGACACGGCGCTGCCGAATTCTTCCGGAGCGTTTAATCCGGTTCCTACCGCCGTTCCGCCGATAGGCAAAGAATGTAACCCGTTAAGAGATCTTTCCACGTTATCTCTGTCGATTGAAAGCGCGTTGTACCACCCCGAAATTTCCTGGCCGAAAGTCATCGGCACGGCGTCCTGCAAATGAGTTCTGCCGCATTTTAAGGTGTCTTTATATCTTTCCTGAAGCATACCCAAAGTCGAAATCAGTTTATCGACCGCGGGCAAAAGTTTTTCGTGAACGGTAAGTATTGCGGCTATATGTAAAGCAGACGGAAACGTATCGTTAGAACTTTGGCTCATATTAACGTCGTCGTTCGGGTGAAGAAGTTTTTTGCCCGTCAACTTATTTGAAAAGTTGGCAATAACTTCGTTCACGTTCATGTTGGTCTGCGTTCCGCTTCCCGTCTGCCAGACCGATAAAGGAAATTCGTCGCTTAACCCGTCGTTTAGCAGAAAATCGCAAGCGGTTTTAATCGCCGAATTTTTTTCTTCCGACATTTTGCCAAGCAAAAAATTTGCTTCCGCAGTAGCCTTTTTCAATAAAGCGAACGCTTTGATTATTTCTTTCGGCATTTTTTCCGTGCCGATTTTGAAGTTTTCAAAACTTCTTTCCGTTTGCGCGCCCCAAAGTTTATTTGCAGGCACCAATACGTCCCCTAGACTGTCTTTTTCCGTTCTTGTTTCCATATATTCTCCAATAACTTATTCTTTGTCTATATCATAATATTTTGGATTACGAAAGTCAAGCAAATATCCGTTTCGCCTTTTCAAAAAAACCTTTTTATAATATATATAGTGTTCACAAAATGCATAACCACTACGGATTGAATATAAAAAAACTCGGATTTTTTTCGACAAAATTTTTTTTTCGCGTAATTTCGTTTGACAAAACCGAAATTTAAATATTATAATCAACGTGTAATTTAATTTTGTCGGCAATATATGCGCATGATATGGTTGCGTGTCTCTACGGTTCACCGTAAATGAACCACTATTGTTTGAATTCTTGCTTTTACGGGATTTTGAACGTAGAATTTATTGTCGTTGCGCAAAAATTCTACGTTTTTTACTTTTTCGTAAATCTCGGCTTTATCGCCGTGATAAAATAAGGAAAAAATTTTTATAAGGAGATTTTCTATTATGGAAAACACACAGAACGTTTCCGAAAAAAAAGTCGGTAAAATCGACAAGTTTTTCGGAATCACGAAAATGGGCAGCACGGTAAAAACCGAAATCGTTGCAGGTCTCGTTACATTTATGACGATGATCTACATCGTACTCGTTAACCCGACTATGTTTGCAGATCTCGGCTGGAAATTTGTAGACGGCGTTCCCGTAAAGACTGAACTTAACGATCTTCTTTACAACGGCGTTTTCATTGCTACCGCGCTTTCGGCTGCAATCGGTACTGTTTTAATCGGGTTACTGGCTAAATTACCGCTTGCGCAAGCTACCGGCATGGGTCTTAACGCTTACTTCGTTTACACCGTCTGCGGTTTCGGCATGTCCAACGGTTTGTCTTACGCCAACGCGCTTGTCTTTATCCTTATCGACGGTATCGTATTCATACTTTTGACCGTAACGGGATTAAGAAGACAAATTTTCAACGCCATTCCCGATTGTGTAAAAACCGCTATTCCCGCAGGTATCGGCTTGTTTATCGCTTTCATAGGTTTACAAAATGCCGGTATCGTTGTTAAAAACGATTCCACCTGTGTTTCCATGATTTCGTTAAACCTTTTGAAGGATGCTACGTATTCCAGTGTATTCCCCATTATGGTTACTTTCGCTGGTCTTATCGCCATTGCCGTTCTTTCTCACAAAAACGTTAAGGGCGCAATTCTTTGGGGTATTTTAGGTTCTGCTGTTTTATATTATGCTCTTGCCGCTCTCGGTCTTGCTTGGGGCGACGAAGCGTGCAAATCCATCTTTGCCGGCATCACCTTCGACAATCCTTTCACCGCTTTCAAAGATTTCGGCGAAATTTCTTTCGGCAAAGTGTTTACCGAAGGTTTTGACTTCTCCGGTTATCTTTCAAATCACACTTCTGCTCAATTAATTCTTACGCTTGTTACCGCTTCCTTCGCTTTCTGCCTCGTTGATATGTTCGATACTATCGGAACTTTATACGGCGCTTGCGCTCGTGGTAACTTATTAGACGAAAACGGCAACGTTCCCAACATGGATCGCGCAATGCTTGCAGACGCTATCGCAACCTGCACCGGCGCAGTATTAGGTACTTCTACCGTTACAACTTTCGTTGAATCTTCTTCCGGTATCGCAGAAGGCGGCAAAACGGGTCTCACCTCTATGGTTGTTGCTCTCGGCTTTATCGTAGTTATGTTCTTAAGCCCGATTGCTAAACTCGTTCCTACTTATGCTACTGCGCCCGCTCTTATCTATGTCGGCGTTCTTATGATGAACTGCGTAACCAAAATTGACTGGTTAAGCCCTGCGAAAGCCCTTCCCGCGTTCATAACGATTGCAATGATGGCTTTCACTTACAACATCTCTTTCGGTATCGGTTTAGGTCTTATCTCCTACACCTTGATTCAGATCTTCACCGGCGAATTCAAAAAGAACGACATTACCACCGCTATTATCGGTTTGGTATTCGGCGCAATGTTCTTCTTAACTCACTAATTCGATAAAGTGAAATTTACGGCTCTTGCAGTTTTGCAGGAGCCGTTTTTTTTAGTAATTATATCTGCGGCATCTTTAAAACTCCGTATGATAGACAATCGCAATTTATAAACACTTTATTATACTTTATTATACAGAATAGTTCTCAGGCTAATCTTTTTAAAACCCAACTTCATACAAATAGATTATCGTTAAATAAGCAGCCATATACCACACGCAATAGTTATTTCTGATACCCCTTTACGCGGAAGAAATCCCGTAAACTAATATTTATTGCCGTTCAATATCAAACGCGTAATCAATCCCCCGACGTTAAAAATGCTCCGCGCATATCACGGAGCATTTTTGTTAGTTATGATTTATAGGTGTACATTTCTTTGTCGTTTTTATAAGCCATCGTTTAAGGTTATTTCTCAACATATCATATCCACAAACAAACTTAACGACCACAATAGTTTCGGGTTTATACACCCCATACAAGCCATATAAACGCATATCCGCATAACACGGCGATGAGCGTAAACGGTACGCCGATTTTAAGAAAGTCGGATGTCTTTACCGTTTCGCCGTTCTTTTTAAGAATACCTATTCCGACAACGTTTGCGGAAGCGCCGACGGGCGTTAAGTTTCCGCCGAGCGTTGCGCCGATAAGAAGTCCGAAATAAAGTAAATATTCTACACCCGACGCAGGATTTGCCATGGACGAAACGATACCCGCGATAACGGGAAGCATCGTCGCAACGTACGGAATATTATCAATAAACATTGACAACAATACCGACCCGAATACGATAACCGTATACAACAGGAAGAGATTTTTATCGCCTATCGAAATAAAGAATTTGCTTATATCTTTTATAATTCCGACTTCTTCCACGCAACCGATAATCATAAATAAGAAAAACAAAAACAAAACGGTTTGATAATCTACCGCTTCTTTAATCGAGTTAAGCGGATTTGATTTAAATTTAATCGTATTGAAAATAACGGCAACAAGCCCGAAAGCGATACAGATAATTCCGTTCGTCAATTCATGTTTTACGGGAATAAAAGACGATATGACGAGCACCACTATATTTAATAACAAAAGTACTGTCGGAACAACGGATTTTACTTGTACGTTTTCCCTTTCGAAACAGATTTTCTGATTGCTCTTGCGGAAAATAAAAATTAAAACGGGAACGGTTGCTAAGGCTCCGATTTCCACCGCGAAAAATATCGACAGTTTTCCGTCTAGTACGAAGAAGTCGAAGAAACTCATATCGGCAAACCCCGCAAGCATAATCGACGTGGTATCCCCGACTAACGTTGCCGCGCCCTGCAAGTTGGACGAAACGGCAATACTGATAATAACGGGAACGGGCGAAACTTTCAGTTTTTTCGAAATCGCTATGCCAATAGGCGCAAGCATTAAAACCGTAGCAACGTTGTCGATAAAGGCGGAAACCAGCCCGCTTAGCACAGAAAGAACAACGAGAGCCGCCATACCGTTCGGAATTTTAGCCATAAGCCCGTCCGCAATCTTGTTCGGCATATTGGATTCCGAAAACATACCGACCGTAAGCATTATTCCCAACAGCATTAAAATAACGTTAAAATCTATTGAAGAAATCGTTTTTTGAAAGTCGGTAACGCCAAAAATAAGGCAACCGCCAACAACCAACACTGCAACCGCGCCCGTTATCCAGTGTTTATAATCGGAAAAAGCGATTATTGCGATATACATAAGAATAAACACTACGAGAACAAAAATTTTCATATGCACCTCTTTTGCAACAAAAAAGACTTCTACCGCGATAAACGGTAAAAGTCTTGTTAAAACCATTGTTATAGTTCCGAATCCCCGGGTAAAAACCGTATTGACGGAAATCCGCACGCAACCGCGCTAACTACTCCCTTCTACATGCAATTAAATTTTGCTTTTATAGTGTAGACTATTTTATCGACTTTGGCAAGCGTTTTCGATAATAATTTTTTTCGCGTCGTAATAAACGTTCCCCGCGCCGAGCACGATTATTCTCCTTGATTTTTCTTTTTTTGCCGAATATAAATTCACCTTTTTCGACAAGTCTTTATAATCGGCGGCAAATTTTACCCCGCAGTTTACCCCTTTTATCATTTTATACAAAGTGAATGCGTCGCCGTCGATATCGAATTTTTCTCTTGCAGGAAAAGTTTTGTATATTAAAAGATTTTTTACGGTTTTTAATGCGGCAACGAACTCTTCCGCCAAAAGACGCGTTCTCGAATATGTGTGCGGCTGGAAAACGACTAAATCGCTATCCGAAACGTTAAACGCTTTTAGCGTTTCCGTTATCTCCGTCGGATGATGCGCGTAATCGGCAAATACTTTAACGCCTTTAACTTTCCCTAAAAACTCCTGTCTTCTTGCCACCCCTTTGAATTTACGTAAATTTTCGGTATCGAATTTAACGCCCAGAATATCGGCGCACGCAATAGCCGCCAAGGCGTTATACACGTTATGATACCCTTTAACCGACAGCGTTACGTCACCTAATTTTTTACCGCGCTTAAACGCTGTGAACGAATAACCGTTCTCTCCTTCCATTACGTTTCCTGCCGTATAATCGGCAGAATTCTTTATCCCGAAAGTTAAAGTTTCATCTCCTATAATTTTCACGCAGTTTTCATCGTCCGCGTTAATCACGGAATATTCGCTTTGAGAAAATTGTTTAAACGCAGAAAGCAAGTTCTCAAACGACCCGTAACTTTCCATATGGTCGCAATCGACGTTAAGTATTACGGAAATCGTAGGATTAAGATCTAAAAAATTCTTTTTATATTCACACGCTTCCGCAACGCAGATATCCTTGCCGCTTTTATAGTTTCCGAAAGTAAGGTCGTCGCCGCCGATAAACGCCGCCGCGTTAATACCCGAATCGCTAAGTATATGCGTAAGCATTGCCGTGGCGGTAGTCTTACCGTGACAACCCGCTATTCCAACGCTTTTATTATATCGCTTAAGAATCGCCCCTAAAACTTCGCTTCTTTTGAATACTTTTATTTTTCTTTTAATCGCTTCTTTTAACTCGGGGTTTTCATCGGAAATTGCCGAAGTGTATACGACCACGTCCGCACCAACAACGTTTTCCTTTTTATGCCCTATATAAATTTTTGCGCCCAGATTTTTTAATTTCGTCGTTACGGCGGAATATTCCCTTTCGCTTCCGGAAACAGTATATCCGTTTGCCAAAAAAAACTTCGCGATTCCGCTCATAGAAATTCCGCCGATTCCGATAAAATGTATTCTTTTATTAACCGAAAAAATATCCATATAATACATTTTTATGCCGAAACACCCCGATTTTTTATAAAAAAAGCGAAAAAATTACAAAAAACTTTTAAAAACCTATTGAAAACGCAAATTTACTATGATAAAATCAAAATATAAATGATAAGGAAGGTAATGAGTGTATGAAAATTTCTGACGTAAGAGTTCGCATTGTCAAAAAAGACGATAGCAAACTCAAGGCTGTGGCTTCCGTTACCTTTGATGACTGCTTTGTTGTACATGACATTAAAGTTATTGAAGGAAATGAGGGATATTTTATCGCAATGCCCAGCAGAAAGACTAACGACGGCGAATACAAGGATATCGCTCATCCGATAAAAACGGAATTGAGAGAAGAACTTATAAAAGTTATCTTAGACGCTTTCGAAGAAGAAAGAAATAAATCGGTTGAATACTAAATAATCGACTTGCTTTATTCCGTGTTTTGGAATTTTTAATTTTAAAACTATAAACGCCGCAAATTTTGCGGCGTTTTAATTTTGTATTTCGTCTACCCTTTTAATATGAATATTATTCCGAGCGAAGGGCTACGACGGGGTCTTTATTCGCTGCGATACGCGACGGAATCAACCCGGAAATAAGCGTAAGCGATATGCTTATAAGCACAAGAATCAACGCCGCAAGCGGATTTAAGTTCGCAACCGCGCCGATTTCCGGTACGAAAATACCTATTATAAGGTTAATCGGAATTGACAGCAAATAAGTTACGGCAACGCCGAACAAGCCCGAGAACATTCCTATTAGGAAAGTTTCGGCGTTAAACACGTTAGATATTTCGTGTTTGGAAGCGCCGAGCGACCTTAACACGCCTATTTCTTTAGTTCGTTCGACAACGGAGATATAAGTTATAATACCTATCATCACGCTGGAAACCACCAAAGATATGGAAGTAAACGCAACTAAAATGTACGTTACCGCGTCAACCATCGTATTAAGCATTCCGAACATCATACTCATAGTATCCGAATAGGTAATCTGTAAATTATCGTCGTCGGAGTGAGCGTCGTTCCATTCGTCGATATACGCTTTGATTTTTTCTTTCTTTTCAAAATCTTTAGCGTAAATCTTTATTTCGGAAGGGGTATCGACTCCGCATAATTGCCTTACGGAAAGAGTTTCGTACACTTCCGTTCCACCTTCTCCGTTGGGAATCATAACGGTAACCGATTTGCTTTCGCTATTTTTTGCGTCCGTGGCAATTTCCGAATCCTTATTCAGCCTAAGCACTTTTTCGGTAAGAGCCGAAGCGTACGCAAGACCTACGTTCAGAATTCCGTCAACGTGTTCTTTTTCTCTGATTACGCCAACGACTTCGAGTTTTTCCGCAATAGATTCGTCCACAACCTTAGGGAACCACACCCCCATACGTTTTTGATACATTTTCGAGTTATCGGCAAGATAAATACCTTCCCCGATTATTTCGTCCAGCGGAATTTCCGTTTTATCTCCGAAACTGATGTTTACGTTGTTACCGGAAGTTTCGACATTTACTTCGAGATAACCGAGAAGCGCAAGAGTTATATCGCTGATCTGGTTGTACTTGTTTACCACAAGCAATATCTGGTTCGGAGCTAAACTGTCAAAGGAAACGCTGTCGTCTACCCTGTATAACATATCGTATTGTTCGGCGATAAGGTTCGGGTCGTCAGGCATTTCCTGTATTGTCGGAACGAATTGACGAACGAATCCAGTGTTAAGCCCCATTGCGCTTTGCAATTGATCGTCGTATTTCTTTTCAATCTGACTGACGAGTTGGTCTATCGCCAAAAACTGTTCGGTTCCGTTCATTTTTATATGCGTATAAAAATAATCGTTCATATCGAAACCGTAATCGTATTGAACGGAATAATACAATTCTTTATCCATTGATTCGAGATAATGTCTGAAACCGTTTTCCGACGAATCGGTCAAATCATTGCTCTGTAACATTCCCGTAAGTTTATGAAATGCGCTTTTTACTAAAATATTATTTAGTTCCGGATACGCGTCTTTCAATTCATTTTCGTACATTTCGGAAAACGAAGATAAGTCTACCGAACTTTCGCTTATCGTAAGCGGATAAGTTGCAAGCGTATCCGTTTGCATACGTGACATATAGATATTAAAACCGTTAGAAATGGCAAGTACCAACGCGATACCGATAATACCTATGCTTCCCGCAACGCTCGTTAAAATAGTTCTCGCCCTTTTAGAGAACAAATTCTTAAGCGATAACGCAAACGCCGTTTTAAGCCCCATTCTCGGCTTTCTTTTAGTTGTTTTATCCTTTTCTTCGAGATAGTTTGCAGGATTGCTATCGCCCACAACTTCGCCGTCTAATAAGTTTATAATTCTCGTTGCGTATTTTTCGGCAAGTTCGGGGTTATGAGTTACCATAATAACAAGCCTGTCTTTGGCAACTTCTTTCAACAAATCCATAACCTGAACGCTCGTTTCTGTATCGAGCGCGCCGGTGGGTTCGTCGGCAAGGATAATTTCGGGGTCGTTGATAAGCGCTCTTGCTATTGCAACCCTCTGCATTTGTCCGCCGGATAACTGATTAGGTTTTTTGTGTTCCAGTCCCTTAAGCCCTACCTTCTCAAGCATTTTAAGCGCGCGGTTTTTCCTTTCGGCTTTATTTATCCCCGAAAGTTCAAGCGCAAGTTCTACGTTACCGAGTATCGTCTGATGCGGAATAAGATTATAACTCTGGAATACGAACCCTATACTGTTATTTCTGTATCTGTCCCAATCGGCGTCTTTATATTCTTTCGTCGATTTACCGTTGATAATTAAATCGCCGGAAGTATACCTGTCAAGTCCGCCGATAATGTTCAGCATGGTGGTCTTGCCGCAACCGGAAGGTCCTAAAATCGCCACGAACTCGTTCTTTCTGAAACTTAAGTTTACGCCTTTCAACGCGCGAACGGAAAAATCGCCCGTTCCGTAAGTTTTAACTACGTTATCGAGTTTTAAAGCCGTTATTTGTTCGCTCATAAATCACCTCTCAACATTATTTTATTTTTAGCGGTTTTACCGTTCTACGCCTAAATTTTACGATAAAAACCTTGAAATACAATTGATTTTATCGTCAGTGGTTCGGACTTTTACAATATTTCGGAAAGAGCAAGCGTATATTCGCTAACGTCGTCGATAGATAAGCCTTCGATGAGTCTTGCCTGTTCGTATAATACGACGGCGTACTTTTTAAGTTTTTCTTTATCCGTTTCGTAAAGTTCTTTAAGTTTAGCCGTTACGTTATGATCGGCGTTAAGTTCGAGTACTTTGTCGGCTTTAATCTTACCTTCGGCGTTAGGCATACTGTTTAACACCTTTTCCATTTCGATAGATATTTCGCCTGCCGCTTTCAAACAAACGGGATAGGTCTTAAGATTTTTCGACAATACGACGTCTTTTACTCTGTCGCCGAGCGATTCTTTAACAAAATCCAAAACTTCTTTATACGCCTGATTTTTCTCTTCCAAATCCTTTTTGGCCTCTTCGTTTCCTTCTGTAAAGTCCGCTTCGGATACGGATTTAAACTTCTTGCCGTCGTACTCGTCCAAAATTTTTGCAACGAATTCATCTACGTTATCCTTAAAATAAAGAATTTCGTAACCTTTTTCCGTCGCTTTTTCTATTTGCGGAAGTTTGGCTATCTTTTCGTAACTTTCGCCGCAAGCGTAATATATTTCCTTTTGATCTTCGGGCATTTCCTTAACGTAGTCGGAAAGCGTAACGAGTTTTTCTTTCTTCGAAGAATAGAACATAAGATAATCTTTCAACTGTTCTTTTCTCATTCCGAAATCGGAATAAACGCCGAACTTAATCGCAAGACCGAATTCCTTGAACATTTTTTCGTACGTTTCCCTATCCGACTCAATCATCTTTTTAAGTTCGGAAAAGATTTTCTTTTCAAGAGAAGACGCTATCGCTTTAACCTGTCTTGTCTGTTGAAGAATTTCTCTCGAAATATTTAAGTCTAAATCGGAAGAATCGACGACGCCTTTTACAAATCCGAAATAATCGGGTAAAAGGTCTTCGCATTTTTCCATTATCATTACGCCGTTACAATAGAGTTTTAATCCTTTTTTATAATCTTTCGAATAATAATCGTACGGCGCTTTCTGCGGTATAAACAATAAGGTATCGTAATTTACCGCGCCTTCGATTTTTGCGTATACGCTCTTTAACGGGTTCTGATAGTCGTGGAATTCCGATTTATAAAACTCGTTAAGAGTTTCTTCCGTTACTTCCGATTTAGGTTTCTTCCAGACGGGTACCATACTGTTAAGCGTTTCAAGTTCTTTAACTTGTTCGTACTCGGGCTTATCGTCAGGCGAACCTTCCTTTCTTACGGAATGCGTTTTAAGCATTTTAATCGGGTAACGAATATAGTCGGAATATTCTTTTACCAGCGACGATAATTTGTATTCGGACAAGAAATCGGAATATTTATAATCTTCGTCGTCGTTTTTAATATGAAGAACTATTTTCGTTCCTACGTTCTCTTTTTCCGTTTCGGTCACGGTATACCCTTCGGCGCCGCAACTTTCCCATTTATAAGCCTTTTCTTCGCCGTATTTTTTCGTGTATACTTCGATTTTATCGGCAACCATAAACGCCGAATAAAATCCCACGCCGAACTGACCTATCATCTCCGCGCCGTCGTTTTCGTTTTCTTTTTTAAATGCGAGCGTTCCGCTTTCCGCTATCGTGCCGAGATTCTTTTCGAGTTCGGTTTCGTTCATACCGATACCGTTATCTTCTACGGTTATCGTTCTGCCTTCCTTATCAAAAGAAAGATTCACGCAAAAATCCGATTTTACGGAAGAATCCGTAAGGGAAATAAATTTGAGTTTATCGATTGCGTCCGACGCGTTGGAAATAAGTTCTCTTAAAAAGATTTCTTTGTTGGTGTATATTGAATTTATCATCAAATCGAGAACTCTTTTCGATTCCGTTTTAAATTGTTTCATAATATAGCCTCCGTTTTGATTTATAAAAATAATTTAGCACTCTCATCACTCAAGTGCTAAATTATATTATAAACATTAAATTGTGTTTGTCAATCATTTAGGAAACAAATTTTTATCGAAAAAAAGAAATATTTTTATATAAATACCCTTTCGAAAAAATTTCTTCGCCCGACGTGAATTTTTATTTTATCTTCTTTACGCGGTAGTTTCTTAACGCGTTGGCTATAGCAAGAATCAAAACGCCTACGTCGCCCACAGTGGAAATCCATAACGGCATAAACGGTAAAACTATACTGAGTACCATAATGGTTACTTTAATACCGATAGAAACGGTTATGTTTTCTATAACGATTTTCTTAACCTTTTTGGAATGCTTAATTGCAAGCGGAAGTTTGCTCAAATCGTCGTCTACGATGATAACGTCGGAACTTTCGATTGCAACGTCGCTGCCGAGTTGACCGAAGGAAACGCCTACGTCCGCAAGAGCAAGAGCGGGCGAATCGTTTATACCGTCGCCGACGTACACGGCGCTCTTTTTGCCTTCTTTTATACTCTTGAACATTTGCAGTTTTTCTTCGGGAAGAAGATCGCCGTAACTGTTTTTTATGCCGACTTTATCGGCAACGGCTTTAACGATTTCACTTTTATCGCCGCTTAATACGGTCGTTTCGTTTACGCCGAGTTTTTTCAGTTTTTCTATAAGCGTGTAACTTTCTTCTTTGATTTCGTCGCATATATAGAACTTCGCTTTCAGTTTGCCGTCTTCCGCGAAATAAAGTACCGTTCCGTTATATTCGTCTTTTTCGCATTCGACGCCGTTTTCCGCCATCAGTTTATAATTGCCGATGCAGCATTTCTTGCCGTCGATAGTTCCGCAAAGACCTTTGCCTACGACTTCGCTGAAATTTTCGACTTCTGATAATTTATCCGTTTTGTAATAATTCTGTAACGCCGTTTTAAGCGGGTGATTAGATTTTTCTTCGAGAGAAAGCGCTTTTACGCATACGTCGTCTTTATCCCCGTCAAGGATATTTACGCTTTCGCAAGCAAAGTTTCCTTTCGTAAGAGTACCGGTTTTATCGAAAACCACCGCGTCGGTTTTTGCAAGTAAATCTATATAGTTGCTGCCTTTAACCAAAACGCCTTTCTTAGCAAGGCTGCCTATTCCGACAAAGTACCCCAAAGGAACGGAAATAACCAACGCGCAAGGACAAGAAACGATAAGAAACGATAACGCTTTATAAATCCATTTAGTGAAGTTATACGCGTCAAACAAAGGAACAACGACCGCCACCAGCAACGCAAGCCCTACGACCACGGGAGTGTACACTTTAGCGAAAGAAGTTATAAACTTCTGGCTCTTCGCTTTGTTTTCGATACTGTTTTCTACAAGGTCGATTATTCTCGAAACGGTACTGTCTTTATATAATTTCGTGGTTTTTATATAAACCGCTTCGCCGGCGTTTATATAGCCGCTTAAGACTTCTTTTCCCTTTTCTGCGTTAAACAATTTGCTTTCGCCAGTTATCGCTTTCGTATCGAAAGAACCGCCGTCGTAACAAAGAATACCGTCGATAGGTACTTTTTCGCCTTTTCTTACTTCTATTACGCTTCCGATTTCGATTTCTTCCGGGGAAACGTCTTTTATTCCTTTACCGTCGACGAGATGTGCCTTTACGTTTTTAAGTTCGGAAAGCGCGCAAACGCTTCTTCTCGAATTATCGGTAGCGATATCTTCGAGCAGTTCGCCAAGGCTGAATAAAACTATAATGAATACGCCTTCGAAAAACTCGCCCATAACTATCGCCACTATCGACGATAAGACCATAAGCGTACTTTCTTCGAAAAACTCGCCGTGGAAAATATTTTTAAAGAATTCGACAAGTATTTCGAATCCGCATATAAGCCACGACACGCCGATCATTACGTATTTGAGCCATGCAATATTATCGATTGCCGGCACAAACGTCAAACCCAGAATAACGGCAGATAATATTAACTTTAATATTTCTAAACCGTATTCTTTGATGAACGATTTCCTTTCGCCCGAATTTTCTTTTCCTACGAACAAATGGTCACCGCAGTGACAACCCTTTTCCGTACATACCTTTTTTTCTTCCATAATAGTATTCCTTTATAATAATATTATAATTTACTAATATACTAACCATTTTAAAAAGCAATAATAAAATTACTGCTTTTTAACGAGTTATTTACTTAATCGTTTTTGCAATTCAAGTGTTCAAGACACTGTTTTACGATTTCGCTTATATGATTGTCTGCAAGCGAATATAAAACCAAATTGCCGTATTTTCTGCTCTTTACTATATTATTGTCTTTAAGCCGTCTTAAATGCTGAGAAATGGCGGATTGTTTTCCCCCTGCGATTTCACAGATATGATTAACGCAAAGTTCTCCGTAAGACAGCGCAAGTATTATCTTCATACGAGTTTCATCGCCGAGAAGAGAGAAAATAACGCTCGCCCTGTCAACGTTGTTAAAAAACTTATCGGGGTCGGTTATCATATCAAGCAAATTCTTATGAACGCTTTTGCCGTTTTCCATTTCTTCACCCCTGTCAATATTAGAATCTACTAATATACTAATACTCTTACTTAACGTTGTCAAGCGTTTTTAGGGAAAAAATCAAAAACTTACAATTTTTTTCTCAACCTAAAGAATACGGATTTAATTTGCTTTATCTTTATAACAATATACAGATAATTCCGCCGCGGTTTTCGTTTACAATTCTCGTCAGGGTTTTACGGAGTTTGCCGCACGTTTCTTTGGGTAAGCCGTTTATTTTATCCGATAAACTATCCCCAACCATATCGTGCAGCGATTTCCCGAACATGTCTGTGTTCCACATTTCCGACGGGTTATCTTCAAAGCGTTTCATAAGATTGTTTACCATTTCTTCGCCCTGTTTTTCGGTTCCGACGATAGGCGAAACTTCCGCGGAAACGTCTACTTTCATAATATGTAGACTCGGCGCGCTCGCTTTCAGTTTTAATCCGTATCTTCCGCCTTTTTTAACAAGCAACGGGTCTTCGAGATTCATATCTTCGACCGTCGGCATAACGACGCCATACCCTGTGTCTTCCGCCTGCTTTAACGCGTCTTTAACCTTTTCATACTTTCTCTTTTCCGTAGAAAACGTTTTTATAAAACTTATAAGTTCGTAGTCGTCGTTTATCACGTCGCCCGTTTCTTCGGATAATACTTTATAGAATAATCCGTCTTTCGCTTTGATTTCGCATTCCACAGTTCCTTTATCGAGTTTAATTTCCGATAATGTAATCGGTTCATACTTATCGCTTTCGGAAAAAAGTCCGTTTAATTCGGGATAATCGCACATTTTGCTTATATTTTCGGTGGAATTTTTCACCTCGTCCAGAATTTCTTTTATAACGGGACTATCCGAAGGCAACGCGCAAAGCCATCTCGGAATATTAACGTTGATTCCGAGCATCGGGAATTGATAAAGCAATCTTTCCATAACGTCGCCGATTGCTTTTTCGTCGATTTCAAGAGCGTTAAGCGGTATTACCGGTACGCCGTAAGTTTCTTCCATTTCTTTGCAAAGCGAAACGGATTCGTCTGCGGACGGATTTTTACAGTTTAACACCACGACAAAAGGTTTATTTAACTCTTTTAACTCATCGACTATGCGTTCTTCGCATTTACGATAATTTTCACGGGGAATTTCCGTAAAACTGCCGTCGGTAGTTACGACTATCCCTATCGTAGAATATTCTTTTATTACTTTTCGCGTACCGATTTCCGCAGCCTTTTCGAAAGGAATGTCTTCGTCGCTCCAAGGAGTTCTGACCAAACGCGGTTTTCCGTCTTCTAAATGTCCGTTTGCACCGTCGACCATATATCCGACGCAATCCACAAGTCTTACGTTCGCGCTCGTTTTATTTTTAAATTGTACTTTTACGGCATTCGCGGGTATAAACTTCGGCTGCGTCGTCATAACCGTTTTCCCTTCCGCCGACTGCGGCATTTCGTCGGTTGCGATTTGCTTTTGAAGTTTATTGCTTATGTTTGGCATTATCGCTTTTTCCATAAACTTACTTATAAAAGTAGATTTACCCGTTCTTACGGGACCCACCACCCCGATATAGATATCCCCTTCCGTACGGCGCGAAATATCTTTATAAATGTCGTATTTTTCCATAAAAAAACCTCCCACAGATTACAAAACTAATATATGAGAGGTTATTTTTTTTATGAAGTTTTTTTTATTTTTTATGTCAAGATTTATTTTCTTGTTTCTT